>NZ_OLKJ01000028.1:0-208422 GCF_900291005.1 Pseudomonas sp. Kh14
CCGTCCAGGTAGGCTGTGATCGCTGTGAGCTTGAATTGCTCGGTGTACTTACCCATAGATCCCCCAAGGGTTGGATTAGTGTCCAACTTCTTGGGGGCAGTCCAAATGTCGCGCCAACTTGTGGGAGCGGGCGTGCCCGCGAAGGGCCGCAAAGCGGCCCCAGCTTTTACTTGCCTAGATCCGCAAGCGGGCAGTGCAATACCAGCCTGGCCCCACCCAATTCGCTTTCGCCAATCTCCAGCCCGAACCCATGCAGGTCGACGATTGCCGCCACGATCGACAACCCCAGCCCGAAGCCGGCATGGCGGTGGCCTTCATCGCTGCGATAGAACCGTTTCAGCACGGCCGTTCGCTCTTCTTCGGGAATACCAGGCCCGCTATCCTCAATCGCCAAGTGCACGCCGTTGTCATCCTGCGTGGCGGTGATGCGCACCCGACCACCCTCGGGCGTGAACTTGATGGCGTTGCCCACCAGATTCGCCAAGGCCTCGAACAGCAGTTCGCGGTCGCCGTGCAACGCCGGTAGCTGCGCAGGTTGGTGCAATTGCAGTTGAATGCCGCCATCCTCGGCCAATGGCAGGTAAAAATCGTGCAGTTCTACCACCAGTTCATGCGGGTCAAGCTGGACGAAGCCGGCACGGCGCTGACGGTCTTCCAGCTCGCTGATGCGCAATAACCCGCGAAAGCGCGCCATCAAGGTGTCGGTTTCGCCAATGGCCTGGTCCAGCGCTTCGGCTTGCGCAGAATCCACGTCGCTTTGCTGGCGAATACGGTACAGCTGGGCGCGCAGGCGGGTCAGCGGTGTGCGCAGGTCATGGGCAATGTTGTCGCATACACCCTTGACCTCATGCATCAGCCGTTCGATACGGTCGAGCATGGCATTGACGATCGCCGCAAGCATGTCCAGCTCGTCGCGGCGGGCCGACAGTGGCAGGCGGTGGGTCAGGTCGCCGGCGACGATCAGTTCGGCCTGGGCCTGGATCGCCCGTATACGCTTGAGCGGCCTGCGCCGTAGCAGGTACCAACCGGCAAAACCCGGGATCAGGGTCAGCGAGATGCCCCAGAGCAGGGCGTGCAGGATGATCCGGGTAACCACGAACAGCGAGCCATTGTCACGCACCAGCACCAGCCACCGGCCATCCTGTACCTTGATTGCCACCGCGTCGCAGCTGTCGCGGGGCACGCGTGGGTCGTCGGCATCCAGGCAGCGTTCCAGCTCATGGATCTTGCCGTCCAGTTTGAGCTCTGGGGGCAGGGCTCGCACGGTACCGCCAATCGGGTTGAGCTGGCTATCGAACAGGCCGTAGGCGTCAAAGCTGCGCTCCTCGAAGGCCTGGCTGGCGATCAGGGCGTCGTCCAGTTGCTTGCCGCTCATGTGGGCGAACAGGTGCTGGCGCTGCAGCATGGAGTGACGGGTAAGTTTGTTCAGGTAGCTGGAGACCTCGAAATACAGCACCCCCATGAGGATGCTGCTCCAGGCCACGAACAGAAAGCTGTAAAGCGCTAACAGGCGGCTGGTAGAAGAACTCCAGCCTTTAGACGGGTTCAGCAATGGCATAGCCGGAGCCCCGTACCGTACGGATCAGCGGCGACTGGCCGGGTGAGTCGATCTTCTTGCGCAGGCGGCCGATGTGCACGTCGATCAGGTTGGTGCCCGGGTCGAAGTGATAGCCCCAGACCTCCTCGAAAATCATCATCCGCGTGATCACTTGGCCGCTGTGGCGCATCAGGTACTCCAGCAGCTTGTACTCGGTGGGCAACAGATTGAGGGTGTTGTCACCGCGGCGCGCCTCGTGGCTGATCAGGTCCAGCTGCAGATCGGCAACCTGCAAGCGGGTCTGGGTCGTGGGTACGCTGTTACGGCGCAGCAATACCTCGACTCGCGCGGCCATTTCGTCGGAGGCGAACGGCTTGGTCAGGTAGTCGTCCCCGCCTGCACGCAGGCCGCGCACCCGCTCATCGACGTCGGAGAGGGCGCTGATCATCAGGATCGGCGTAGCGATCTTGAGGTTGCGCAGGGTGGTGACGATGGTCAGGCCGTCGACCTCGGGCAGCATGCGGTCCAGGGTGATCAGGTCGTAGCCGCCCGCAATGGCTTTGGCCAGGCCTTCACGGCCATTGTCGGCCCAATCCACTTCCAGACCGTGGCTGGTCAGTTCGGCGACGATTTCCTGGCCGGTGACGGCGTCGTCTTCGATGGTCAGTACGCGAGGCATGCTGGTTCCTGGGCATCTAATGGAGATCTGATTGTGCCAAAGAATAGACAACCGGCGATTTAAGAAAAATTCATCTAGCGGGCACCGATGCCTTCGGCGTGCATGATCTGCGCAATGATCGGTACCGGTGTCATCAGGTGCGAGCGCATCATGGCGCTGGCAGTTTTGGCATCCCGGGCGAGGATCACCTCGACCAGTGCCGCATGCTCCTGGCGCTTGAGCGCCAGCGCCTCTTCGGAAAACACCGTCTGCGTCAGCCACAGGTGGCGGTAACGCTCGGCCTGGTCGAACAGGTAGGTGCGTGCCTGCAGCAGGTGCTTGGAGCCGCAGCCCGAGGCAATGGCAGTATGGAACGCCTTGTGCCGCTCGTCCCACACATCCAGCCGCTGCTCGCGGGTTTTCACTTCCACCACCTTGGCCAAGGTATGCGAGTGGGCCAGCACCGACGCCTCCCAGGCGTCATCGCCGCGCTCGATGGCCAAGGCAATGATCATCGCTTCCAGGTTGGCGCGGGCGTCGTAGATGTCGTTCATCTCATCCAGCGACATGGGCGCTACCCGGTAGCCTTTCTGGCTGATCGCGTTGACCAGGTGCTCGGCCACCAGTTGCGACAGCGCTTCGCGCAGCGGGCCCACACCCAGGTCGTAGCGTTCCTTGAGGGTGCTCATCAACAGCTTTTCACCGGGCTTGAACACCCCGCGGATGATGTCCTTCTTGAGCCTCTCATACCCGCTGAATGCTGAGTTTTGTCGGGGGGCGAGCGCTTCCAAGATCCTGTTCCTCAAAACGTTTTGCCGATCATACCGAAACCCTCTGTAGACGAAAAACAATGGACAAACGCAAATAGTGTCGCTGAAACATAAAAATGTAGACATTTTTGGTTAGTGGCGATATTTTTACCTCGCCCGCACTGATCCAGGTCATGACCGGACGGCGCCACCTACTTTTTAGCCAGGACACTGCCATGAACGCCTTTACGCAGATCGACGAACTTGTCATGCCACTGCCGCTCGAACCGCAGGGCTACACCATCGCCCCCTCGAAACAGTCGCCGCGCCTGCTTGAACTGACCTTTGCCCGGGAAACCGTTGAAGCGTTCGTGCAGGCCGTTGCCCAATGGCCGGTGCAGGCATTGGAGTACAAGTCGTTCCTGCGTTTTCGTGTAGGCGAAATCCTTGACGAGCTGTGCCAGGGCACGCTGCGCCCGGTGCTGCTCAACACCATCCTCGACCGCGCCACAGGCGGCATGCTGATCACCCCGATTGGCCTGGATGATGTGAGCCAGGCCGAAGACATGGTCAAGTTCACCACGGCCTGCGCTCACCTGATCGGCCGTTCCAACTATGACGCCATGAGTGGTCAGTTCTATGCGCGCTTCGTGGTGGTCAACAGCGACAACTCCGACAGTTACCTGCGCCAGCCGCACCGGGTCATGGAGCTGCACAACGACGGCACGTTCGTGAACCAGATCACCGACTACGTGCTGATGCTGAAGATCGACGAAAAGAACATGGAAGGCGGCAACTCGCTGCTGCTGCACCTGGACGACTGGGAACAGTGCGAGGCGTTCTTCCGTCACCCGATGGCCCGTCGCGAAATGCGCTGGACCGCACCGCCGAGCAAAAAGGTTGCCGAAGATGTGTTCCATTCGGTATTCGACACCGATGCCGAAGGCCGGCCGACCATGCGCTACATTGACCAGTTCGTGCAGCCGGAAAACTACGAGGAAGGTATCTGGCTGAACGCCTTGTCCGAGTCGCTGGAAGGCAGCGGCAAGAAGGTCTCGGTACCGGTTGGCGTAGGCAGTTTCCTGCTGATCAACAACCTGTTCTGGCTGCATGGCCGCGATCGCTTTACCCCGCACGAGGGCCTGCGCCGCGAACTGATGCGCCAGCGTGGTTACGTCGCCTTCCCCAAGCCGCTGTACCAGCGCGGGCAATAATGACAGGGCGCGGGGCGGGCGCCCGCCCACGCGTTTTTGCACAAAACAATGCCACCAGGCCCCGTGCGGGCTTTGGTGAGCCTGCCAGGCAATGCCTGCGTGTGAGGTAAGGCTGTGTACGATTTCATCATTATTGGCGGCGGGATTGTGGGCATGTCCACGGCCATGCACCTGATCAAGGTCTACCCGGACGCGAAGATGCTCCTGCTGGAGAAAGAGTCTGGCCCGGCCCGCCATCAGACCGGCCATAACAGTGGCGTGATCCACGCCGGCGTGTATTACACCCCCGGAAGCCTCAAGGCGCGCTTCTGCCTGGAAGGCAACAAGGCGACCAAAGCCTTCTGCACCCAGCACGGCATTCGCTTCGATGAGTGCGGCAAGCTGCTGGTAGCCACCAACGATCTGGAAATGCAGCGCATGAAAGCGCTGTGGGAGCGTACGGCGGCCAATGGCCTGGAACGCTACTGGCTGTCGGCTGACGAGTTGCGCGAGCGTGAGCCCAACATCGTCGGTATGGGGGGCATCTTCGTGCCGTCCAGCGGCATCGTCAATTACGCCCAGGTCACTGCTGCGATGGCCGCAGAGTTCCAGCGTGCCGGTGGCGAAATCCGCTATGGCGCAGAAGTGGTCGGCCTGCAGGAACAGGCAAGTGAAGTGATCGTGCGCACTCAGCGTGATGAGTTGCGCAGCCGTTTCCTGGTGACCTGCTCGGGGCTGATGGCCGACCGCGTGGTGAGCATGCTCGGGCTGCGTACCGAATTCGTGATCTGCCCGTTCCGTGGCGAATACTACCTGCTGCCCAAGCAGCACAATCAGATCGTCAACCACCTGATCTACCCGATTCCCGACCCGTCGATGCCCTTCCTGGGGGTGCACCTGACCCGCATGATCGACGGCACCGTCACCGTAGGCCCCAACGCTGTGCTGGCGATGAAGCGCGAGGGCTACCGCAAGACCGATGTCAGCCCCAGCGACCTGTTCCAGACCCTGACCACGCCCGGCATCCTCAAGGTGCTGGCGAAGAACTTCCGCCCGGGCCTGATCGAGATGAAGAACTCGCTGTTCAAGGGCGGGTACCTCAAGCAGGTGCAGAAGTACTGCCCGAGCATTACCAAAGCTGACCTCACGCCTTACCCGGCCGGCGTGCGTGCCCAGGCGGTGTCGCGCGACGGCAAGCTGATCGACGATTTCCTGTTCGTCAACACCGCGCGCAGTGTCAACGTATGCAACGCACCGTCGCCAGCCGCTACCTCGGCCATCCCGATCGGCGCCTACATCGTCGAGAAGGTGTGCGAGCAGGTCGGCCTGCAGGGCGGCAGCTTCCCCAAGGCCGACCTGTCGGCCAACCAGAGGGCTGCCAGCTGACACCCCGGTAACACCTCCTGCGGTTTCGTTTTACTCAACCCGTACTGCCCTGCTCACCATTCAGGGCAGGGCGGGCTTTTTCGCGCCTGCGTCGGTGACGTGCAGCCGGCGGCCCCTGCGTGGGCATGACAAAAACAACAAGGTAGCGCCATGCAAACCCACAAGAACAATTTGAGTCATGGATTGAAATCACGGCATGTCACCATGCTGTCCATTGCCGGCGTGATCGGCGCCGGGCTGTTTGTCGGCTCTGGCCGCGCCATCGCCGAAGCGGGGCCGGCCACCATCCTGGCCTATATCCTGGCGGGCGGCCTGGTGGTGCTGGTGATGCGCATGCTGGCCGAAATGGCGGTTGCCTCCCCGGACACCGGCTCGTTTTCAACCTACGCTGACCTCGCCATCGGCAAATGGGCCGGTTACACCATCGGTTGGCTGTACTGGTGGTTCTGGGTGCTGATCATTCCGATCGAGGCCAATATCGCCGCTACCATCATCAACTCCTGGGTCCCGCAGCTGGAGATCTGGGTGTTGTCGTTGGTGATCACGTTGCTGCTGACGGCCACCAACCTGTTCAGCGTGAAGAATTACGGTGAGTTCGAGTTTTGGCTGGCACTGGTCAAGGTGGTGGCCATCGTCAGCTTCATCGCCCTGGGTGTTTGCGCCATTTTCGGCCTGTTGCCGGGGTCCGGCGTCAGCGGCGTCTCGCGTTTGTGGGATACGGGGGGCTTCATGCCCAACGGCTTTGGTGCGGTGCTGAGCGCGATGCTGATCACCATGTTCTCGTTCCTCGGGGCCGAGGTGGTGACCATTGCTGCGGCTGAATCCGACGAGGCGGGCAAGCATATTTCCAAGGCCACCAATTCGGTGATCTGGCGGATAACGCTGTTCTACATCCTGTCGATCTTCATCGTCATCGCACTGGTACCGTGGACCGACCCACGCCTGGCGACCGAAGGCTCTTATGTCACGGTGCTGGACACCCTCGGCGTGCCAAATGCCAAGGCCATCATCGACTTCGTGGTGCTGACGTCGGTGACCAGCTGCCTCAACTCGTCGCTGTACACCGCCTCGCGCATGGTCTATTCGCTTAGCCGCCGGGGTGATGCCCCGGCCTGTGCGCAGATAACCAGCCGCAGTGGTACACCCGTGGTGGCAGTCTTGTTGTCGACGGGGGCTGCATTCCTGGCGGTGATCGCCAACTACCTGGTGCCGGCCAAGGTGTTTGGCTTCCTCATGGCAAGCTCCGGCGCCATTGCCTTGCTGGTGTATCTGGTCATCGCCATTTCCCAACTGCGCCTGCGCCAGCGCCTGACGGCACAGGGCAAGACACTGGGTTATCGCATGTGGCTGTTCCCGTGGCTGACCTGGGGCGTGATCCTGTTCATCAGCGGTGTACTGGTATTGATGCTGTTCCGCCCGGATCATCGCCTGGAAGTGGTCTCGACGATGGTGCTGGCGGTGTTGATGGTGTGCTCGGGGGTGCTGGTGACCCGGCGCCGGGCGCGTGGCGGGGCCGTGGCTGGCGTAGGGCAGGGCGCCTGATTCGTCCGGCCTGAAGACAGACGAGCAAGTCGCATCAGGCTGTGAGAGGATGTCCGCCAACAAAGCCAGGACCCTGAACGCAGCCTGATGAAGACGCCTAAAAGAATCGAACCGTTGATCGAAGACGGCCTTGTCGACGAAGTACTACGGCCGTTGATGAGTGGCAAGGAAGCCGCTGTGTACGTGGTGCGCTGTGGCAGCGAGGTACGCTGCGCCAAGGTCTATAAAGAAGCCAACAAGCGCAGTTTCCGCCAGGCCGCCGAATACCAGGAGGGCCGCAAGGTACGCAACAGCCGTCAGGCCCGGGCCATGGCCAAGGGCAGCAAGTACGGCCGCAAAGAAGCCGAAGATGCCTGGCAGAACGCCGAAGTGGCAGCGCTGTTCCGTTTGGCCGCCGCAGGTGTGAGGGTGCCCAAGCCTTACGACTTCCAGGACGGCGTGCTCCTGATGGAGCTGGTCACCGATGCCGATGGCGATGCGGCCCCACGGCTGAACGACGTACACCTCGAAGCGGAGGATGCCCGCGCGTTCCACGCCTTCGTCATTCGCCAGGTCGTGCTGATGCTGTGCGCCGGAATGGTGCATGGCGACCTGTCCGAGTTCAACGTGCTGCTCGGCCCGGACGGGCCGGTGATCATCGACCTGCCGCAGGCAGTGGATGCAGCCGCCAACAACCACGCCTTCAGCATGCTGCAGCGCGATGTGGACAACATGGCCCATTATTTCGGGCGCTTTGCCCCGGAGCTGAAAAGCACCCGCTATGCGCAGGAGATGTGGGCGTTGTACGAGGCCGGTGAGTTGCTGCCCGACAGCCCGTTGACCGGGGTGTTCGAGGATGACGAACATGAAGCTGATGTAACCGGGGTGATGCGTGAGATCGACGCCGCCCGGATGGACGACGCTCGTCGCCGTGCAGCACGCGCCGAGGCCGAGCATGGGCCGGCCAAGGCAGAGGAGGTAACGCCGCCCTGGCTGCAGTAGTTTATTCCTGTACCGCCTCTTCGCGGGTTTACCCGCGAAGAGGCCAACACAGGCAAACCCCGGCCGTTGCCATTGACGCAAGACACAATCTCGTCATTTAGCCTTTTCACTGGCGCGCGACAGGCATAAGGTATACGCCGTTCAAATTCCCTGGAGCTGTCATGTCCAACCAATTCCCGTCCGTTCGTCCCCGCCGCCTGCGCCAGAACGAGTCCCTGCGCACGATCTTCCAGGAAACCGAGTTCCGCCTTGAAGACCTGATCCTGCCGATCTTCGTCGAAGAGGGCATCGATGATTTCGTGCCGATCACCAGCATGCCCGGTGTCAACCGTATCCCCGAGAAGCTGTTGGCCCAGGAAATCGAGCGCTATGCCCGCGCCGGTATCAAGTCGGTGATGACCTTTGGCGTATCGCACCACCTGGATGCCGATGGCAGCGACACCTGGAACGAAAACGGCCTGGTTGCGCGCATGTCGCGTATCTGCAAGGACACCGTGCCGGAAATGGTGGTGATGTCCGACACCTGCTTCTGCGAATACACCAGCCACGGCCACTGTGGCGTGCTGCATGACCATGGCGTGGACAACGATGCCACCCTGGCCAACCTGGGCAAGCAGGCAGTCATCGCCGCTGCTGCCGGTGCCGACTTCATTGCCCCCTCGGCGGCGATGGACGGCCAGGTGCAGGCTATCCGCAGTGCCCTGGACGGTGCCGGCTTCCACGACACCGCGATCATGGCCTACTCGACCAAGTTCGCCTCGTCGTTGTATGGCCCGTTCCGTGAGGCCGGCGGCACCGCACTGAAGGGTGACCGCAAAAGCTACCAGATGAACCCGATGAACCGCCGCGAAGCGGTGCGCGAGTCGCTGCTCGACGAGCAGGAAGGGGCGGACGTGCTGATGGTCAAGCCGGCCGGTGCCTACCTTGATGTGATCGCCGACATCCGCGCCGCGTCGCGCCTGCCACTGGCGGCGTACCAGGTGAGTGGCGAGTATGCGATGATCAAGTTCGGCGGGCTGGCCGGTGCCATCGACGAAGGCCGGGTGGTGCGCGAAAGCATTGGCGCAATCAAGCGTGCCGGTGCCGACCTGATCCTGACCTACTTCGCCATGGACCTGGCGCGCGAAGGTATCTGAAGCCAGGCCTTGGTCATGAAAGCCGCTGCCATTGCAGCGGCTTTTCTCTGGGCGCCGTTGGGTGGTGCCGCAAACGCACAAAAAAACAGTAAGCGCTGAATTATTTAGTGTCCTGTTGTATCTGATCCCTTAGAGCATTCATCGACAGGGATACGGGTATGAAACCTCGCAAGAAAAGCGTCCAGCCAATCGGCCTGAAGGACATCACCATCGTCGACGACGCCAAGATGAAGAAGGCGATCACGGCCGCCGCGCTGGGCAACGCCATGGAGTGGTTCGACTTTGGCGTATATGGCTTCGTCGCTTATGCCTTGGGCAAGGTGTTTTTCCCCAACGCCGACCCCAGCGTGCAAATGATCGCGGCCTTGGCCACCTTCTCGGTGCCGTTCCTGATCCGGCCTCTTGGCGGGTTGTTCTTCGGCGCCTTGGGCGACAGGTTCGGGCGGCAGAAAATCCTTGCCGCGACCATCGTGATCATGTCCCTGAGCACCTTCGCCATCGGCCTGATACCGTCCTATGCAAGCATTGGTATCTGGGCGCCGATCCTGTTGCTGCTGGCCAAGATGGCCCAGGGCTTTTCGGTAGGTGGCGAATACACCGGTGCCTCGATCTTCGTTGCCGAGTACGCGCCCGACCGCAAGCGCGGCTTTCTCGGCAGCTGGCTGGATTTCGGTTCGATTGCCGGCTTTGTGCTGGGCGCAGGGGTGGTGGTGCTCATTTCCACGGTGCTGGGTGAGGAAAAGTTCCTCGAATGGGGCTGGCGCCTGCCGTTCTTCCTGGCCCTGCCGCTGGGCATCATCGGCCTTTACCTGCGCCATGCGCTGGAAGAAACACCTGCGTTCCAGCAGCACGTCGACAAGCTGGAACAGGGCGATCGTGAAGGCCTGGCCTCCGGGCCCAAGGTGTCGTTCAAGGAGGTGGCCACCCAGCACTGGCGCAGCCTGGTGACCTGCATCGGCGTGGTGATTGCCACCAACGTCACCTACTACATGCTGCTCACCTACATGCCCAGCTACCTGTCGCACAACCTGCACTACAGCGAAGACCATGGCGTGCTGATCATCATCGCGATCATGGTCGGCATGCTGTTCGTGCAGCCGATCATCGGTCTGCTCAGCGACAAGTTTGGCCGACGGCCGTTCATCATCGTCGGCAGTGTCGGCCTGTTGGCCTTGGCCATACCGGCATTCATGCTGATCAACAGTGGGGTGCTTGGGCTTATTTTCGCCGGCCTGCTGATCATTGCCGTGCTGCTGAACTTCTTCATCGGCGTGATGGCCTCGACGCTGCCGGCCATGTTCCCCACGCACATCCGTTACAGCGCCCTGGCCAGCGCCTTCAATATCTCGGTGCTGATCGCCGGCCTTACCCCAACCCTCGCTGCGTGGCTGGTGGAGACCACAAACAACCTGTACATGCCTGCCTATTACCTGATGGTGATCGCTGCTGTCGGCCTGGTCACCGGCCTGACCATGAAGGAAACCGCCAACAAGCCCCTGCGCGGCGCGGCACCCGCGGCATCGGATATCGAAGAGGCGCGTGAACTGCTGCAGGAGCACCACGACAACATCGAGCAGAAGATCGAGGACATCGATGCGCAGATTGCCGAGTTGGAAGCCAAGCGCGAGAAGTTGGCATTGCAGCACCCGCGTATCGAATGATCAGCGCGGCATATAGCCACGCTGCCAGGACCGCGGGATGAACCGCGATACCAGCGCCAGCACGCAGGCCAGCGCACAACTGCCGGCCAGCGCCTGCAGGCCTAGGTGTTGTTGCAACCAGGCGCCGAGCGCGGCGCCCAGCAACATCCCGGCCCAAGGTATCAACTGCACTCGCCAGCCATTGCGCCGCTCGCCCAGCAGCCAACGCCCCAGGCCACGGCCGAAACGCGACAGGGCGCCCGTAACATAAGTCAGGCCAATGGGCAGGCCATTAACTTGTTCCACTACCGCATTGATCATGCCCATGGCCAGCGTGGCCGCCAACAGCGCAGGGAAGGTGGCCGGCAACGGCCACGTTGCCGCGAAAGCCAGCAGTGCGGCAACCACCAACAGCACCGGCCAGGCTCGACGGCGCAATCCGCGAGCCAGGAGCACACCCAGTGCATTGCCCGCAACGAAGCCCAGTACGGCGCCACTGAGGCGTAGCACAAGGGCCAGGTCAGCTTCACTGATGGCCACCGCCAGGCGTGTGGTGTTGCCACTCATGAACGACACAAAATCGCCCAGTGCCAGCAAGCCGATGGCATCGGTCATGCCGGCAAGCACCGAGAGGGCGGCGACCAGGCCGAGGCCGACGCGACCACGCATTACCTGCAGGCGCAAACGCCTCGCTGAGCGCGCGGGGAGGGCGTTAGGGAGCATGTGCAGGCCTCAGGGCAGGAGTTTTTCGCGGGCCAGAGTACCTTTGATGGTGCGCTCTACCACATCGACCAGCACCATGGTCTGGTGGTCGACCTCGATGTTGAGCAGTTCACCTGGGTGGTAGCTGGCGAAGGTAGTCTGACGCAGGGTTTCCGGGATCAGGTTGATGGTGATCACGTTGTCCTCCACGTCAGCGACAGTCAGGCTGCAGCCATTGACCCCGATGAAACCACGCGGGAACACGTACTTGCCCCATTGCGGCGGCATGCGGAACTTGATGAAGGCGCCGGTTTCCTTGATCGACAGCTCGACGATCTCGGCGGTGGTGGCGATGTGGCCGGCCATCAGGTGGCCGCCGACTTCGGCGTTCATCTTCGCTGAGCGTTCGATGTTCACGCTTCGGCCAGGCTTGAAGCTGCTCAGATTAGTGCGTTCGAGGGTAGCGGTCATGGCCTCGAACCTGACCTGGCTGCCGTCGATTTCGGTCACGGACAGGCAGGTACCTTCGACACTGACGCTGGCACCGATTTTCAGCTCGTCGAGTAGTTCCGGGGTGAGGTCGATGGTGAACTGGTTGTGGCCCGGGTAGGTGGTCACATCAAGCAGAGGGCGGACGGCCTGGACGATGCCGGTGTACATGGAGTTGCTCCTGGGCACGGAAAAGAAAACTTCCGAACGCTATGCCCGTAGCGCAGTAAATGCAAGACCGGCTTCTGGCTGGCAAGCCGGCTTGCGAGTCTGGCGCCAGCGTGGGGCAGGCGGCGTGCTTGTGGGCGAAACCGGTTTGCCGACGGCAGGGCCACTGCAGATTCAAACATGCCCGCTGCTGTTGACGATCCGCAGGCACAGCGCCTCGTACGGGTCCAGGTTCACCATCAGGCGCCCGTCCTCGGTCAAATCGCCTTCGACCGTCTCGTTGATCATGTCGACCACCGGCCCAGGTGTGAACCCGGTCAACAGCAGTTCCTCGGCAATCGCGTCCTGGCCGAAGTTCAGCGCAGTGATCTGGATACCGCGGCCGGCTGGCAGCTCATGCACCATCACCAGCAGCCCCGGGCTGCTCACCTCAGGTACCAGCACCTGACGGCTGGTGGCGATGCCATAAGCCTGGCGCACAGCCAGCAGTTTCTTCACCTTGCAGGCAAATGAATCACCCTCGTCCAACTGCCTGTCGAGGCTGCCGTACAGCGCCCGGGCACGCGGCATGCCACGCACTGAAGCTTCTGCCTGTGGGTCAAGCCCGGCGAGGTCATAGCCGCCCCGGTGAATCCAGCGGGTATCGCCATCGAGCATGCGTTCGGCCACCGCTTCGGCGGGCAAGGGCAGGGCACCGACCAGGTCCCAGCCGGACAAGGCGACCACCCCCGGCTGCATGGCGTTGTACATGACCAGCAGCAGGTGCACCTTCTTGATCAGTTCGATATCCGCTACGCCAATCTGTTCGAGGTCGCGAATACCCAGTGCAGCAGCGATCAGGCTGGCGGTGGTGCAGGCAATGCCGTTGGTCACGAAGCGCAGGTTGTACGGCGCATGTTCCCCCGACAGCCGTTCGTAGATCTCTTCGCGGATATGTTCGCGCAGGATGCTGCCAGGCAGGGTCTGGCCCTTGTACAGGTACATGTCGTGCGCGTGCAGTGTCCAGAAGTGCACCAGCTCCACGGTCAGCTCGTCATGGTTTTGCAGGGCATGGATCAGCGAGGCCGGGTCGATGCCGAAGGCGTGCATCTCCTTGAGCATCAGGCGCAGGAACTCGGTGTCGCCCGTCAGCAGGGCATGCTGGTAGGCCGGCCGGGTAATGAAATCGTAGGACAGGTCGGCACCACCCCTGGACATCTGCGCAATGTCATCGAGGGTCAGGTTCAGCTCCTGGAAGCTGAAACCGCCGGCCTTGCGGATCATGCCACCGATCAGCTGGTTGCCGACGAGCGACAGCGGGTGGCTTTCTGACCAGGCGGTGCCGCTGGCGCGGGTTTCCACGCCGAGAAAGCCGTTGGCGTCCAGGCGCAGGCCGCGTGCACCCAGGCAGTCCAGGGCGTGCAGCGCGTCACCAATGATCATCTGTTGGGCGGCGAAGGTAGGGTCCAGCCAGTTCAGTGAGGGCTGACCCTCCTTGAAGTAGTGCAGGTACACCCAGCGGCGGGTCTTGCCGTCGACACCTGTGATCGGTGGCGTAGCGCTCCAGTCGGTTTCCTTCACGCCCGGCTCGAAGAAGATTACCCGTTGCAACTGGCCAACGATGTAATGGCGCGCCTTCAGCTCGTCACACTGCGCTGGCAGCAGATTGACCGCATCGCGCCCGGCGGGCACCTCGGGCAGCAGCGTCCAGTCTTCTTCGCGGATCTCGACCATGTGGTACAGCCCCGGGTAGGGGCCATGGGCGATCTCGGCCAGGCGGAAGTCGGCGCCCTTGCCGGTGTGCGAGGGGATCAGGTCGTCGATGGTCACGGCATTGTGCGCAGCGGCCATGCGGCTCATCTGGATCAGTTCCTGCTCGCTGCCGTACAGCGGGTCGATGTCGAAGCTGATGCGGTCGAAGTTGCCGTCCACGCTGGGGGTAAGTTCGCGGCCGCGGATGCCTCCGGACAGTTTGATCGGCCCCGTGTGCAGGCCCTGTACGCCGATCTCCGACAGGCGCTTCCACAACGCTTCGTGGGCCAGGGCACCGAGCACCGAGCAACCCTCGGGCGCGATGATGGCGTCGGGGTAGACGGTCAGCCACACCGAGGCGATTTCGGTGGCGCGGCGGGGCTGGGCCTCGGCGTAGGGTTGTTGCCACAGGCGCGACTGGCCTGAGTACAGGCTGGCACGCGCCTGGGAGGCCTTGAGCATGGCACGATCTTCGAGCCATTTGACGTATGACGGGTCGGGCTGGGTCATTTCGCGTCCTCTTTGCGTGTCGGCACCGGCTCAGATTATGACGGCATTGCGGCGTGAACGTTCGGCTCGAGAAGGGTGTTGGTTTCTTCGCGGGCTTGCCCGCTCCCACAGGCTGCCATACCGCTGAAGATTTGCGCTGCACCTGTGGGAGCGGGCGCGCCCGCGAAGGGGCCGGGCCTGCAAAGGCAGGCTCAGCGCCGGGCCGACAACTGCTGCGGTGCCAGAAACGCATCATGGAAGTAATTGCGCACCGCCTGCATCGCCGGGCTGAATGCCCGTTCCCGGTGCCAGGCCAACCCCACGCTCATCGGTGTGACCGGGTCGCTGATGGTCACCGTCTCGATGCGCTTGCCCTCCAGCGACCACGGCCGGTGCACCAGGTCCGACAGGATCGCCACTCCGCTGCCATTGGCGACCATGCTGCGCACCGCCTCCACCGAACTGGTCCGCACCCTTACGCTTGGCCGTTGACCGGCCTGCTCCCAGTAGCGCATGGCACTTTGCTCGGCCTCATCCACGGTCAACAGGATGAACGGCTCACAGGCCACCTCGGCCAGGCTCACGGCCGATCGCTCGCACAGTGGGTGATGCCCGGGCAGCCACAGCCGGCGCTCGGAGTTGAACAGGGTTTCCGAGACGATGTCGGGGTGAGTGAGGTTGGCGGTGAGCACCACCGCCATGTCGAAACGCCCCTCCAGCAGGCCTTGCTCGATGGCGCTGCGCTCCTGCTCGTAAAGCTCCAGGGTCACGCCCGGATGCCAGTGCTCCAGGCGCTGCAAGTGGTGTGGCAGGAAGTAGCCGATCACTGTGTAACTCGCCGCCAGGCGCAACAGGCCACTGGCACGCACGTCCGGTAGCGGGCTGTTCAACGCATCGTCGACACTGCGCAGGATGACGTAGGCACGGTTCAAGAAGTGCCGGCCGGCTTCGGTCAGGCTCATTCCTTGGGCCGAGCGCTGGAACAACAGCACGCCGAGCATCGCTTCCAGCTCCTTGATGGCCGTAGTCACTGCCGACTGGGAGATATTCAGGTGGATAGCAGCTTGGGAGATCTGGCCGATTTCAGCGGTGGCAACGAAGTAGCGGACCTGGCGCAGGGTGAGTGACACAGTAGGCTCCCGGGGTATCTGTTTTTCAGAAGGTACCCCATCTGTTTATAGATCTTCCCAAGGGGGTGCAGAGAATCTAACGTGGCTTGCATGCAGTCACAAGTGCCAGGAGACGCGGTCATGCTAGCAGTGGATTTCAACTCGGACATGGGTGAGGGCTTTGGCCCGTGGACTATTGGCGACGGCGTCGATCACGAACTGATGGGCTACATCAGCAGCGCCAATATCGCTACCGGTTTCCATGCTGGCGACCCAGGTACGATGCGCCGCACCGTCGAGCGCGCCAAGGCCCTTGGGGTTGCGGTGGGAGCACACCCGGGTTTCCGCGACCTGGTCGGCTTTGGCCGCCGGCACATCAATGCCTCGGCGCAGGAACTGGTGGACGACATGCTCTATCAACTGGGCGCGCTGCGTGAAATCGCCCGTGCCCAGGGCGTGCGCCTGCAGCACATCAAGCCGCATGGGGCGCTGTACATGCACTTGGCGCGTGATGAAGAAGCGGCGCGCTTGCTGGTGCAGAACCTGCGGGTGATCGAGCCCGAGTTGCTGCTGTACTGCATGCCGGGTTCGGTGATCTGCCGCATTGCCCAGGAAATGGGGCAGCCGGTGATTCGCGAGTTCTATGCCGACCGCGAGTACGACCTGAGCGGGTCGATCGTGTTTACCCGCAATGTGCGTGGCTACGAGCCCCAAGCCGTCGCCGAGCGGGTGCTGCGTGCTTGCTGCCAAGGCGTGGTGCGCACGGTCGAAGGCCAGGACCTGGCGATCGAATTCGATTCCATTTGCCTGCACAGTGACACCCCGGGCGCGCTGGACCTGGTCGAGGCCACGCGCAGGGCACTGGATGCGGCCGGCATCGGGGTGCGTGCGCCGCGCTGAGCCTGTCAGGCATCCGGCAAACAGACAAGCCGGAGCCCGTGCATTTTGTTTTCGCCTGCCTTTCTATAAAGATTCCAAGAAAAGGAACTGTCATGGCCGAACCGCTTGCTACAACCCCGATCCGTTACAGCTTCGGCGCCGACGAGCACCTGTTTGCCGAAGTCAGCGAAAGCATGTCGCTGGAGGCCTTTTTCAAGGGTATGGCCGTCACCCGTGCGGTGGAGCGCATGGCCCTGGATGGCGTGCTTGATGTGTGCCTGGCCAATGCGTCGTTCCAGGTCCGCTTCGACCCGGACCGTATCGCCCCCGAGGCACTGCTTGAAGCCGTGCGCGGCGCCGAAGCGCAGGCGGTGGCCGAGCGTTCGCTGCAGACGCGGATCATCGAGATCCCGGTGCTGTACAACGACCCCTGGACCCATGAAACCCTGATGCGCTTTCGGGATCGCCACCAGGACCCGACCAGCACTGACCTGGAGTACGCCGCGCGCATCAACGGCCTGGCCGATGTCGAGGCCTTCATCGCCGCCCACAGTGGCGCGCCATGGTTCGTTTCGATGGTCGGCTTTGTCGCCGGCCTGCCGTTCATGTTCCAGATGGTCGAGCGCCAGCGGCAGCTGCAGGTGCCCAAGTACCTGCGCCCCCGTACCGACACGCCCAAGCTCACCCTGGGCCATGGCGGCTGCTTTGGTTGCATCTACTCGGTGCGCGGGGCCGGGGGCTACCAGATGTTCGGCGTCACCCCGGCACCGATCTACGACCCGCAGCAGACCTTGAATTACCTGAAAGAGCACATGGTGTTCTTCCGCCCGGGGGACATCGTGCAGTTCAAGCCTATCGACCGCCGCACCTACGACCAGGCGGTGGCGGAAGTGGAGGATGGCTGCTTCGACCTGCGCATTCGCCCGGTGGCGTTTTCCCTGGACGCCTTCCTCGCCGACCCGGTCGGCTACCCCAAATCGTTGCAGGAGGTGCTGGCATGATCAAGGTACTCAAACCGGGGCTGGCCACTTCTGTACAGGACCTGGGCCGCGAAGGTTACTACCACCTGGGTATCCCACCGTCCGGCGCACTCGACCAGTACGCCTTGAGCGCAGCCAATCACCTGGTGGGCAACCCGGCCGGCGCTGCGGGCCTGGAGTGTGCGCTGGTGGGGCCGGAGCTGGAGTTCCAGCAGGACGCACTGGTCGCTGTGTGCGGTGCGCAGATGCCAGCGTTGCTCGATGGCCGCGAGCAGCGCCCGGACACTGCGTTTGCCGTGCGGGCGGGGCAAGTGTTGCGTTTCGGCTTTCCAACAGCGGGCGCCCGGGCCTACCTGGCAGTGGCCGGAGGCATCGATGTGCCCGAGGTACTGGGTAGCCGGTCCACCTACGCGCTGGGCGCGTTGGGTGGCTTTCATGGGCGCAAACTGATGGCGGGCGACCTGCTGCCGGTCGGCGTGCCCAGCGGCAAGACCCGTGCCGGTGCAAGCTTGCCCATGGCCCTGCGTCAGGCCCTGGGGGGCGAGGTGGTGTTGCGGGTGGTGCCTGGGCTTTACTTCCACCGCCTGACCGAGGCTGCAGCGCAACGTTTCTTCACCGATGCCTGGACGGTTGGCTCCGAAGCGGACCGTATCGGCTATCGCTACAAAGGCGGCGGCGCCTTGAGTTTCCAGCCGCGCGAGCAGCCGTTCGGTGCCGGGTCGGATCCGTCGAATATCGTCGACAGCTGCTACCCGATCGGATCGATCCAGGTGCCGGCAGGGTTGGAACCGATCATCCTGCATCGCGATGCAGTGTCGGGGGGCGGCTACGCCATGATCGGCACGGTGATCAGTGCCGACCTCGACCTGATCGGGCAGATGCAGCCCAACCAGCAGGCGCGGTTCCTGCCGGTGAGCCTGGAGCAGGCACTGGAGGCGCGGCGTTCGTACAAGAAGAAGCTGGCCTGCCTGGCCAGGCTCTTCAGCTGAGCATCATGTTTTCGCTGTAGCTGCGGCCTTGTGCCCCGACGGGGCCGCATCGGGCTCCGCGGCTACACCGAGCGCGCAGGCTTGCTGATGGTCTTGCCGGTTTGCGAGGCCACCTCAAGGGCTTGGCCGTCCCGCTGTTTGCCTTGGCGCGCCAGGCCTTCAAGCTGCGGTATAAGCATGCCTTCCGGCAAATGCCGCCAGAACCGCCCTGGCATGTGCAGGCGCAAGGCATCCGGGTTGAGGCGGGCCGGGTTGAAGGTATGGCGGTAGTAGGTGCGCCAGAGTTCGGCGCCGGGGTCTTCGGCGTTGCGGGCCCACTGGCGCCAGGGCTCGGGGCACTGTCGCTGGTAGTCGAACGACTGGCCGTCGAAGCGAATGCCATCCTGTGGCGTGGCAATCAACCAGCGCAAACGCCCCAAGCGGTCGGCGAAGTGGGCGCTGGCGCTGTGCAGAATGTCGTGTGCCGGCTCGTGATAGGCCACCAGATCCAGCTGCAAGTGCTCTGCCAGTTCCTCAGGCAACGGCACGAAGCGTACAAACGCGTGCAAGTGATGCGCCTCGCGGGTTACCTGCTTGATGCGCCGTTGCAGCTCACTGCCCAGCCGGTCACCGGCCAGCATTGCCGTGCGGTCGCCATGGGCGACACGCCACAGCACTTCATACAGCAGGTTCCAGCGCTGTTCGCCACGGTAGCGAGAGGCCTGCTCCAACTGGCTCAGCAGTGCGGCCGGGACTTTGGCCCGGAAAGGGCCAGGCCCTTCAGGCGGCGCAGCCGGCACGGCCAGCAGGTCCGCCATCGGGCCTTGCGACCAGGTGACTTCCGACGGGTCGATGCCATGGCTCAACAACACCCGGGCCTGGTCGCGCCAGGTGGCGAACAGGTCGTCGCAGTCGAGTGCGATCACCCCCATAACCCCATCTGCACGGGCGCTGGCGGCTCACTCAAGCGCGCTCGCAGCAAGCCGCTGCGCAGCTCGGCCTGGGCGGGGCGGTAGTCACTGGTGACGATGAACGGCCGTGCCTTGTCCAGCACGCAGCGCAGCTGGATCAGGTCGTCATAACGGATGCGCCGCTCCCGGCGCAAGGCGACCAGGCGCTGTACGCTGCGCAGGCCGATGCCGGGGATACGCGCCAGTAGCGCAGGTTCCGCGCGGTTCACGTCCAGCGGGAACACGTCGCGGTTGGCCAGCGCCCAGGCCAGCTTGGGGTCTATGTCCAGTGCCAGGTTACCGCTGTGGCCCAGCAGCTCGCCAGCCTTGTAGCCATAGCCACGCAGCAGGAAGTCGGCTTGATACAGGCGGTGTTCGCGCAGCAGCGGTGGTGCGGCGAGGGGCACGCTGCCGGGGCTGTCGGGGATCGGGCTGAAGGCGGAGTAGTACACGCGCTTGAGCCCGTAGCCCTGGTACAGCGACTCGGCATTGCGCAGTAAGGTACTGTCGTCGGTGCTGTCGGCGCCGACGATGACTTGGGTGCTCTGCCCGGCCGGGGTAAAGCGCGGCGCCCTGGGCTCGTTGGCCACGGCCTGCTGGCCCTGATGGATCACGCCCATGGCCTGACGAATGGTGCGCCCTTGCTTTTCCGGCGCCAGGCGCTTGAGGCTGGCGTCGGTGGGCAGTTCGATGTTGACGCTGAGGCGGTCGGCCAGGCGCCCGGCCTCTTCGATCAGCAGCGGGTCGGCATCGGGGATGGCCTTGAGGTGGATGTAGCCGCGGAAGCTGTGTTCTTCGCGCAACAGCCGGGCCACACGGATCAGCTGCTCCATGGTGTAGTCCGCCGAGCGGATGATGCCAGAGCTGAGGAACAGGCCGCTGATGCAGTTGCGCCGGTAGAAGTCCAGGGTCAGGCGTACCACTTCCTCGGGGCTGAAGCGCGCGCGTGGCACGTTGCTGGAGCGGCGGTTGACGCAGTACTGGCAGTCATACAGGCAGAAGTTGGTCAGCAGTACCTTGAGCAGTGATACGCAGCGGCCGTCGGGGGTGTAGCTGTGACAGATACCCATGCCATTGGTAGCGCCCAGGCCGTCAGCGCCGCGCGAATTGCGCTTGGGCGCACCACTGCTGGCGCAGGAGGCGTCGTACTTGGCTGCGTCGGCAAGGATGCCGAGTTTGGCGATGAGTTGCATGGTGGCTGACCTGCGATACTGAGTATTCATACAGTATTTTGAGATGTGGCCGATTGCAAGTGTTTGTGCGTCGTCATACCCGACTAAACGCGTCGGCTAAGCTTGTGGCTGAACCACGGACAGCAACGAGGCGCGGGAGAGGTTATGAAGATCACCATCAAGCCAAAACTGGCGATGGCCGGGCTGGCCTTGGCCATCGGCATGCTCAATGCCCAAGCGGCGGAAACCAGGAAGGTCGATGTGCTGCTGGTGGGCGGCGGCATCATGAGTTCTACCTTGGCCGTGTGGCTCAACGAGTTGGAGCCCGGCTGGTCGATGGAAATGGTCGAGCGTCTGGACAAGGTAGCCGAGGAGAGCTCCAACGGCTGGAACAACGCCGGCACCGGCCACTCGGCCCTGGCGGAGTTGAACTACACCCCGGAAAAAGACGGCAAGATCGACATCAGCAAGGCGGTTGAAATCAACGAGTCGTTCCAGGTAACGCGCCAGTTTCTCGCCTGGCAGGTCAAGCAGGGTGTGCTGAAAAATCCGCATTCGTTCATCAATACCACCCCGCACATGAGCTTTGTCTGGGGCGATGACAACATTCGTTTCCTTAAAAAACGCTACGAGGCCCTGCAGGCCAGCCCCCTGTTCAAACCCATGCAGTACTCCGAAGACCACGAGCAGATCCGCAAATGGGTCCCGCTGATGATGGAAGGCCGCGATCCCAACCAGAAGCTGGCCGTGACCTGGACGCCGATCGGCACCGACGTCAACTTTGGCGAGATCACCCGGCAGTATGTGGGTTACCTGCAGACGCGGCCGAACTTCGATCTCAAGCTGTCGAGCGAAGTGCAGGACATCACCCGTAACGACGACGGTTCCTGGCACGTCGAGTACAAGAATCTGAAGAATGGCAGCAAGGCAGCCACCGATGCCCGGTTCCTGTTCATCGGCGCTGGCGGGGCGGCACTGCCGCTGCTGCAGAAGTCGGGTATCGACGAGGCCAAGGACTATGGCGGCTTCCCGGTCGGTGGCTCGTTCCTGGTCACTGACAACCCGGCTATCGCCCAGCGCCACATGGCCAAGGCCTATGGCATTGCCGCAACCGGTGCGCCGCCCATGTCGGTGCCGCACCTGGACACCCGGGTACTTGATGGCAAGCGCCTGATCCTGTTTGGGCCGTTCGCCACCTTCTCGACCAAGTTCCTCAAGCAGGGCTCATTGCTTGACCTGCTCGCCAGTACCAGCGTGCACAATGCCTGGCCGATGGTGCGAGTAGGGGTACGCGAGTTCGACCTGGTGCAGTACCTGATCGGGCAGGTGCTGCAATCGGACGATGACCGCTTCGAAGCGCTGCGCACCTACTTCCCCGAGGCGAAGAAAGAAGACTGGCGGCTGTGGCAGGCGGGTCAGCGGGTGCAAATCATCAAGAAAGACGAAGCGTTGGGCGGCGTGCTCAAGCTCGGTACCGAGGTGGTGACGTCCAGGGACGGCAGTATCGCCGGCTTGCTGGGGGCCTCTCCCGGTGCGTCGACCGCTGCGCCTATCATGCTCGATGTGTTGAACAAGGTGTTCAAGAACAAGGTGGCGTCGCCCGAGTGGCAGGCCAAGATCAAACAGATCATCCCGTCCTATGGCATCCGCCTGAACGACCACCCGGATCAGCTAGAGAAGGAGTGGGCATATACCAACGAGGTGCTGCAGCTTGAGCCGCCTGTCAGTCCGCAGCGCCCTGAGTCGATAAGGCCGGCTGACAGCCAGGGAGTGGCCAGCCGGTAATCATTGCAGTCAAGCTGGCGCAATCTTGCCACGTCCGATGCCGTAGTAAGTCAGCCCTGCCGAGGCCATGTGCTCGGGTTCGTACAGGTTGCGGCCATCGAACACCACCCGGTCGGCCAGCTGCTGCGGCACCTCGTCCAGGTTGAGCACACGGTAGTCCTGCCATTCGGTGACGATCACCAGGGCATCGGCGCCCCGCAACGCATCGTCCTTGCAGGGCACCAGTTGCAGGTCGGCACGCGGGCCGTAGTGGCGCCGGATTTCTTCCATGGCCTGAGGGTCGTGAGCCTGCACCCGCGCGCCCGCGGCCCACAGTGCTTCCAGCAGGACCCGGCTGGAAGCTTCGCGGATATCATTGGTATTGGGCTTGAACGACAACCCCCACAGGGCAAACACCTTGCCCCGCAGGCCGCCAGGGTAGTGGCGCTGGATCTTGCTGAACAGCCGGCCCTTCTGCTGCTCGTTGACCGACTCTACTGCGCGCAGCAACTGCGTCTCGAAGCCTTCTGCCTCGGCACTGTGGCGCAAGGCTTGCAGGTCTTTGGGGAAGCACGAGCCGCCAAAACCGCAGCCAGCGTAGATGAAGTCGTAACCGATGCGCGGGTCCGAGCCGATGCCACGGCGCACCATTTCGATATCGGCCCCCAGGTGCTCGGCCAGGTTGGCGATTTCGTTGATGAAGGAGATCTTGGTGGCCAGCATGCAATTGGCTGCGTACTTGGTCAGCTCGGCACTGCGCGCGTCCATGACCATGAACTTTTCGCGGTTGCGGTTGAACGGCAGGTAAAGCTCGCGTAGCAACTCCACTTCGGCCGCTTCTGCGCCGCCGATGATGATGCGCTGGGGGCGCATGCAGTCATCCACCGCAGACCCTTCCTTGAGAAACTCCGGGTTGCTGATCACCTGGAAGCGGCTGGTATCGGCCACGGCCTGGGCGATGCGTGCCTTGATGCGGTGTACCGTACCCACCGGCACGGTTGACTTGTTGACGATGACTTTGGGCCCGTCAGCGTGCTCGAGGATGCTGTCGACCACGGCGAAAACGTGCTTCAGGTCGGCGCTGCCGTCGGCTTGCGGTGGAGTACCGACGGCAATGAACTGCAACCTGGCATAGTTGGCAGCCACTGCGGCATCAGTGGTGAAGCGCAGCCGACCGCAGGCGAGGTTCTTCTCCAGCAGCGGCGCAAGGCCGGGCTCGAAGATCGGGCAATGGCCTTCATTCAGGCTGGCCACCCGATCGGCATCGACATCCATGCACAACACCGAATGGCCTACCTGGGCCAGGCACACCGCCTGGGTCAGGCCGACATAGCCGGTTCCGAAAACCGTGACCTTCATTTGACAGCTCCTTGATAGGAAAGCTGAAAAAAAATGTCACATCGTTGTTTAGGAATTGTGACCTGAAGGATGCGCGCGTGGACCATATGGCCGTTATTCCACGTCGCCCAGGCAGAGCATCTAAACTTACTGACAGCTCGCGGTAGCGCGTTGTACCGCGAACGAAAACCCTTGAACCGACCACCGCCTTCCCGGAGCGGATGTCCCTCGTTGGCGATGGCCTTCTTGCAGAGGAGGGCAGGTCATGGACGAGGCAAGGCTTCACGATTTCATGGGCAAGCTGGTGGGCGACATGGGCGCGGCGGCGACGCTGGCCAATGTCATTCTCGGCGATGAACTGGGGCTGTACCGGGCCATGGCCGACAGCCAGGCGGTCACCCCTGAGCAACTGGCGGAAAAGACCGGCTGCCACCCGCGGCTGGTGCGAGAATGGTTGAATGCCCAGGCGGCATCGGGCTACATGGTCCATGACAAGGGCCGTTTTGTGCTGCCTGAAGAACAGGCCATGGCCCTGGCGCTGGAGGACTCCCCGGCTTACATGGCCGGCGGCGCGGCAGTGGTGGCGGCGCTGTTCCATGACAAGGACAAGCTGGTAGCCGCCATGCGCGGCGATGGCGGGTTGGCCTGGGGCGATCACCACCCGTGCATGTTCAGCGGTACCGAGCGGTTTTTCCGGCCGGGGTATCGCACCTTCCTGGTAGCGGATTGGCTGCCGGCACTGGAGGGTGTGGTGGCCAAGCTGCAAGCGGGCGCCAAGGTGGCGGATGTGGGCTGCGGTCATGGTGCCTCGACGCTGGTGATGGCGCAGGCGTTTCCGGCGTCGACCTTCGTGGGGTACGACTATCATCAGCCTTCGATCGTCACCGCCAACGCGCGTGCACGTGAAGCGGGGCTGGAGGCGCGGGTGAGCTTCCAGCAGGCCAGCGCCAAGGAGTACCCGGGGCATGACCATGACCTGGTGTGCTTCTTCGATTGCCTGCACGACATGGGTGACCCGGTCGGGGCAGCCCGGCATGCCTACCGTGCTTTGAAGGCTGATGGCACGGTCATGCTGGTTGAGCCGTATGCCGAGGACTCGCTGGAGGGTAACCTGACACCGGTCGGGCGCTTGTTCTATGCAGCCTCGACGTTTATTTGCACGCCCAATTCGTTGTCGCAGGAAGTGGGGCTGGGGTTGGGTGCGCAGGCCGGGGAGGCGCGATTGCGGGCGGTCTTCGAGGAGGCAGGGTTCAGCAGGTTCCGGCGGGCGACGCAGACGCCGTTCAACCTGATTCTGGAGGCCCGCAAGTAGAACGTGATCTTGTGCCGGATTCTTCGCGGGCTCGCCCGCTGCCACAGGTTACGTGCTTGTTTCAGGCCTGTGGCGATCCTGGACCTGGAAAGCAGAAGGGGTGCTACATGGCACCCCTTCTGTTTGTCGCTTAGGCTTCAGCGTCCCAAGGACGATCGCCTTTTTCATCTTTGACGCGGGTCGGCAGGCCCATCACGTCCAGCGCCTTGAGGAACGGCTCGGCTGGCAGCTCCTCGACGTTGACCATGCGCTTGGCATCCCACTCGCCACGAGCGACCAGCAGGGCAGCGGCCACTGGCGGTACCCCGGCGGTGTAGGAAATGCCCTGGCTGTCGGTCTCGGCGTAGGCTTCTTCGTGGTCGGCCACGTTGTAGATAAACACTTCGCGGGGCTGGCCATCCTTGGTGCCTTTGACCAAATCGCCGATACAGGTCTTGCCGGTGTAGCCAGGGGCCAGCGAGGCCGGGTCTGGCAGTACGGCCTTGACCACTTTCAGCGGTACCACTTCCAGGCCTTCGGCGGTTTTCACCGGTTGCTCGCTCAGCAGGCCCAGGTTCTTCAGAACCGTGAACACGTTGATGTAGTGCTCGCCGAAGCTCATCCAGAAGCGCACGTTCGGGACGTTGAGGTTCTTCGAAATCGAGTGAACTTCATCGTGGCCGGTCAGGTACAGGTTTTGCGAGCCTACCACTGGCAGGTCGTCGGTACGCTTGACCTCGAACATGGTATTGCTGGTCCACTGGCTGTTCTGCCAGCTCCACACTTGTCCGGTGAACTCGCGGAAGTTGATTTCCGGGTCGAAGTTGGTGGCAAAGTACTTGCCATGCGAACCGGCATTGACGTCGAGAATATCGATCGAATCAATGCTGTCGAAATACTGCTGCTGCGCCAGCTTGGCGTAGCTGTTCACCACACCCGGGTCGAAACCGACGCCGAGAATGGCGGTAATGTTCTTTGCCTGGCACTCTTCGAGGTGTTTCCACTCGTAGTTGCCGTACCACGGTGGGGTCTCGCAGATCTTGCCCGGCTCTTCGTGGATAGCGGTGTCCAGATAGGCGACACCCGTATCGATGCAAGCACGCAGCACCGACATGTTGAGGAAGGCGGAACCCACATTGATCACGATCTGCGATTCGGTTTCGCGGATCAGCGCCTTGGTTGCCTCGACATCGAGGGCATTGAGCGAGAAGGCCTGGATGTCGGCGGGTACCTTGAGGCTACCCTTGGCCTTGACGCTGTCGATGATGGCCTGGCATTTGGAGATGTTCCGTGACGCGATGGCGATACGACCCAGTTCGTCGTTATGCTGCGCGCACTTGTGGGCCACCACCTTGGCGACACCTCCTGCACCAATGATAAGAACGTTCTTCTTCAATTTACCCTTTGCTCCTTACTTGAAAGCCGGTCTTACGACAGGCTGGAAACGTAGTCTTCGAAACCGAACTCGCGGACGACTTCGACGCTGCCGTCGAGCTGCTTGACCACGATGGAAGGCATCTTCAGCCCGTTGAACCAGTTTTTCTTGACCATGGTGTAACCCGCCGTGTCGATGAACGACAGGCGATCGCCAATGGCCAGCGGACGGTCGAATTGGTACTCGCCGAAGATGTCACCGGCCAGGCATGACTTGCCGCAGACCATGTAGGTATGCTCGCCGTCATTGGGGGCCATCTTGGCGTTGAGGCGGTAGATCAGCAGGTCGAGCAGGTGCGCTTCGATCGAGCTGTCGACCACGGCCAGGTGCTTGCCGTTGTACAGGGTGTCGAGCACGGTCACTTCCAGCGAGGCGCTGTTGGTGATGGCGGCTTCGCCCGGCTCCAGGTAAACCTGCACGCCGTATTTTTCCGAGAACGCCTTCAGGCGCGCGCAGAAGGCGTCTACTGCATAGTCTTCACCGGTGAAGTGAATGCCGCCACCAAGGCTGACCCACTCGACCTTGTGCAGCAGGTGGCCAAAACGCTCTTCGATGTGCGTGAGCATCTTGTCGAACAGGCCGAAGTCACCGTTCTCGCAGTTGTTGTGGAACATGAAACCGGAGATCTGTTCGATCACCTGCTCGATCTTCGCCGGGTCCCATTCGCCCAGGCGGCTGAACGGGCGGGCCGGGTCGGCCAGCAGGTAGTCGGAGCTGCTGACCTGCGGGTTGACGCGCAGACCACGCACCTTGCCTTCGGACTGGTCGGCAAAGCGTTGCAGTTGGCCGATCGAGTTGAAGATGATCTTGTCGCAGTTCTCAAGCATCTCCTCGACCTCGTCGTCGGCCCAGGCCACGC
Source organism: Pseudomonas sp. Kh14 (assembly GCF_900291005.1). Taxonomy (NCBI): domain Bacteria; kingdom Pseudomonadati; phylum Pseudomonadota; class Gammaproteobacteria; order Pseudomonadales; family Pseudomonadaceae; genus Pseudomonas; species Pseudomonas sp. Kh14. The sequence goes on from NZ_OLKJ01000028.1 coordinate 27,147, forward strand.
TATAGGCATGGGTTTCGCCGGCAAACTTCTGGCGGCCGAGCTTGAGCTCGAACAGGGAGGACGAGGTGGTACCGTCCATGTACTGCTGCATCAGGTCGAACACCGACCAGGTGGCGAAGCACTTGAGGGCGAGCAGCGCCTTGGCACCAGAGTGTTCGCGCACGTAGGCGATCTTCTCCATGTTGCTGAGCAGCTTGGTTTTATCGATGAGGTAATACGGCGTCTTGATCATTTAAAGGCCCCCGGCCAGGCCGGCCAAAAAAAGGACACGCATTGTGCCTTCACTTGCCGCAGACCGAAAGGGCGGGATACGCATTTCGTCAGGGTTGACGCTATTGCGAGGGCTTTTTCGGTTGCGGCGAGCCTAGTAGATCAGGTGCATGTGACTGTCGTAATCACCCCCGACAGATGGCAGCTTCAGTCTGCCTGATGCAGCCAGGCCCGGATCTGCTCCAGTGTTGCGGTAGCGCCGCCACAGACCACCACCAGTACATTGCGCAAGGCGCCCAGTGCCTTGGCATCATAGGCCACTGCCAACGCCGCCCCGCACGCGGGCTCGACCAGCACACGGTGGTCCAGCAAAAACCGCTCACAGGCCTCCAGCGCTGCGCGATCGCTGACCAGATGGCTGTGCACCGGATGCTGCTGCACGCACGTCAGCGCCTGATCAGCCACACGCTTGGCCCCCAGCGACGTCGCCACCGAGGCGATGCGCTCCAGCTCCACCGAATGCCCAGCCTGCATGGCCGCATGCAGCGACGCCGCGCCCTCGGTTTCCACTGCCAGCACCGGCACATCGCCCCAGCCATTGCGCTTGAGCCCCTCTACCACGCCACTGAGCAAGCCGCCCCCGCCGACTGACAACACCACCGCGTCCGGCTTCAGGCCGGCTTCGGCCACTTCATCCACCAGGCTGGCATGCCCGGCCCACAGCAGTGGGTCGTCGAACGGGTGGATGAAAGCATCGTTCGGGCCTACCAGTGTCTGTGCCAGGGCGTTGGCCTCTTGCCATGAACTGCCGTGCACCACCACCTTGGCGTCTTCCAGGTGCAGCAGCTGCTTGGCCAGTTCGGTGGTGGTTTCGGGTACCACCACGGTCACCGGCACCCCCAGCTTGCGTCCGGCGTAGGCGACTGCCAAACCGGCATTGCCACCTGACGAGGACACAAAGTGCCGGGCGCCACGCGCGTGGTGTACCTCGCAGGCGTGGCCTACACCGCGCAGTTTGAACGAACCGCAGGGTTGCAGGGCGTCGAGCTTGAGCCAGATATTACGACCGGCCGCCAACGACAGCGGGCGCGATTCGATCAGGGGGGTATGAATGTGCAAGGTCATTGGCTGGCTCCGCGTAGTTGCTCGAGGTAGTTGTAAATGGTGTAGCGCGTCACGCCGAGGGCGCTGGCAGCCTTCTCGACGCCGCCCTTGACGATGAACAGGCCGCGCTCCTGCATGACGCGCACGGCCTCGACCTTGGCCTGTTTGTTCATCCGCCCCTGGCCGCTGCGCTGCAGGGCGGCCTGGATGATCTCGCTCATCAGCAGCTCCATGTCGGCAGGTTCGTTGACCGCAGGTATGGCCCCCAGCGGCTGCAACTGCTGGAGAAAGTTCATGGCAGCATCCAGGCCGGTGACGTCGGTGTTGACGCACAGGCTGGCGAACGGGTGGCCGCTGCTGTCACGGAAGATTGCCGTGGCACTTCGTAGCGTGCGGCCTTTGAGCGTAGTGGGGTAATCGGGCAGCACCACCGGCTCACTGCCGTGCTGGTCGGCCGAGGCCTGCATCAGTGCCTTGAAACCCTGGTCCTGCTCCGGTGCGGCGAGGATCGGGCTGCCTAAGCTGCGGCCGGAAAGATGACCGTTGATGATCGCCACCACCGAGTGTTCGGGGTGGTCAAGGTCGTGCAGGAGTATTTCCATATTGCGCGCGGCAACGCTGCCCAGGGCCTGGATGGCGGCCTTGAGCACGGTGAGGGTGAGTTGGCGTTCTTCGCTGGGGGTGATAGGCATGGCAGATCGCAAAATCAACTGTTTGTGCATTTTTACACATATGGTTGAAATTCGCGATCTGCTTTTGTGGGCCCTGTAAGACTCAGCCGAGCGCCGGCGTGCGCGGCGGAATCATCCGGCGCGAGCCGGTGGCTTCGAACGCGGCAGCAAAACTCAGCAGCGCGTTGTCGCTATAGGCCTTCCCGGCAAAGGTCAGCCCCACCGGCATACCGATATCGGCCATCACGCCCATCGGCACGGTCACGGTCGGCACGCCCAGGTGACGGATTGCCAGGTTGCCGTTGGCTACCCAGACACCGTTGCTCCAGGCGATGTCCGCCGATACCGGGTTGATATCGGCATCGGCCGGGCCAACGTCGGCTACGGTGGGGAACAGCACCGCGTCCAGGCCCAGCTTGTCCATCCAGTCTTCCAGGTCCAGCTTGCGGGTCTGCTCCAGGCCGCGCAGGCCGTCGGGCAGGGTCTCGATCTGGTCCCAGGTCTTCAGGCCACGTTTGGCCATGTTGACGTACTCGTCCATGCCGGCAGCCAGGTCATCTTCACGGTTGGGCAAGGTGCCCGGGTCGTGGGGGAAGATCTTCAGCCCGTCGACATCGGCCAGGCGGTTAAGCTTGGGGTCATCGTTGGCGCGCAGGAAGTCGTCAAAGGCCCAGCCCGACAGTTCCCACAGTTCATCATGCAGGAATGCTTTGCTGACGATGCCACGGTTGTACACGGTCGGCGCGCCTGGGCGGTCGCCTTCGCAGTTGGACACCAGCGGGAAGTCCACTTCCAGTACCTCGGCACCCGCCGCTTCCAGGGCCTGGCGTGCTTGTTGCCACAGGTCGATCACCGTGGCGCGGGTGTTGATGCGTTGGCCGGTCGGCCCACCGATGCCTGGCTTCTCGGCGGTGCCCGCGTCGGGATCGGCATTTATATACATGCGTGGTACGCCAAAGCGCTTGCCCTTGAGCGCGCTGGCATCTACCGCCAGTTCAAGGTACGAAGCCGGACGTACCGTCGAGGCAGCGGGGATTGGCACCCATGGCTGCAGGCGCCACAGGTCGCCGCGCTTGTCGGCATCATCGGCTACCACCACGTCGAGGATTTCCAGCAGATCGGCCATGGTGCGGGCATAGGGCACCACCACGTCCATGGTCGGTGTCAGCGGCCAGTTGCCACGCACCGAAATCACCCCGCGCGACGGGGTGTAGGCGCACAGGCCGTTGTTGGACGCCGGGCCACGGCCGCTGGACCAGGTTTCTTCGGCCAGGCCAAAGGCGCTGAAGCTGGCGGCGGTGGCGGTTCCGGCACCGTTGGACGAGCCCGAGGCGAAGGGCGCGGTCAGGTAGTTGGCGTTGTACGGGCTTTCGGCGCGGCCATAGACGCCGCGTTGCATGCCACCGTTAGCCATGGGCGGCATGTTGGTCTTGCCCAGGCACACGGCACCGGCGGCGCGCAGGCGCTCGATGGTGAAGGCGTCGCGCTGGGCGACCAGGTCCTTGAAGGCAGGGCTGCCGGAGGCGGCAGTCAAGCCTTTGACCAGGTAGCTGTCCTTGGCGGTGTAGGGGATGCCGTCCAGCGGGCTAAGCACTTGGCCCTTGGCGCGGCGGGCATCGGAGGCCTCGGCTTCTTTCAGCGCCTCCGGGTTGCGTACCACTACGGCATTAAGGGCAGTGGCCGTGTCAGCGCCATCGTAGGCGTCGATGCGCGCCAGGTAGGCCTTGACCAGCTCGACCGCTGTCGTGCGGCCCGACTCGAGCGCGTCGCGCAGCTCGGCAATGGAAACCTCGGTTACCTCGATCATGCGTTCACCAAAAAAATGTGCAGGTGGGGGCTAATGCGAGGAGTGTACAAGAAGGGCTTGGCGGACGCAGGTTTGCGCAGGGGCAAATGGTTTTATGCAGGGGGGCATTGTCGGGGGTGTTCACAGGCGTCACCGGGCCCATTATGGGGGCGGCCTTTTATTGTCAAAGGGCCGCTCCCACACGGTCTGCGTCAACCTTCCAGGTCGGCGGCGCTATGGCGCTCCGGCACCTGGCTGTGTTCATCTCCCCAGGTACGGTTCACGCGTGTACCGCGCTGCACAGCAGGGCGCTGGGCGATGTCCTCGGCCCAGCGCTGTACGTTCGGGTACTCGTCAACCGCCAGGAACTGCGCAGCGTCATACAGGTTGCCGCGTACCAGCTGGCCATACCACGGCCACACGGCAATATCAGCAATACTGTATTCCTCACCGCCCAGATAACGGCTTTCGGCCAAGCGACGATCAAGTACGTCCAGCTGACGCTTGGCCTCCATGGTGAAGCGGTTGATGGCGTACTCGAACTTTTCTGGTGCATACACGTAGAAGTGGCCAAAACCACCGCCCAGGTAAGGCGCCGCACCCATCTGCCAGAACAACCAGTTCAGGCATTCGGTGCGCGCAGCCGGCGATTTCGGCAGCAATGCTCCAAACTTTTCTGCCAGGTACAGCAGGATCGAACCTGATTCGAACACCCGCACCGGCGGCTCCACGCTGCGGTCGAGCAGGGCAGGAATCTTCGAGTTGGGGTTGACCTGGACGAAGCCACTGGAAAACTGATCACCCTCGCCGATGCGAATCAGCCAGGCATCGTATTCGGCACCGGCGTGGCCCAGGGCAAGCAGCTCTTCAAGGGCAATGGTGACCTTGACGCCGTTGGGCGTAGCCAGGGAATACAGCTGCAGCGGGTGTTTGCCCAGCGGCAGGTCCTTGTCGTGAGTCGGGCCGGCTACCGGGCGGTTGATGCTGGCGAACTGGCCGCCGGAGGCTGCGTCGTTGCGCCAGACTTTGGGTGGCACGTAGGCAGGCTTGCTCATGCATGAATCTCCTTCAAAGGCGCGAAAACGGTCACGTGAAAACGTTGACCTGCATCTATGCCACGGGTTCGACGCAATGCGCAAATGCACAGGGTGCAGGCGCAGCTTGCATGACGGCGGTTTCATCCAGTTTTCATCCGGCACAACTCCGGCCGGTTTTATGCTGGGTTATCCCTTCGTCCTGTAAGGAACCGCTGGCCGATGACCCTTGCACGCTGCGTGTTGGCGCTGGTCCTGCTCGGCGGCCTGCTGGCCCGCGCCGAGGCCGCGCCGTGGGTTGCCGGCCTGCACCTTATGACCTTGACCGACCCGGTCGATAGCCGCCCGATGCAAGCGCTGGCGTTCTACCCGGCCGTTGGCAAAACCCGTATCAGCCGTATAGACGGGTATCCCGTCGACGTGGCCGAAGAGGCGCCCGTCGCCATGGGGCGATTCCCGTTGCTGGTGCTGTCTCACGGCAATACGGGCAGCCCATTGGCCTTGCATTACCTGGCCACGTCGCTGGCGCGGCAAGGGTTCGTGGTGGTGGCGGTGGTGCACCCGGGGGACAACGTGCGCGACCACAGCCGCCTTGGCACCCTGAGCAATCTTTATGGGCGGCCGCTGCAAGTCAGCGCGGCGATCACCGCAGCGCGTGATGATGCAGTGGTCGGGCCTTATCTGAATGACGGCAAGGTGGGTGTGATCGGCTACTCGGCCGGCGGAGAAACCGCGTTGATCCTGTCTGGCGCACGCCCCGACCTGGAGCGTCTGCGTCAGTACTGCCTGGAGCGCCCGCATGACGAAGACGCCTGCAAGACCCACGGCATCCTGATTGCCGACCGTAGCGAACTGGCGCCCGAGACCGACCCGCGAGTGGGGGCGGTCATGTTGATGGCGCCGCTGAGCCTGTTGTTCGGGCGCCATGCGCTGGCCGGTGTGCAGGTACCCGCACTGATCTACAGTGGCGACAGCGATCAGCTTGTGGCCGTAGACCGTAATGCCGAGGCCTTGGCCCGCAAACTGCCGGTTACACCGGACTACCGCCTGTTGGCCGGTGCCGGGCATTTCGTGTTCATGGCCCACTGCGATGCCGAGCAGTACGCGCGAATGTCGGCGCTGTGCAAGGACGCCGATGGCGTCGACCGCCGGCATATCCATCATTCGCTGCAGCGAGAAACGGCAGCGTTCTTCAGCCAGGTGCTGGGAGCGCCAGCGCCGGCTCAGCGTTCAGCTGCGACGGGCGCGCCGCGCCAGCCACAACGTTAGGCCGACCCCGGCCAAGGCGAGCAGGGCAGCCACGCAGAAGATCGAGGCATACCCCAGGTGTACCGCCACGGCGCCCATCACCGGGCCGGCAATGGCCAAGGCCATGTCGAAGAACACAGCATAGGCACCCAGCCCTGCGCCGCGGCTGCTGCTGGGGACTTGTTTGATCGCTTCCACGCCCAATGCCGGGTAAACCAGCGACAGCCCGAAACCGGTCAGCCCGGCGCCAACCAGCGCCCAGGGCGGCGAGGGCGCCAGCCACAGAAGGCTCAGGCCCAGCACTTCGGTGGCCATGCAGGCGACCGCCACGTTGTACCCACCAAAGCGGTTGACCGCGTTGACGAACAGCAGCCGCGAAATGATGAAGCACACACCAAACGCACTCAGGCACCAGGCCGCACCGGCCCAGCCGCGCTCGAGGTAATACAGGGTGACGAAGGTGGTCAAGGTGCCGTAGCCGATCGAGGCCAGGGTCAAACCCAGGCCACACGGGGCAACCCGGCCAAACGCCGACCAGAAGGGCAGGCGCTCGCCGCGCATCACGACCACGTCGGGGCGCTTGCGAAGCACCAGCAGGGCAAGGGTTGCCAGCACCAGCAAAGCCGGCCCCAGCACGCTGAAGTCCATCCCGTCCACGGCCAGAACGCCAACTGGCGCACCGATGGCGATCGCGCCATAGGAGGCGATACCGTTCCACGAGATCACCCTGGCAGTGTGTTCGGGGCCGACCTGGCTGATACCCCAGCTCAAGGTGGCCACGCCGATCAGCCCTTGGGCGATGCCCAGCAGCAAGCGTCCACCGAGCAGCAGTGCCAGGCTTAGCAGCGGCAAGGTGAGGGTCCAGGCTGACAGCAACGTCAACACCCCGCAACCGGCAATCCCCAACAGGCCAAAGCGGATGGCCTGTTTCCCTCCCAAAGTGTCCGCCACCCTGCCTGCAAACGGGCGGCTCAGCAGCGTGGCCAGGTACTGCAGGCCAATGGTTACACCGGCGATCACTGCACCAAAGCCAAGCTGGTCGTGCACATAGCTGGGCAGCACCGCAATCGGCAGGCCGATGCAGAGGAACGCAATGAAGGTATAGAAAACGATCGACAGGATCTGCAGGGTGATGTGCAGGGTGTTACTGGCGGGGGCAGGTTGTTGCGCGGTCATGGGCTCTTTCGCGGGCGGGCGGTTGGGCGTGGTCCCATCATGGCCGTTGCGCGAAGGAAAAGACAGCAGGCTAACGAATTATTCGTCGGGCAGTGCCGGTCGGTGGGATGGGGATGGACTCCGCTCCCACAGGGACCGCACAGGTATTGGACGCTGGTGGGGCCTTGGGAGAGCGGGCAAGCCCGCGAAGAGGCCCGGCCATCCGAGATGGCCAGGCCGTCCCATCAATCAGACCAGCACACCCTGGCTACGCAGGTAGTCGTCGTAGGTACCGCTGAAGTCCACCACACCATCGGCCGACAGCTCGATGATGCGCGTGGCCAGCGACGACACGAACTCGCGGTCGTGGCTGACGAACAGCAGGGTGCCCGGGTAGTTTTCCAGCGCCAGGTTCAGCGCTTCAATCGATTCCATGTCCAGGTGGTTGGTCGGCTCGTCCATCACCAGCACGTTCGGCTTCTGCAAAATCAGCTTGCCGAACAGCATGCGACCTTGTTCACCACCGGAAATCACCTTCACCGACTTGAGGATTTCGTCGTTGGAGAACAGCATGCGCCCCAGAGTGCCGCGGATAACCTGCTCACCAGAGGTCCACTGGCCCATCCAGTCGAACAGGGTCATGTCGTCTTCGAAGTCGTGGGCGTGGTCCTGGGCGTAGTAGCCCACTTCGGCGCTGTCGGTCCACTTTACCGAGCCGGCATCCGGGGTCATCTCGCCGACCAGGGTGCGTAGCAGGGTGGTCTTGCCAATACCGTTGGGGCCGATGATCGCAACGCGCTCGCCCGCTTCGACGGTGATGTCGAAGTTCTTGAACAGCACCTTGTCGTCGAAGGCTTTGGCCATTTTCTCGACGACCACGGCCTGGCGGTGCAGTTTCTTCGCTTGTTCGAAACGAATGAACGGGCTGACGCGACTGGACGGCTTGACCTCGGCCAGCTGGATCTTGTCGATCTGCTTGGCACGTGAAGTGGCCTGCTTGGCTTTGGAGGCGTTGGCCGAGAAGCGGCTGACGAAGGTCTGCAGCTCGGCGATCTGGGCTTTCTTCTTGGCGTTGTCCGACAGCAGCTGCTCACGCGACTGGGTGGCTGCGGTCATGTACTCGTCATAGTTGCCCGGGAACAGGCGCAGCTCGCCGTAATCCAGGTCAGCCATGTGGGTGCAGACGCTGTTGAGGAAGTGCCGGTCGTGGGAAATGATGATCATGGTGCTGTTACGCGCCGTGAGGATCGTTTCCAGCCAGCGGATGGTGTTGATGTCCAGGTGGTTGGTCGGTTCGTCGAGCAGCAGCACGTCCGGGTCCGAGAACAGCGCCTGGGCCAGCAGGACACGCAGCTTCCAGCCCGGAGCCACTTCGCTCATCGGGCCGAAGTGCTGGTCCAGCGGAATACCCAGGCCCAGCAGCAGTTCACCGGCGCGGGACTCGGCGGTGTAGCCGTCCATTTCGGCGAATTCGGTTTCCAGCTCGGCGACGGCCATGCCGTCTTCTTCGGTCATTTCCGGCAGCGAGTAGATACGGTCACGCTCGGCTTTGACTTTCCACAGCTGGCCGTGGCCCATGATCACCGTGTCGATCACGGTGAATTCCTCGTAGGCGAACTGGTCCTGGCGCAGCTTGCCCAGGCGGGTATTCGGCTCGAGCATGACCTGTCCTGCGGACGGCTCCAGGTCACCGCCGAGGATTTTCATGAAGGTCGACTTGCCGCAACCGTTGGCGCCGATCAGGCCGTAGCGGTTGCCGTTGTTGAATTTGACGGAAACGTTTTCGAACAGCGGCTTGGAGCCGAACTGCATGGTGATGTTAGCGGTGGAGATCAAAGGGCTTACCTATCAGTAACTTACGACGCTGGGCTTTCAGCTGATACCGATTTGATACCAATCTTGAGTTTTTCCAGCTCGCTCCAGTCGGAGCTTGAATTAAGCCAACGGGCATACGTCGACAGCAGCATCTGAATGCTGTGACCCAGCTGTTGGGCGATAAATGCGGGGTTGAGGCCGGACATTAAGCGTATTGTCGCATAGGTGTGACGGCAGTTGTATGGGGGGCGACGCTTGATCCCCAATTCAATCAGCACAGGCACCCACTGTTTGTGGAGATCGGAGATCCGTTTCACGCACTCCGCATTCCTCGACGGCGGGGGCGGGAACGGTGTTTCGGTCACTGCTCCCTTTTCCTCTCTGCGGCGATTCGCGTGCAGAACGACGAGTGGTGCCTGCAAAGACGCTGCATGCAATTGGAGGCGTTCGAGGTGGTCAGCGCTTATCCTTAAACCAAGCTGCCGGCCGTGCTCAACCAAACGACGAACTCAGTGGCCAGCGCCACGATGAGTTACACCACTTGAGGCGTGATCAGTTGCCGACTTGCAACAAACGCCCAGAGCATGAGAGCGCTTGCAGTTGACCACGTCGCCCATTGCCGTAAAATCGCGCGCCCAAAATTCAGCAGGCATGGCAAGAGGGAGCTTGAATGCAACGGGTGATGATCATTGGTCAGCCAGGGTCTGGGAAAAGTACCCTGGCGCGCAAGCTTGGCGAGCGCACAGGCTTGCCTGTCGTGCACATCGACACGATTCATTGGCAGCCAGGGTGGGTCGAGCGTAGCCGGGACGAGAAGACGCGTCTTTGTCATGAGATCGAGGCCCGTGAGCACTGGATCTTCGAAGGCGGGCATTCCACCACATGGAACAACCGGCTGGCCCGCGCTGACATGGTGATATGGATTGATCGCTCGGCTCCGCTTCGATTCTGGCGCGTGCTCCTCAGAACGATGTTGAACCGCGGTCGATCCCGGCCTGACTTGCCGGACAACTGCCCGGAGTTGCTGGCCAATCTGCCGGAGTTTTTCAGGTTCATGTGGCGGACGAAAGCCTCGTCTCGGGAAGCGATGAAGCGATTCGTAGCGACGGCCCCGCCGGGCTGTCGCGTGGTCTGCCTGCGGACCAATCGGGATACCGATGTTTTTCTCGCGAGTATGGGCACGCAGCCTGATCAGGTTGTGCAAGGTCATTAGATGCCAGATGAGCTTCTCACCAATCACCCCACAGGCAGCACGGCTGTACCGAAACTTGCAGCCAGCCTGAGATCGATGTGCTGGTCGAGGTTTCAGCGCATCGCAATGAGGCCGCGCGAGACGAGGTGTTGCTGACGCAGGGCTAGATACGCGGCAGTGACCTGTCGGCGTTCGCAGTCAGCTTGCTGCATGGGGTAGCGGTGTCAAGCCACTATCTTTGATTGCTGCGTCGGCTTCTGGCGATGCCGGATAGTCGAGGAGCCCTGGGCTGCGGCATGATGCTGGCTCCTGCTCACGACAGCACCTGAATACAGGGTCATGGCGAGGGAGCAGGATTTTAGAGAGGTTTACACCGCTTGCGCTGTCGGAGTAAGCGACAGAGCTGCTGTTTTGCAGCACTTTGCGCACGTCCTCGCCTTTGCGCACGGCCATAGCAATCAAAGACTTTCCGGATCTATTCGACTTGTTTTGTCGGCGTCACCGCTGGCCACCAGGTTCTCGAGGGCAAACCTACCATCAGTATGACATCCGTCTGCTCACCATGGGCGAGCCTGTTTGGGACGGCCTGAGGGGGCTCACCCATCGAAGGAGCGGCCTCTCGTGAAAGAGAGCCTCGCCCCTTCTATTGATAGCGTCGATTAGAAGCCATTGTTAAACAAAGGAAACAGTTGTATTCAAAACATCTAGTCCTGATGCTTGATAACAGCACTGCATCTGATAGGGAAGTTAACTGAGTTGGCAATAAAACATTCGTGGTGAGCATCGTCATGCAGGCGTCTTGCAAGATCCAGATCTGACTGGCTGCTGATAATGACCTGAGGCCTTAACTCAGCGTCTTTGAAATGGCCCTTGCGCTGGCCATCCCCTTCAAGCATCCGGCCCACCGGGTAGTCGACATATTCCAGGACGTTCACGTTGTTGACTGCGCACAGATGAAGATACCAAAGCTTGTGGCAGGCCGAGATCGAGGCCAGCAACATGTCTTCAGGGTTCCAGCGTTCAGGGTTCCCGCGAAAGGCGGGGTCGGCAGAGCCAAGGATAGGTGCCTTGCCTGGAGCCTCCACGTTGAAGTCTCTCTGGTACGCCGTGTAACTGGCAGTACCTGCACCCGTGTTACCTATCCAATTTACGGTGACAGCGTAATGGTGCTCTTTCATGGTCACTCCTGTGTCGAAAGACGGCCGGAAAATCTTGCCCATCGCTTGGGTGCGGTTATCTTGCTCTCGATTGAGGGCTCTCCACCAGCATCTAGTGTTTGCAGCGACGCATGAGCAATCCGAGCACATGCAATGAACCGATGGAACTCCAAGGCCGATACCGACGCCAAGGCTGCAGAACGTGATGCGTCATGCTCCAGGTTGCCTGTCCGCTAGGCCAGGTTGTCCATCCGCCGGTAATTCATGGCGCTCGCCTAGCGGAACACCGTAGCCACATTCCTTGAGCGACCGTGCGCTGATCGCGCGGCGCTTGAAGGGGTGGGTGGTGGTGTGATCACGGCTGTTAAATGAAAAAAGCAGATGTAAAAAAATGTAACACACACCTTCAGCAGTGGATTCATTGGAACAGCTGTGTATTCTGTCTCTCTAGTCAAGAACATGAGTTCAAGGTCCGTTCCATGCGTAATCGCGGCAAAATCTATTGGGAATGGGCCAATTCTGCGTTGCATTCCCGAAACTACGATGAGCGCCTACCCTGTGGCACTTTAATCAACATCCAAGCCCGACTCTCACTTGAAAACGCCACTCAACTTTTCTTGGGTATCTACGGGAAAAAAGGCGTGCTCTTGCTCGAAGAGGTACACCCTGACTGCCGTGGACAGAAACTGTCTGCGGCGATGGCCTGGGCGCTCGAGCGTGCTCACGACTGGGTCGCCAAGGCTTTTCCTGCGCCCAAAGCACCAGGGCCTGAACCACTCCCGCGCAGAGGCTCGCGTCTTCACGGATAACAATGCAGGGAAAACGGAACGCTCGTCAGATCGCTTGAGTCGTATCTCCATCAAAAGCGCATTGAGGCGCCCAGTTGGAGAAAGTGATGAGCCTTCAGTCCACCAGTCATGACCTTTACGTGCATTCCTACCTTGGTTACCAGGCATCGATTTACGTGCTGTGGGAGTCGAGCGTCGAATTTCCCACAGGGATGTTGGTCGAGGTAGGGAAGCCGGGCGCAACGGCGCGAACCCTGCGTGTGAGTCGACCATTCTCCTCTTCGACAGAAGCCATTCTCGAAGGGAAGGTTATGGCTGAACAGTACGTGGAAAGTCAGAAAAGCGGAGCTTGTTCTGCCGGGTGAGTTCGCCGAGGTCTGCGATCGGACCCACCGCAACCACGGGCGGGTCGACCGCCTTCGAATCTGTGCAGCCTTTGATAACGGTATTCCCTGTTCGTCGAGTCGTGCCATTTCAACAGTAACCGCTTGCGTAAGTGCCATTGTGGACGGTGGTGTTACTAATCATCGTGCTGCGCGGGTTCCAAGTCGACCCGGCCCCCCGAGTTGAAACCCTGCACATCAGTGGTCCATGATGTTGCGCTGCCGGTACTAGGGCCGGCATGGTCTACTACTGCTTCACTGAAGCGGCTCTATCAGTTCGGCGCCTTGGTTGCGCACATTGCCAATGGCTGTGCTCACTCGATACCACTCGAAGGCCTCGGCTGGCTCGCCCAGGTTGAGCGCCATCTGCTCGGCTTGTTCGCCCGGCGTCGCGGTTTGCATCCACTCACGCGCAAGGTCTGGGGCCAAAACCACTGGCCTGCGGTCGTGCACATCTACCATTCCGCCCTGGGCATCGGCCGTAATGATGACGAACCCGTCATGCTCGCTGCCAGCGAACTGGCCGATGCAGGCGCAAAGGGAAGGGCGCCCGTCCCGGCGTCGGATGTAGTACGGCTGTTTCTTCGGTCCGCCTTCATCGACCCATTCATACCAGCCGTCGATCGGCGTTATGCCTCGGTGCGGCCAGATCGCCCGGAAGAAGGGGCCGTGTGCCACCTTTTCGACCCTGGCGTTGATCGGCGCGGCACGATCGGTCGCCCAATGCGGCCGCCAGCCCCATCTCACCAGGTCCGCCCGCGGGCCTGCTTCATCCACTCGCAGCACTGCCACCGGCGTGGTCGGCGCGACGTTGTACCGGCCAAGTGGCTGGTCGCCGACGTTGTTCCGCCAGGCTTCTGGCAGGCTCAGGGTTTCGACAAAGTCGTGTATGCCTCGGTACTGACTCAACCTTCCACACATGCGCGGCCCTCCTGCCAGAAAAAGCATAGCGCTTGGGCGTATCGCCGGTGTGGCGGGGGGACGGCGTGCTGTACGTGCAGTCCCGGAGGTGCAAGGCTGAATGAGCGCCCCACCTCCATTCAGCACGGCGCCAAGTCCGATCTTCCAGGCGTTATAGGGTCGTTCGAGGGGACCCGAACGAAAATGCAGTACTTACCACCCTCCATCGATTCAAAGGCCACCAGCTTTTCCACCAGCGCGGCGCTCAAAACCTTGCCAGCGTTAAGCAGCAACATGCCGTTGTCGGCGTTCAGGTTGCGCGCAAGCACCATTCCCGGCGCCAGGTCACGCGTGGTACACACCTGGACTTCAGGGTCCACCAAGGTGAGATCGCTGTGGAACGATGCGCAAACCTGGACGAAGTCCTCTAGGAGCGCCGGGTCATACAACCGGCCGGCATACTTGCGCAGGTAGAGCAAGGCCTCGTCACTGTTCATCTGCCGTTCAAGAATCAAACCCCGTTGCAGCTCAACGAAGTCCACGGCCAGCTTGAGCAAGCGAGCGCCGAACGGGATAGCTTCACCCTTGAGCCGGTCGGGGAAACCGCTGCCGTCCCAGTGCTCCTGGTGATGCAGGATCAGGCGCGCGGCATCTTTCATGGGCTCAAGGGTCATCAGCAGCGCTTCACTTTGGCGTGGGTAGTCGCGATAGCGGTCGCGGTCGCTGTGCATCAACTGGTCCGAAGGGGCAACGATCATGCTATCCGGCCAACTCAATTTGCCTATGTTGTACAGCGCCGCAGCCATGGCCAGATCGCGGCTGATCGCCTCGTCCAAGGCGTGGGCCCGACAGTAGCAACGCACCAGTTCGATGATCTGCCGATTGGTCTGCTTGGCTGGAGGCAGCCGCAGATTAGCCAGCATCGAGAACACCTCGGTCCCGGTAACATAGCTGTGTTTCAGCTCTTCGTAGGCCAGATCGAGCATGTCAGCGGTCTGTTGCAGCTCCGTGGTACGGGCTGCGACGCGTTTCTCCAGGTTGATATTGAGTAGTTTCAGCTGGGCGTTCTGCCGACGTGCCAGCAGCTCCAGGCGTTGGCGCTCGCGTTCGGAATGCTGGTGCTCCAGGGCCTGGCGCAAGGTCAGTAGCAATTCGTCGTCGTTCCAGGGCTTGCTGATGTAACGGTGGATCTGACCGTCATTGACGGCCTTGATGATTGCGCTCGGGTCGGCGTAGCCGGTCAGCAAGATCCTGACGGTCGAGGGGTGATGCTGATTGACCTGCGCCAACAAGGTGGCGCCGTCCATACCTGGCATACGCGCATCGCTCATCACCAGGTCTACCGGGCCCTCGGCCATTTGCGCCAGTGCCTGTTCGCCGCTGGTCGCCAGCTTCACGTCATAGGGTTGGCCACGCAATAGCCGACGTAGACTGTTAAGAATCGACTCCTCGTCGTCTACTAGCAACACGGTCGGCCGATAGGGTGGGTTCGGGTTCGGTTGCACTTCCATGGCAGGCCTCACGCGGTCGATCGATGGAGCACTCGAGCTCAACGAGTGCTTAGGTCAAAGGCTAGATCATTTTTCCGCGACAGGTGTCGGAGCAAGGCGTGGCGGGTGGCAGGCAAATTGTCTGGAAGGCATCTAACCTGACGGCATGGCACCACCCTTCTGTATATCCGTAAGCCCAGGGAAAAGGATTCTCCCGGATGTTCGCGCAGACAACCTGTCGTTTTCGTTCCGTTCTTCACCCGCAGCGCTTGCGACGTTGCCTGAGCCTGTGGGTGCTACTCGTTCTGAGTGTGGACAGCGGGGCCGAGCTGCTGGACGAGCCGCTCAAGCCGCTGCCTCCGATTCCCACTCTGGCACCTGGGCGTGTCGAGCTGGGCCGCCAGCTGTTCAACGATCCGCGGTTGTCGCGCAACGGCACACTGTCCTGCGCCAGCTGTCATCGTCTGGATACGTACGGGGTCGATGGCCGGGCGTTCTCCATGGGTGCAGATGGCCTGCCGCTTGCGGTCAATACGCCAACGGTACTCAATGCCAGTCTTAATTTCCGACAATTCTGGAATGGCCGGGTCGAGTCACTCGAGGAGCAGGGGAATGCCGTGATCACCAGCGCTCACGAGATGGGCGGAGACTGGCGCGTGATCGAGCAGCGCATCGCCGCAGACGTGCGTTACCGTCAGGCGTTCAAGGATGCCTACCCGGACGCGGTGACAAAGGACAACATCCTCAGCGCGTTGGCCGATTACCAAAGGACGCTTCTTACCCCTGGTGCACGTTTCGATCGTTACCTGCAGGGCGATACCGAAGCGCTCACCCTGGAAGAAAAATACGGCTACCAGCGCTTCAAGGACTATGGCTGCATCGCCTGCCACCAAGGGGTGAATATTGGGGGCAACATGTTCCAGAAATTTGGCGTGTTCGGCGACTACATCGCGGATCGCGGCCACCCCACCGAGGCGGATCAGGGCCGCTTCAACGTGACCGGAGAGGAGGCCGACCGGGGTGTGTTCAAAGTGCCGAGCCTGCGCAATGTGGCGATGACCGCGCCCTATTTCCACGATGGCTCGGCGCCTACGCTGGAGCGTGCGATCGACGTGATGTTCCAGTATCAGCTTGGACGAATCCCAAGCGATGAGGACCGCAGGCTCATCATGCTGTTTCTCAAAACCCTTACTGCTGAAAAGGCGGGTCAGCCATGAGGGTGATTTCTCGGCGTACAAGCCTGATTCTATTCAGTGGGTTGGTCTTTGTACTGGCGTCGATGCTGCTGTACTTGTACCTGAATTCCGGGTCTGAGCAGACCCAGACCTACAACGAATCCCGAGATCTCATTCGTCAGCTCAAGCAACAGGATGCAGTATGGGAAAACGAGGTGCTCAAGGCCCGGGTAGCCGTCTCCCATAACTACGATCCACTTGTGATCCCTCTCAAGGAGATGAAGCGGCTGTGGGCACGATTCGACCGCCGGGAAGCCGAGCAAGGGCGCGATGACTCAGACCAGTGGCGCGATGCCCATGACGGTTTTCTTTCTGCGTTCGGGGAAAAGGCTCGGCTCGTGGAGCAATTCAAGTCGCACAATGCCTTGCTGCGAAATTCGTTGGCATTTCTACCCACAGCCGAGGACGGTATTCAGGCCCGGATCAACACCATGCTGGCCCCGAATCGGCAGGAGGTACACGTATTCGTCACTGACACTTATGACCTCTTGCTAAGTGCCCTGGAGTTCGCGCAGGTTACCTCTGTGGAAAGGGCTGCCGAGATAGAGGTGGGGTTAGGCAACTTGGCTGTTAACACGGAGAACCTGCCCAAAGAATTCCAGACGCCCCTCAATCTGTTGAGCAATCACGTGGCGTTGATCCTGCGCGAGCAACCTGTCGTCAACCGCCTGCTCGAGCAGATCGAGGCGATTCCGGTCGACGAACGCCTGGATACGATCACCAGCCTCCTGGACAGGGATCAACAGCAGGTTGAAAGGATCAACCGTAAAAACCATCTCTACACGTTATGGCTATCAGGCTTGCTGATGTTCTCGGTCATTTGCCTGGCTGCGTTGCTGGTGCGCAGCTTCGCCGAGGTGAGACGGGTCAACAACGCATTACAAAGCGCCAATGACGTCCTGGAACAGCGGGTCGAGGAACGCACCCTGGAGCTCCGGAACGCTCAGAGCGAGCTGTTCAACGCCGCGCGCCAGGCAGGTATGGCGGAGATCGCCACCAATGTGTTGCACAACGTGGGCAACGTGCTCAACAGCGTGAACACATCCTCTGATCTCATCGCTCGAACGTTGCGCAGCAGCAAAACCCAGGGTTTGGGCAAAGCCATGCAACTGTTCCGCGAGCATGCCACTGACATCGGTCGGTTTCTCGACGAGGATCCCAGAGGCCGGTTGCTTCCCGGCTACCTCAACCAGCTGACCGAGGCGATCGCCGATGAACAGAAGGAGATGGCGATCGAGCTGGAACGAATGAACAAGAGCATCGACCACATCAAGGAAGTGGTGGCCACCCAGCAATCCTATGCCGGCGCTAAAAATGTGCCAGAGCCGCTGTCGGTCAACGACCTGGTCGAGGACGCGCTGCGCATGAACGCAGGCGCGTTGACCCGGCATCAAGTGAGGGTAGTGCGCGACTTCGCAGATCTGCCTCTGGTGATGGGCGACCGGCATCGGCTGTTGCTGATTCTGATAAACCTGATCAGCAACGCCAAGTACGCCATGTCCGGCCCCGGCAGCGACCCGCGGACGATGATCCTCAGGACGCGCATCGTTGAGGGGGGCTTCCTGGAAATGAGCGTGCTGGACGAAGGCGAAGGCATTGCCCCTGAAAACCTGCAGAAGATCTTTGCCCATGGCTTCACCACGCGCAAGGACGGGCATGGCTTCGGCTTGCACAGTTGCGCCCTGGCCGCCATCGAGATGAATGGTCACCTGACCGCACACAGCGACGGCCCTGGCTTGGGTGCTGTCTTTACCCTGAGGATCCCGCTGATTGCGGTGACGGAGCCTGCATGAGTGACATGATCAATCGCCGGATCCTGCTGATCGATGACATGCCGACTATCCACGAGGACTTTCGCAAGATCCTTGCCCCGGCCAGATCGCAGAACTCTGAGCTGGACGAGATGGAAGGGTTGTTGTTCGGCGAGCAGGTCAAGAACGAACGACCGGTATTCGAACTCGATTCAGCCTATGGCGGTGAGGAAGGACTCGGCCTGCTGAAGCGTGCGCTGCAGGCCAGCAAGCCCTACGCGTTAGCCTTCGTCGACATGCGAATGCCAGGTGGATGGGATGGCGCTCAGACCATTGAGCACCTGTGGGAAGAGGACCCGCTGTTGCAGGTAGTCGTCTGCACCGCCTACTCGGACTATTCCTGGGATGAGTTGCTCGACCGGCTGCAGGCCCACGATCGCCTGCTGATCCTGAAAAAACCGTTCGACAACATCGAGGTCCAGCAAATGGCCAGCACCTTGCTGACCAAGTGGGAAATGACCCAACGAGCCTCGCTGAAAATGCACCAGCTCGAACAGCGGGTAGAGCGGCGTACCCAGCAACTGACCCAAGCCAGCGAGGCGCTGCAGCAGGAGATCGAGGAGCGCAAGCAGCTGGAAAGCCAGCTGGTGCAATCGGAGAAGCTCGCCTCGTTGGGGCAGATGGCCGCCGGCGTGGCGCACGAGATCAACAATCCGATCGGTTTCGTGTCCTCCAACCTGGGCACTCTGGGAGGGTACTTCCAGCAACTGGCAGCGATGCTCGACGCCTATCGCGAGGCCGAACTGAGGCTCGGCGCAAACGAAACCACTGGGCGCTTGCAAAGGCTTCGTGAGCAGACGGAGCTGGAATTTCTCATGGAAGACATCCCGATCCTCATCAAGGAGTCCAAGGACGGAATCGGTCGAGTGGCGCATATCGTCAAGGACCTCAAAGACTTCTCGCGGGTTGACAGCGCTCAGCAGTGGCAATTAGCCGATTTGCAGCAGGGCATTGACTCCACGCTTAACATCGTCGCGAGCGAGCTGAAACATAAAGCCGACCTGGTAAAACGGTACCAGCCGTTACCCCCTGTCGAATGCCTGCCGTCGCAGATCAACCAAGTGATAATGAACCTGGTGCTCAACGCCGCCCAAGCCATGGGCCCCGAGCGGGGCACCATCACATTGGGCACTGCTCATCAAGGCGCCTGGGTGTGCATCGAAGTTGCAGATACAGGCGCGGGGATAGCACCGGAGAACATCAAGAAGATCTTCGATCCTTTTTTCACCACCAAGCCCGTCGGCCAAGGCACCGGGCTAGGCCTGTCCCTTTCCTATGGCATTGTAAAGAAACACGGTGGGGAGATAACCGTATCAAGCCAGGTCGGAGTGGGAACAACGTTTCGTGTACAACTGCCGGTAAAACAGAGCGTAACGCTTTGATAGCGCACGCGTTCTAGCGCTGGCTGGCATGAAGTGCAGAGCCCCGACCAGTGGAGGGCTCGCTTGGGTCGGCTTGCGCACTGATTCAAAGAACCCTGCATTGTGCTATGGGGGAGCGGCGCAGTCTGTGATAATGGGCAATGACAAGGGCCCTATCATGCTGACTATCTCCAATAACGTGCATCTGCCAGATGCCGAAATCGAACTCACATACATCCGCGCGCAAGGCGCGGGTGGGCAGAATGTCAACAAAGTGTCCAGCGCGGTACACCTGCGCTTCGACATCCCGGCCTCATCGTTGCCCGAGTTTTACAAGGCGCGGCTGCTGGCGCTGCGTGACAGTCGCATCACCGGCGACGGCGTATTGATCATCAAGGGCCAGCAGTACCGCACCCAGGAGCAGAACCGTGTTGACGCATTGGCGCGTCTTGCCGAGTTGATCATCACCGCAGGCAAGACCGAAAAGAAACGCCGCCCCACTAAGCCGACCCTCGGCTCGAAGACCCGCCGCCTCGAAGGAAAAGCCAGGCGGAGCACTGTCAAGGCGGGGCGGGGGAAGGTGGAGTTCTAGGGTCTGTATGAAAACCTTGAGACGAAGTTCAGGCAAGGCGAAACAGCCGAGTAAGCGGAGTCTACGGGTTAGTAATTGAGCATTCCGAGGCTG
Organism: Pseudomonas sp. Kh14; assembly: GCF_900291005.1. Taxonomy (NCBI): domain Bacteria; kingdom Pseudomonadati; phylum Pseudomonadota; class Gammaproteobacteria; order Pseudomonadales; family Pseudomonadaceae; genus Pseudomonas; species Pseudomonas sp. Kh14. The sequence continues at coordinate 47,172 of NZ_OLKJ01000028.1, forward strand.
TTCTCAACGCAGCATCACCAAGTATCAAGGTTTTTCATACAGCGCCTAGAAGGAGATGTACCCAATCGTCGAGCTGACGGTAGATCTTCCGGTCACAGAATGGGGGGACGGGAGCAGCAGCAAGAAGGAAAAAGACTGGCCGCTGATTTTAATTTTGGTTTGAACTTGAACTGCGTTAGGATTCTCTAAACAGCATCCACGTATTCAGGAGTATGCACATGTCGCGTTTGGCAGAGTTTAGACAGCTTGAACAGAAGTTGGCGGCCCAGTTGGCCGAACTGGAAGCCATGAAAAGCAGCGGTGAGCTTCAGAAAGAGATCGAGTTCGAGACCAAGCTGCGTGACCTGCTAAGCAAATACGGTTACAGCCTGCGCGATATCATCAACATCCTGGATCCTCAGGCCAGTCGCCGGTCCGCAGCTCCTGCGGCTACAGAGAAAGCCCCACGCCGTGCTCGGCAAGTGAAGCAGTACAAGAACCCGCATAATGGAGAGGTCATCGAGACCAAGGGTGGCAACCACAAGCTGCTCAAGGAATGGAAAGCCCAGTACGGGGCAGAAGAAGTGGAATCCTGGGTGTCCTGATTTGTGCTTATGTCGCCCTCATTGCACTAGCTGAAACACTTTGTCCCTTTTCGAGGAAGCGACAGCGTCGCCTCCTCGAAATACGGCGTTGGGCGGAATGAGCTGACGTGGTTAAACAGGAAGTTTCGCGACTAAGCACTCAGGGCCCGTTTCAACACTTCGTAAATTTTGGCATCAGCCGATTGGGCAACGTTGAAACGGAGGAAATCACCCGCAGCCATCGACTGGCTGAACGCATTTCCGGGCGCCAGCACTACACTTTCATTCAAGCAAGCCCGAGCCAGCGTTGCTGCATCCTTGCCTTGAGGAAGTTGGCACCAGACGTACATGCCTGACTGGGGCGTTATCCAGGGCTTGATACCAATGGCTTGAAGCCTCGCCACCGTTCTGTCCATAGCCTCGGCCAGCCTGAGGCGAACACTTTCCATGTGTTTCCGGTACCCGCTATCGGTAATCGCCAGATGGATGATGTCCGCGGCCAGGCGGCCACCCCCGAATGTGGTCGCAATCTTGAGATCGACCAGGCTCTCGATCCAGTCACTGCGAGCCGCGATGTAGCCGCATCTAATCGAAGCAGAGATGGTCTTTGAAAAGCTACCTATCTGGATGACACGAGAGAGGCCATCGAAGGCAGACAGCCGTGGCGCTGGTGCATTCTCGAAATCCCCGAAGATGTCGTCCTCTACGATCACCAGGCTGGAGGTGTCGGCCAGCTTTAGCAACCTGTGTGCCGTGACCGGAGACAGGGTGGCGCCGGTCGGGTTGTGGATGCCTGAATTGGTTATGTACAACCGGGGAGAATGCGCGAGCAGGGCAGCGCCAAAAGCATCGATGTCCGGGCCCGTCGCGGTGTAGGGAACGCCTACGATGTTCACCCTGTGCGCTTTCAGCAGTGCGTGAAAATTGAAATAGCAGGGGTCATCGACCAGCACAGTGTCCCCCGGCTCCAGCAGAAAACGGCAGATCAGGTCGATGGCGTGGGTGCCGGACTCAGTCAGCATGATCTGTTCAAGAGGGGCTTCGATCCCGATGCCTTTCAGCTTCCGTGACAAGAATTGCCTGAGAGGCAGATGCCCAAGTGGCGAGGCGTACTCAGTCAGTTTCGACGTGTCAGAACGGGCAACGGTTCGAAGCGCTTTGCGCAAGCCGGCTTCGAACATCCAGGAGGCAGGTAGCCAACCGCACCCCGGTTTCAACGCATCGCTAGCGGTGTCAAGAGACTGGCGCGAGATCCACAACGGGTCCACTTCACGATCAAGCCTTGGGCCGAGTTCGGTGAGTACCAAGGGCGCCACTGGCCCGGCTACGTAAAAGCCGGAGCCAGGACGAGAGTTGAGTACACCCTCAGCCATCAACCTTTCATAGGCCTCAAGCACCGTAGAAACCGACACCTGCATGGTCTGAGCCATCGCACGCACCGAGGGAATTCTTGCGCCTGGTGTGTAGGTTCGAGAGGCTATCCGCGACTGGATTTCACCCATGACAGTTCGAATACGCGTTCCGTCCCGTTTCATCGCACCCTCAACTGTGCTGGAGTCATATGCATAACAGTTTGGTTTAAGTGTATTGGATTGTACATGGTCTGGGTGAGCCTGTCGGTGATGTACTGAGCCTTGGCTTATTGAGGACTTAACGATGGAAAAATCAGCAAGCGGGTGGATCAACGGTTTCATAGGTGTCGCCATTTTTGCGGGTTCGTTGCCGGCAACCCGAGTGGCAGTGGCCGACTTCGAACCGACGTTCCTCACCTGTGCCCGGGCAACAATTGCCGCCATGCTGGGCGCGCTTTTTCTGATCGTGCTACGCCAGCCTCGGCCCAAACGGCGGGATTTGTCGCCTTTGGCCGTAACAGCGCTCGGCGTTGTTATCGGTTTCCCGCTACTGACAGCATTTGCCCTTCAGCACATAAGCTCTGCTCACTCCATTGTTTTTGTCGGGCTCCTGCCATTGTGTACCGCAGGATTTGCGGTTCTGCGGGGCGGTGAACGACCTCGGCCCTTGTTCTGGCTGTTCTCGTTGACAGGTGCCGGGTTGGTCGCTGGCTATGCGTTGATGAACGGAGGCGAGGCGTCGGCGGTGGGCGATCTGCTGATGTTGGCTGCCGTTGTGGTCTGTGGGTTGGGCTATGCCGAAGGCGCGCGCCTCTCGCGGACATTGGGTGGTTGGCAGGTGATCAGCTGGGCGTTGCTGGTAGCGTTGCCGTTCATGCTGCTGCTGACGGTGGTCAATCTTCCAGCCTCTGATGACTTTGCCAGGGTAAGTGCCCCGGCGTGGTTCAGCTTTGTCTACGTTTCACTGTTCAGCATGCTGATCGGGTTTGTGTTCTGGTACCGAGGGCTCGTCCAGGGGGGGATTGCGGCTGTGGGCCAACTGCAACTCTTTCAGCCGTTCATGGGGCTTGGGCTGGCAGCGTTGCTTCTGCACGAGCATGTCAGCTGGACGATGCTTCTCGTGACGCTGGGTGCTGTCATCTGTGTTTACGGGGCCAGGAAATATGCCCAATAGATGAACAGCCAGGCAGAGTGCAATGTCGAGCTGATGGGGTTAACGGGGCCGGTTGTCTCGCCACTGCAAAACGGTTGCCGACTTTCGGCGAGACGTACTCCGCACCTCCAACTAGAAAATGGCATCAGCCGGTAATGACTGCGTCTTGCTGGCTGACAAGGCCCGGTTGTCGAACGCGCTGCCCCCCGGCAACCTTGCCCAGGCCAACGGACCGATGGCGATTTCTTCTACACTCAGCAGGCAATGGTCGAGTTCGCGTTGCAGTGTCTGGGTATCCAGGTCCTGGCCAATGAACACCAGCTCCTGACGGCAATCGCCGACGATGCTGTCCCACTTGGCCATGATGCCCTGCAAGCGATACTTGTCCTGTGGCCACTGTGACGTGTCGATGAAGTTCCACCAATGGCCAACGTAGTCCCATTGAAACCGCTGGCCGCTGTGTACCAGCAAGCCGATTTCGCGGTGGCGGCTGGCAAGCCAGAAATAACCTTTGCTGCGCAGAAGACGGCCGTCGCGCCAGGGCCGTGCAAGAAAATCAAGCAAGCGTTGCGGATGGAACGGGGCGCGCGCTCGGTAGACCCATGACGTCACGCCATAGGTCTGCGACTCGCCGGCCGGGGTGTCGTGCGCGTCCATCTGTTTCATCCAGCCGGGCGCTGCGGCAAGGCTGGGCAAATCGAACAGCTGGGTGCCAAGGATGCTCGACAGGGCGACGTTGCCGGCCACCATCGGCAGGATCTGTGCGCCTGGATTGAGCCCGGCGAGAACTGCCTGCAGGGCCTGGTACTGCGCCTCGTCGACCAGGTCGCGTTTGTTGACCAGAATCACATTGGCATACTCGACCTGCTCGATCAGCAGATCGGCCAGCGGGCGCCTGCTGTCATCCGTGGTGACGTCGGCCCGCGCGACGGTTTCGGGAGAGTCGAGCATGGCCATGAACTGGCTGGCATCGACCACCGTCACCAGCGTATCCAGCCGCGCCAGTTCGCTGAGGCTGAAACCGTTGGCGTCGAGAAAGGCAAAGGTCTCGGCGACTGGCATCGGCTCGGAAATCCCGGTGGACTCGATCAACAGGTAATCGAAACGCTGCTGGCGCGCCAGCGCGCTGATCTGCTCAAGCAGGTCGGCGCGCAGGGTGCAGCAGATACAGCCGTTGCTCATCTCTATCAATTCATCCTGGCCACGATACAGCGCAACGTCGCGCTGGACCTGGGCGGCATCGATGTTGACCTCGCTCATGTCATTGACGATAACCGCCACCTTCAGGCCCTGGCGGTTGCGCAGGATGTGGTTGAGCAGGGTGGTCTTGCCTGCGCCGAGGAAGCCTGAAAGGACCGTCACCGGCAGCCGGCCTGCCTGGGCGCCGGCACTCATGCGCGCACCACTCGCGGGCTTTCGACCCTGTCCAGATAGCTTTCGAACAGGTCTACCACCACCAGGCCGTCGTCTGCGGCATCGCCCCACAGGTCCCGCACGCGGAACTCGACATGATAGGTCGGTTGATGCGCAGCGCTCTGGTCGCCATGGCCAATCGCGTCCGGAAACGGCCACTGTTCAGTGGTCCGGTGCAGCACTACGCCTTGCTTGCCGCGCACGTATGCAGGCATGCGCACATGCCCGGCCACGTATTCATCGCGTACGATGACCCGATCGCCCACTTCAAAAGGCGCTCGCCCGATAATTGCAGCACGCCCTTGCGCATGGGCGGGGTTGGCCAGCTTGAAGTGCGAGCCGAGTGCTTCATCCAGTTCGGCCTGGGTGATGACGCCTGTTTCGACCAGCAGCGTGGCAGTGGCGATCACATAACGTTCGTAGTATTCGGTGCCGACGTGCTGGCGCACGTCAATGCGTTCGACGGCATGACGTATTTCGTCGACGCTGAACTTGTTCAGGTGGTCGACGCCGATGAACATCAGGCTGTAGGCCAGGTGTTCCCAGTCCTGCTTGAACACCTGCTTGTAGCTAAGGCTGTTGATGCGGTGGGGCACTTTGCCAAAGCCCTGGAAACCGCCGAGATCGTGAAAGCCATCCATATTGAACACTCCGGAAGTTGAATGGGGTTGGGCGGCCTTGCTCAGCCAACGCGGGGCAGGGCGACGCCGATCAGCACATCCTTGGTGACCAGTTGCCGCAACTGCTCTTCGCTCATATGCTCTGAGCCCGCTGGTCGTTGCGGTAGCACCAGGTAGCGGCTTTCAGCGCTGGTGTCCCAGACCTTGACCACCATGCCGCCGGGCAACTCGGTGCCCAGCTCGCGCAATACCGTGCGCCCCTCCCGGACCAACCGTGCACGGAATTCGAAGCCCTTGTACCACTCAGGCGGCAGGCCCAGCACCGGCCAGTTCGTGCAGGAGCACAGGCTGCAGACGATCACATTTTTCAGCTGCGGGGTGTCTTCCAGGGCGACGATGTATTCGCCTTGTGGGCCGGTGAAGCCGAACTGGGCGCAGGCGGCCGTACCGTCCTTGAGCAGCAGCTCGCGAAACTGCGGATCGACCCAGGCCTTGGCGACGATGCGCGCGCCGTTTTCCGGGCTCCAGCCGTGTTCCATCAGCTGGGTGAGCTGTTCGATGTAGCCCTCGGGGATGAGGTCTTTGCGCTTGAGCACTGCAAACAATGCGCGTGCCCGCTCACCAGGGGTTGAAGTTGCCGTCATGGGATTACTCCTCTCGTCCAACACGGTTGTTGAAATCTGTTGTTGTGCCAGTTGTTTTTTGCAGGGGCGCAGCGCCTGCTGCCTGGGTCACAGCGTGCGCCAGTCCACCGCGGCCTCGAACGCTGCCGCTGCCTGATAGATCGTGCCTTCGGCATAGTGCTTGCCGACCAGCATCAGCCCGACCGGCAGGCCATCGACCAGGCCGCAAGGGATGGACATGGCCGGGTGACCGGTGATGTCTTGCGCGGCGGTATTGCCGAGCATCTCCAGCGCGCGCGAGACACTCTCGGTGATCGAGCAACCTGGCGCAGGCAGCGGCTGGGCGATGATGGGCACGGTTGGCATTACCAGCAGGTCGTAGCGCTCCAGCGCCTTGTCGTAGCCGGCGCGAGCGAAACGGGCGATGTTCTGCGCCTTCGCGTAGTAACGGCCGTGGTAGTGTTCCAGGCCAAACTGGCCAACCAGCATGCACAGCTTGAGCGAGGGCGACAGGGCGTCGGCCTGGGTCCGCCAGCCGGCCTGCTTGTCGAGCAAGGCGACGTCGTACAGGCCCTTCCAGTTAAAGCCCGCGCCGTTGCCGTGCATCATCTGCATGGTCAGGCCTTCGCAGCCGATCGGGCTCCATAGCGAGCCCGCCAGCGTATGCTCGGGAACCGATACTTCCTCGACCACTGCACCCAACGCCTCGAAGCGAGCGATGGCGCTGCGCACCTTGTCGCCAACGCGCTGATCAAGGTTAGCGAGCTGGAAACCTTGCTGGAGGATGCCGATACGCAGCCCGCGTACACCGCGCTCGAGGTAGTTGCCATAGGTATCTACTTCGGGCACGCCCTGGCGTGGGTCAAGGCCGTCGGTACCGGCCATGACCTCGAGCATGAGCGCGTTGTCGCGCACGTTGCTGGTCATCGGACCGACATGGTCGAAGGTGGCCTCGATCGCCATCACCCCGGTATACGGCACCAGCCCGAAAGTCGGCTTCATGCCATAGATGCCGCACCACGCTGCGGGAATACGCGCTGAACCGCCCTGATCGCCGCCCACCGCCAGGTCAACTTCGCCCGCAGCAACCAGCGCGGCGCTGCCCGACGACGAGCCGCCGGTGCTGAAACCAGGGCGCAATGGGTTGTGCACGGGTGCCGGGTCCGAGGTGTGGCTGGCGCCGGACAGGCAGTAGTGCTCGCAAGTGGCCTTGCCGAGGATGGTCACCCCGGCGTCGAGCAAACGCGTAACCACGGTGGCATCGAATGACGGTACAAAACCGGCCAGTGGCGCGGCACCGTTCATCATCGGCACGCCCGCCAGCGAGATGTTGTCCTTGAGTGCAACCGTTTTGCCGAGCAGTTTGCCGGTGCTGGCGCCCATCACCTCGGTACGGTAGTACCAGGCGTTCAACGGGTTCTCCCGGCTGGAGGGGCGGTAACCCGCAGTGCGCTCGTAGCGCACCAAGGGGATGAAGTCCGGCAGTTCGTCGACCAGATCATAAGCGTCGAGGCTTGCCTGCATGAGTGCCAGGTATTCGCTGGCTTGTTCGGGGGTCAGCTGCATGTGCAGGCGGCTGGCGAGGGCCTGCAACTGTTCGAGCGTCGGGCGGATGATGGCCATGGGGTGTCCTGTTTCCGGTGGCAGGCCGCAGGGGCCGGTAAATGACTGTTCGAGAGGCTCGCCGCGGCTGGGCCTGGTAACAAGCTAGCGCCAGCGCGCGAGCGGTACTTGGTTGAGCAGGACAGTCGCTTTGTTGAGCAGGACTGCGTTGCGCCAAGTGGAGTGCGTCCTGAATGTGGCCGGGTGGGCTTACGGCTCCAGCTTGGGCACGGCTGCCTGCTCAGCCGAATCGGTGCGTCCGGGCCACACTACGCCGACGCTTTTCATGCCTTTGGCCGGGTCCATCGTGGGGTTGGCCAACACCACATCGCGGTAGGAGGGGCTGCCGATCACGGCGGGTTTGAACTTGACCAGGAAATCGTTGACCTCCTTGCGCAGTTCCGGTGGCAGGTTGTAGTCGTTGTAGCACTCCTCCAGGCAATCCAGCGTGGCTTGCCAATGAACCTCGGTAAGCCCCATGCCGCGGTGTGCGGTAACCATATCCCGGCCGCGGTACTTGGCGTTGCCACCCCAGTGTTGCGAGAGGAAATCGACGAAGTTGATGTGTTCCTTCTGGAAGGTCGACTCGGACATATGTGCCCAGATATGACCGATCGCCGGGTGGGCCATGGTCTTGCGCAGTACCGCGCCGGCGAACTGGTAGATAGCGTCGTAGCCGCCAAGGCGGGTATACAACGAGGGCTGCTGCTCAGTGGTTGCCTGTTGATCAGTCATGTACTGGTGCTCCGTATCTGCTGGGGGGGCTTGCTGGTGCCGTCGGGCCTTGGGTTAAAAGACCCGCACGTACCTGAGGTTCAGGCGGAAGTTTTCCTTGGGGCCGTTTTCTACCGCGAGGTCACGGCCCAGTTGCACCTGCAGCTGGTCCTTGGCGGTGAAGAACTTGTTCGCGGTGACGCGCAAGTTGGTGGTTTCGGCGCGGTCGTCCTGCGCCGTTCCGTCAATCTGGTTCTCTCCGCCCCAGGTGTGACCGAGGCCAACTGCCAGTGAAGTGCCAGGGTCGACGATGTAGCGCCCCATCAGTTGTGCCCCGTAGGAAACCTCCTGTTCACGGCGCGCAGAGCTGGAGCCGAAGTCGTCGTTGTCGCTGTACCAGATGGCATCACCGACCAGGTCTACAGCCCATTTTTCGCCCACATGTTTGACGTAGGCGGCCTGCAGATCGACCTTCCAGCGGTTCTCGCCAAGGTTGAGCGCATCGTCGCGGTCGTAATTGCCAGTGGGGGCGGTGAGGTAAACGGTGGCGCCAAGGATGTCGTTGGCCTCGTTCAAGCGGTACTTGAGCGGCGCCGTCAGGGTGAGGTCGCCGACGCCGCTGGTGTTGCCCAGGGCCGAGGCATCGCCGCTGCTCGATACGCGGCCGAACGGCAGCAGAAATTGCGGCTCCAGGGTCAGTCGATCAGTCAATTGATAGACGTGCAGCAGCCGCAGGATGCCGACGTTGGAGGTCAGGTTGAAATCGGAGCTGACTTTGTGGCCGTTGGCGTAAGCGCTGTCGGTGGTGGAATGCTGGTAATAGACCACACCGATCGTTGCACCCACCGGCAGCGCTTCATAATCACCCGGATCAACTTCGAACGCTTGCGCACACACGCTTGGCACGGCTGCCGCGAGCATCAGGTAACGGAGCTGTTTCATGGACAGAGGTCCTTTATTCTGGGCAAAAAGAGCCCCACTACCGCAGGGACGGCAGGTGCGGGGCTAAACGTGGAGTTGGGGGCTAGTTGGAACTGACTTTTGCGTCGCGCAACATGCCGGTGTGTGGGTGGCAGTTGATGTATTCGAACACCTGGCTGCTTGCATCCGACACGGAGACTTCGTGATAGAGCCGCAACTTCTCGAGCCCTGCCGCTACCCGAAAGAAGGTGACGAAAATACGCAGATGGGTGGGGTGCGATTCCGCCCAGCGTTCGAGTTTCTCCAATGAACGCCAGTGGCCGATGTTGTAACTCATGTCGAGTACATTGCCGTCAGCGTCGATATTGCGTACAAAGCGATTGCTGTAACAGCCCAGCGGCTGGCCGTTATCGCGCAGAAAATCCATACCATCCTGCAAGGTCGGCAAGATTTCATCCAGGTACAGCGAGCGCTCAGCCGCTTCTGCCGCTGCCCAGTCCTGGCCCGAGCGAATCAAGGCGATATTGTCATGGCCGATCACCACTACCCGACCGCCTTTGGCCGGGTCGCCAGCCACGACTCGCAGTTCGCCGTTCGGGTTCATCCAGTCCGTTTGCGACACCGGGAAACGGTCGCGCATCGAGCCCCAGTAACCGTGCTCCTCGATCTCGCCACTGGTGTTGTCCATGATCGCCCCGACCCCGGGCAAATCGCTCTGGAACGCATACAGCGTCTCGAACTGCTCGGCCCGCGGCGCGGTGATTTCGCGGTAGTAACCAAGGCCATCATTCAAGCGTTGCGGCGAACTCCACCAGCCATCCACCTCAGGCGAGCGTGACCAGCGGCAGTAAGCGCCGGTATCTTTCCAGTAGCCGACGATCATCAGGTTGTCGTAGCCACTGCTGTCGGTGTGGTGCGTCAGGTCGTGAGTCAGCGGGCCGTCGCTCAAGCTAAAGCTGCCGAGAATCTCGCGCATCGCCTGCAAGGCCCGCTCACGCTGGCTATCTCCCCGGTACTGCACCCCCAGATAGGCCATCACTACTTGCGTCAGCTGCTCATCAGCGCGGCCGACCCACATCGGGAAGGGCGGCTGGTAATCATCAGGTACCCGGCGCGATAACGTGCGCGGGCACATGAGGTGTTTATCGATTGCAGATTCCATCACAGGCTCCTTGTTATTTTATGTTCAGAACACGCTCAGCTTTGCCTGGTGCGTTTGCCAGCCGGGCGCGCAGTGCACACGCCGCCCACTCGAGCACCCACGATAAAAACTCTTCGGGCACCAGGTCGCGCCTATGCAGCCACCTGAACTCGTCGGCTATTCGCTGTTTTTGTAATTGCATGGGCTACCTCATCAGCGCAGTTGCTGGAAACAACGTGAGGTAAAAGTTAGGGAGGACTGGGCAACGTCGCTTTGTTCGCAAGGACAATCGTTTGGTTGGAAACGACAGCGCCGTAACACCCGCTTGAGGATGAGCCGCGATGGTGCAGCGTCGAGGGAAAAGCAGCATTTTTGCCCCGAAATGGGGAGCGATATGGGAGGTTTTAGAAAGCGCCTGTTGGCGCTATAAGGACGAAGGCTGAGATGGCCGCAGCATGGACCAGCGAATACCGCTGGCGTGAATATTGCCTACGCGAACTTCTGTAACAGTGCCCCTTTTTCGATATGCCACATGAAGGTGAGCGCCATCATGGCTGAGACCAACCACTATTCGACCCTTGCCGTTTCGCCATCCCGTCGCTTTGATTACTGGCGGGAGGTGGTCTGCCGCCATTGTTTGTCGGCAGACAGCAAACCCTCCTCGCAGAGCAACTTCGAGGGGGCGCTGCAGGTCAACGGCATCGGCCCGTTGGATGTCACGACGCTGTCGTCGCCGCTGCACCACTGGGTGCGCTCCGAGCAACACCTGCGCAGCGACCCCGCCGAAGATATATGGTTGGGAGTCACCCTGGACGGTTACGGCGAAATTGAACAACACAACCGCAAGGCCAGGCTCACGGCCGGCAATGTGTTTCTTTACGACGCAACCCAACCGTTTCGATTCAGCCTGGGTGGTACCGAAAACCACCTTATCCGCATCCCCCGGCCGCTGCTCGCACAGCGCGTCCCGCACATCGCTGACATCACCGCGCTGGTGCTGGAAGAGGGGCGCCCCGGAGTGATCCCGCTGCGGCAGATGATTGGCCAAGCGGCCAGTTATGCGCCGTTGCTGCAGGACGAAGGCGTCTCTCGGCGGTACTCCAACACCATCGTCGACCTGCTGGTGCTCAGCCTTGAGTTGCAGGACCTGAATACTACCCATCGAGAACTGGATCTTTATGGGCGAATCATGAACTACATTCAACGCCATTTGACTGAGCCGGAGCTGTCGATCGAGTCGATTGCCCTGGCACATCACGTGTCGACAAGGACGGTGACACGTGCGTTTGCCCGGCATCAGAAGTCACCGGTTGCCGAGATCTGGAAGGAACGGCTGAACGCTAGCCGCGCAGCGATTGAGTGTGGGCAGGTAAGGAGTGTTTCGCAGGCGGCGTTGGAGTTTGGTTTTTCCGACTTTTCGCATTTTAGCCATGCGTTTCGCAAGGCGTTTGGAGTGGCGCCGCATTCGTTGTTACGGCGCAGTAGGGGGTGAGGATTGAAACCTGCGGTTGGCCATGCTCTGCGCTCCTCAAACAAAAAACCTGATCCCCAATGTAAAGGATCAGGTTTAACCTGACTTACAGGCCCAGTTCGGTCAGCCCTGGGTGATCATCCGGACGGCGACCCAGTGGCCAGTGGAACTTGCGCTCGCTTTCCTTGATGGGCATGTCGTTGATGCAGGCGAAACGGCGGTGCATCAAGCCATCGGCTTCAAACTCCCAGTTTTCGTTGCCGTAGGAGCGGAACCAGTTGCCCGAATCGTCGTGCCACTCGTAGGCGTAACGGACGGCGATGCGGTTGTCTGTGAAGGCCCAGAGCTCTTTGATCAAGCGGTAGTCCAGTTCTTTCTTCCACTTGCGGGTAAGGAAGTCCCGAGCTTCTTCACGGTTGTTTGCAAACTCGGCACGGTTACGCCATTGGGTGTCCACCGTATAGGCCAGGGCAATCTTATCGGGTTCGCGGGTATTCCAACCATCCTCAGCGAGTCGAACCTTTTCAATCGCCGATTCGCGAGTGAAAGGAGGAAGTGGCGGACGAGCGTGTTCGTTGGACATGGTGGTGCCTCCAATCTTTTTGGATGGTTCAGTTGAGTGGGTATTTCTTTAACTTTAAGCGCTTGCGCGCTGCACGTCTTTGAGCAAGACCTTTGTGATTTCTCGTGCACTGTCGAGCGCGGTGTGATCACCCATGACGTGGGCCACGGTTATCGTGCCCTCTATAATCAAAAGAAGTTGCTTGGCCAAGCCAGTTGGATCGTTAACACCTAATTCGCTGGTCAGTTCTAGCGTGTAGTCCAGTAGCTTTTGTTTATGCAGTTTTGCGATCTGTCGAACAGGATCGTCTGCGTCACCCACCTCTCCGGCTGTGTTGATAAAAGCACATCCGCGAAAACCGTCTGACTCGAACCAACTTTTGAGGGCATCAAAAATGCCAAGGATGCGTGCTTCTGGCGTTTGCGCTTTTTCGCATTCACTTCTGAACCACGTCATCCAACGTATATCGCGTGCATTGAGTGCCGCCGCTGCTACGTCGTCTTTATTCGCAAAATAGCGATAAATACTTTTACGGGCGACGCCCGAGGTCTTTACCAAGAGGTCCATGCCCGTGGCGTGAATCCCGTTTTCGTAAATCAGCTTCTCGGCAGTCGCCAGGATTTTTTCGCGTGTATCGGTCATTGGCTTATCCATGTAGCCAGAGTAGAACGATCGTTCTCCCTGGTCAAGCATCTCTTTAAATTGTTCGATTGCGCGCGAGCGGGGCGCCGGCATGCGTTCGATCAGGGTGGCTGGCTTCCCGGCTGCTCAGTCGCGCTCCAGTTCGGCAAAGCGGCTGGTCAACCAGGCATGCAGCTGCCTCACCGCAGGAGACAACTGCTTGCGGTGCGGGCACACCAGGCTCAGGGGCATGGCGGGCCCGGGGTGATCCTGCAAGAGCACGACAAGTCTTCCCGCCAGCACATCGTCGCTCACATCCAGCCAGGACTTGTAGGTTATCCCTTCGCCGGCCACGGCCCAGCGCCGGGCGATATCGGCGTCGTCGCAGAGCAGGGCGCCACGCACCTGGACAGTCTGCGTTCCCAGTTGCCACTTGTCGTAAACCCGCCCCTGCTGCATGTACAGCAGGCACTGGTGTTCGAGCAGATCTTCGGGGGCTTGCACGGTGCCTTGCCGCGCGAGGTACTCGGGTGAGGCCACCAGCACCTTGCGGTTCCAAGGTGCCAGTGGCAGGGCTACATAGTTGGCGTCGGCGTTCAGGCCATAGCGGATGGCGATATCCACCGGATCGCGGAACAGATCGGCAATCTGGTCGGAGAGAAAGAAGCGCAGGTTCAACTGTGGATGCTCTCGGCGAAACGCCGTGAGCCAGGGCAGCAGCACGTTGCGTCCCAAATCGGAGGGCGCGGCCACCTGCAACGTTCCGCTGAGCTGGGCGCTTTCCTGACGCAGGTTGTCGCGCCCGTGCCTGAGGGCTTCCAAGGCGATCAGGGCCGAGGGTAGGTACTGCTCGCCTTCGGCTGTGAGGCGCAAGCTGCGCGTGGTGCGGGCAAACAATCGCACATCCAGCTCTCGCTCCAGGCGCTTGACTGCTTCGGCCGCCTGGCCGGGTAGCAGGTCGGCCTCGTGGGCCGCCGCGGTAAAGCTGCCCAGCGCGGCGCTGCGAACGAAGATGCCCAGGTCGTCGAGACGGATCATTATCACTCCTGCAATGAAAGTGTTGACGGGCAGGGCCCGTTTTTCCCGGGCGTCTGGCACGCCAGACTGAATGCCAAATCAAACCACATTCAGCAGCGAGTGCCTATGAAAGCGATCAGTTTCATCCACAAAGGCTTGCCTATCGAAGACCCTGCGTCTCTCCAGGACATCTTCATGCCCAAGCCCAGCCCTGGGCCCAGGGACCTTCTGGTCGAGGTCAACGCCGTGTCGGTCAACCCCGTCGACACCAAGGTGCGCGCCAGCACTTTCACGCGTGAGCCGAAAATACTCGGCTGGGACGCGGCCGGTATCGTCCGCGAAGTCGGGGCCCAGGTGACCCTGTTCAAGCCCGGAGACCGGGTGTACTACGCCGGCTCCATCGCCAGGCCCGGCAGCTACAGCGAATATCACCTGGTTGACGAACGTATCGTCGGGCATCAACCGCGTAGCCTGGGTGCAGCACAGGCAGCCGCGCTGCCGCTGACGGCCATCACCGCCTGGGAACTGCTGTTCGATCGCTTGGGCATCGTGGAGGGCGGCGGGGAGGGCGATGCCCTGCTGATCGTTGGCGCGGCCGGCGGCGTCGGTTCGATGCTGGTGCAGTTGGCCCGGCAACTGACCCGCCTGACGATTATCGGCACGGCTTCCCGTGCCGAGACCAGCAACTGGGTACGCGAACTGGGCGCCCATCACGTCATCGATCACAGTGCGCCGCTGCAAGGGCAGCTGCAGGCCTTGGGGATCGAGTCAGTCAGCCATGTCGCCAGCCTTACCCATACTGATCAGCACTTTGCGCAACTGGTTGAAGTGCTGCGACCACAAGGTCGCCTGGGCGTGATCGACGACCCGCAGACCCTGGACGTCATGCCGCTCAAGCGCAAGTCGCTGTCGCTGCACTGGGAGCTGATGTTCACCCGCTCGCTTTACGAAACCGACGACATGGTGCGCCAGCACGAACTGCTCGAGCGCGTGGCCGGGCTGATCGACCAAGGCATCCTGCGTACCACCCTGGGCGAGCATTTCGGCGCCATCAATGCCGCCAACATGCGCCGTGCCCATGCGCTGGTCGAGAGTGGCAAGGCGCGCGGCAAGATCGTCCTGGAAGGCTTCTGAAACCTGTTTGACAGACAACGGCGGACCGGTCGATCCGGTCTGCCAGGAGCCTGCATGCTTGAACGAACCGTGTTTCTCTGCGCCGCGCACATTCCCGGCGCTACGCCCGGTGAAGCGCATGCACACATTGAAGCAGGCACTACCGTGCCTGCTCTTTGCAACTGACCAGGAGCTTGATGTGAACCGACAAGATTACCCCCTCGTTTCCCTCGCCATCCTCACGGCCAAACCAGGCCAGGCACTAACGCTCAAAGCGGCCTTGCTGGCGTTGATCGAGCCGACTCGGGCGGAGCCCGGTAACCGCGACTACATGCTGTTCGAACGTAGCGACGAGCCAGGGACGTTCTACATGCGCGAGGCGTTCGATAACCAGCAGGCCCTGGACGCGCACCTGACCACCGCTCACTTCCAGCGGTTTGCTGAGCAGGCCGAACAGCTGTTGGCGGAGCCCTTGCAACTGATCTTCCTTGACCCGGTGTCATCTGCCGTTGCGCCCCATCCCTGAGGGAGGCCAGGCAATGCGACCCGCCCTGGGGCACTGTTACCTCGACCGATGTGGATGGCTGTTCTCGAGGACGTTGGCGCCAGTTTGCGAGTGGGTCGCCATTTCACTATCAAGGACGCTGCTGAACTTTGGTTGCCGGCTGCTTGATGCTGGGTTCTTCTGAGCGTACGGCGCGGTGTTCAAACAGACTTATCAGGGTGCCTGTAATTGCAATCAGCGCCAGCATAAATAATCCGATGTCTGAATTTTCCATGGTCTCGTCCTGCGGGTTGATGGGTACAGGTTGACACTATTTCTTGGCACGGCGGGTCATGCCATACGCCGTAAAGCCACGGCCATGGCCCCGCCAAGTACCGCCATGGCCAGCAGCAGCGTGGGGAACGTCAACCACCAGGGCAGGCCGGCGGTCATCATGCTGAACTCCGACATGCCGCCGATGCTGGCGAGCAGGTTCAAGGGCAGGAACACCACATTGATCATGGTCAGGTTGCGCAGCGCGTGGTTCATGCCGTTGTTGGCCAGGTTGCCGCGGGCCTCGATCAGGTTGGTGAAGACTTGGGCATGGATCTTCGCCTGCTGGTAGCTTTGCTCGTTTTCGATGATCAGGTCATTCAGCACTTCCAGTTGTTCGGGCCCGAAGCCGTGTTTCTGGCCATGGCTGCGCAGCAGGGCTAGCACGGCGCCATTGCTTTGAATGGCGTTGACGTAATACACCAGGCTTTCGCTCAGGCTGTACATCTGCACCAGGTGCTGGTTGTCCATGGACCGATCGAACTGCAGCTGGATTTCACGGGCCACCTGCTTTACCACCCGCAGGTGGCCCAGGTAGTGATGCACGCTCTCAGCCAGCATCGCCATCAGCACATCCAGTGGGGTACTCATGCCGGCCTGCCGGTCTACCCCGGCGAGTAGCGAGTTGGCGGCGCAGATCACCACCAGGCGCTTTTCGCTGAGTACAACGCCGAATGACGAGACATTGAATACCCGGCCATCAAAGCTTTCCGGGCGCTTCCAGATCAGGAACAGGTGATCGGGCTTGATCTCGATACGCGCCACTTCATCCGGGTCCAGGGAGGACTCCAGCGACTGGGCACTGACCCCCAGGCACTCGCACAACCGGGATTGCTCCGCTGCGTCCGGCGCGACACACAACCAGACGCTGGCTCGTTCCTCGGGGGCTTCAAGGAGAGCACCGTCTACGGCGAGGTAGTATTCGATCATCGTTTACCAGGCCTGGCCGAGGTGTTTACGCTCAAGCCGCTGCACGAAAGCCTGCAGCACTCGCTGGTAAAGCGCGTTACCCAGCACGGCGTCTTCGGTGCCAGCATCAAGGTTGGGGTTGTCGTTGACTTCGATCACCAGTACGCGGTCGCCGGTCTGCTTCAGGTCCACACCGTACAGCCCGTGCCCGATCAGCCTGGCAGTGTCGACGGCCAGCTTTACGACTTCGGGCGGTGCCTGTTCCACCGGGACCGCGCGGCACAGGCCGTTGACTTCGCCGGCCTGGGCCTTGTGGTTGTAGATTTGCCAGTGGCCCTTGGACATGAAGTACTGGCAGGCGTACAGCGCCTCACCGTTGAGTACGCCAATACGCCAGTCGTATTCGGTGTAGCAGTACTCCTGGGCCAGCAACAGTACCGAGTGTTCGAACAACTCCTGTGCCGCCGAGGCCAGTGCCTGGGCGTCGGCGACCTTGATCACGCCTTTCGAAAAGCAGCCGTCGGGAATCTTCAACACCAGCGGAAAACCGAGGCGCCGGCCCACAAGTTCGAGTTCCTGCGGGCGGTCCTTGTACAGGATCTCCGTGGCCGGTGCGCCGAGGTTGTGGCGTTTGAGCAGATCGGCGAGATACACCTTGTTGGTGCAGCGCAGGATGGAGGAGGGGTCGTCGATCACCACCAGGCCTTCGCTTTCGGCCTTTTTGGCAAAACGGTAGGTATGGTCGTCCACCCGCGTGGTCTCCCGAATGAACAAGGCGTCAAATTCGGCCAGGCGTGCATAGTCCTTCTTTTCGATCAGCTCTACATCGATGCCCAGCTGTTTACCGTTTTCGATGAATTGCTCCAGCGCCTCAGGATTGGACGGTGGCAGCGCCTCGGCCGGGTCATGCAGAATCGCCAGGTCGAACCGGGCCAGGCGTTTGGAGGCGGGCTGGCGCCACGTCCGGCGGTTGAAGGCATCCAGCGCGTTGGCAAACAAGTACTGCTGCTCATCCCGCAGTTTGTGCAGCGCGCCGGCCTTGATCCCGTCGATCTGCCAGGTATCACGCCTGCGAAACTCCACCAGCAAGACAGGGCAGGGGAACGACTCGAACAGCTGCCGACCGATATCCTGAAGGGGTTCAATGGCGGTCCGCCCGAAATACAAGGTGAGGGTGAAAGCCTCGGTGCTGCCATAGGGGTGATCGGCCAGGGCTCGCTCCAGCGTGCGTTCCAGGTCATCCAGCCCCACGCCATAGAGCGCCTTGCGGGTAAGCTCGCTGATGGTTCGCACCGACGGGAACACCTTGTGGCCCCGTGCCTCGGCGAGCAGCGAGCAGTAGTAGCCTTGCCCCAGATACTTGTAGCTGCGGCACAGGTTGATTACCTGCGTACGCCTCGCAACGTCGTCGCTGTGTTCAAAGTAATCCTGGGCCAGCATCAGGCTCTCGCTGGGAAAGTAGCTGGCCCAGTCTTCCTTGCGCTCCACCACGATCAACAAGCGGTTACCGGCGCTCCGCTTACTGGGTGGCTCCTCGGAGAGGGTTATTGTGGAAACTTCGGTTTTGGCCAATACTTCGGCCACGTTGGCTTGCACCGCTGACATGAGTATTCGATCCCTGTTGAAGAAGACGCCCCTTCAATAAATCACGGGTTTCCCGACCTGTCCCGGTTCGTTACTCAAACATTACGGTGTTGCCATGGCTTTTGATTTTCGCTTTGCATCGGTGGCCGATATCGATGCGCTGGTTGCCCTGGAGCAGGACTGTTTCACCCTCGACCGCCTGAGCCCGCGTAATTTCAACTGGATGGTGCGACGCGCCAATGCCTGCCTTATTGTCGCTGAACAACAGGGGCATCTGGCAGGCTATGCGCTGCTGCTGTTCCATCGCGGCACGTCACTTGCCCGTCTGTATTCAATTGCCGTAAGCCCGGCCTGGCGCGGCCATGGGTTGGGCCAGCAGTTGCTGGAGCAGGCCCAGGCAAGTGCGCTAGAGCGTAATTGCGCCTGGCTGCGCCTGGAGGTGCGCGCGGACAACCCTGCGGCCATCAGCTTGTACGAAAGCAATGGCTATCAACGCTTCGCTGTGGTTGAGAACTACTACGAAGACCACAGCCAAGCGCTGCGTTTCGAGAAGCGTATCCTGCGCAGTGCTCCGCCCCCTGCACGGCAAGTGCCGTACTACGCGCAAACGACCGAGTTCACCTGCGGAGCGGCCTGCCTTTTGATGGCCATGGCTGCGGTCGAACGGGGGCGGGCCATGCACCGCAGCGAGGAAATTCAACTGTGGCGAGAAGCGACCACCATCTTCATGACGGCAGGGCACGGCGGCTGCAGCCCGCAGGGGCTTGCACTGGCGGCCTGGCGCCGCGGGTTCGAAGTGTGCATGGTGGTCAGCCAGCCTGGATCGCTGTTCCTCGATGGGGTGCGCAGCGCGCAGAAAAAAGACGTAATGCAATTGGTCGAGGACGGCTTTGCCGGGGCGTTGGCCGAAACCGACGTGCATCAGGTGCTGGCGCCCGGCCTTGATGTGCGGTCAGCGTTGCAAGCCGGGTTCAGGCCGGTGGTGCTGATTAGCAGCTACCGTTTCACTCGTCTGAAAGCTCCGCACTGGATCTTGGTCACGGGTTGCGATGATGAATTCGTGTACCTGCATGATCCTGATGTGGATCACAGCCGCCAAAAACGCATACTGGACTGCCAGCATCTGCCAGTAAGCCATGCCGAATTTCAGCGCATGAGCAGTTTCGGCAGGCAGCGGGTAAGGGCCGCTGTGCTGTTGCGCGGGCGATAGAACGGCTGTGCAGGTGGGCACGTATGGCATGGGCATTGAGTGAACATGAATAGTGCTCCGGATGGGCTCACATGCCGGAGCACTTTGCGCTTCAAGCGTGAAGCAATGTCTCGAGCTGGCCCTTGCGGTCAAGACGGGCCAAGTCATCGAAGCCGCCGACATGCACCTTGCCAACAAATATCTGTGGGACAGTTCGGCGCTGGGATCGCTGCATCATTTCCCCCAGGTGCAGGGGTGACGTTTCAACGTTGATTTCGTCAGGGGTGATGCCCTTGCTCGACAGCAGTCGCTTGGCGCTCAGGCAGTATGGGCAGTGCGGGGTGGTATAGATAGTCACATGGCTCATGGCGGTTACCCTCCTAGCTTGCCGATGGCGGAAAGTCGATATCGGTAGCGGCGATGTTGTTCAGGTAGTTGGTCAGGGTTAACAGCGTGACCTGTGCCACCACCTCCACGATCTTGCTATCAGTAAGCCCTGCCTCACGCGCGGCAGCGATCTGCTCGTCACTCAACTGGCCGCGCCTTGCCGTGATCTGCTGCGCCAGTGCGGCAACCGCGCTGAGTGTGCCGGCTCGGGCTTGGCTTACGGCCTCATCGCTCAAACCCGCCTTGCCGCCGAAGAAGGTGTGTGCAGCCAGGCAGTAGTCGCACCCGTTGATTTCCGAAGTGGCCAGGGCAACGACTTCACGCTCGGCGGCGCTCAGTGAGCTTTTACCCAACGCTTGGGCGAGGCCCAGGTAACCATTGAGCGCCACCGGAGCGTGCGCCAGGGTCTTGAATGCGTTGGGAATGAAGCCGAGACCTTTTTGAATGCCTTCGAGGGCTGCGCGCGAGCCAGTAGGCGCCTGGTCCAGCGAGAGAGCGGTAATTCGAGTCATGGTCGTTCTCCAAAGGGTTGATTAACCGGCTTGTCTATCAAGCGTGGAGTCCATACTAGAGAGGCAGACTTTTCTTTCGGCTTCAGATCGTCGAAGTTATGCAACAGATCGTCTAAACCTGAGTGCGCTATGGACCGATTGTCGACCCTGCTTAAACACTTCAACCTGCACGCTAGCGCGTTTCACCAGGGTGGGTTCTGTGGAACCACCCACCTTGGGCACAGTGTCGGCCACGCCCATCTGTTGCGCTCGGGGCGTCTGGCCTTCAAGGACAAGCGTGGCCAGCGAATCGAGTTGACCGAACCCACCCTGATTCTGGCGGTGCGCCCGCAGGAGCATCACTTGCTGGCCACCGCCGCCGATGAAGCGGAGTTAGTGTGCGCCACCCTGCAGTTCGATGGCGGCGCCAACAATCCGCTGACCCTGGCTTTGCCGGACTTCATCATCAAGCCCCTCGGCGAATTGCAAGGCCTTGATGGCACCCTTGACTGGCTGTTCGAAGAAGCCTTTGGAGATGAGTGTGGTCGTGATGTCATTCTCAATCGCTTGTTCGAGCTGATGATCATTCAGCTGCTTCGCCACCTGATCGCCAGCCGCAGCATCGCCTCGGGAATGATGGCGGGTCTGGCCAATGCTCAGCTGTCTCGCGCTCTTGTGGGGATCCACGATGAGCCGCAGCGCAATTGGTCGGTGGCGGAACTGGCGAATCTTTCGGGCATGTCGCGGGCAAGCTTCGCTTCGCACTTTCGCGAGATCGTGGGTATTACGCCTGCGGACTACCTGGCGAACTGGCGCATCAGTTTGACGCAAAAACGCCTTCGCGAAGGGCGCCCCATTGCCCTGATCGCCGATGAGGTCGGCTACGAAAGTCCTTCTGCGCTAGCCCGAACCTTTCGCCGCAAGGTGGGCGCGAGCCCGAAACAATGGCTGCAGCAGGGAACGGTGTGACGCCTGGTCGACCGACTTGCACGCCAGGGAATGAGCAAGGTCCTGCGCCTCATCGGGGTGGCTTACACGTTCTCCCGAAGAAAATCGATGAACGCCATCGTCCTTGCCGAGCGGCGCCGCTCACGGCTGAACACGGCGCTGACCGGCAGCGCGGTCGTCTGGTATTCGTCGAGCAGGCTACACACGCTACCCTGCTCGAAGTCTGAAGCAAACAGCCATTGCGCAGACAGGGAGATGCCCAGGCCACCGAGGACCATTTCACGAATGGCCTCGCTGTTGTTGCTGGTGACGTTGCCTTTGATTGCAACCTCAAGTGCTTCGCCACGATGGGTGAAGTGCCAGCGGTCGTAATGCTCAAGCAAGGTGAAGGCGATGCAGTTGTGGCCTGCCAGTTCGGCGGGCTCGCGTGGCTGGCCATGGCGATCGAGATAGGCCGGTGCAGCATAGACTCGCCGTGTGCTGGTACCCAGGGGCACGGCCACCAGCCCCTCGCTTTTCACCACACCAATGCGGATGGCCAGGTCGATGTTTTCCATGAGCAGGTCTTCGTTGTAATCGTTCAGGCGCAGGTCGATCTGCACATCGGGGTGGCGCTGTAGAAAAGCCCCGATCAGGGGCGCTATGCACAGCCTCCCATAGCTGACCGGTGCGGCAATTCGCAGGGGGCCGGCGATCTGCTCCTGGCCGCTGGCGAAGCTGCGCGTGGCATGCTCCAGCTGGCTGAGAATCTCCTGGCAGTGGCTGTAGAAGCGTTGCCCTTGATCGGTGAGGGCGAGGTGCCGGGTGCTGCGGGCGAACACGGCTCCGCCCAGGTACTGCTCCAACGCACGGACCTGCTTGCTGACTGCCGGCTGCCCCATGTTCAGCTCCCGAGCCACTGCGGAAAACGAGCCACGCTCCACGACGCGCACGAAGATGCGCATGCTGTCGAACAGATCCATCGCTATTGGGCCTCTTTGGGGAATAAGTAATATCCAAATTTGGTTTCTTATCGGAATGAGGAAGACGATGCAACCTGTAAGCGTCCACTCATTCAGAGGTTCCCGTCATGAATCAGACCATGCTTGCCGCTATCGCCGAATCCGCCCAGACCCCGCTGGTCGTGCGCCACATCGCCCGCCCTGTGCCCGGTAAGGGACAGGTTTTGGTGCGGATTCACGCCGCCGGGGTCAACCCGCTCGACACCAAGATTGCAATCGGTGCGGGTGCTCACGCCCGCCAGGAGTTGCCGGCCGTGCTCGGCCTGGATCTCGCCGGTACGGTCGTCGAACTGGGCGAGGCAGTTGATGGCTTCACGCCTGGCCAGGAGGTCTTCGGCATGGCCGGCGGAATCGGCGGCGCCCAAGGCACCCTGGCCGAATACATCGCCGTGGATGCCAGGCTGATTGCATCAAAGCCGCATGCACTCGGCATGCGTGAGGCTGCCGCGCTGCCGTTGGTATTCATCACCGCCTGGGAAGGTTTGGTAGATCGCGCCAATGTTCGTAGTGGTCAGCGTGTGCTGATTCATGGCGGCGCAGGTGGCGTCGGCCAAGTTGCGGTGCAATTGGCCAAGGCTCGCGGTGCCGAAGTCTACGCCACCGGTTCCGCGGGCAGTCTAGACTTCATTCGCTCGCTGGGGGCCACGGCAATTGACTATCAGGCGCAGGGTGTAGAGGCCTATGTCGAACAATATACGGCCGGGGAAGGTTTCGACATCGTTTATGACACCGTCGGCGGCAGCACGTTGGACGCGTCATTCAAGGCAGTAAAGCCTTATACCGGGCACGTACTCAGCTGCCTCGGTTGGGGCCAGCACAGTCTCGCGCCTTTATCCTTCAAAAGTGCCACCTACTCGGGCGTATTTACCCTGGCACCGCTGCTAACCGGCAAGGGACGCGAACACCATGGAAGTATCCTGCGCGAGGCCGCCGTTCTGGCCAATGCCGGGCAACTGGCGATCCGGGTGGACCCGCAACAGTTTGCATTGGATGAGGTCAACGACGCTTTCCGACAGGTCGCTGAAGGTCGCGGCAGGGGCAAGACGGTTATCCAGTTGATAAGTGAATAGTCTCCTGAGCTTTATCAATCAGTAATTACCCGCCAGAAACGCCCGCTTCAAGCCTTGGCTGGCCTTCGCAAACAACTGCCAAAGGCGGACATGGCAAGTGATCATGAAAGTCGTTCCTTGATGTGAGGGGCTTTGTTCCAGGCGGCCGGCGGCCGGCCAAGCTGGCCGCAATCGAAGTGGTGACTTCGTCGCTACTGTCGGGAGGAAAGGGTGTGCCAGAAAAATCGATCATTCACGCGTGGTTATACCGGCATGAAGCAGCGCCGCGATAATGAAAGGCGCCTTTTTCTCTAGATACTCAGCCATCCCACCCGTATTGCTCGACTCCAACTGAAGCTTCAGCGTTTCATACTGTTGGCGGATCGAGGCATCGCGCCTAAGCAAATCTCTGAACCCCAGCATCTGAGTGATCGTCAGGTGGTCGCGGGTACAAACATGGAGCTTGTGCGTGCGAATCCCATCCACATTGCGCCGGTAGAAATGATGGCCCTCTGACAGATCACTTCCCCGTACATACCCCAAAGCCATCAACACCTCGTCCCGCGTCGAGGTATTGCGATGCGCGTGAACCTCAATGAGCACATCGAGTTCGGGCTTCGCCGCCAGCCCTGGGACAGACGTGCTTCCAACGTGGTGGATAGCAATCAGTTCAGCGTCGAATGCCGAGGCAATGAGTGGCTTGTCTGTCAGGAAGCGGGCGGGCCATGTGGGATCGTAGGGGGTAATCTTGCTGGTCAGTGCCATGTCCGTTCCTTGGCGATAACTACTTGAGGCGCCGGATTGTCCATCAAGGCGTGTGCATTTACCACCGACTTACAGGTCAATAACTGTCGGCAATATGTGTATTCGGAATCCGGGCGATTCACGCTTCAACACCCGCATATCGATAGACCGTCGCACTCCAATACTGGCTGCCGGTACGCGTTTGGCGTTTCCATCCGTCTGCCATCAGGTGCTTGGAGATCATCCGATTCATGAAACCATGACCGAACAATGGCTGCGACTCGTTTTGGCTGGCCGTGGCGCATCAGGATTATTTCCCCGCTCACAGTAGGCTGCCTTTTTCAAACCAGCCGTGATCACGGTACCACGCCACGGTGTCGGCGATTGTCAGCTCTAGTGCCCGGAAACTCAGTCCAAGCTCCTGTTCACTCTTGCGGTGGTCGAAACGGGTGCGGTCCTGCTCTCGAACCAGTAGACGCAACGTGGCCATGCTCAGCAGAATGGGTCTGCCGGTCAGGCGCGCATAGATCTCCTGCACAGCCGCCAAGGTGTATAGAAAGGGCAGCGGTATTTGTCGGGCTGGTGTCTTGACGCCCGCCATGCGTCCTAAAACAGGCACCAGTTCGCGCATTGTCATATGTCGGCCCGCCGCGAGATAGCGCTCACCTCGGCGCCCATGTCTGGCTGCGGCAATTTGTGCCAATGCCACATCGCGGGCATCGACAATGGAAAAACTGCCAGGGATCAACCCGGGCAATTTGCCCTGTACCACATCGTTGACCAATTGCCCCGACGAGGTTGGGCCAATGTCGCCAGGCCCCCACATCCAGCCAGGCAGGACCATACAGGCATGCATCTGGGGGTGGCTCTCAAGGAACGACAACACGACACGGTCAGCGAGGATCTTGCTGCGGTAGTAGTCATCTGCGTCGGCGTCGGCCCTCAGGCAGTTCTCCTCGATGGACGTGCCAGGTGCGCCGTCGAGCACAGCAATGGAAGACGTATGGATGAACCGTCGTATGCCGGCCCGGTAGGCCTGCTCAAGCAGGCGCCGCGTACCCGACACGTTTATCTGTTCGAGTTCGTTCCAGTGGCTGCCGCCCTTGTAGCTATCGCGGAAGAACGCGGCTGTGTGAAATACCGTATCGCAGCCTTGCAGCGACGCTGCGAATGCGTCGACCTTGGCCATGTCCCCAACGACCAGTTCCACCCCCGGCAGATTGTTGAACTGCTGTTCACCTTTGGCTTTTGAGCGGACCAGGCCTTTGACCGTGTAGCCGCGAGCGACCAATTCACGCACCAGGTTGTTGCCCAGCAAGCCGGTTGCTCCGGTCACAAATACGCTGCGCATGGCTCAACACGCTCGCTGTTCGGTTAACGGCAGCAACACGGCGCTGTCGAAAAAGGCCTTGTCATTGACGACCCGACCCATGGTATCGAGGTGGATGCAATCGTCGCCAACCACTGCAAGCAACGCCTCTGGATCTGGTCGTTTGAAAGCGCCAGAGGCGTGCTGCGCATAGACGTTGGGGGTGATAGTCATAAAATCCGGTCCATTCGTATCGAAGGGCTAT
Organism: Pseudomonas sp. Kh14; assembly: GCF_900291005.1. Taxonomy (NCBI): domain Bacteria; kingdom Pseudomonadati; phylum Pseudomonadota; class Gammaproteobacteria; order Pseudomonadales; family Pseudomonadaceae; genus Pseudomonas; species Pseudomonas sp. Kh14. Next base: position 72,751 of record NZ_OLKJ01000028.1, read on the forward strand.
AGATATACCTTTGAGGGGGCTTTCGAAAAACAGCAATCATTGCATAATGGCTTTGCATATTCGCAAAGCCAGGAATGACTGACAGTATGACGTTGCACGCAAATTGGGATGATCTTCGCCTTCTGCTGGCCGTCTCGCGACGTGGCAGTTTTCTTCAGGCTGGACAATTGCTCGGTATCGCAGCTTCTACATTGTCACGCCGCCTGACCCAACTTGAGATTGCAGTGGGCGAGCCACTTGTCGAGCGCGGCGTTGAAGGGTGCCGGCTGACGTCCCGGGGGCAATCCCTGGTGGAAGTTGCTATCGCTGCAGAATCAGGCTTGAGGCGGCAAACCCTTTCTGGCACATCGCAGCAGCCTACCGAGCTGTCCGGCAGTGTGTTGGTCAGTGCAGGGGAGGGGTTCTCGGATTACGTTCTGGAGGCGATAAGGCGCTTTACATCCCTGCACCCGCGTTGCTCCGTGGAGCTAACGGTGGCAGCCGACTTTCACAAGATCGCCCGCGGTGTGGCAGATGTTGCTGTGCGCACCGCCCATCTGGGGGAACCGTCACTGATTTATCGACCCATTGGCCGGCTCGCCTACGGCATCTTTGCTGCCCCGGGTTATCTGAAGCAATTTCCAGGCGTGACACTTACCACGGCAGTCAGTGTGTCCTTGCTTCCCCCGCTGCATATTTTGCCGCAAATGCGAGCGGCAAAGGCCGCAGGTCTGGACCGCGCGCAGATCAGCGTGAACTCGTTCGCCGTGCAGCTCCAGTCGGTGAGGCGAGGGATGGGGGTGGCTGTGCTGCCCCGTATCGCGGCTACCGATTTGGTCGAGCTGTTCCCGCATCTCCAGCTTCCAGATATGGAGATCTATTTGGTGACCCGGCCTCAGGCCTTGAAGCAAGCTCACATCAAATGCTTTTTTGACACCTTGGAGCGGGTTCTGCTCGAAGCCCTATCCTCGGCACATGTCGACGGTTGATCCACCAGCACCCTGATCACTGCGCAGCACCTCACTGGCCGTCGACCCGTCCCCCAAACCCGCAGGCATTCTTCGGCCGAAGACGGCATGGTGCTGCACGCCCGCTGGTTCCAAGGCTGCAGAGGTCGTGTCAATTTTCCTCAGGTGTGACAATGCGCAGGGGGCGCGTGCCGATCTTCGCCCCCGTAATCTCGTCCACGGCGACAGCTTTGATTTCTGTGCCTGTTTGCGCATCGAAGAAGCGAGTCAGCTTACCACCGCCTCGGTATTGCTGGCCCCATGCACCAATCATGAACAGCACAGGCAGAAAATCGCGACCCGCAGCGGTCAGCAGGTACTCCTCCCTAGGCGGGTGCTCCGAATAACGCCGCTTCTCCAGTAATCCTTCCTCCGTCAGTGTCGCCAGCCGGCGGGTCAGCATTGTCGGTGCAATACCCAGGCTTTTCCTGAATTGGTCAAAGCGAGAAAGGCCGGCATGGGCATCACGCAGGATCAATATGCTCCAGGCATCACCGGCAACTGCCAGGCTGCGGGCGATCGGGCACGGGTTATCGCAACTATTTTTCACGTCCATACTATTTTGATAGTGACCTGCCTGCGAAAGGGTAGTATTGTCTGTATCAAATCGATAGTAACACCTCGATGACAAGCCATCCACCCGCAAAAACCAATGATGAATAGCCGAACCATGCAAGCACTGACCTTCAAGCGCTACGGCAAGTCACCCGACATCGGGTTGGCCGACGTTCCCCGCCCCACGCCAAAGGCTGACGAATTACTGGTGCAAGTCCACGCTGCTGGCCTGAACCCGATCGACAACATGATTCCAACGGGGATGTTCAAGCCTGTATTGCATTTCCAGCTGCCAGCCACCCTGGGCAGCGATCTGGCCGGCATCGTGACCGAGGTGGGTAGCAATGTGACCCGCTTCAAGCCAGGCGATGCTGTCTTCGCCAGCATCTTCGATCTTGGCACAGGGGCGATTGCGGAATTCGCGGTTGTGCCGGAAAGCGCCGCCGCGCTGAAACCGGCCAATCTGAGCTTCGAGCAGGCGGCGTCGATCCCGATGGTCGGTCTCACCTCATGGCAAGCGCTGAAAGAGCGCCTCAAGCTTCAGGCCGGGCAGAAGGTGTTCATTCCTGCCGGGTCGGGCGGTATCGGTACGTTCGCAATCCAGTTGGCCAAACACCTCGGTGCAAAGGTGGGCACCACCACCAGTACAGGCAACGTTGACCTGGTGCGCGCTCTGGGGGCGGACGAGGTTGTGGACTACAAGGCGCAGGATTTCGAGACCGTGCTGCGCGACTACGACGCGGTGCTCGGCACCGTAAGGGGGGATGCGATTGAAAAATCCATGTCCATCCTCAGACCCGGAAGCCAGATTGTCTCGCTCATTGGCCCACTGGATGCTGCGTTCGCCCGGGCCAAACGCCTGAACCTCCTCCTGACCTTCGTGTTCGGCCTGATGAGCCGCAAGATCATGCGCCTGGCAAAGAGGCGGAATGTCCAATACTCGTTTCTTTTCGTGCAGCCCGACGGTGCCCAACTCGCCGAAATCGGCAAGCTTCTGGACACCCAGCGGATTCGGCCGGTGATCGACCGGGTATTTCCGTTCGAGGACGCAAAGGGTGCGCTTGAGTACCTTGCTCAAGGGCGTTCCAAGGGCAAGGTCGTAATCAAGATGTGACTGCCGCCGTATTTCTCACACAACCATCGACATAAAGGTAACGTCCATGACCACACGTCCGACCGTACTCATTACCGGCGCCTCCAGCGGCATTGGCGCCACCTACGCCGAGCGTTTCGCCCGTCGTGGCCACGATCTCATCCTTGTGGCGCGCGACACATCGCGCATGGAGGCGCTTGCATTACGCTTGCGCGAGGAAAGCCATGTGGCCGTTGAAGTGCTGCCAGCCGACCTGACCAGCTCGGCAGACCTGTCCGTGCTTGAAAGTCGGCTGCGCGACGACGCCAATATCGGCGTGTTGATCAACAACGCGGGTATGGCCCAATCGGGTGGTTTCCTGGACCAGTCCGCTGAAGCTATTGAGCGCCTTGTCACGCTCAACACCACCGCGCTGACGCGGCTCGCTGCTGCGATCGCGCCGCGCCTAGCGCAGTCGGGCACTGGTGCGATCGTCAACGTGGGTTCAGTGGTGGGTTTTGCGCCCGAGTTCGGCATGTCCATTTACGGCGCTACCAAAGCCTTCGTGCTGTTTCTGTCACAGGGGCTGAGTCAGGAGCTGTCACCCAAGGGCGTCTACGTGCAAGCCGTGCTGCCGGCAGCGACCCGTACCGAGATCTGGGCGCGTGCCGGCATTGACGTCAACACACTCCCGGAGGTGATGGAGGTCGGTGAGCTGGTCGATGCTGCACTTGTCGGTTTCGATCGTCGCGAGTTGGTAACCATCCCGCCACTTCATGTTGCCGAGCGCTGGAATGCGCTGGAAGGTGCGCGTCAAGGGCTGATGTCTGACATTCGACAAACCCACGCGGCTGAACGATATCAGCGCCCACTGTGAACGCGTGATTGTGTACGAATGATCGAATCCGCCACCCAGGAAACAATGACCACCAGGCTCGTAATCGGCCTGGTGGTTTTTCACCACCTTACCAATTGTGCGTATAACTGGCAGTCAACACAGTGCCTGGCGCCGGCAAATGGCTGGTGTTGTTGTTATTGCGCAGCAATTGGCTGTAGAGCGGGTAATAGGCGCGATTGAACAAGTTCTGGATGCCGACGCTTACCTTGTCGTCGGCAGAGATCTGGTACTGGCTGACCACGTCTACTGTCGTATAGGTACTTACCTGATGCCGACCAAAGCTGTCCACACCGTCGAGCCTGTAGTCCTTGGCGTCGAAGAACGTGGCTTGCAAGCGGTTGCTCCAATCCAGGCTCGGCTTGTACTGAACGTAGGCAGTCAGCTTCAGGGGGGGAACACGATAGCCGGTCATGTCTTGCCAACCTTTGCCGTCCGGCTTTTCTCGCCCGCGCATCCAGGTAGCACTCCCCCCTGCGCCCCACACCGCATCGTCCGATAGCCAATCGGCACTGGCTTCAGCACCGTAGATACGCTCCTTTGTGCGGGTCAGAATCAAGCCATTGTTGAAACTTTGCACGTCCCCCAGTTTGGAGGTGGTGTAGAACAGCGCCAGGGTGCCGAGGGTGTTGCTACCTAGCTCTCCTCGCCAGCCAAGCTCATAGTTGTTGGTTTTGACCGGTTCCAGGTTCGATGCGCCGATGTCGAAGCCACGGCGCGCATTGCGCAACTGAATGCCCACGTCGGGCAACTGGAAGCCCTGGCTGAAGGAGGCGTAGATTTCCTGGCCGAGTACCGGTGAGTAGACAATGCCCAGGTTCGACAGCACCGCATCGTAATGAATGTCCCCACCCTTCACTGCCACAGGGGAGGCAGCCCTGGATTCGGACAAAGGGACGAAGTCATCGAATTCGGCGGTGGAGTATTCGTAGCGCAGGCCGCCGTCGACCGACCAGTGCTCATCGAAGCGATGCTGAAGCTGCGCGAACGCACCGGCGCTTCGGGTCTTGAGCGGGGGCATGTAGGTGAGCTTGCCGGTCTTGTCGAAGACCAGGCCGCCACTGGCGTCATAAGCCGCAGGGTCGAAGACGTCGAGCGGCATGTCGCTGCGCTCCTGGTTATAGTCGCCACCCCACACCAGCTCGGTACTGCCGCTGTCGCCAAGTGGCGTGCGCAGGGTCAGGCGGCTGCCGAACACTTCGCTGTTCTGCATGATCTGGTCCACGTTGCCGCCGCGGGTTGCAACGGCCCGGGCGTCGAACGGCGTGAACCGGGTGAAGTAGTCCCGGTAATACATCTGGGCAGAAAGTCGGCTGCCGAGAATGTCGAGGTTCTCGTACTCCAGGTTCAGCAGGGTGTTGCGAATGCGGTTCTGTTCGTCGAGATCCAGGCCCTTGATCGCATTGGCCGGCACCGAGCCTGCGGGGAGTTTCGCGACGCTGGGGTCTGTAGCGTAGTCGGTGTCCTGGCGTGCATCGTAATGGCTGATGGCGAGCTGGATTCGCTGGTTCTCGTCAATGTGCAGCCCCAGCTTGCCGCCAATGTTGTAGATGTTCGAATCGAACAGGTCGCCCTGACTAGGTTCCGGAGCGATCCGGTCGCCGTGCGCATCGTACGAGGCACCGATGTGGCGGGTACCGAAGTCGAACGAGTAGTCCACCGCGCCCTGAGAGCCTGCAAAATACTGCTGGAATTGGCCCCCCAGGCCATCGCTGCCCAGGCGGGTAAGTGGCGAGGTGGCGCTCAGGCTGGTTTCGGCACGGTTTTCACCGCCAGCAGGTCGTGTAGTGATGGCGATGATGCCCCCCGTGGCACCGCTGCCGTATATAGCGCTGCTGCCACGAATGACTTCGACCCGTTCGATCAGCGCCGGGTCGATGTTGGCCAGGTTGCGCGAAGAGTCGCGGTTGGTATTGAGCGGCACCCCGTCGACCATGACCAACATGCTGCGCCCACGCAGGGTCTGGCCGTACTCGGTGACGGTGCGGCTGGAGTCGGACATGCCCGGAATCGCCTTGGCCAGTACCGTGGCCAGGCTCTCTGAACCCTGGCGCAGCTCCTGCAGTTGTTCATGCTCGAGAACAGTGGACTGCCGCGTCGCGGACACCAGGCTACTGCTGGTGCGCGAGGCCGTGATTTCCATCTGCGCCATTTCCACGGGTACGCTTCGGGTTTCGGAACTGGGTGCAGGGGAGCCTTGCGCGATGATGACGAAGGTGCGCTCATCCTTGGCCTGTACTTGCAAGCCACTGTCCTTGAGCAGCGTTTGAAGTGCTTCCTCAGGTGTGAACCGCCCCTTCACCGCGGGCGCGTTTCGGCCTGCACCGAGCTCGCTGGCAAAGATGATCTGTACCGAAGACTGCTGAGCAAGGGCGTTGATGGCCTCCCCAAGCGGCGCGGCAGGGAGATCCACGTTCACCCGTTCCCGGCCCTGGGCCGACATTGCGATGAGCAGGCTACTGGCAAGCAATGACAGGCGTAGTTGGCGACTGCGGAGGGGAAAATGCACTTCTCGAGTTCCTTTTATTGGCTGGGCTTTTTTCAATAGCCGCCATGGGAATCGAGAAACCCTACCTGCGCTTGATTATTATTTTCTTGTCGATTTACGTTGAATCCGGACGCTGCCATCCTCTTGTTTCAACACGGCGACGGGCAGGATGCTCGGTAACAGATCCAGCAGCAGGTCGACATGGTGCGTCTCGAAGACCCCTGTCACCTTGAGTGCAGCCAAGCTTGGGTCGCTTAGCTCAATGGATGCCTTGCGATAGTGACGCAACAACGACACCGCTTCATCCAGCGGCGTCTGCTCGAACACGATGCGATCATCTTTCCAGGCCATCGCCTTGGAGGCGTCGACCTTCGCCACTGGCATCAGTTGCCCGCCAATCGAGTCGACCTGTTGCCCTGGCCTGAGGGTGACAGGCGCTTGCGCGGCAGTTGCCACGGCGACGTCCACTCGCCCACGGGCCAGGGTGACACGAACCGCCTCGTTATCCAGGCGGCGAACATTGAACAGCGTACCGAGCACCTCGACTTTCGCCAGGCCAGCAGATACTACGAAGGGGCGGTACACGGCCGAGGACACATCGAAAAGGGCCTGCCCACTGCGCAGGTCGACTTCGCGGCTGAGCAGGCGCCAGCTGATATCGACATGCGTGCCACTGTCGAGCAGCAGTTTGCTTCCATCGCTCAGCAGCACAGCGCGCCGCTCACCCATGGCGGTAGCGAGACGCTCGCTCTTGTAGGCCGGGTTCAACCAGGCCAGGGCTGCAAAAGCGATCGCAACTGCTAGTGTGATACCTGCCGACTTCACCGCTTTCGAGGGGGCCGGCCTGGTCGGTGGCAGGGGGAACAGATGCTTGAGCTCTTCGCGATGTCGCCCCAGCGCTTCGTCCAGTGGCGCCTGTTCGGGCTGCTTGGTCATGGATGCACCTCATCGCGCCCAAGCCGTTGCCTGCACGTCGCCAACCCCAGGCGGAGGTGCTTTTCCACTGTCTTGATGGAAATACCGAGACGAGCGGCTACTTCTGCCTGGGGAATTTCGTGAACTTTATGCATGACAAAAACGGCCTGGCAGCGAGGTGGGAGGCCGGCGATAGCGCTCACGAGCAGTTGAAACTCGCGCTCGCTGTCATACCGGCTCATCGGCGTGGCTGCCGGGCAGGCTACCTCCGGGAGCTCGGAAACTGCCTCTACCCAGGCGCCTCGGCGGCGATCGCTACGATAGCGACTCACGGCGGTGTCGTTGGAGATTTTCCGTAGCAACGCTAGCGGGGTCCGAACGTTTTCTTTCTCACCGCGCTCAAGCAACTGCACACACACGTCATGCACGACATCGCGCGCCAGGCTTCTGTCGCCGAAGCGTCGGCGAATGTGGTCCACCAGGTCGTCATAGTGACGTACCAATGTAGACAGCAGCGTCGGTTTGGCGGGATCGAGCGACACGATGCATCCTGAAAAAGGTAGGCTCCGAAAACAAGACGCAAGTGTAAATGAGAAATAGTTGCGAATAAACAAGCGACAGCGTCGAGCCATGCAAATTCACAGGAAGGTCAGAAATAGTCAGTCCGTTGGCATTGGCGCTGGCTTCAAGCTCAGCGCTTCGACATGAGTAAATCTGTCGGACATTCCAATAATTTAGGTGTGCTATATTTTGGGGCATGGACCAGATAGTTACATCCTGACCGTTTGGTTACTGACAGCGTGTCGGCGCTCAGCGTGGTCTTTAGGGAAAAAGGCGTGTGAATTGACGTGAAGCGTGACATCCACCTTGTTGTGCTACTGCTATCGGTCATAGGTTTTTCTCTCGCCTCGCTAACGCTGTGGAAGGTCATGGCCTCTCGCGAGCGCGCCTTGGAAGACATCAATGTCCATGGCCTGAACCTAACCCAGGCACTGTCTACCTATTCGGAAGGTATCGTCCGACAGAGCTCGATGTTGCTGCTCGGCCTGGTCGAGCGCCTGGAAACCGAGGGCGCCGGACCTGCGCAGATCGAACGGCTGGGTCAGTTGGTCAAGCGTCAGCAACCGTTGATGCCGCCAATGAGCGGCATCACCATCTATGCCAAGGATGGGCGCTGGCTCATGTCGTCCAACCGTCCAACCCCCGTCAGCGCCAACAGCAGCGACCGGGCCTTTTTCATCCACCACCGTGACGACCCGTCCCGCGACCCCTTCATCGGCCTGCCAATCCGTAGCCGGGTCACCCAGGAGTGGGTGATCACCATCAGCCGGCGATTCAACGATGACCGCGGTGAGTTCGCCGGCGTTGTTGCCATGACACTTGGCGTGGAAAACTTCCTGCAGCTGTTCGGCAAGCTGGACGTTGGCCATGACGGTGCCATCGGGCTGACCTTTACCGACGGCTCCCTGCTGGTGCGCTATCCGTTTCGGGAACAGGACATGGGGCGCAACTTTTCGAAGTCGCCAATCTTCGCCAAATACCTCATCGACCAGTCAGCCGGCACCGCTTCATTCACCTCCAGCCTGGACGGCGTAGAACGCCTCTATGCGTTTCGCAAGAGTGACAAGCTCCCCCTGGTGACAACGGTCGCGCTGGGCAAGCAGGAAGCACTTGCAGCCTGGCGGCTCGAGGCGCTGCTGTCGTCGCTGGTGGTCGCTGCGCTGCTGGCACTGACCGGAACCATTGGCTGGCTGCTGATTCGAGCCATGAGCCGGCGAAGTGCGGTCGAGAACGAGCTTCGACTGACCCAACAGCAGTTGCTTGAGAGCAACCAACAGCTCGAAAGCCTGGCGATGCACGATGCGCTGACGGGGCTTGCCAACAGGCGCTGCTTTGACGAAGCGCTGACCCAGGAGATCCGCATGGCCCATCGAAACGGGACCCCGCTGGCTTTGCTGATGATCGACATCGACCACTTCAAACGCTACAACGACACCTATGGGCATCCGGCTGGCGACGCCTGCCTGCAGCAGATGGCTTACCTGCTCTCTTCCTGCATCCGCCGCCCTCGCGACCTGCTGGCGCGCTACGGGGGGGAGGAAATGGCCGTGATCCTGCCCGATACCGACATCGACGGAGCGGCTGTCGTTGCCCGGCTGATGCATGAGCGCCTGACCTTGCAACCTGTCCCTCACGAAGGCAGCCCTTTCGGGCATGTGACCGCCAGTATCGGCATCGCCTGCTGCGATGGGACGACCCTCGACAGCCCGCCATCGCTAATTGAACGCGCCGACCGGGCGCTTTATATCGCCAAGCAAGCGGGCCGCAATCGCCTGCAAGTCGACCGGGCGAATGCATAAAGCCAATGACAAGGAAAGTATTGACGCAATCTCATTTCGGCAAAGGCCAAAAGCGGATATCTGCGTAAGCTCTGAAGCAATAGTGGTGCCGTGCCTGGCCGGGCAAATGGAGGATCAGGATCTGGATTGGATCTCAACTACACCCTGAATCCTCTCGGCAACGGCACGTACCTGTACCTCAATGGTCAATTCGACTACGACTGCGCCGCCGCTATGCTCTACAGCGCGAAGTCTGGCCAGCCTTTGGGTGCAGCGATTAGCAACACTTGCCGCTCGAGCTACTTCCTACAACAAGAGAAGCTGCGAATGGCAGGAAAACCCTACGACAAAGGGGCGCCTGCTTACGACCCCTACAACCCGCCCAACACTTACTGGGCCAAAATTGTTGCTCGAACCACCAGCCAGCTGGAGGCGGCCAGTCAATTCAATGTGCGCTTTGCGGGGTATCCGCAGTTAGACCGCAACGGCAAGATCACCATCCGTGTGCAGTTCATGGGGGTAGCCCTCGGCCAATATGCATCCTTGGTGACCGTACCAGAACGAACAGAGGTCCTGCTGGACGACCCGCAGTTTGAAGCGGCGTTGCGCAAGCAATCCCAAGGATTGAACACGGTGATCCCCCAAGTGATTTCATGCGATGCGGTGCTGGACTACAGCAAGGCAGTCGACAAAGGGCCGCGTCCCAGCGGTATTCCCAATGGGGAGTACTCTCGCTATGAGGTGCAATTTGTGGTGAAAAAAATGGGCTGCCAGGATCAACAGCGCCATTTTTCCACTGTGATTCGGTAACTCAACTTAGCCAAGAAAAAACCTTTCAGTGTCGGTCAACCGCAAAGCCAATTGCCGAAGGTCTAGTGTCTGGGGCTGCCCTTCAGGAAGGGCAGCTATGGGTCGAAAGCGGACGGTCGTGGGCTGGCGCTGCCGACTCAATGCTGCTCTTGGTGGATAGCGGCAATCGAGTTGTACCGGTGTCTTCACTGGTCACACTGTCGGCAGGTAAGCTCGGCTTTCTGCGACGACACCAAGGACGGCATACATGTGTTCCCTTAGCAATGAGCAGCTATTAGAGATCGTCCATCAGAACCCGATAAACCGGGCGCTGTTGGAGACGCTACCAACACTCGAAATTCCGAATTCCATGTTGGTCGCAGGGGCGTTGTTCCAGACGCTCTGGAATCACCGCTCGGGAGAACCTGTCGAGTGGGGCATCAAGGATTATGACATCGCCTACTTCGACGCAGACTTGTCATGGGAGGCGGAAGATCGAGTCATAGCTAAGGTTCAGCAGGCGTTCTCTCATTTAGGCATCAACGTCGAGATCCGCAATCAGGCCCGCGTGCATTTGTGGTACGAAGAGAAATTTGGCGGGGCCTACCCACCGTTGGAAAAGGTAACGGATGGTATCGACCGCTATCTCATTCGATCGACCTGTCTAGGCGTTGATGCCGGTACTGGTAAGCTCTATAGCACCCATGGCTTGAACGATCTCTCGAACAACTGGCTCAGGATGAACGAGTTGAATCCACGCCCAGATTTATTTAGAGCGAAAGCTGCCAGCTATCAGGCTCGCTGGCCATGGCTTCAATTGGTTGAATGAGCGTCAGCCAGTGGTAGCAGGCGTGGATCAGCAGAGCATAGAAAGCAGAGACCGATGGAATGGCGCTACGACTAAGAAAAGCTTGCGTGACCGATCTACCGGCCATTTACCGCGGCGAGGAGAGCTATATCCGTTCTTGGGAGCCAGTGCATGAAGCTTTCTGGCGTCGTGATCTTGAGCGGCATCTGACGCGGTGGGTAGAGAACTTCGACCATCTCACAGTCGCTGTCATCAACGATGTGTTCGCTGGATATTCACTGTGGATTCCAGAGGGTGTCTACGCAGAGCTTTGTACCATCCACGTAACCCCGGGCTCTCGTCGCAGCGGCGTTGGCGCTAAGCTGCTGAAAGCGTACATGTGCGATGCCGCATGTCAGAAATTCACTCGATTACGGTTGAGTGTGCGGCCAGACAACCCTGCAAGGTTGATGTACCAGAAAGCGGGTTTTTCATGCACAGGTGTGGGTGCGCAGGGTTATTTGATCTATGAGCGTCTTGCTTGAACAGTTTGGTGTGCGGCAGCGTTTGATCGATAACGGCTATTTGCGACCGGCAGCCAGCGACTCGAAGCAACCTTTCGCGAAGGGTAAGTATTGGATAAAAGTAAATCCAAGATACGGTGCTGGCCTCAATGATTCGGCTTCCTGCCCCTCAAAGCAAAGGCGTAACATGAATCGCCATTTATGTCGCATAGGGAGATTGCGATGACCCCCGACAAAGTCTGTCCTGTGGTGCTCTCGTATTCGCTACCTACCAAGATTCTTCTGTTCAGGCACCCTTTGGCAGGCACGCAACTGGTGAAGGGCACTATCGAGAATGGAGAAACACCCAGCGTGGCTGCATTGCGTGAGCTGGCAGAGGAGACCGGAATTGTTGACGCAGTGATCGGCAGCGATCTAGGTTGCTGGAAGGCTGATCACCAACATCAGGTGTGGTCGTTTCACCTTTGTCGCGCAGGGCGCGAACTGCCCGAATCTTGGGTTCATCAGACGCTGGATGATCACGGCCACCGCTTCGATTTTTTCTGGGCTTCGCTCGACAACCTGCCCTACACCGACTGTCACCCAGTCTTCCAGCGAGCACTGGTATTTTTATGCGAAACACTGAGAGCGTCCGGCCATTGGAGAGATGAGGGGCCCCAGCACGATCATTGAACGGCTGGTCGAAAGCAGCCGGTCACCACTGGCCGCGCTATTGACCCATGGCGGCTGTTCGTGGAAGGTAGTAAACGGCCGCCAGTGAGCGTTCGCGTGGAAACCTCGAATCAAAAGACATCAGATTGAAGGGGGGCGCGGTGGTAATAGGGTATGTTGTCGCCCAATCTCCAGACTCAACTGTCATTCTCGCCCGAGTACTCGATGCTGATCTCTACCCTTATCGACGGCCGATTGATAACGCCACCCCTGCAGGACGAACCTCTCGTACCCTGGTGGAGTTTCACGAAAACGGTGTTAGCCGCGACAGCCCTGACGTTAGTGCGCGATGGTAGGCTCGACTTGGATGCTTCCCTTCCCGAGGGTGATTTCACTTTGCGCCAACTTCTGCGTCACGAGGCGGGCCTGGCGGACTATGGCGAACTTCCCGAGTACCACGCCGCCGTAGCCAATCATGAGTCTGCATGGCCCGTAGGCGAAATGATGGAGCGCCTGGATGGGCACCGACTCCGATACAGCCCTGGTACGGGTTGGCATTATTCGAATGTTGGTTTCATGCTGGTAGCCCAGATCATCGAGCGTGCTGCCGATCTGTCGCTCGCAGACGCTCTCAAGCAGCAAGTACTGAGGCCGCTCGACATATCGACGGTTCGCTTGGCAACGGAACGTGCTGATCTGAATGGGAAGTACCTGGACAGGTCGTTGAGTTACGACCCCGGCTGGGTATATCACGGATTGCTGATTGGCCCTGTTTCACAAGCTGCCTGGCTCCTAGATGGCGTGCTTGCTGGAGATCTCCTACCGGACAATCTGCTTCGGGAAATGCAGACGACGCGAGTACTGGGTGGCCCAATGACAGGTCGGCCTTGGTTGGCGCCTGGTTACGCGCTCGGCATGATGCGAGGCGGAATCGAGGATGATCTGATGTTGGCTGGGCATACCGGATTGGGGCCAGGCAGTGTTATCGCGGTCTATCGATGTTCCGTTGGTAACTCCGCCGCATGCTGTGCAGTTCACTCGATTCGGGCGGATGAGGCAGGCGTCGAAAAGCTGGTAGTTCAAGAAATACGAGCGGTGCTGGCAGTGACACGCTGAAGTTACGCGTGCCTCTCGGTGCGGCCTCTCTTCGCAACGTCCGCTATGGGTCGGACAGCGACGGTCATAACTCGACCGCCGCTGTAGGCCTCTCAGGCCTCCGTCTGCTGCGCCACCTCCAATGCGTCATCGACTTCAATACCTAGGTATCGCACCGTGCTTTCAAGCTTCGTATGGCCGAGCAGGAGTTGAACTGCCCTCAGTTTTTTTTCCTGCGATAGATCAATGATGCCTTCGTACGTCTCATCGTGTGGGTACCGTACATTGCTGGGTCAAGGCCAATAGCCTTTATCCACGCTTTGACGATTCGGGCGTACTGCCGAGTGGAGAGATGCACTGAGGCGTGTAGCCGGCTTGGAAAAAGGCAATCCTCGCTATGGAGACGAGCTTGATGTATCCACGCCTCAAGGGCCAGCCGCGTTTGCTCTGTAATCTCAAACTGTACGGGGCGCTGGGTTTTCTGCTGCATCACCATTGCTCGTGATGACACGTGCTCCCCATGAGCAACGTCGCGTACGCGAAGCTTGGTCAGATCGCAGGCTCGCAGCTTGCTGTCGATGGCCAAATCGAAGAGAGCTAAATCACGAGTGTCTTGCGCGATTTGAAGCCTCACCCGAATGGCCCAGATATCTTTCAGTCGAAGCGGGGCTTTCTGCCCGACCAGTTTCCCTTTGTTCCAAGGCTGACGTCTGTTGGTTGTAATAGCTTTCATGGCTTGTCCTCCATCTGAGGGAGGGCAAGGATGGCCAACTCGGCCCAGAGGCGCTAACCGACCCATTGCAGCCGTTTAGACAAAGCAGTGGATGCTACGGCCTACGCTGCTCACTGATCGGCCAAGCATAGATACTGATGTAACTGCTCTCCAAGAACCTCGAACGCCTGAGCGATCCTGTTAATTTTGCGCAGGTCATTGTGCATTGCGATCCACACCTCAACCTCAAATCCAAAATCGTGTGGTAGCACATGTACCAGGCCGTGCGATTTTGCGATTTGCGTCGGGCAGAGTCCGAAGCCTAAGCCCGCTCTCAGAGCGGCCAGCTGAGCAAGGTGATGATCAGAGGCAATGGCGAAATGCTGGTCGGCATCGCACAGACCAGAGTCGATAAACCGACGCAAATCCGCTGAGCGTCTGTCTGGCCCGATCAGCGGTCGCTGGCGCAGCGACAGCAGGGAGGCTGGATTACCGTAGCGCTCCAGGCACCCGGCACTGGCATGGATGCCAATCTGCAAACTGCCGACACGCCGCACCGTGATATCCGCTTCATTGGGCCGCATCAGCCGCACCGCAATATCCGATTGCAGCCTGGCGATGTCTTCAAGGGCATCGCTTATGCTCAGCTCAAGTTTGAGTCCGACGTATTCGTAATGGAAAGGGCGCAGCAGGTCGGGCAATACTTCGACGCCAAGCAACTCGCCACAGGCAAGCCGGACTGTACCGTGATCCATCGACGCTTCAGAGCTGGCCATGCGGTTGAAGGTTTGCGCGGCCAGATCCATGGCCTCCACATGTTCGATCAGGCGCTGCGCTCCAGCAGTAGGCGTCAGTCCTTGAGGTGTGCGGGTGAACAGACTCACACCGAGAGCGTGTTCAAGACAGTCGAGGCGCCGGCGCGCAGTGGCCTGGGCGATACCCAGCAGCTTCGCGGCGCCGCTCAGGCTACCAGAGCGCAACACGGCGAGAAATACACGCTGGCTTTCCCATTCAATACCGCTCATACATTCTTGGCCAACAGTTGCTCCTAATTTGATCTTCTGCCCGAGCCTGTGAAAAGCGATCATTCGCCCACATTTTTCCGGGCGTCATTGTAAGGAACTAACGCATGAGAATCACCGGTCAGTGCCGATGTGGGCAAGTCACCCTTGAGATCGTGGCGCGGCAATTGCCGCCGCTGTATGCCTGCCACTGTTTGAACTGCCAGCGCTGGAGCGGCAGTGCGTTTGGTCTGCACATGCTGAGCGCGGCTTCGGCTGTTCAGGTGTCTGGCGAAACGGCGATCTTTGAGCATGAACACCAAGGTCAAACGTCTACCCAACATGCCTGCGGTACATGTCATACCCGGCTGTTCAACGAGACGACGGCAGTACCCGGCATGCGAGTGGTACGGGCCGGCATCCTGGAAGGGGCTGAGCGCTTCGAGCCGGTTGCGCATATCTGGACTCGGCGCAAGCAGCCATGGCTGGTGCTGCCGGGAGCTATCGCACAATGGCAGGAGAGCCCCACGCCAGAAGCATTCGCCGCCGCATTAGGGTAAAAGAGCTTGCTCTTCCATAAGTGAAGGTGTCGCTCGCCAAGCGGCAAATTATCAGGGTTGACTACGTCCGCTTCGGGTCCAGGCTGTGTGAAAACCCAAGCGGTTCTCTGAAGAGCGCGAGCGTACGTGAAATCTGAAATGGATTGGTTATTCAGCTAACCCAGATTTCGCGCAGGAGCGCGAAATTCTGGTCGTTTTCTTACCAGTCGGATCGCGCCAAGCGTTTTCACACAGTCTGGGCCGAGAGCGGCCGGTCGTGAATGCCAATTTACGACCCAAGCCCATCCTTCGCGAAGATAGGCGTGCGGCCAGAGCGGATGGCCTAAATCAGACCTGTTATCTAAGCCGAAACGGGATCATGCTTGGCGGGCTTACTGAAACAATCCGCGAACGACTTCCCTCAACCATCGATTTCCATTGTCCTGATGATAGCGGGCATGCCAATGCTGTTTGACCGTGAATCCCTCCACTTCGAACGGGCAGTCATGCACCTGTAGCCCATACATATCGGCCAGTGTCTGCCCGATATGCCGCGGCAAGGTGCCCAGTAGGTCGGTAGTTCCGATTATCTTCCCCAACCCGAGAAACGCTGGCAGCTCCAGCATGATCCGCCGTTCGATCCCGGCCCGCGCCAATCCCGCTTCCAGCAGCTTCTGCCCGGTGCCGAAACTGATCTGCACATGCCCCTCGGCCCGATACCGCTCCAGGCTCATGCCATTGCCCAGGCGCGGATGCTGCGGGTTGCTCAGGCACACCCAGTCCTGCTCGAACAGCACCTGCTGATACATCCCCCCGCCCAGCCAGGGCACGAAGCCGATGGCCAGGTCCGCTTCGCCCGATTCCAGCGCGCTCTCGGTATTGCCGTCGATCCGCGCCGCCTCCAGGCGGATACCCGGCGCATGGCTGCGCAGATGGTTGAGGATGCTGGGCAGCAAGGTGATGTGGCTGGCATCGCTGACACACAGGCGAAAACGCCGCTGCGCTGTGGCGGCGATGAACTGCGGCTCCCAGGCGGTCAGCCGGCGCAGCGATTCCAGCACCTCGCGGCACGGCCCTATCAGTTGATCGGCGCGCGGGGTAGGGGCCATGCCGCCCGGCGTGCGCACGAACAGCGGGTCGTTCAATTGCTCGCGCAGGCGCGCCAGCCAGATGCTGATGGTCGGCTGGCTCTGCCCCAGCTGTTCGGCGGCACGGGTCACGCTGCGGCATTGGTACAGCACGTCGAACAGCTGCAGCAGCTTGGGTTCGGGCAGGGCCTCCAGGCGAGTCATTATTGAAAATCTCAATAGCTGTATTGAGGCCATTGTATAGCGCAAATAAACCCTGCTGCATAAGGTGATCGCAAATCACAGGAGGTCTGCGACGTGAAAATCTGCATTCTGGGCGCCGGTGCACTGGGTTGCGCCATTGGCGCGGCCCTGAGCGAGGCAGGGCATGAAACCTGGCTGCTGAACCGCGGCCGCGCGCACGTCGAGGCGATGAACCAGCATGGGCTGCGGGTGCAGGACGAACGGGGCGAGCGCTATGTACCGGTCAACGCAGCCATCGAAGCCGAAGACGTTGGCGTGACCGATTTGGTGGTGGTGCTGGTGAAGTCGTTTCACACTGCCGAGGCCATCGCCGGTGCCCTCGCGCTGATAGGCCCGCAGACGCTGGTGCTGTCGCTGCAGAACGGGCTCGGCCACGAGGACATCCTGGCCGAAGTGGTGGGTCGCGAGCGGGTGCTGGCTGGCAAGACCTATGTCGGCGGCGTGCTCCTCGCGCCGGGCTCGATCCGCGCCGGTGTGGCCGGCAAACAGACCTTCATCGGTGAGCTCGACGGCCAGCTGACGCCCCGCGTGCAGGCCATCGCCGAAGCGTTCAACAATGCCGGGCTGGCCACCACGGTCAGCGACAACATCCTCGGCACCATGTGGGACAAGCTGCTGGTCAACGTCGCCACCGGTGCGTTGAGCGGCATCACCATGCTCAGCTACGGCCAGCTGTACAGCGAGCCGCTGCTGGAAAGCACCGCCAAGGCCGCCGTGGCCGAGGCCATCGCCGTGGCCGAGCGCGCCGGCATCCGCTTGAGCCTGACCAGCCCCGAGGCTGCCTGGTCACTGGCCGCCGAAGGCCTGCCGGCGAGCTTCCGCACCTCGATGCTGCAGAGCCTGGAAAAAAACTCGATCACCGAAATCGACTTCATCAACGGCTCCGTCGTGCGCTGGGGCCAGCGCCATGGCGTGGCCACGCCGGTCAACGCGACCCTGGTGGCCTGCATCAAGGGTATCGAGCGCGCCATGGCCGATCACCAGAAGGGAGAAACTCCATGAGCCAGCCAAAAGCCTACCTCGAACACGTGGCGTTCTGGGTGCAGGACATTCAGTGGCATATCCGCTTTTTCAGCGAGGTGTGCGGCATGACCATGCGTGAAGTGCAGGGTGACGTCGAGCAACCGGCGCAGTACTGGACACTCGGCGGCCTGCAGTTCATTCACCAGCCGGACTTCGCTGGCCCGGAAGGGCGCCTGGCGCACCTGGGCATCATGTGCGAAGACCTGGAAGCGGCACTGGCCGCCGCCCAGCGCTTTGGCGTCAGCGAAATGCCCCAGGGCCGCAACTGGCTGCGCCTGCCTGATGGCCTGGCGGTGGAGTTCATCCAGGCGCTGCCGGCCAAATGCGTAGCCCAGGCACTGGCCATCGACCCGCGCGCGGAGGTGCAGGCATGAGCGTGATTGAAAAGTACTGGGACGATGCCCGCGAAGGCGATGAGTGCATCAGCCCGACCTACACCGTGACCCGCGAACGCATCCTGGCCTACGCCGACCTCACCGGCGACCACACCCCGGTGCATGTCGATGAGGCCTACGCCAACGCCAGCCATTTTGGCTGCCTGGTCGCCCACGGCCTGTTCGGGCTGTCGATCGCCGACGGCCTGAAGACCCAGTGCGAGTACCGTTTCGTGCCGGGCATGTCGCTGGGCTGGACCTGGGACTTCGTGCTGCCGATCAAGGTCAACGACGTGCTCCACGTGCGCATGCGGGTGGGGGCGATGCGCCCGAGCAACAGCCGGCCTGGCTGGGGCATCGTGGTGCTGCCTTCGGAGCTGATCAACCAGCACGGTGAAGTCGTGCAACGTGGCGAGCACCGGTTGATGGTGCCGCGCAGGGTAGCAGCATGAGCCAGGCATTGCCATTGGCGGGTATCCGCGTCATTGACTACAGCCACTTCCTCGCCGGCCCCTATGTCGGCCGTTGCCTGGCGGCGCTCGGCGCAGAGGTGATCAAGGTCGAGCGGCCGGGTAGCGGCGACGCTGGCCGCCAGCATGCGTTCACCCTGGACGACCAGCAGAGCGGTTATTTCCTGCAGCTGAACATGGGCAAGCAGGGCGTCAGCGTCAACATGAAGGACCCGCGCGGCAAGGCGTTCATGCAGCGCCTGACCGATTCGGCCGACGTGTTCATCGAGAACTACCGCCCCGGCGCCCTGGACAAGCTGGGCCTGGGCTACGCCGAGCTGTCGGCGCGCAACCCGCGCCTGGTGTACTGCTCGATTTCCGCCTACGGCCATACCGGGCCAGACGCCCACCGCGCCGGCTTCGGCCTGATCGCCGAGGCCAAGAGCGGGATCATGCAGATGGTTGGCGTGCCGGGCGAGGCACCGCCGCTGCTGCGTATTTCCCTGGGCGACATGTACACCGGCATCCACGCGGTGGCGGCGATCAATGCCGCGCTGCTCGGCCGGGTGAGCAGTGGCCGTGGCCAGCACATCGACATGGCGCTGTACGACACCCTGGTGTCGATGCACGAATACGCGGTGCAGTGTTACACGCTGTCCGGTGGCACTGTGTTGCCCCAGCAGACCGGCCACGACATGCCCACCTCGACCCTGTACGGCGTGTTCCGCGCCACCGACGGCGACCTGGTAATCGCCGCCCAGGTCGACGATGCCTGGCAGCGCTTCGCGGCCATGCTCGAAGCTAACGGCGGCCCGCCCGGGTTCGGCAGCGACTGCCGCTACCACAGCCTCAACGGCCGCAACGCCCATCGCGAGGCGATCCTGGCGGTGGTCCGCGACTGGGTTGGCGCGCGCCGGGTGGCCGAGATCCTGGCGTTGCTCGATGGCATCGACATCCCCAGTGCCAAGGTCCAACGCATCGACGAGGTGCTGGCCGACCCGCAGATCCAGGCACGCAACATGGTCATCGAGCAACAGCACCCACGCTACGGCACGCTGCGCCTGGCCAACCTGCCGTTCCGCTTTTCCGACTGCGACACCACGATTCACCAAGTAGCCCCGGACCTTGGCCAGCACAACGCCGAAGTGGCCGCCGGGCTTGGCTTCAGTACTGAAGAAATCACTGCCTTGCAGGCGGATGGCGTGTTGTTTACCCACGGAGATGCACGATGAGCGACCGCTACGCAGTGATCGGCCGACCGATCAATCACACCAAGTCCCCGCTGATTCATGGCCTGTTCGCCCAGGCCAGCAACCAGCGGCTCGAATACGGGGCTATCGAGGGCTCGCTGGACGACTTCGAAGCCCAGGTACTGCAGTTTTGTAGCGAAGGCGGGAAGGGCATGAACATCACTGCCCCGTTCAAGCTGCGTGCCTTCGAGCTGGCTGACCGGCGCAGCGAGCGGGCGCAATTGGCACGGGCGGCCAATGCGCTGAAGTTCGAGGATGGCCGCATCGTCGCCGAGAATTTCGATGGCATCGGTTTGCTGCGGGACATCGAGCGGAACCTTGGCGAGCCGCTGCGCAACCGCCGTGTGCTGCTGCTGGGTGCTGGCGGCGCGGTGCGCGGGGCGTTGCTGCCGTTCCTGCAGGCGGGGCCTCGCGAGCTGGTGATCGCCAACCGGGACATGGCCAAGGCGCTGGCGCTGCGTAACGAGCTCGATCACTCGCGTCTGCGCATCAGCCGCTACGAAGCGCTGGAAGGTCAATCGTTCGACATCGTGGTCAACGCCACCTCGGCGAGCCTGACCGCTGACTTGCCGCCACTGCCGGCCGATGTGCTGGGCGAGGCGGCCTTGGCCTACGAGCTGGCCTATGGCAAAGGCCTCACGCCTTTCCTGCGCCTGGCCCGCGAGCAGGGCCAGGCGCGCCTGGCCGATGGCGTCGGCATGCTGGTGGAGCAGGCCGCCGAGGCGTTTGCCTGGTGGCGCGGGGTGCGGCCCGACACACGTGCGGTGATCGATCAGCTGACGATTCCCCTGGAGTAGGTCGATGGTCGCCAATGTACTGATGCTGCACGGCATCAACCACAACATGTTCGGCAAGCGCGACCCGCGCCAGTACGGCACAGCGACCCTGGCCGACATCGACCAGGCATTACAGGCCCTGGGCGAGGAGCTGGGGGCGCAGGTCGAGAGCTTCCAGAGCAACTTCGAGGGCGCCATGTGCGAGCGCATCCATCAGGCCCATGAGGACCGGGTGGATGCCGTGCTGATCAATGCCGGTGCCTGGACCCATTACAGCTATGGCATTCGTGATGCGTTGGCCATTATCGAAGTGCCGGTAGTTGAAGTGCACATGTCCAACATTCATGCCAGGGAGCCATTCCGCCATCACTCGGTATTTGCCGAGGTGGTGCGCGGGCAGATCTGCGGGTTTGGTGTCGAAACCTACCTGCTGGCGCTGCGTGCGGCGATGAGCATGGTCTGAGCAGGGCGCAGGGGTCGGCTCTGCGAGTGGGTTTACCCGCGAAGCAGGTGACACGGGGCATGCGGTGACGGCGCCTGAAGTGACCGTAGGTGTGGCGGGTGTCGTGCTGCCTACCCATCCAGCATGGATGGAAAGCCAGTAGCGACTTCCGTGACTGCATAGTACGGTCCGCCTTCAACAAGCCACCCGGTTCGTTGCCTCCAACCCCACGGACCGGGGCTCTCATGACCTGGGAGGTCGAATGGACGTCGCTACAACGATCAGTCAACAAGAACTGGATAACGCCTTGGTCGCGTTTGCACGCTACAAAATCGGAGAAATCAAGATCTTCGACTTGGAGCAGGCAATGAGCTTCGAAGCAGGCCAAGCCTTGTCCCAAAGCGGGCTGGTCCGGTTCTCAATTACCAAAATGGTGTCAGGACGTTATCGCATCAGCGATGAAGGAGAGAACGCCATCACAGAGGCTGGGCGGGATCGCCTTGAGGTGATCCGCGCCTGACCATAGGTCCAGCTTGCGAAGGCCGCAGTCGCGTTCTGCGGCCCTGTCGTGTCATATCACTTTCACCGCGCGACCAATGAACTTCACCGGCCCTGTCGGCAGACCGGTCGGCGAGCCACCGGCTTTCTCCAGCGTCAGCTCGAACAGTTGATTGGCCTCCAGGGGTGGCAAACTTTCCAGCGGAACCCGATAGGGTTCGCCCGGTTTGACCAGGCCAAGCGAAACCGGAGCACGCCATTGCTCGCCCTTGGTCCAGAACTGCAGGGCCATGCCGTCGGGGACCTTGTCTTTACCCAGCGGCAGCAGTTCGATCATGTGGCTGTCGCTGGCCTGCACCACCCAGCCGGGGGCCTGGCTGTTCGGCGCCACCAGTACCACCAGGTATTCCGTGGTAGGGGGGGGCGTGGTCAGCAAGGTAAACGCCAGCAGCAGGCTTGCAGCAAGCCCTGCGGCGCTGAGCCCTTGCCACAGGCCGAGGCGTTGCCACCAGCGAGCCTGCGTGCGCGGTGCGGGTAGCTCATCGAGGCTGCGCTGGATACGGCGCCACAGGCGGGGGCTCGGTGGCTGCGGGGTAGACAGCGCGGTCAGCTCCAGCAGCCGGGCCTCCCAGGCATCCACGGCGGCGCGAAGCGCGGGGTCGGTACGCAGGCGTTCGGCCGTTGCGGCATATTGCTCCGGCGACAAGGTCCCCAGCACGTATTCCCCGGCGAGGCTGTCCAGTTCTTCGGCAGAATCGGGCTTCATTCCAGACACTCCCGTAGCGCTTTGAGGCTGCGTTTGATCCAGGCCTTGACAGTGCCCAGTGGCGCGCCCAATAAACCGGCTATCTCGGCGTGGCTGCAGCCGTCCACGTAGGCGTGCAGGATGCAGCGTTGCGGTGCGGGCTGCAGTTGTTCCAGGCAGCGGTAAATCTTTGCTGAGCCGGACCAGAGGTCAAGGTCATCAACCCTCCCGTGCAATGTTGACGCAGTTTCGGTGTCGGCATCGGTCAGTACAGTTTCACGGCGGGTATCGCGTATCGAATTCAGCGCCAGGTGGCGGGTAATGCTGTAGATCCAGCCTCGAGCCGAGCCGCGCGCCGGGTCGTAGCTGGCTGCGCGGGTCCAGATGCGGATGATCGCATCGTGGACGATGTCTTCTGCGGTGGCGTCGTCACGTGCGATACGCCGGGCAACGCCCAGCAGGCGCGCGCCTTCGTGATCGTAGAGCGCCTGCAGGGCCCGCCGGTCACCCTGTGCACAGGCTAACAGGCAGCGGTGGAAGTCGAAGGGGGCGGCCGGCGAGTTCAACGTGTGTGGCTTCCTTGTGTAAGGCAAGTACCCCGGCCATCCAGCCGGGGGGCTTGCCATCGAGCGTAGATCATCACTCGCAGGGCGTAGGGTCAGGTGCGTGTCACTTGGCTGTCCAGAACACATAGTCAGCCTGGTACTGGACGACCTGCCTGGCACCTTTGTTCTGCGCCGTGCAATCGACTGACGGCGCCACACCGCCGCGGGTGGCCAGGCGCTGGATATAGCTGACACCTTGCATGGCGCCTTTGCCTTCGGCCGGGTTGGCCTTGACCAGTTGATAGGGGATGGCGCCTTTGTCCGCCGGTGCCACTGCCAGCTGGGTACCGGTGACCTTCGAGCCATCCTTGGCCTGCCAGGTAGCGGGTGGGCCAAAGTAGTCGCCCACCTGTTTACCGGTACGGTCATTGAGCACTGCCTTGGGGCCGACGAAAGTCCATTCGGTCTGACCGGGGGTGTTGGCCTTGTCGCGGCACTCGTAGGTGATCTCGCCGACGCCGACGGTTTCGAGCAGGACGCGATGGCCATCAGGGACTTTGACCGCTTCTGGCAGCGCGGTCTGGGCGTGGGCGGGCGGCAGCGCAAGGGCGAGGCTGCAGGCAAGCAGGCAGGCGGAATATTTCAAGTTCATTTGCAGTGCTCCTGAAAGTCATTGGGCCGGGCAGTCAAAGGCCGCCCACTAGCAATACCCGCCAACGGGTGGACTGGATGCACGGAATGAAAAAAAATGCGTAGCGAGATGCCCCTGCATGTGCTTGCCTACCATCTCGAACGAGCGATGAGCCTCTTCGCCATCGCAGGACTGCTTTAACGCGCGCACCCCGACAACCCCACGAGGACACTGCAAATGAAGCGTTTGTTACTAGGCCTGTTGCTTGCCGCATCGGGCGCTGCCCACGCCGGTATTCCGCTGTTGAACGCAACATGCCCCGGCAATATCGAGGTCCATGCCGATAAAGGTGGGCCTGTTTACATCAACGGCAAGGAAGCCACGCTGAAGAAATTCAATGACAACTATTTCGAGGCCAAAGGTGGCGGGGTAACCGTATCGTTGTCGATCAACCCGGACGGCTCGCCTGACGTCTCGTATACCGGTAAGAACAAAGCCAATGGCGTATGCCAGATCAAGGACTGACTGCGCGATCGCGCTGTTTGGCTGGCGCGGTGTCAGCGGGCTGCATCACGGCGCTGGAACGGGAATTGCTGTGACCCCTGAGACATTGATCATGCGGAGTGCGCAGAAATGACTCAGGATGACCGCTATTACATGATTTTCAGCGTGGTTGCTGTGCTGGTACTCGACCTGGCGGCGACTTATGTGTTTCTCAATGCCATTCCCTGACCCCGGTTATGGGGTAGGCCTTACTCGTAATCGGGGGCAAGGCAGGGCGTGAGGAAAACGCCCCGAACCCTATATAGCAAACAAACCTGATGCCCTGTTGTCGTTGAGCAGTAACATGGGCAGGACAAAACCAAAAAAAGGGCAGGCTGCTTGGCAACATTTCCCAGTTTTCGACGGGGCTGCAGGAGCGTGTCGCGTGAAAAACTCAAGTTCGCGAGCAGGTGCAATACTGGTAATCGGGGCAGCCTCGTTGTTCGTCGCAGGCTGCGCACAAAACCCTGATGTGCGTGACAGCCACGATTATACCGCTGGCACTACCGTGAAAAGCTCACCCGCCTATCTGGGCTGCGTCAAAGGCGAGCTACAAGGGAATGTGAAAACCTATGAAGTCGAGGGTGATAACGCGGTCAGGCTTTTCGTCGAAAGCACTGACCCTGACAAGGCAGAGGGTCTGGTAGAGTTGCGGGGCACGGGAAGCGAGCGCCACTTCACGGCCTATCAACGTGATGCCTGGTACGACCATGGCAGGTTGCTGGATGCTGCACTGATGTGTTCAAAAGCGTAATCATCCAACCCCACACCAATAGCCCGCCGTCAAGAGCGGGCTTTTAGTCTGCCGATCGCCTGACCGGCAACGTTCAAAAAAGGGCGGGTGGGGCCGGTATGGCCTGAGCAGCGTTGCTTTGCATTTGCCGGCCCCGCCCGTAATAATCGTTGTATTTGGATGGAGAGTCGCAGGTGGAAGCAAGAAGCGTAGTCGCCGAAATGTTCATTGGGATTCCGACGCATTTCTGGGTTTTGCCTGTTGCCGGCCTGGTTGCCTACTACGGGCTGAAGTGGTCCGCCAGATCCAGTAATCGTGCCACCCTGCTACAAGCCTCGACTTACCTGTTATTGCTGGTACTGGCCGTTCTGCCCAACGGCTTTTATGCACTGTTTCCTCCCGCGCCCGAGCCGGATGTGCTGTTGAATCAATCACCGTTGCCCAACTATGCAGGGCGTTTCTACCTGGATGCGTTCTATGTCTTCAGTGGCTGGGCGCTGAGCAAAGTGGTCAAGTTGAAGTTCAGCTGAGTCTCAGCTCGCATTCCTGATGCACTGACTGGATCAGTATTTGCTTACCCCTTTTGAAACCGGTGCATCTGGGGGATACAGCAATGCTCTCTGAAGATCTGTACATCATGTTCGTGATTGTCGGTAGTGTGCTGGCCCTGGATATAGCAGCCATCGTGTTGTACAGGGGAGCCAAGCCCTGAGCCCGCATTTGGTTCGCAATGGGGCCGGAACATCATGAGGTCTTCAGCTTTTCTGCTGTACCTGCAGCACCGAACCCTTGTCGTCAGTTACCAGCAATCCGCCGGCGTCGGTGTCGTCTGATTGTCGTTCGGCAAGAGGTACGTCCGGCGAGCGAAAGATGCTACGGCCTTGTTCACCGGTTTTAAGGGTGACGAGTTTGCCGTTCTGATAGAAGAACTGAGTGTTGTTGACGTTGGTTTGCATGGTCTGAAGCCCCTGCCGAGTCGTGGTGTGATGTGCCATGGGCAGTTTCACTGTTGCGGCGTGACCCTGCTACTGGCAGAAATATCAGGTGCGCTGCACAGATCCCGCTTGGGCGCCGTCCTGCAGCAAGACTTTGGTTGATTAGTAACGCGGCGTCACCCCCGTTAAAATGCAGCCTATCCATAACGGCCGATTGCAAATGCCTGACTTTCGTATTTTTATCGCCACTGTGTTGGTCGCCAGCCTCGCCGGTTGCGCAACCCCCGGCAAACCCACTGCCAGCCAACTGACCAGGAAATCGCCGCAGCAGTACGCCGCCTGTGTCCTGCCCAAATGGCAGGCGCTGGCGCCACAGGCCACGCAGAAGTCAATAGCCCACGGCTACCGGCTCACGGCGCCAAGCGCCGTGGCAAGTGACGATGTGCTTGATGTGGTCGACGCTCACGAGGGCAGCCGTGCGACCTTCTACAAGGGCAGCTTTCTGTCTGGCGACAAATTACGCCAGGCTGCCAAGCAATGCCTGGATTGAATCAGTGACCCGAGCGGGTTGAGCCGCCCCGATCGCCTGTAGTTAACCCAACTCATCCCGCTTGTTCAAATGCTCGCACTTCACCTGCGCCTCCTTCCGGCTCGGATAGCTGGGCTTGAGCCGCTCCTTTGCCTGATTGTCATAAATGTCGAACCCTCCACACACGGTAGCGGCGTAGTAGCGGCTGCCAACGCGGAACGATTCCTTTTCGATCGGTACAGCGGGAACGATAACGAATCTTGGTTGCATTTTTCGTGCCTCCCCAGGCAGAGATTTAAGTATTAGTCTCGCAAGAGGTAACCATCAAGCAGCCTCATGAATAAAGGCGCTGGTCCGAACGCCGGTGGGTCGACAGTACTGTCATCAAATGAAAACCCGCTGTCGTCCGATGCGAAGCACCCCGCAAGCCAAGGGCATACAGTCCAATCACCAGCACTGACGCCTGACGTCCAGATCGATGATTGGAGAGACAAGCATGTCCAAAGTGGTACGTTTCCATCAGACCGGTGGCCCCGAGGTTTTGCGCTACGAGGACGCCGAGGTTGGCGAGCCCGGCCCTGGGCAGGTACGTTTGCGCCAGGTGGCGGTGGGCCTGAACTATGCCGACACCTACTTTCGTAACGGCACTTACCCGATCACGCTGCCCAATGGCATCGGCGTGGAAGCTGCCGGGGTGGTGGAGGCGGTGGGCGAAGGCGTGACGCAGGTGGTGGTCGGTGACCGGGTCACCTATACCGGTTTCCTCAATACCCTGGGTGCCTATTGCACCGAGCGCCTGATCCCCGCAGCGGCGCTGATCAAGCTGCCGGAAACCATTGCCTTCGAGACTGCTGCCGCCATGACCATGCGTGGCCTGACCTCGGCCTACCTGTTACGCCGGCTGTATGACTTCAAACCCGGTGACAGCGTGCTTCTGCATGCGGCTGCTGGCGGGGTGGGCCTGATTGTCGCGCAGTGGGCGCGGCTGCTTGGGCTGAACGTGATCGGCACGGTATCCACCGAGGCCAAGGCCGAGGTGGCCCGCGCCCATGGCTGCAACCACATCATCAACTACAGCGTCGAAGACGTCGCCAGCCGCGTGCGCGAACTGACCGACGGGGTAGGGGTGAACGTCGTGTTCGACAGTGTCGGCAAGACCACCTTCACCGGCTCGCTTGATTCGCTCAAGCGTCGCGGGCTGATGGTTTGCGTCGGCACGGCGTCGGGCAGCATCCCGCCGTTCGACCCGCAGTTGCTGGCCATCAAGGGCTCGTTGCAGCTTACCCGCCCGGCACTGGCCGACTTCATCGCCGATCCGGCAGAAAAGGCTGACCTGGCCGGCGAATTGTTCGACCACGTCAGCAGCGGGCGCATTCGTATCGAAATCAATCAGCACTACGCCCTGCAGGACGCGGTACAGGCCCACCGTGACCTGGAAGCCCGCAAAACCACGGGCTCGTCGATCTTCGTCATCTGAAGAGGGCAACAGCATGCACATTGAACAACTGACCTGCGCGATCGGTGCCGAGGTGAGTGGCGTCAACCTGGCCGATGCGATTCACGATGACGAACTGTTCGCCCAGTTGCGCCAGCAGTTGCTCCAGCACCGTGTGCTGTTCCTGCGCGACCAGCATTTCAGCCGTGCCGAGCACGTGGCCTTCGCCCGCCGCTTCGGCGAGCTGGAGGACCACCCGGTGGCCGGTAGCGACCCGGAGCACCCGGGGCTGGTGCAGATCTACAAGCGCCCGGACCAGCCCAACGACCGCTATGAAAATGCCTGGCACACCGATGCCACCTGGCGTGAGGCACCGCCCATGGGGTGTGTGCTGCGCTGTGTGGAATGCCCTCCGGTAGGCGGCGATACCCTGTGGGCGAACATGGTGCTGGCCTATGAAAACCTGCCAAACGATGTAAAGGCCAGAATCGAAGACCTGCGCGCCCGCCACAGCATCGAGGCCAGCTTTGGCGCTGCAATGCCGCTGGACAAACGGCTGGCACTCAAGGCGCAGTTCCCCGACGCCGAGCACCCGGTCGT
Organism: Pseudomonas sp. Kh14; assembly: GCF_900291005.1. Classification (NCBI taxonomy): domain Bacteria; kingdom Pseudomonadati; phylum Pseudomonadota; class Gammaproteobacteria; order Pseudomonadales; family Pseudomonadaceae; genus Pseudomonas; species Pseudomonas sp. Kh14. The sequence goes on from NZ_OLKJ01000028.1 coordinate 100,938, forward strand.
ACGCACCCACCCGGAAACGGGCGAGCAGGTGCTGTTCGTCAACGCCTTCACCACCCACTTCAGCAACTACCACACCCCGCAGCGGGTGCGTTTCGGCCAGGATGCGAACCCCGGTGCCGGCGACCTGCTGCGTTACCTGATCAGCCAGGCCTACCTGCCCGAATACCAGGTGCGCTGGCGCTGGAAGCCCAACAGCGTGGCGATCTGGGACAACCGCAGCACCCAGCATTACGCGGTCATGGACTACCCGCCATGCCATCGCAAGATGGAGCGTGCCGGGATCAAGGGCAGCCGCACGTTCTAAGCCTGCCGCCGTCACTGGCGGTAACCGCACAATAACAATAGCGAGGACTACAGCATGCAATTCTTCGACGATTCGTTGCACCCGGAAAACATGGAAAAGGTGGTCATCACCGTCGCCCCTTATGGCCCGGAGTGGATGCCCGAAGACTTCCCTGAAGACATTCCGCTGACCATGGACGAGCAGGTGCAGAAGGCCGTCGACTGCTACGAGGCAGGCGCCACCGTGCTGCACTTGCATGTGCGTGAGCTGGACGGCAAAGGCTCCAAGCGCCTGTCCAAGTTCAATGAGCTGATCGCCGGGGTACGTGAAGCTGTGCCGGACATGATCATTCAAGTTGGCGGTTCGATTTCCTTCGCCCCGGAAGGCGAAGGCGAGGCGGCCAAATGGCTGTCGGATGACACCCGGCACATGCTTGCCGAGCTGACGCCGCGGCCCGACCAGGTGACCGTGGCCATCAACACCACGCAGATGAATATCATGGAGTTGCTGTACCCCGAGTACCTTGAAGGCACCTCGCTGGCCAGCCCCGCAATCCATGCCGCCTACAGCGAAATGACCGTGCCGGCCGGCCCGGCCTGGGTCCGCGAGCACTTGCGCCGCCTGCAGGCCAGCCATATCCAGCCGCATTTCCAGCTGACCGGCATGCATGCGCTGGAAACCCTCGAACGCCTCGTGCGCCGGGGTGACTACATGGGGCCGCTGAACCTGACATGGATCGGTATTGGTGGCGGTTTCGACGGCCCCAACCCGTTCAACTTCTTCAACTTCATCCACCGCGCGCCGGACAGCTGCACCCTGACTGCCGAATCGTTGCTCAAGAACGTGCTGCCGTTCAACACCATGGCGCTGGCCATGGGCCTGCACCCGCGCTGCGGCAACGAAGACACCATCATCGACCAGCACGGCAAACGCTTCACCTCGGTGCAGCAGGTCCAGCAGACCGTGCGCGTGGCCCATGAGTTGGGGCGCGAGATTGCCAGTGGTAAGGAGGCCCGCGCCATTTACCGCATCGGGCAGCAGTACGACAGTATCGAGCAGACGCTGAAAGCCAATGGCATGGCGCCGAACCGCCAGGCGGGTGAGAAAGGCGTGCCGCAGCGCACTTGATGCGGCCATGGCAGGCCCGGTCTCTTCGCGGGCGTACCTGCGAAGAGGCCACAAAACGCAACGTGAGTTCTGGCTGTTACCCATAACAACAAAAACAACACCCACGCTTCACACCCAAGGAGGCAACATGGCCACCTATCTCGTCAGCGCCGAAGACTCCGGCACCGACACTGCCAACAGCATCCCCCGGCGCTATGCCTGGGTCGTCTTCGCCTTGACCTTCGGCCTGTTGATCTCCGACTACATGTCGCGCCAGGTGCTCAATGCAGTGTTTCCGCTGCTCAAAAGCGAATGGGCATTGAGCGACAGCCAGTTGGGCTTGCTCAGCGGCATCGTCGCGCTGATGGTCGGCCTGCTGACCTTTCCGTTGTCGCTGCTGGCCGACCGTTTCGGCAGGGTACGCAGCCTGGTGCTGATGGCCGTGCTCTGGAGCCTTGCCACGCTCGGCTGTGCCCTGGCGGAAAACTACTCGCAAATGTTCATTGCACGCTTCCTGGTCGGGGTCGGCGAGGCCGCCTATGGCAGTGTCGGCATTGCCGTGGTGGTCGCGGTATTCCCCCGCGACATGCGCTCGACGCTGGCCGGGGCGTTCATGGCGGGCGGCATGTTCGGCTCGGTGCTTGGCATGGCCTTGGGCGGGGTGTTGGCCCAGCACCTGGGCTGGCGCTGGGCATTCGCCGGCATGGCATTGTTCGGCCTGGTGCTGGCGATGCTCTACCCCGTCATCGTCAAAGAGCGGCGCATTGCGCCCAAGTGCGCGCAGCAGGCGCTGGACAAGGCCAGCCACCCGCTGCGCACCCTGTACAGCAGCCGTTCGGTCATCGCCGCCTATGTCGGCAGTGGCCTGCAGTTGTTTGTCGGCGGCACCCTGATCGTGTGGATGCCCAGCTACCTGAACCGCTATTACGCCATGGGCACCGACCGCGCCGGGGCGATCGCCGCCGTCATCGTGCTGTGCAGTGGTATCGGCATGATTCTCTGCGCCATGCTCTGCGATCGCCTTGGGCGGCAGCGCCCGGACCGCAAGATCAGCCTGGCCATCGGCTATTGCCTGGGCAGTTGCGCGCTGCTGAGCATAGCCTTTGCGTTGCCTGCCGGTACCGCGCAACTGGTGCTGATCTGCCTGGGCATGATGATAGCCGCCGGCACCAATGGCCCGTCCAGTGCCATGGTCGCCAACCTTACCCACGCTGCTGTGCATGGCACGGCATTCGCCACCCTGACCTTGGCCAACAACCTGCTGGGCCTGGCCACCGGTCCGCTGATCACCGGTCGGGTGTCTGACCTGATCGGGCTTCAGGCGGCGCTGCAGTGGGTGCCACTGACAAGCATTGCAGCGGCGGCTGTGTTCTGGGTTGCCAAACGTCACTACCACCGCGACATGGATCGTCTGCGCGCCAGGAGTTGAAACTGTGAAACAGCAATTGTCCGTCGAGGTGTTCTTCGATTTCGTCTGCCCCTGGTGCCTGATTGGCCAGCGGCACTTGCAGGCTGCGTTGTTGCTGTTGCAGCGTGAGCAGCCACACGTGCAAGTGCAGGTTCACAGGCAGGGCGTGCAGTTGCTGCCGGGGCTGCCAGCCAATGGAGTACCCTTCAAACAGTTCTACCTTCAACGCCTGGGCAGCGAGCAGGCAGTGCGCGAGCGCCAGGCTCAGGTGCGCGCCGCTGCCCGCGTGGTGGGGGAGGATATCGACTTCTCGCGCATCTGCCGCATGCCAAACACCGGCAACGCCCACCGGTTGATGCAGCGGGCCGGCAGTCTGCTTGGCGCGTCGCAACAGCAAGCGTTGCTGGAGCGGCTGTTCATTGCCTATTTCCACCAAGGCCGCGACCTCGGTGATAGCCGCACGTTGCTCGGCATCGCCGAGAGTTGCGGGCTAAAGGCCGCGCAGGTAATCGATTGTCTGCGTGATGATGGCAGCCCGTTCCTCGAAGGTGCAGGGCGTGCAGGCAGTGCCGTGCCACGTTATCGCTTCAACCTGGGCCCTCTGATTGCCGGGGTGCGGCCAGCCGAGGCGCTGTTTGCCGCGATGACCGACGCCTTGTCAGAGAGGGTGCAGGCATGAGCCTGCGTATCGCCCTGAACCCCAGCCAGCTGCCGGAGCGCAATGGCCGGGTGCTGCTGGCCTGCGAGGGCCGCAGCGTAGCGTTGTTCAATGTCGCCGGTGCGCTCTATGCCATCGACGATAGCTGCCCGCACCAAGGGGCGTCGCTGTGTGGCGGGCGCCTGGAAGGGCGGGTGATCCAGTGCTGTGCCCACGGCCTGCGCTTCGACCTGGCCAGCGGCTACCTGGTCAATTCCAAGGCGTTGAAAGTTGCCAGCTACCCGGTGCAGCAGGAGGGTGATGCGGTGTTCATCACCCTCGATAGTGACGGGCCTGGGGAGCAGGGCTGACACTGCGTGCCCGCCAGCTGGCCGGCGGCATGCCGTACTGGGCGATGAACCAGCGGGTGAACGAACTGGGCATCGAGTAGCCGAGCATATCGGCTATGCGACCCAGCGAATAGCTGGGGTTCTCCAGGTAGCGCATCACCAGGTCACGTCGCACGCTGTTGATCAGGTCCTTGAAGGTCAAGCCGCTGTCTTCCAGCCGCCGCTGTAGGGTGCGTACGTTCATGCCCTGGGTTTGCGCCACTTGCTCGAGGGTGGCCCGCCCCATGGGTAGCAGCAGGTAGATGGTCTTGCGCAGCTCCAGCTCCAGCGATGGCTCGCTGCCTGCCGGCAGCGTGTCCAGGTAGCGCCGGGCCAGGCGGGCCATGGCTTCGTTGGCCAGCGGGCTGGCACTGTCGAGGTCGGCGGCAGGGCAGACGATGCCGTTGAACTCGCTGCCAAACACCAGCGTGCAGCCGAAAATGCGCCGGTGAATGGCGGGGTCGGCGGGGGCCGCATGGGTGAAATTGGCGCTGATCGGGTGCCAGTGCGTGCCTAGCAGCGCCGCGCACAAGCGCATCATCACGCCGATAGCCAGCTCGGTGGCCTGGCGGCTACAGGGCGCGCGCTCGCTGATCACCTCTTCGCGAATGACCACGGTCTTGCCAGCTTCTTCGATATGAATGGCCAGCGCGTCATTGAGCAGGTGGCGGTACTGCACGATCACCTGTAGCGCGTCGCGCAGGTTGCGTTGGTGGCTGAGCAGCAGGCTGATTTCGCCGAAGTCCGACAACTGGCGCAGTTCGGCCATGCGCAAGCCGAAGCTCTCGCAGTGGCTGGCGCTGGCGGAAGCTTCCAGCAGGTTGATCACGCTGGCCACCGGGATACGCCGGTTGGGGTCGTCGAGCAACGCCGCGCTGAGGCCCACTTGTGCCAGCAGTGTGTGGGGGTTGAGGCCCAGGTGGCGGGACACTTCCAGGTAGTTGGTCAAGCTGGCGGCGCGGACGAGGGCAGGCATTTTTATTGTTATCCCTATTGTTCAGGCAACCTGGCGCTTTCAGGCAGCAGCACAAGGCTGTTGCGACAAAAAGCACCTGGCTTGCAGGTGCACGGGTTTTATAGCCTGCGTGTCATCAATTGAAAAGCAAAGCCCTGTTCGGGCCATTGTCATCAAATGAAAAGTACCTGACGCCCAATGTGAAGCACCCGGGGGGAGGGCTGTTTACTGTGAACCTCAACAGCTACACCGCACACGAGGTTCACCGTGGAAAAACTGCAAACCACTGCCACCGTGTTGATCGTCCCTGGCCTGCGCGACCACGTCGCCGATCATTGGCAGACGCTGCTTGCCAGCCGCCTGGCGAAGGTGCGCAGCGTACCGCCGCTGAAGGTTGACGGCCTTTGCTGCAACGCCCGGGTCGAGGCGATCCAGCGCGAACTGGAGCAGATCGACGGCCAGGTGCTGCTGGTGGCGCACAGTGCCGGCGTACTGATGGTCGCCCACTGGGCCGCGCGTTACCGGTGGCCGATCAAGGGGGCTTTGCTGGCTGCCCCGCCAGACCTCGACGCCCAGTGGCCGGCGCACTACCCAAGCCCGGCCAGCCTGGCCGCCCAGGGCTGGTCGCCGTTGCCAACCACGGCGCTGCCGTTCCCGAGCATTGTCGCGGCCAGTAGCAATGACCACCTGGCCAGCTACGACGCCGTTAGCGAACTTGCCCGCCATTGGGGCAGTGAGCTGGTCAACCTGGGCGCCGTCGGCCATCTCAACCCGGCTTCCGGTTTTGGCCCCTGGCCGTTGGCCGAGGCCCTGATCCGCCGTCTGGACGCCGAAACCCTGCAGTAACGCATGGACGCCCCAGCCACGCCCGCAACAGACGGGCGGCGTAAAAAACAATAACAATACGTGGAGCCATCGTAATGCCAGAACACCGCATTCACCATGCCGTGAAGCCACAGCGCTGCCTGCTCGCCTGCGCCGTCGCCCTGCTCACGCTGCCCGCCGCCCAGGCCGTTGAAGTCCAGACCGGCAATGAAGACTGGGCCGTGCGCTTGGACAATACCGTCAAATACAATTATGGCGTGCGCACGGAAAGCGCCGACAAGCGCATGCTGGGCACGCCCAACAGCAACGACGGTGACTACAACTTCCGCAAGGCCGGCACCAACATCACAAACCGGGTCGACCTGCTGACCGAGCTGGATGTGGTGTATCAGGGCAACACCGGTTTTCGCGTCAGCACTGCCAGCTGGTACGACAAGGCCTACGACAACACCGGCTCCAACAGCAACCCGTTCGTCAATGGCAACGGTGATCAGTCGGGCATCAGCCCCAGCCTCAATGGCCTGCCGGGTACTGGCATACCCCTGGGCAGCCCGCACCTGAGCAACTACGCCCAGCGATACTACAACGGCCCATCGGGCGAAGTGCTGGATGCGTTCGTATTCATGAGCCGTGACGTGGGCGAAGCGTCGCAGGTCAGTGCCAAGCTGGGCCAGCACAACCTGTTCTGGGGGGAAACCTTGCTCAACCCCGTGCATTCGCTGAGCTATGGCCAGTCCGGCCTGGACCTGGCCAAGCTGGCGGCCTCGCCAGGTACCGAGGCCAAGGAGCTGTTCGTCCCTCGCAACCAACTGTCGACCTCGTTCCTGGTCAACTCCGAACTCACCTTGGGTGCGCAGTACTTCTTCGACTGGGATGCTGCCCGCTTGCCCGAAGCGGGCACCTACTATGGCGGCGCCGATGTGGTAGGCGAGGGCGCGCAGAGCTTCCTGCTCGGCCACACCGGCACCCCGGGCTTGATCCCGGTGCGCGGAGCGCTGACCACCATCCGCCGCGGTCATGACCTGACGCCCGGCAAGAGCGGCGACTGGGGCATCATGGCCAGGTGGTCGCCGCAATGGCTGGGCGGCACCCTCGGTTTCTACTACCGCAAGACGTCCGAGATTCTGCCCCAGGCCTGGCTCGATGCGCGCGGCATGACCGTGGCCAGTGGCCCTTTCGGCAACCCGCCGGGCAGCCGCCAAGGGGCGGTCGGTAACCTGTACAACTCGCTGCAAAGCACCACTTACCAGTTCGCCTACGCCGACAACATCGACATCTATGGCCTGAGCCTGTCCAAGGATGTGGCCGGCATCAGCGTCGGCAGCGACCTCAACATCCGCCACAACATGCCGTTGGCGAGTATCCCGGCAATCGTCAGTGCCCCCGGCCAAGGTGGCCTGGGTGGTGGCTTCGGTTTACTGCCGTCGCGCCTGCCCGGCAGCGGGGTGGTCTACGACGTACCCAAGGATGGTGACAGCCTGAGCGCCACTGGCGACACCCTGCATTTCACCGTCAACGGCCTGATGACGATGGGTGACACGCCACTGTTCGACTCGGCAACCCTGCTGGGTGAGCTGTTCTACAGCAACCTGCTCAAGCTCGATAGCCATAACGAGGCTTTGTACAAAGGCAAGGGCAGCTACCGCGGCATCGACAAGGCGACCCGCGACAACTGGGGTATCGCCGTCAACTTCACCCCCACCTGGTACCAGGTGTTGCCGGGCATGGACTTGAGCATGCCGTTGTCGGTCAACGTCGGCCTGGACGGTGTCTCGCCGGTGCAAGGCGGCGGCGCCGAAAACACCGGCAATTACGCGGTGGGCTTCAGCGCTGCGATCTACAACCAGTACTTCGTCGACCTCAAGTACGTCGACAGCTTCGGTGAGACCAAGGCCTGCAAGGACGGCCAGACCGACGGCAGCACCCCCAATGCCCTGGACGGCGAACAGGATTACACCTGCTACGGCGGCGGCTACGCCTCCTTCTCCGGCGGTGGCGCCACCACCGAAGACCGTGGCGCGCTGTACCTGACCGTCAAGACGACCTTCTGAGTCCTGTTTCCTACCGCCTACACAGGAAGACAACCATCATGACCTTCGTACGTACCCTGCTGGCCTCGTGCCTGTCGCTGGCCGCGCTCAACGCCGCCCAGGCTGCCGTTTCCCCTGACCAGGCTGCACACCTGGGCAACAACCTGACCACCCTCGGCGCCGAAAAGGCCGGCAATGCCGACGGCTCTATCCCGGCGTACCAAGGTGGCCTGCTTACCCCGCCGGCCAGCTATCAGAGCGGCGCCAGCATGCGCCCCGACCCGTTTGCCAGCGAGAAACCGTTGCTGGTCATCAATGGCAAGAATGCCGATCAGTACAAGGGGCAACTGACCGCCACTACCCTCGAACTGCTCAAGCGTTACCCCAGCTACCACGTTGACGTGTACCCGACTCACCGCAGCGTCGCGCTGCCGCAGGCGGTGCTGGACAACACTCGCAAGAACGCCACCGGCGCCAGAAGCCAGGAGGGCGGCACCGCAGTGGACAACGTGCTGCCGGGCATTCCGTTCCCCATTCCGCAGAACGGCGCCGAGGCCATGTGGAACTTCCTGCTGCGCTACCAGGGTGTGAGCATGACCGCCAAATACGACTCCTGGAACGTCGATGCTGCCGGCAAACCGACATTGTCGACCACCGGCCAGGCCCACATCAGCTACCCGATCTACGAGGACATGGCCAAGCCGATCGGCGCCAAGGACACCTACTACCAGATGAAACTGGTGTACACCGGGCCCGCACGCCGTGCCGGTGAAGCAATGATGCTGCGCGACGCTGCCAACCCGCTGGTGCAGCCGCGCAGCGCCTGGCAGTACCTGCCGGGCCAGCGCCGGGTCAAGCTGGCGCCTAACCTGGCCTACGACACGCCCAACCCGGGCACCTCCGGCTCTGGCACTTACGATGACGTGTTCGTCTTCAACGGCGCGCTGGACCGTTACGACTGGACCCTGGTCGGCAAGCAGGAAATGTATGTGCCTTACAACACCTACCGGCTGACCTACAACACCGATGTCAAGCAGCTGATTACCCCCAATCACCTGGCGCCGCAGTTTGTACGCTGGGAAAAACACCGCGTGTGGGTGGTGGAAGGCAAGCTCAAGGACGGCGCGCGTCACATCTACCACAAGCGCCGCTTCTACCTCGATGAGGACAGCTGGATCGCGCTGGCCTCGGACCAGTACGACGCCCGTGGCCAGCTGTACCGGGGTTCGTTCGCCTTCCTTACCCAGAGCTATGACAAGCAGACCCCGGACGCCACGCCGTTCATGATCTACGACCTCATCGGCGGCACCTACAACCTCAACGGCGTGGTCGGTGCCTACGGCGGCATCCGTTACATCGACCCGTTGTCGAAAACCCAATGGTCGCCCGATTCGCTGGCCGGCAACGGCATTCGCTGAACGCACGGAGCAGAGGTTCCAATGTCTGTCTTCAAACGATGCAGCGTGGTGATGCTGGCCCTGGCTGCGCTGCATGGCGCGGCCCAGGCAGCGCCATTCACCGATGTGCTGGATGTGCCCGCCATGCCCAGCGCCCTTGCCAGCAGCAGCGCCCTGCGTGATGTGACCCTGGCCGGGCAGCGCCTGGTCGCGGTCGGCCCGCGCGGGCACATCCTGTATTCCGATGACCACGGCGCGCACTGGCAGCAAGCCCAGGTGCCGGTCAGCGCCGACCTGAATGCGGTGAGCTTCGCCACGCCCGAGCTGGGCTGGGCGGTGGGCCATGACGGTGTGGTCCTGCACAGCCGTGACGGTGGCATGCACTGGCAAAAACAGCTGGACGGCCGGGTACTGGCCGAACAGCTGCCAGGCGCGGGCACCGACAATGCCTTGCTCGACGTGTGGTTCGGCGATGCCCGCACGGGCTACGCGGTGGGGGTGTTCAACCTGCTGCTTCGCACCACCGATGGCGGCAAGCACTGGCAGCCGTGGCTCGACCACAGCGACAACCCGCAAGGCTTGCACCTGACCAGCCTGGCCGCGGTGGGCGACGAGCTGTTCATCACGGGCGAGCAGGGCCTGTTGCTGAAGTGGGACGGCAAGCGCTTCGTCCGCGTCGTCACACCCTACGCCGGCACCCTGTTCGGCGTCGTTGGCAAGCCCGGTGTGCTGCTGATTTACGGCCTGCGCGGCCACGCCTACCGCAGTACCGATGGCGGCCAGCAGTGGCAACTGATCGACACCGGGATCAACGCCAGCCTCACCGCCGCCGGTATCGACCGTGACGGGCAGTTCTGGCTTGCCAGCCAGGCCGGTGACCTGTTGCTCAGCCGCGATGACGGCGCCAGCTTCAAGCCGGTAGCCCACAGCCCCCGCAGCCCAGTCACCGCACTCGTCAGCGATGCCGGTAACGGCCTGGTGCTGGTGGGCGAGCGTGGCGTGCGCAACCAGGCCGGTAACCCCACGCCGCATCCTGACAAGAGAAGACCCTGATGGCCGCTACCCGCCAAGATACGCTTCCGGTAATCCGCAACCTCGCCGATTTCGACCCACGCTCGGGCAATTGCCTGGAACGCCTGGTGTTCAACCATCGCTGGCCATTTCTGCTGTGCATGCTGCTGGCAACCTTGGTGCTCGGCTTCATGGCGGCGACGCGCCTGGAGCTGCGCCCCAGCTTTGACAAGATGCTGCCGCAGAGCCACCCCTACATACAGAACTACCTGGAAAACCGCGCTTCGCTGCGCGGATTGGGCAATGCGGTCCGGGTGGTGGTAGAGAACACCCACGGTGATATCTTCGACCCGGGTTACCTGCAGACCCTGCGCCATATCAACGACGAACTGTTCCTCAGCCAAGGCGTGGACCGGGCATGGGTGAAGTCCTTGTGGAGCCCGGCGGTGCGATGGACCGAGGTTACCGAGGAGGGTTTCCAGGGCGGGCCGGTCATGCCTGACGGGTATCAAGGCGCAGGCGGTGATATCGAACAGTTAAGGCAGAACATCGAGCGTGCCAACATCGTCGGCAGCCTGGTAGCGCGCGACTTCAAGTCGAGCATGCTGGTGGTGCCGCTGCTCGACCAGGACTCAGCCACCGGCAAAGGCCTGGACTACCATGTCTTTTCGCAAAAGCTCGAACAGTTGCGCAGTCAGTACCAGGCCAGCGGCCAGTACCGCATTCATGTGATCGGCTTCGCCAAGCTGATGGGCGACCTGATCGACGGCCTGATCCAGGTGATGGCGTTCTTTGCGCTGGCTGTGCTGACCAGCCTGGTGATCATCTATTGCTATACCCGTTGTGTGCGCAGCACCTTGCTGGTGGTGGTGTGTTCGCTGACTGCGGTGGTATGGCAGCTGGGTATCGTCGCCTGGCTGGGCTATGCCATCGACCCGTATTCGATCCTGGTGCCGTTTCTGATCTTTGCCATCGGCGTGTCGCACGCGGCGCAGAAGATGAACGGCATCCTTCAGGACATAGGCCGCGGTACGCACCGGCAGATTGCCGCCCGCTATACCTTCCGCCGCCTGTTCGTGGCCGGGGTCACCGCACTGCTGGCCGATGCCGTGGGCTTTGCGGTGCTGATGCTGATCGATATTCCGGTGATCCAGGACCTGGCAATCACCGCCAGCATTGGTGTGGCGGTGCTGATTTTTACCTCGTTGCTGTTGATGCCGGTGGCGCTGTCCTATGTCGGTGTAGGCCGCAAGGCTGCCGAGCGAGCGCTACGTATCGATGCTCGCGCGGATCAGCACCGTGGCTTCGGCCGGCTGTGGGCGCTGCTTGACCGATTCACCGAACGCAAGTGGGCCAGTGCTGCACTGCTGGCTGCCCTGGCGTTGGCCGCCCTTGGCACCTGGGGTAGCCTCCAGCTGAAAATCGGCGACCTCGACAGTGGCGCCCCCGAGCTGCGTGCGGATTCGCGCTACAACCTCGACAACGCTTACATCACCCAGCACTACGCACTGTCCAGCGATACCTTCGCGGTCATGGTCAAGACGGCCCCCGAAGGCTGCCTGCAATACCAGACATTGATCCTCGCCGACCGCCTGGCCTGGGAGCTGCAGCAACTGCCGGGTGTGCAGACCACCGTGTCGCTGGCAAACGCGGTGCGCCAGATCACTGCGGGTACCTACGAAGGCAACGCGCGCCTGAACAGCCTGCAGCGCAACCAGGACGTGCTCAACTACGCCGCCCAGCAAGCCTCGGTCAACGCCCCGGAGCTGTTCAACAACGACTGTTCGCTGATGCCGGTGATCGCCTACCTCAAGGACCACCGCGCCGACACGCTGGCCCAGGTGGCTGTAGCGGCTGAGCGCTTCGCCCAGGCCAACAGCAGTGCTGATCACCAGTTCCTGCTGGCCGCCGGCAGCGCGGGCATCGAGGCCGCCACCAACGAGGTGGTGCGCGAGGCCAACCACCGCATGCTGTTGCTGGTGTACCTGGCGGTGACCCTGTTCTGCCTGGTCACCTTCCGCAGCTGGCGAGCGACGCTGGTGGCAATCCTGCCGCTGATGCTTACCTCGGTGCTGTGCGAGGCGTTGATGGTGGCCATGGGCATCGGCGTCAAGGTCGCCACCTTGCCGGTGATCGCCCTGGGGGTGGGCATTGGCGTGGACTACGCGCTGTACCTGCTCAGCGTGCAGTTGCACTACCAGCGCGCCGGCCTGAGCCTGGCCGACGCCTACCAGAAAGCCCTGGCCTTCACCGGTCGGGTGGTGGGGCTGGTCGGTATCACCTTGGCCGCTGGCGTAGCCGGCTGGGCCTGGTCGCCAATCAAGTTCCAGGCCGACATGGGCCTGCTGCTGACCTTCATGTTCCTGTGGAACATGCTCGGCGCGCTGGTGCTGATACCCGCGCTGTCGCACTTCCTCCTGCGTGGCCAGGGCGCCCCGGCAGCTGCCGATGCCCAGGCGCCGGCGCTTTCTCAAACCCAAGAAACCGAGTGCTCGCCTCATGTCTGATTACCTTGCGCCACTGCGCGACATGGATTTTCTGTTCAACGAAGTGTTCGACATCCCGACCTGGTGGGCGCAAACGCCCGACCTGGCCGAGGTGGTCGATGGTGACACTGCCAGGGCCATACTCGAGCAGGCCGGCAAGCTGATTGCCGAGCGAGTGGCGCCGCTCAACCGCAGTGGGGACGAGCAGGGCTGCCGCTGGGAGGTTGGCCAGGTACGCACGCCCGACGGCTTCGCCGATGCCTACCGGGCATTTGCCGCTGACGGCTGGGTAGGTGTCGCCGGTGACCCGGCCTACGGCGGCATGGGCATGCCGAAGGTGATCGGTGCCCAACTCGAAGAGATGCTCAATGCCGCCAACCTGTCGTTTGGCCTGTACCCGATGCTGACCGCCGGGGCCTGCTTGGCACTGCTCAACCATGCCAGTGAGGCTTTGCAGGCGCTGTACCTGCCACCCATGTACCAAGGGCGTTGGGCCGGTTCGATGTGCCTGACCGAGCCCCACGCCGGCACCGACCTGGGCCTGATCCGCACACGTGCACAACCCCTCGCCGACGGCGGCTACCGCATCAGCGGCACCAAGGTCTTCATCACTGGCGGCGAGCAGGACCTGACCGAGAACATCATCCACCTGGTGCTGGCGCGGCTACCGGATGCACCGGCCGGCCCCAAAGGCATCTCGCTGTTCCTGGTGCCCAAGGTGCTGGTCGACGCCGACGGCGTGCTTGGCGAGGCCAATGCAGTGAGCTGCGGCTCGATCGAGCACAAGATGGGCATCAAGGCCTCGGCCACCTGCGTGATGAACTTCGACGGCGCCATCGGCTACCTGGTCGGCGAGCCGAACAAGGGCCTCAATGCCATGTTCACCATGATGAACTACGAGCGCCTGGGCGTGGGTATCCAGGGGCTGGCGCTGGGCGAGCGGTCTTATCAGGGGGCCATCGCTTATGCCCGTGATCGTCTTCAAGGCCGCGCGCCGTCGGGTGTCGAAGCGCCGTCGCAGTATGCCGACCCGATCATCGTCCACCCGGATGTACGCCGCATGCTGCTGACCATGAAAGCGCTGAACGAGGGCGGGCGGGCATTTTCCACCTACGTGGCGTTGCAGTTGGACATGGCCAAATACAGCGACGACCCGGCTACACGCGCCAATGCCGAGGCCAAGGTGGCGTTGCTTACGCCGGTAGCGAAAGCCTTCCTCACCGACATGGGACTGGAGACTACCCTGCACGGCCAGCAGGTGCTGGGTGGCCACGGCTATATCCGCGAGTGGGGCCAGGAGCAGTTGATTCGTGACTGCCGCATTACCCAGATCTACGAAGGCACCAATGGCATCCAGGCGCTCGACCTGGTAGGGCGCAAGCTGTTTGGTGATGGTGGCAAGGCCTACCGTGGCCTGTCTGACGAAATCGTCAGCTTTGCCCAGGCGCTGCCAGTGGCGCACGCCGAGTTCAGTGCGCCACTGCTGGCTGCCGTGCACAACCTTGACGAACTGAGTGCCTGGCTGCTCGACCGCAGCCAAGGCAACCCGCGCGAGCTTGGCGCGGCGGCGGTGGAGTACCTGCACGTGTTTGGCTACACCTTCTACGCCTACCTGTGGGCGCGCATGGCCGTGGTGTGCCAGGGCCAGGCGGCACCAGAGCCGTTCCACCTGAGCAAGCTCGGCACCGCGCGCTTCTACTTTGCACGCCTGCTACCACGCATCCACTCGCTCAGCGCCAGTGTCAGGGCCGGCAGCGATAGCCTGTACCTGCTCAAGGCCGAGCAACTGTGATGGCCGCCAACATGCTCACCACTCGCGTCATGCCCCGGGCCGAGCAGGCCTATGCCTATCCGCTGCTGATCAAACGCCTGCTGCTGTCGGGTGTGCGCTACCAGCCCAACCAGGAAATCGTCTACGCCGACAAGCTGCGCTACACCTACACCACGTTGCTGCAACGCATCCAACGGCTGGCCAACGTGCTGACCACGGCCGGGGTCAAGCCTGGCGACACGGTGGCATTGCTCGACTGGGACAGCCACCGGGCACTGGAATGTTTCTTTGCCGTACCGATGCTGGGGGCAGTGTTGCATACGGTAAACGTGCGGCTGTCCAGCGAGCAGGTGCGCTACACCATGAACCACGCCGAGGATCGGTGGGTACTGGTGCATGACGACTTCCTGCCATTGATGCAGCAGCTATGCGCCGACCTGCCGGCAGTCGAGGGCATCATCCGCCTCAGCGACGGCGCTGCCGCCGCGCAGACAGTGCCTTTGCTGGGCGAATACGAAGCCATGCTGGCGGCTGCAGCGCCACAGTTCGAATTTGCCGACTTCGACGAAAACTCGCTGGCCACACTGTTCTACACCAGCGGCACCACCGGCAACCCCAAGGGGGTGTACTTCAGCCACCGGCAACTGGTTTTGCATACCCTGGTCGAGCAGGGCACCTTGGCCGCGTGTGGCGAGGTACCGCTGCTGCGCAGCGGCGA
Source organism: Pseudomonas sp. Kh14 (assembly GCF_900291005.1). Lineage (NCBI taxonomy): Bacteria > Pseudomonadati > Pseudomonadota > Gammaproteobacteria > Pseudomonadales > Pseudomonadaceae > Pseudomonas > Pseudomonas sp. Kh14. The sequence continues at coordinate 115,955 of NZ_OLKJ01000028.1, forward strand.
TGTGTACATGCCGATCACGCCCATGTTCCACGTGCATGCCTGGGGCGTGCCCTATGTGGCCACGGCGCTGGGCATCAAGCAGGTCTACCCCGGGCGATACGAGCCCAACCGCCTGGTGCGCCTGTTCCATGACGAGGGAGTGACGTTCTCCCATTGCGTGCCGACGGTGCTGCAAATGATGCTCGACAGCGAGCAAGGGCGCTGCACCGACCTGACCGGCTGGAAGATGCTGCTGGGCGGCAGCGCCCTGACGCTGAGCCTGGCCCAGCGTGCCAGCGCACGCGGCATCAGTGTGCATTGTGGCTACGGCATGTCGGAAAGCTGCCCGCTGCTCAGCATCACCCACTTGAGCACCGACTTGCTGGCACAGCCCATGGCGCAGCAGCTGCCGCTGCGCATCGATGCCGGTGTGCCAATTGCCTTGGTGGACCTGCGTATCGTCGATAGCGAGGGCAGGGAAGTACCGCACGATGGTGCAAGCCTTGGCGAAATCGTGGTGCGCGCGCCTTGGCTGACCCAGGGTTACCTGCACGAACCGGAGCAAGGCGCGGCGCTGTGGCTGGGTGGCTGGATGCATACCGGTGACCTGGCCTGTATCGACCCGCTGGGCGTGGTGCGCATCCGCGATCGCATCAAGGATGTGATCAAGACCGGTGGCGAGTGGGTCAGTTCGGTGGCGCTGGAAAACCTGATCAGCCAGCACCCGTCCGTCGCCTCGGTCGCGGTGATCGGTATTCCTGATCCACAGTGGGGGGAACAACCTTTGGCCTTGGTGGTCTGTCATGACGGTGTGCAGTTGGACCAGCCGGCATTGGCCAGGCACCTGCAGCCGTACGTTGACAGCGGGCACCTGGCCAAGTGGGCCGTACCACGGCAGGTGCGGTGTGTGGACGAGATCCCCAGGACCAGTGTGGGCAAGATCGACAAGAAACGCATTCGCCAGACTGCAATGTAGAGGTGGCTTGCGATGCTTGGGGGCGCCTTGCGCCCCGTCTTGTTGCTGACGTGGTCTTTGCCAGCGCGCAGCCCCAAAACCCCGCCAAACAAGGGAGTGGCGGTTGACTTAAGTTCACCCAGGTAAAGTTAGGTAAAAGCGGCCACGGCATATACACGGATCAGTATTGTGGTTTGTACTGTCCAGTTAAAGATGCCATTGATGAACACACTTCCGTCGCAGCCAAGCGCTGAACGCGGGGCGTTCTCCGGTTTCGAGGCGTGTCGCAATTCCCAGCAGGGCCCCGTGGTGATCCTTGCCTCCGGCGCTTCTGCCAAACATTTTCCGCTGGGCGAGTTTGCGCACTTGCCCATCATCACCATGAATGGGTCGGTCGCCATGACCGCCGAACACGGCGTCAAACCCTTCTTCTACGTGTGCACCGACAAAAGCTTTTGCCAGCAACAGCCGGCCTTGTTTGCCACTGCCGTGCGCGACAGCGAACGCCTGGCCCTGTGGCCAGAGCAGTATGCGCGTGCCGATGTGCCAGCCCACACCCAGTGTTATGCCTTGCACAAAGCCGACACGCCGAGCCTGCTGGACGGTTTGCGCGGCCATGGTGACAGTTGCGTGTGCAACCGGGCACTGTGGAGCAAACGCAGCCGCTCGATCGCCTTCAGTAAAGACATGGCCCATGGCTTTTTCGATGCCCGCACGGTGGCTTACGTAGCCTTGCAGTTGGCCTATCACCTGGGCTTCGAGGAAGTGTTGCTGGTGGGGGTTGACCTCGACCAGAGCGTCGGGCGCTTTTACGAGGACGGCCAGGGCCCGTCTTCGCCGTGCGGGCTCGACCAGCATTGGGACAGCCGCATCCTGCCGTCGTTGAAGCTGATGGCCAGGGAAGTGGTCAGCGAGCATTTCCACGTCTACAACCTGTCGGCAACATCACGCATTCCCGCTGAGCTGATACCCAAGGTCACGCTCAGCCAGGCGCGACGCATTGCCGGCTGCGCAATGAACTGAGCAAGAAAGCGGGTGCATCAAAGACTGTGGATGCGTACAGTGGGCCGATCGCAACCTGCAGGAGCCTGCTATGTCCAGCGCATTCACGATCATGCCATCGCCCGTCGGCATGCTGACCCTTGTGGCCCGTGGCAATTGCCTGGCAGCCGTATTGTGGGAAGAGGAGCGGGAAAACCGCGTACGCCTGGGCACCCTGCACCGGGACGACCAGTGCCCGGTACTGCGGGAAACCGCTCGCCAGCTGGGCGAGTACTTTGACGGCAAGCGCCAGCGTTTCGAGCTGGCACTGGACTTTGCCGGTACTGAGTTCCAGCGCCAGGTGTGGGCCGCGTTGCTGGCGATACCGTTCGGCGAAACCCGCAGCTACAGCGATATTGCCCGGCAGCTCGGCAATCCTAGGGCGGTACGCGCGGTTGGCGCTGCCAATGGCCGCAACCCGATTTCAATCATCGCCCCCTGTCACCGGGTAATCGGCGCGTCGGGCAGCCTGACCGGCTTTGCCGGTGGCCTGGCGGCCAAGCAGTATCTGCTGGCGCTGGAAGGGCGGCAAAGCCTGGCGCTGGACCTGTAAGGCGTCAACCGAACCCGCTGGCGATCAGGCAGGCCAGCACGGCCAGCACCGAGCCGGCGATCAGGGTGTATTGCCGCCGGGCCTGACGTGCGCGGGGCTCGACCTCACGCAGGTACTCGCCGGGCGTAGGCGCATCGGGCCGATGGCGCAAGCCCTCGGCCACATCGGCAAGTTGACCCTGAATCAGCAAGCCGACCAGGCAGTAGGTGCTGGCGTAACTCAACAACGCTAGAAACAGATAGATCATGCAGGGTACGGGTTCAAGGGCAGGGTGATCGCGCTGGCACTGCGGGTGTCGAGTACGATCAGCCCTTCACTGTGGCCATCCAGGCTGGCCAGCAAGTGCCCCTGGCTGTCCCATGCCGCAGAACCGCCAGCACCGATGAAGGTGTCGGCCGGCCCTACACAGTTGGCCATCAACACTGGCATGCCCAGCTCGCGTGCCACCTCTGGGTAGTGCGCATATCCCTCGCGGATACCCTTGGCGGTTTTCGCAACGCTGACCAGGTACAGGTCGGCACCGCGCTCGCGGGCCACGGCGGCATGCGCCATGAACATCGATTCGTAGCAGATCGCCGGCGCCACGCGGTGCTCACCCACCTCCAGCAGCAATGCCTGATTACCTGGGGTGAAGTAAGGCAGCTCATCATCATGCAAGCGCTGCTTGGCATAGACCTGGCGCGGCGCCTCAGGGCAGAAGATGGGCATGCCGATGCGTATGCCGTCGGGTGTCGGCAATGGCAGGCCCACGGCAACCGTAATGCCCAGGCGGTCGCAGGCTGCCTGCAGCGGGTCCAGGCGCGCGGAGGTGACGGGCAGGGCGGCCTGGCGCGCCACACTCGGCTCATAGCCGGTCAGCGACAGCTCGGGGAACACCACCAGTTCGGCACCCAGGGCCGCAGCCTGCTCGATGCAAACCAGATGGCGCTGGAGGTTGCCTGGCAAATCGCCCTTGAGCGACGCCAGTTGTACGGCGCACAGTTTCATCAGAACCATTCCCTGGTGAAGATTGACGTGCCGAGCATACTACCGGCACCAACGCCTGTTCCAGTGAAGGGTTTTCAGGAAGCCTGGGGGGCGCAGCAAAACGCCCCCCACCACCTGCGCAGCCACGGTACCTTGTGCCATGCTGTCCAGTGACAGCGCCATGAGCAGGGCCCGCGCGAAGGCGGGCAGGGTGCTACCAGCGGAGGAACACTGTAATGGCACGGTTTCGGCGGCTGATCGCCAATATCCGGGGACGGGATCTGGCCGTGGGCGATATCCATGGCCACTTCCAGCGCCTGCAACAATGCCTGGATGCGGTAGGGTTCGATCCGGCGGTGGACCGACTGTTCAGCGTAGGTGACCTGGTCGACCGTGGGCCGCACAGCGAGGCAGCGCTGGAATGGCTGGCCCAGCCTTGGTTCCATGCCGTCCAGGGCAATCATGAGGCCTTGGCAATCACCCGCGTGCGCGGTGGGCGGCTCGACCTGGGCATGTACCGCGCCGCCGGGGGTGGTTGGTTCCTCGACTTGCCGCGGCGCGAGCAACTGCGTTTCGTGGAGCGTTTCGAGCAGTTGCCGATTGCCATGGAAGTGGAGAGTGCGGATGGTCTGGTAGGCCTGCTGCATGCAGACAGTCCGTTTGCCGACTGGGCGGTATTACGCTCCTGGCTGGAACTGGATGACGACCCTGAGGTGCGCCAAGTGTGCCAGTGGTCGCGTCGGCGCCTGAAAGAGGGTGACACCCAACCGGTGCAGGGCCTGCGAGCCCTGCTGGTTGGCCACACCCCAGTGCTGGAGGCCAAGCTGCTGGGCAATGTGTGGCACCTGGATACGGGGGGATGGGCCAGCGGCCATTTCACCTTGGTCGACATGCGCACCTTGCAACGGGTCAGCCCCGAGCCAGATGCAGCAACAACGCCCCTGCCAACATCACCAGCATGATCCCCGAGGCCCGCTCCAGCCACGCCAGGCTGCGGGCGAATCGCCGCAGTACCCGCTGGTTGCCGATGGCCACGGCGACCAGCAAGTCCCAGAGCAGGACGATGCTGAACATCCATACGGCGTAGGCCATTTTCCAGCCGGCGCTGACGCTGGCGACCATGCTGGCCAGGCTGGCATAGAACAACCCGTTCTTGGGGTTGAGGATGCCGGACAAGAAGCCCATGCCCAAACTGCGCCACCAGCCATGAACCCGCTGGCTGCCTGCTACTGTGCCCAGGCTGGTTTGCCCGGCATGGCGCAGGAACAGCACGCCGATGTACAGCAGGTAGCTGGCGCCGGCCAGTTGCAGGGCGGTGAACAGCGGGCTGCCCTCCTGCAGTACTGAAAGCCCGGTGAAGGCTATGAGGATGAACGCGCCATTGGCCAGCGCTATGCCCAGGCAGGCGCCGCTGGCGATGCGCCAGCCGCTGTTGATCGAGTTGCGTGCGACCAGGAAAAAGTCCGGGCCGGGTGAGAGCAGGGCAAGGAAGTGGGCGAGGGCGATGATCATGAATTGTTGCATTGGGGGCTGCTCTACGGAAAAAACCGCAGTCTGCTGCCGGGCCTGTTCTGGCGTATTGAACAATATTGCACATGCAGCAGCCTTCAGTTTCCTCGGTACTGCCCCGGCGTAACCCCCACATGGGCCTTGAACACCCGCTGGAAATGGCTCTGGTCAGCAAACCCAAGCTGGTAGGCCACTTCCGCCAGGGCCAGGCCTTCACTCAACAGTTGCCGCCCGCGATTGACCCGGGCATTCAGCAGGTAGGCATGCGGTGTAAACCCGGTAGCCGCTCGAAACGCGCGGATCAGTTGATAGCGCCCAAGCCCCGCCTCCCGCGCCAACACCTCCAGGCTCAATTGCGCAGGGTCCTGGTGTTCGATGCGTGCCAGCAACCCGCTCAAGGTAGCTGGTTCCAGGGCGGGGGCCGCTGTCAGCGGTGGGTGCGCGGAGAAATCCAGGTCCCCAAGAAAAGCAATCAGCGCCGCATCTTTCTCGCCGTTGCAGGCACTGGAAAACAGTAACCTGTTCAGATCGCAGAACTGCCGATATACCTCAGCCTCCCTGCAGATACGCACCGGTTCGCCGGCTTCGATACCGCCAAGGCCCGACTCCAGGCGTAACTGCGTCAGCCAGTCGGCATCCACATGCAGCATCTGATAGCTCCACGCCAGGCCGGGGGCCGGGTTGCAGGCATGCACGCGGTGGGCCGGGACCAGTACCAGCGTGCCGGGTGCCAAGTGATGCTGCCCGTCGGCAGCCCCGGTGAAATGGCTGCGGCCAGCATCCACCGCACCGATGGAAAACGTCGGGTGGCTGTGAGCCTTGTAGCAGGCCCGGCTGTGGCAGGCGCGCCGGCTTTCGACATGTGCCAGGGCCGGGTCGCGCCACAGGGCGGCGTGGGAACGGGGCATTACAGGCTCCTCGGTATTGTCGGCAGGGTAACAGGTGCCCCGCACCCGTACAGTTTTTATCGCTGGCTGTTACTTGACCGCAGGGCCCGAAACCCACCGAAATAGAGGGCTGTTGTCAGAGGAAAACGAGAATGGACCTTTCAAGCCTGCTGCTCTTCATCCCCGCCTGCTTCGCCTTGAACATGGCACCAGGGCCTAACAACCTGTTGTCACTGCACAACGCCAGCCGTTACGGCCTGCGCACCGCATGCGTGGCCGGCGCCGGCCGTATCCTTGCCTTCTGCGGCATGATCGCCCTGGCAGCGATGGGCCTGGCAGTGGTGTTGCATACCAGCGAATACCTGTTCCTGGCCATCAAGGTGGTGGGCGCGGCCTACCTGTTCTACATCGCCTGGCAACTGTGGCGCGCACCCGTGAGCGAGACCGTGGTGGCAAGCGATCACCCAGGCGGTACTTGGCGCCTGGCGCGCCAGGAGTTCTGGGTGGCGGCCGGCAAGCCTGCTGATTGCTAATATAAATTTATTTTTTCTTTCACGGAGCTATAATGGCGGAAGTAGATTTGAGTTCCGCATGAGTTGGTGAAAAAATGATCGATTTTGACAGGGCAATACAAGTGGCTTGGGCTAATGTCGAAAAGCTTGTTCCTAATGCAAAAAACATTACTCTTGAAGGAGTGCTGATTTCCAGCGATAACAAGCTATACGAAGTGACGTTTAGCTATGATATTGAAAGGTTACCAGGACTTTCAATCGGGGCAGCTTCAGCGGTTACTTCAAATATCGAAATGCTGACCAGGCTTGTCGGGAAAAGAAGAGAGTATAAGGTTTTTCTAGTTGACTCTGAGTCAGGTCAGTTTAGGGGGTTCAAGAAGTATAAAGAGGACTGATTCTTGGGCAAGAAAAGACTAATTATTGATACTAATCTATTCTTGTTGCTTGTGATCGGCTCTGTTGATGAGGGGCGGTATATAAAAAGCTCAAAGCGCTTGGGGGCGTATACAGAAAAAGATTTTCAATTGGTGCTTGAGGTCATGCGAGCACATAGCGAAGTATGCTTAACCTCTTATATTGCTGCTGAAGTTTCAAACTTGATTGATTTGAGTGATTATGCGCGCGAGCGCGCATTCGAGTTTGCTGGTTACTATTTTTCAACTTTTACGCAGGTGGATACAGTGTTAAAGGTAGACTGCCTGCATCGGGACTTTAAGGGGTACGGCATTACCGATTGCTCATTAGTATCACTTGCTTCTGATTTTATGATACTGACGAATGATCAGCGGATGCTTGGTGCTCTTTATGCTGTAGCGCCTGATAATATACTTCCTTTCGAGCTTGCTCGTACCTTGTATGGTAGAAGCTAGGTTCTTGGCTCTGCACATACAGTGACAACCTACGCAGTAAGTTGTCACTGTATGCGGGAGTCGTTTCGAGCATAGTATATATCTGGCTTCAGGTGCGCCGTGACGCTAGCAGTACTGAAGCTGCGCCTGACAAGAGTACTGCGCAGATGCGGTTGAAAAGACGCTTTCCTTTTGGCTCAGTGAACCAGCGCCGCAAGTGCAGTCCGATCAATGCATAGCCTGCCAGTGCGATCACTTCGAGTACCAGGAACAGAGCACCTAGCATCGCAAACTGCGGCGCGACATCGTGCGCCGGGTCTATGAACTGCGGAAGAAATGCTGTGAATATCAATATTGCTTTTGGATTTCCAGCTGCAATAAGAAACTCTTGTTTCGCTAGACTCACAATGTTTCTTGGTTTTGCATCATTCGAATCCTGATTCTGAATCTTTGCTGTCCAAAGTTTAAAAGCCAAGTAGAACAGATAAACAGCGCCAAGAAGCTTGATGCCAAGAAATACCAGCTCGGACGTTTCAAGTACAGCCGTTAATCCCGCTGCTGCGAGCGCTATCATTGCTGCAAAAGCAATTAGCCTTCCGACGCCTGCAAGACATGAAGCCCAGAAGCCATAATGTGTGGCGTTATTAACTGAAAGCAAGTTATTTGGGCCGGGAACCATGTTCAGTGCAAAGCAAGCCGGTATGAATATGAGTAGCGTGGAGATGTTCATGATTCCTCGTTGTTTTTGTGATTTTTTGCGTGGACATCATTGATGAAGTCGTTTCTTTTTTCAATCCCCTGCGTGCTGAGCGCGGAATAGCACCATCATCACTGCATGATCATATGTCCATTGGCTAACCCTTTGAGTGGTAATATATACTTCAGATTTTCACGGTTAGAGTGGAATCAAGGGTATGCAAGCGTCTCAAGGATTGGTCTACAGCTATCTGCGGTTCTCTGACCCGCGCCAAGCGGCAGGGAACAGTGCGGACAGGCAAGCTGAGTATGCGAAGTCATGGGCTGCGGCGAGGGGTCTCACACTAGACCAGTCGCTTTCCTTGAGGGATGAAGGCCTCTCCGCCTTTCACCAGCGGCATATAAAACAGGGCGCCTTGGGCGTCTTCCTGCAAGCTGTTGATGAGGGGCGTATCCCGGCCGGCTCTGTATTGGTCGTTGAGGGCCTGGACCGTCTCAGCCGGGCAGAACCGATACAAGCGCAAGCGCAGTTGGCTCAGATCATTAATGCGGGCATTACCGTGGTCACTGCGAGTGACGGGCGTGAGTACAACAGGGAACGGCTTAAGGCGCAGCCAATGGACCTGGTCTATAGCCTTCTGGTCATGATCCGGGCTCATGAAGAGAGCGACACCAAAAGTAAGCGCGTGAAGGCCTCAATCAAGCGCTTGTGTGAAGGCTGGATCGCTGGACACTACCGTGGTTTGATCCGCAATGGCAGCGACCCTCGCTGGGTCCGCTTCGTCGACGGTCGCTGGGAGTTGATTCCTGAGCGTACGGAAGTTGTGCGATTTGCCATCGAGAAGTATCGCGAAGGGTATGGCGCTGATCGAGCCTTCAGTATGATCCAGGAACGGGGCTTCGATACTTCTTATCTAGGGATCTCTCCACAGCAGATTTATCGTCTGATCAAGTTAGTGGCTTTGAAAGGTGCGAAGCATATTTGTGTCGACGGTGAAGACTACCTGCTGGAGGACTACTATCCACGGTTACTCTCGGATGTTGAGTTCGAGGAATTACAGCTATTGCGTGGTCAGCGAAGTCGTCGGCGAGGGAAGGGGGTCATTCCTGGGATAGTGACTGGTATCGGTATAACTTACTGTGGCTACTGCGGCACGGCAATGACCGCGCAGAACGTGATGCATAAGGTTCGACCTGATGGGACTTTGACGGATGGGCATAGGCGTATCATGTGCATGTCCTACATGAACAAAGGTGGGTGCGATGTTGGCGGAAGTTGTAGCGTCGCACCTGTCGAACGGGCTGTTATGTCGTATTGCTCAGACCAGATGAACCTGCTGCGTTTACAGCAGCCAGCAGGGCCGAGTGGCGACCTACAGCAAGGGGTTATGAGCTCGCGAAAGCAGGTGGCTGATCTCGAAGTCCAGCTCGGCCGGCTTACAGAAGCGTTGGCATTGGGGGAGGGTGATGGCGTTTTGCCGATTACGTTCCTGCGTAAAGCCCGTGATCTCGAAGAGCAGTTGACTAAGGCTAGAGCAAAGCTGCTCCAGGCTGAACGAGAGCTGGCCGGCATCGCCTCCAGGCAGAGGCCAGCAGACGCGAAGCTATGGTCGGATCTAACCGCCGGCGTTGAGGCGCAGGAGGTCGAGGCGCGGGATAAGGTTCGGCAATTGATGATCGATACTTTCGAGCGCATTGTGGTTTACATGCGTGGTGTATTGCCAGAGGGGCGCAGGGCTTGGTACATCGATGTCCTGCTGATTTCCAAGGCAGGGCAGCGCCGATGGCTTAGGGTCGAGAGAAAGTCTGGAAAGTGGGCGGCCGGTATGGACCGCCCAGGGTGAATCTTTAAGCTGACTTTTTGTTGTCCAGTGGGAGGCCAGGTGGGCTAGTGTGGACCACCAGGTGCCCTTGTCCCTCCCAGAAGTTTTCCTGTACCTCCACACATACGCGCCAGGCCGCCCATGCCACGTCTTTTCCGGCTGCAAGGATGTTGCCGTACTCATCAATGATTGCCATCTGGGCGGGGGCGCCTGACTCGCTCTTGGCGGTGAAGCCAGTGCTGACTGTCGCTGATAGCTTTGCACCCGCCAGTTTTGGGTTAGGTACTACAGTCTTCATTCAGTATTTCCCCCACGGGCGTCGGCCCGTTTACCCAATGCACGTTTTGCGGCCACGTTGGCCATGTAGGCTGCCCACTTGTCCCCCTGCCGCTGTTGGCGGATCTGGCTGCATTTCGTGTGTCGCCGGGTCGACCTACCTTTGCCGCAGATATCACAGATGGCGGGTAGGTCGAGGCTGTGTGAGGCCATGGGTGGGCGGATGCGTGCTGTTGTCTTGGTAGTCATGGCTGCACCTCCAGAACATGCCTGTGATGGAAGTGCCGGGCCTTTCCGGTTTTCACATTGGTGCCGAAAAGCTCGCCTGGCCTGCTCCAATAAGAGCCATAACCAGTGATTTCCACAGTAATGAAATGGCCTCCTACATCGGCCAGCACTTTGGTCCCCTTGGGGTATGAGTGCTGGACTGCTGCGGAATATCGGCGATTGGCAAAGTCAGCTGCCCTCATGGCGTCCTGCGCGTCGTTCATGTCGACGGCCAAATCTACGAGATCCGGTGTTTCGACCAGAATGGCAGAGTCGATCTGTTGTTCGCCGTTACGGGTTGCATCGAGCTTTGACACGTACAGCCCGCCTGAGCCACACCAGATGGTAATTGGTGTCAGTCGATAGGTAGCTAGCTCCGACATCTGCCGGAAAACCTCTTGGGCGATCAGCTCTGTGCTCATGTCGTGGAGGTGGCGGACGGATGAGAGTGCGTGCTCAAGCGAGGTCGTGGTGAAGATGATGTGTTGAGTGCGGCTCATGCTGCCTTCCTCGCTTGCTGGTCGTTGTGCTGGATATGGTGCTTCCAAGGATCATTGGCCCTGGCGAGGGCAGCCATTGGCGGCGGACTGACGCTGTTGCCGCACATGTGGACCTGTTCGGTCTTGGTGAACGACTTGCCATGGGCGCCTTTGTCGATGATGTAGCCGGCCGGGAAGCCCTGGGCGCGGTAGAGCTCGTGCGGCTGCAGCATGCGCAGGCAGATGTCGACGATCACATAAGGAGTGCCCTTCACCAGCACGGTGACCAGACCCAGGCGGTCCCTGGTGGTGACCGTTGGCGCTGGAGCGTCTGCTGCGCTGGTGTTCTCGGTGCCGTAGTAGCTGATCAGGAACGCTGCGACGCGCAGGGCGCCTTGTTCATGCTCCGGCGACAGCTTGTATTCGATCAGAGCGTGATGCTCGGCGCCGGCAGTCATCGTCGGTACCGGCTCTTCCACGGCCCGGCCAACGCAGTTGCGCCGGAGCGTGGCCAGGCTGGCGGTCACCAAGCGCTGCTGGCTGCCCGTGTTGGTGACTGTGGTCAGCGGCTCGTCTGCGCCCTTGGCTGGTGTGGTGTTAAATCCGCCGTTCGCCTGCTCAATGAACGCGGTGCAGACGCCCATGGCATGCGCAGCACCTGCCGGCCGCTTGTAGTTGCCGCCGCTGGTGATGGTTGGCACCGGCTCCGTCACCGGTGTGCCTTCGCTGTGGAAGCGGAACTTCACCAGGTACGCCGCAGCGAGCGCGTGCTTCACGCCGCCGGCTACGACCGTGCCCAACGGCTGGTCTAGTCCGGGGGCGCGCTGCTGCTGCCCGTTTCGCTCGCCGTAGCCAGTTTGGACCAGGGTAGGGCTCGCCATAGCGAACGACCCGCCGCGCGGCCAGGATGTAATGGTGCGCAGCGGCTCATGTGCGGAATGCGCCAACTCACCCGACCAGTTCGCGATCGGCACGATGAATGGCTGTGGGTTGTCCAGCACGAACTTCTTCATGCCCTTTGCCACACGGCGCAGCGTTGCGGGCGCCAACTCCTTCTTACGTCCGAAGATGCTCTTGCTCGGCACGCCCCAATCGATACAGTCGGCGGCGGTGCGATACTTCTGCTGGCCCTTGGCTGGGTTCTTGGCGTGGGTAGGCTCTGGCCACACGATGGGCTGGCGATCGCAACGGGCGATCATGAACAGACGCTCGCGGCTGGTCGGTGCACCGAAGTCGCAGGCCTTGATAACCCGCCACTCCACCTGGTAGCCCATGCCCTCCAGCAGATGAACGAATCGGCGCCAGGTGATGCCGCGGCGATTTGGGTCGGGCACTAGGAACTGCTGCTGCACTGGTACCCGTTCACCGACGGCGGCCACGGTGCCATCCAGCTTCATCACCCGGCCGGTGGCCTTGTCGCGCTTGGCGATCAGCGGACCCCATTGCAGGATCTGCTTAACGTTCTCTAGGCTGATCACCCGAGGCCTCTTCTTACCAGCCCACTTCAATCCGATCCACGACAGGTTGCGGATCTCGCGCTTGCGGGGTTGTCCACCTGCCGCTTGGCTGTGGTGCGTGCAGTCTGGGCTCATGTGGAACCAGCCAACGGGACGGCCCTGGCACTCCTCGTCGGGATCGCCCTCGAAGACGTCGGTCTGAAAGTGGCGTGCATGCGGATGGTTTGCCGTGTGCATGCTGATGGCTGCTGCGCTGTGGTTCTTGGCCACGTCGACCTTGCGACCCAGGCCCATTTCCAGCCCGGTACCGGCGCCTCCGCCTCCGCCTCCGCAGAAGAAATCGACCACAAGTTCGTCGTCCTGTGGATGGAGCGCCAAGCCAAACTGGGTTTTGAAGTCGTGCGCTTCGGGCAGTTTTGCTGCGGAAAGGGACGTCATGCCGCGTCCTCCACCAGGGCGGCGCTGGCATGTATACCGCGCAGTTGGGCATGGACGCGAACTGCGAAGGCCTGGATGTCCCGCTGCTGTTGCATGGCCCGTTTGCGGCCTGGCTCTGTGCCTGGAAGGGCTTTCCAAGTTGCCTCGGCCAGGCGCAATGTCTCGGCCGCATTGGTCAGCAGGTCATAGTCCGATCTGGTTACCGGCATGCCCTGATAAGACTGATCTGCAGGGATCAGAAACCCGGCTTGCTGCAGTGCGGCTTTAATTGCCTGTGCCATCTGCTCGGATGTAGCGTAGGCACCGGCTTGCTCGGCCAATGTCGTCTCCATTGCGGCGACAATGCAGCTGACTGGGGAGGGGGGCGTATACCCCTCGGCAGGCTGCGCGTGCGGGCGATTTTTAGCGATTAGCGTTGCATCAGCGGGCGCTGCCTCGCGCAGCTTGTTGTGGGGTATCAGGGCCCCGGCGGGGCTGCTGAAAGGTGGAATAATGCCTGCTGCTTCGCAGCAGAGGCTTTTTGTTTTTTGTGCGTCGACAGCACGGATTTCGCTGAGCGAAGCGGGAGTGGCTTCGATGAGTTCCTGTTGTGTCGCGTGCCCGCTTCCCTCCGAGGTCAAGCCCTGTGGTGGTATCCCCATGATGGTGGTGGTGGTGCGACAGGCATCGCCCAGCAGGAGATCAAAAAGCAAGCCGCGTTGGTGGTGGGCGCGGCCTGCTTTCCGGCCAAGGAAATAGGCGTAGGTATACAGTCCGACTATGAACGCACTGATAACGATGAGGGCGATGACCTGTTGGGTGGTCATGGGTCTAACTCCTTGTGGTGTGCGGGCCGGTGGTGGCGGCCCTTGCTGGGGTGTTACTGCTTTTCTTGCTCGGGTTGTCGAGATTGCTTTTCATCCGCCAGGTAAGCCCTGCTATCGATCAGAGCGGCGACATGGCGGATGTGGGCGAACTTCAGGGCTTTCTGGCTGTTGTCCAGCGTGGTGATGGGCAAACAGATCCGTCCTACCTTCAGTTGCTCGGCAAAGGTGTCTTCATTGAGGTTGCGGAAGTACTGCACGCGCACCTTGTCGAGTGGGATGAGCACATCGCCAAAGGTTCGGTACAGCAGTTCAACGGTGGTTGCATCAGGTGCGTGCGGCAGGCGCAGCGCGATTTGGTTGGTATTGCTCATCAGGCTTCGGGCTCTCCCTGAGCTTGTGGCGTGACGGGTGGTGCCAAGTGATCTCGCAGTGCTTGCGTACCAGGTCGCGCCATTCTTCAGGAACCTCCTGGAGCGCAGCGTTGCGCTCCTCACGGGTCTTGAACTGGAGGATCTGGGTCGCGTACTGCCTAGGCCGCATAGCGCTTGTCTTCCGGTGGTGTCGGAAGTTGCAGATCGAGACGTTCGGCAAGCCAGGGGATCCCGGCCTGCTTCACGCGTGTCGACTCGCTGTACTGCATGCCGGCTTCGGGGTGAAACCAGCTGCCCTCTTTGATCCGCAGGTATTCGCGGTCGCGGGTGGGGTAGCGGGGCAGATTGCGCTCGGTCAGCAGTTCGTTCTCACGCATGCGGCGGATCAGCTCGTTCCGGCTGATCCCGAAGTGCTTGGAGGTCTGTGCAAGTGTGCGTTCCAAGTCCACCTCCTAAGCCACGTCGGCGAGCACAGGCTCGACATGTGGCATGTCGGCTGTGTCCAGCTTGCCGTTGGCGATAGCTTCGAGATGCGCCGCAACCTTTTGCGCACTGGCGAGGTTGTTCGCTGGCAGCGTCAGGCTGTTCACCGTCGAACCCATGCGGATCACCACAGTGACCTGGTCGAGATAGACCTCGGTCTGCATCGTGGCCTTGGCACGGGCGCCATTCGACTCGTCGCGTAGGATGTGGGTGAATTGCCCGGTCAGGTTGGTCTGCGCCTTGAGGCAGACAAAAGCGTTGCGGCTAAGTGCAAAGCTCATGCTGCGTGCCCTCCGTCGTTAGGGGGCGTGCAGCTAGGAGCGTGGAAGGACGATGGGCGTTTGGTTGCGACAAATGCGCAGCCGTGTTGCTTGGCCAGTCGCCGGACCTTGAAGGTCAGATCGATGGTCGCGGCTGATGGGTGGACGTGCAGTGATGCCGTAGTGTGCATGGTATTGCCTCACTCTGTGGTGGAAGAGCGAGGCAAATATCAACCAGTGGTTGTTTTGTGTCAACCGAAAATTGATTTTATCGGCGAGTTGCAGATCGTGGATAGCTCATTCGGGTATGAAAGATCCCACTACTTTCCCACAAATGTGGGTTTCTTCCGTGATGTCTATGATTGGATACTGTGGATTGATTGGCCTGAGGTACTGGCGCCCTGCGTCTGCCACAAGCACCTTGAACGTCACTTCATTGGTCCTTGGCACCCTTGCTATAACGCGATCGCCTGTGTGTGCCTCAACCTCCGGATCGACGAAAATGATGCACCCGGTTGGGTAGCTTCGTCCTGGCCCTGGGTTCGTCATTGAGTCCCCAAGTACCTTTAGGGCATAGCCGCTATTGCTAATCGGAACCGGGCAGGACAACCAGCTATCTGCTTGGTAAGGCTCAAAATTTGAGATGGCTTCGCACCATGCCCCAGCTTGAACCCAGGAAATTAGGGGTACCTTCCCGAATCGCTCAAGTATCCCACTCACATTGGATTGATCGCCGACCTGGAGTTGGTGAGCCTTGTTGCTAGGGGCCTGAGCTTTGGGAAGCACTCCGTACTCTAGCCATTCGCGGCGTACATTTAACCAAGCGCAGAGCGCGGTCATGCTGTCGGCTTCAGCTATTGCCTCCCCATTCAGCCATTTACTGATGGCTTGAGTCGTTTTATCAACCCCGACCAGTTTCAATTGCTTGTGAATGTCCACTCCTCGACCTCGGCTTCTGACGCCGGCATCGTCAAGGGCTTCGTGTAGTCGTGCGCTGAAGGCAGCGCGTAGCTCGTTTTTGTCAACCATGGGTTGATGGTTGCACAGAGCTTGCGCAATAGTCAGTTGATCTATAATATCAACTCCGGGTTGATAATGGAGGTTCACATGCTGCAGCCCGACGATTTTCCAAATGCGATTGCATTCGCTTTTGAGGCTGTTGGAGGTATCGGTGCTGCTGCCAAGGTATGCGGTAGAAGCTATCAGGCTTTGAACAAATGGCGCTTAGCTGGCTCATTGCCTCGAACGGATTACACCGGCGAGACCAAATATGCAGAGCGCTTAGCGCTTGCTGCGGGGCAAAAAGGCAATCCATTTAAGGCTTCCTGGTTGCTTGAAACGGCGGCTCCTCAAAGGCAGCGGCCCATATAGAAAAAAGGCGACCCAAAGGTCGCCTCGTTTCCCCCCGTAGTACCACCACAGTGCTACCGGGCCGCGTTCAAGGATGTGGCGCACACCACGAAACAACTCTCCTTGAGCACGTTATGCCTGGCACGGATGCCAGGAGCCGCTTTCTCCACCACAGAGGGGGCGGCGTTACCGGAAGAGTCCTTGGACAGTACCGGTAGTGACTCTCTCAAGACACGCGGCGAGTGTAACACCACCCCTCGTCGCTGGCACTGGCAGCCTTCACGGGGTAATGCCATGTGCCACAACGGAGGCGAGTTATCGCCTCCAAAGGCCTGCAGTAGCACCACGATACTGCCGGCCGCGTGATAGGTAGGCGGGCACACCACACAGGTCCGTTTGCCTTGATCGCACCCCCAGGCAGGGAGCCGGGGGGCACCTCCTTCACCACGGGAGGTGGCTGTTTCGCCTGGGGCAGTCGATGGATAGACGCCCCGGCCTGAGGCCGTAAAAGCCTCTGCTACCCAGCTATTTACTCTCTCAACCGCTATGCGACGCATGCACCACCACTGTATGCCGCAGGCACTGGCTACCGAAAAGGACCAACGCCATGAGCCGAATTGCAATGAGTTGCACTGAGCGCGCCAAGCGCGAAGTGCTGCCCCTCGAACTCGCGCTGTACCACGCTGTGCGGGACTACACAGGCGGTGCTGCCGCCATTGCCGCCACCACCGGCCGTAACGCCACCACGCTCCAGCACAAACTGTCTCCCACCCACCCCACCCATATCGTCAATGTTCAAGAATTCAGTGAGATCTTGGAACTGACCAGGGACCCGCGCATCCTTGACTCGATTCACGCCCTTGTCGGCGACACCATCTGGCAAGAGCTGTCTGACGTATACACCCATGACATCCCTGAAACTCTGACGATGGGCCTTGCCGCTTTTTTCCGGCAGGTTGCCGATCTGTCCGAAACCTGGGCTCGCAGCATCGGTGACGGAAAGGTCGACGATCAGGAACTGGCTGAGATCCAGCACCAGGTGTTCCGAGGGATTCAGGGCTTATTGGGCATGTATCGCCGGGCCGAATACGTCAACCAGACTACCCGGGGGGCTCGCCGTGGCTGATATTGCTGACCTGGCGAATGATCGCGCCCAGTGGCACCTGGATCTGGTTCTGTCTACTCGGGCGCCTTTGCCTGCGAGTGACTCGCTCGAAGAGTGCCTTGGATGTGGTGGCCCCATTCCGGAGCCGCGCCGTTTAGCAGCTAAAGGCTGCCAGCGCTGCATCGAGTGCCAGGGGCACTTCGAGAAGAAGGGGGCTCGCTATGCTGGATAAGGTACTAGACCAGTTGCTTGACTATGGCCTGCAGCCTGATCAGCCCTTGATCTTCGGCAAGCTGACCCGCTGTCGCACAAAGGACGACAAGGGCAAGGAGAAGAACGGCTGGTATGTCCTGCATGAGCATTTGGCCGAGAAGGGACAAACTCTGATCTTCGGCAGCTTTGGCGATTGGCGCCTGGGCGAAACGCAGAAGGTGAAGACTGATGGCCGAGGCCTAACCCCGGAAGAGCGTGAAGTGATGCGGGCCCGGCAGGCCGATGCCAAACGACGTGCTGCAGAGATCGCGGCCAACGCTGCGCGTCGTGCAGCCAAGCGGGCGGAAGCTCTGTTCAAGCGGATGCCCGAGAAGGGGCGTAGTGCTTATCTTGATCGAAAGCAGGTGGTCGGTTTTGGCGTTCGTTACGCACCGAAGTCTGGCGCGGTGCTCGTCCCGATGCAGAATGCTCAGGACGCCATAGTCGGCTTGCAGGTGATTTTCCCGGCGGTCCAAGAGGATACTGGGCGCGACAAGTCCTACTGGCCGCACGGCATGGCCAAGGATGGTGCTTTCCACATGATCGGTGGCCATCCCGAGCCAGGGGAGCCGGTGCTGGTGTGTGAGGGGTACGCCACAGGCGCTAGTCTGCACATGGCGACCTCCCAGGCGGTGGCCATTGCATTCGATGCGGGCAACCTGATGGCTGTGGCCAAGCACATGCGCGAGCGTTTCCCCGGCCGATCCATCATCATTTGCCGCGATGACGACTGGAAAACGAAGCGGCCGACGGGCGAGCCTTGGAATCCTGGTGAGGAAAAGGCCAACAACGCTGCTGTGGTGGTAGGTGGCCAGGTGGTCGGCCCGATCTTCTCGGTCGAGCGCGAAGCCAAGTGGACCGATTTCAACGACCTGCACTGCGCCGAAGGCCTCGAGGCAGTTCGTCGGCAGGTCACGGCGGTGATCAAGCCCCCGGCTACTGGTGGCTGGAAAGACATGCTGGCCAGGACCGAGAGCGGCGCCCTGATCGCTCATATGCAGAACGTCGAACTGATCCTTGCCAATGATGAACGTTGGAGCGGTGTGATAGGCTACAACGCCTTCAGCTCGAAGATCATGCGTCTTCGTGCCGCGCCCTATGGCGGTGTGCCGGGGGAATGGAGCGACATCGACGACATGCGCGTGATGAAGTGGCTGGCTCAGCAGGGGTTGCGTGTCAAGGCTTCCCATGTGGTCGAAGCGGTCAGTGTTGTGGCGCACGACAACTCCTTCCATCCGGTGTGTTCCTACCTGGCCAAGCTCGAATGGGATCGTGTGCCACGCCTCGAGCGCTGGCTTCATGAAATCTTCGGCGTCCCACGGAACGAATACAGCGCCAAGGTCGGGAAGCGCTGGTTGATCTCGGCGGTGGCCCGAGTGATGAAGCCCGGTTGCAAGGCGGATGCGGTGATGATCCTCGAGGGCGCGCAGGGCGCGGGTAAATCAACGGCGCTGGGCATCCTCGGCGGCGAGTGGTTCATGGACACGCCCTTTACCCTCGGTGACAAGGACGCGTTCCAGGCGATCCGAGGCAAATGGATCGTCGAGCTGGGGGAGTTGGACAGTTTCAACAAGGCCGAGAGCACCAAGGCCAAGCAGTTTTTCTCGGCTTCGATCGACACCTACCGCGAAAGCTATGGGCGAAGAACGAGCGACGTGCCACGCCAGTGTGTTTTCGCGGGAACCACCAACCAAGATGAATACCTCAAGGACGCCACTGGTAACCGGCGATATTGGCCGGTCGCTTGCGTCAAGGTCGACTTGGAGGCGTTGCGCAGGGTGCGTGACCAGCTGTGGGCTGAGGCAATGTTCTGCTACCAAGCAGGTGATATCTGGTGGGTCACCCGTGAGGAGGAGGAGCTGTTTACTGCGGAGCAAGAAGAGCGTTTCGTTGTGGATGAATGGGAGGGACCAATACTTGATTGGCTTGAGGCCTCCCAAGTCGGTGAGACGGTCACCGGCAGTGAAGTGCTGGGGCAGGCGCTGAACCTGGATCCAGGCCATTGGGGGAAGCCCGAGCAGATGCGTGTGGGGTCGATCATGCACCGCCTGGGTTGGCGTCGGCGGCGGCTGGCGGCGCTGCCGAAGAGCGGCAAGCGGCCTTGGGCGTATCAGAAGCCCGAGGGCTGGGGCCGTACCAGCGACTTGGAGCAATCCACACAGCCGAAGGAGGAGTGCTTTTGATCAAGCACATTGATGAGATGCTGAAGCTGTGGGCGCAAGAGCTGCACACGCCAGATGTTCACGGTGGCGGTTCGGGTGGTGGTAGCATGCTCGGGCTCCTCATGGACTGCCGAGGTGATCTGATCCGTGGTACCAGAGGAAGTCGGGTACTGCTTGATGAGTCTGCGGACATCGAGATCATCGTGAACAAGCACCTGGCCCCTCAGTTGTACGTCATTGTGAAAGAGCACTACTGCAACCAGGACAGCCTGCTCGAGCAGAAAATGGCGTATTGCAGGTGCAGTAGGAAGACGTACTATGAGCGCCTGCACCAGGCCCATGTGGCTATTCAGGGGTTGTTGAAAGGGAAGAGGGCTGCATGATCCGCCACCTTTGGTCCTACCGTCCCGCTGCGGTCCTGCCGTGTTTTTCGCAGGTTAGCCCAGTCCCAGCCCGCGCAGTTCGCGGGCTGTCCCACCGTCCCACCGCTCACACGAAGGCGCGCACATAGGGCGCATGCAACGCGTTACACGCGCGTTGCGCGCAGCGTGCTTTTAATATCTCTCTTTACACGGGAAAGGGTTAATAACAGTTAGACAGTAGGACAGCCCTTGATTTTCGGGGGCTCCACAGGTCCCACTATCGCCACCTCCATTGGGACCTATGGGGCAGCGCCAAAGTAAAGCTAAGCCGGGAAGGTGTATTCCCCCGAGATTCGCCAGACATTCCCAAGACGTTTACCCCTTATTGCCGGGTGGCATTAAAACCCGCTTGCTGCCAGGAAACTCGACCTGCAAAATGTACCCATCTTCGAGACGTGCGGGCGCACAAAGCGGCCCGCCAAACACTGAAAACCCCGGCCTTGGTGCCGGGGTTTTTGCATTTGGGGGATTCGATGAACAGCGAGCAGCAAGCGTTAGTTGAGATGCCAATCTGGTTGGTGATCTTCCTGTCCTTGGTCGGCGGCGTCTCAGGCGAGATGTGGCGGGCCGACATGGCCGGCGTTAGCGGCTGGTTCATTTTCCGTCAGGTGCTGCTGCGTTCAGGCGCCTGTGTAGTATGCGGGCTGTCGACCATCATGCTGCTGTACTCGGCCGGTATGTCCATGTGGTCGGCAAGCGCCATTGGTTGCCTCACCGCTACTGCTGGTGCGGATGTCGCCATCGGCTTGTACAAGCGCTGGGTCGCCAAGCGTCTGGGCGTCTGCGATGTCCAGCCCCGGAGTGGTGAACCTGGTCAGTGATCTGACCGCCAGCCCCGGCGGGGCCGGGGACCCTGGTGATATGGCCGGGGTGCGGGGCAGGAAACCCGCGGCTCTTCGCTAGCGGACAGTTCACCAGCTTAGTGAACTGCGGTGAACTGGTTAACCCCCCGAATTCATTGGGTGAACTGGACTTTCCGACATGACTTATCTCACCAAATCGGAGTTCGCCGCCCGCCACGGATGGTCGAAATCCTACGTTTCAAAACTCGGCAAGCAAGAGCGCCTGGTGCTTTGCTCGGACGGCAAGGTCGACGTCGAAGCCACCGAGGCGCTGCTGGCCGAATCGGCCGATCCGAGCAAGGCCGCCGTCGCGGCTCGGCATGAAGAAAACCGAGTCGAGCGGGATGTGCGTAGTCACCTCCAACCTGGCGGCGACACACCTGCGGTGCAGCAACCGGAACTGTCGCCTTCTGGTGGCCCTAATTTCCAGCGATCGAAGGCTCATCGCGAGTTCTACCTTGCGGGTCTGGCGGAGACCGAGTTCTACAAGGTTCGAGGCAATCTGGTTGAGCGGGCCGCAGTCGAAGGCGCGGCGTTCGCAGCGGGGAGGCTGCTTCGTGAGCAGTTTTTCGGCTTGGCCCCACAGCTAGCTGGCGAGCTGGTTGGGATGAGCGACTTGTGGGAAGTCGAGAGGCACCTCATTGACACTTTCCGTCGGGTCTTCACCGAAGCCGCAAACATGAACAGCGCCGATCTCGAACAGGCCATTGGCCTGAAAAAATCCACTAACCAGAGCTGAGCTTATGCCCACCGGATACGCAGACGGTGCAGAGGTGTACCGCGAAGCGTTTTGCCGTGGGCTTACGCCTGACCCTGATCTTTGGGTCGACGAATGGGCAGATGAGTACATGCGAATCCCGCGTGGTACCGGTGCCGCAGAGCCTGGCAAGTATCGCACCGCGCGTACGCCGTATGCCCGCGAACCTATGCGCTGCCTGTCACCTGCTCACCCGTGCAAGCGGGTGGTAACCAAAATCGCCTCGCAGCTGATGAAAACGCAGATCGCCCTGAACTGGATCGGAGCGCTAATCCACATGGCTCCGGCCAACATCTTGACGCTACTGCCCACCGGGAGCTTGGCGAAGCGGGTGTCTTCTCGGATCGGCAAGACCATCGATTCAGTCCCTGAGCTGAAAGCGCGGGTGGCGGCTGTCCGGTCCAGGGATTCCCGTAATACATTGGATACCAAGGAATTTGATGGTGGCGCACTGTTTGCCACTACGGCCGGCTCGGCGGCCAACCTGTCTGAGCTTTCGGCTCGGTATGTGTATGGCGATGAGGTTGATCGATGGGAGGTGGACGTCAACCAGGAAGGTGACCCGATCAAGCTGGCCGAAGCTAGGGGTAGTACGTTTGGGCGTAACGCTAAGTTCTACTTTTCTAGCTCTCCGCTCATCAAGGGCATGTCACGAATTGATGACCTCTACATGATGGGGGATCAGCGGCACTACTACGTGCCTTGCCCGCATTGCGGGCACATGCAGGTGTTGGTCTGGGAGCGGCTGTTGTATTCGGCTGATTTCAGCACCACGCACTACCAGTGCGCGGGATCTGAGTGCGATGTGCTCATTGAGGAGCACCACAAGGCAGATATGCTGACCAAAGGTGAGTGGCGCGCTCATGCGCAAGGTGATGGCGAGACGGTGAGCTTCCACCTAAGTGCGTTATATGCCCCTTTAGGTTGGCAATCTTGGGCCACGTTGGCTCGGGAATATGAAGAAGCCAAGCTTGCTCAGAATCGCGGCAATCTGCACCCCATGCAGGTTTTCTACAACACCCGGTTGGCTGAGGTCTGGGATAGCGCAATTGAGCAGACCAAGGCCGAGGTGCTGCAGGCCCGCGCGCTGCAGGAGGACTACGTCCTGGGCACCTTGCCTGTGGGAGCGCTGGCGCTGACGGCCTCCGTTGACGTCCAAGCCAACCGCCTCGAGATGATGGTTATGGCCTGGGGCGCCGGCATGGAGCGCTGGATAGTAGATCACCAGGTGATCCCTGGCGACCCGGCCGACGAACGTACCTGGGCTTTACTAGATGACCGCTTGAAGCATCGCTACCGGCACCCTTGTGGGGTGAGCCTCGCGATCCTGGCCACTGGCATTGACTCCGGCGGTCACCATACGCATGAGGTCTACCAGTTCACCCGTGTGCGTCGATGGCGCAACGTGTTCGCGCTCAAGGGTGCGAGCAAGCCGGGTAAGGCTGTGATCGCCCAGCGTCCGTCACAGGTTGACGTCACCTGGAAAGGCCAGACCGAACGCAATGGTGCCGAGTTGTGGATTGTTGGTACCGACACGGCCAAAGACTGGATCTACAACCGTTACAACTTTGAAAAAGGGCCTGGCGCGCTGCATTTCGCCAAGGACCTGCCCGATGAGTTCTTCCAGCAGTGTGTCGCCGAGCGCAAGGTCGTCCGGTACGTGAAGGGTCATGAGCGGTTCGAATGGATCAAGAGCAAAGCAGAGCGAAACGAGGCGCTTGACCTCATGGTGTACAACCTGGCCATGGCCTATTTCCTCGGCCTTCACCGCTACGTCGAGCACGACTGGGACAAGCTGCGGCAGGCGCTCGCGCAGGCGAGCCTCTTCGAGCAAGGCGAACCGCAGCCAGCCCGGCCCCAGGCTGCCGAGCCCGACGCCGACGATCAGGACGAAGACGATACACCGTTGAGGTCTGCAACTCCGCCGGCGCCGGTCAGGCGCAGCGATCCGCCGCCACCCCAGCAGGCCCCTCGGGCGGCGCCGCAACCCATGCAACGCCGCAGCTCCAGCAGCGGCTACCTAAAGAGACGCTGACATGGCATACACGAAAGCAGACCTCGCCACCGTCGAGCGTGCGATCGCGCGTGGTGAAAAGATCGTTCGGTACTCGGACCGCACCGTCGAGTATCGAACGGTTGACGAGTTGATCAAGGCCCGCGATCTGATCCAGTCCGAACTGGTCAAGGCAGCGGGGCCGCGCTCGCGCGTTACACGCCTCTACCACGGGGGCAAGGGACTATGAGCGGGCGTTACATGTCCATCGGCCGCTCGGGAATCTTGGTGCCCGAGCGGATCAAGGCCAGCTACGAAGGCGCCGCCGAGGGGCGGCGCTCGTCAGGGTGGGATGCGCCGGATACCGGTGTGAACAGCCTGATCATGCCGGCCTTGCGCAACCTGCGTTCTCGCTCGCGCAGTGCGGTGCGCAATGATCCATACGCTGCCAACGTCATCGATAAGCGTGTCAGCAACCTGATCGGCACCGGCATTACGCCGCATCCACAGCTCGCCGACAAAGAGGTGCGCAAGGCGATGCAGGTCCTGTGGGAGGACTGGGTAGATGAGGCTGATGCTGATCAGCTCACGGATTTCTACGGCCTGCAGGCCTTGGTGGCCCGAACGGTCGAGCAGTCGGGCGAATGCTTCGTTCGCTTGCGTCCGCGCCGGTTGGAGGATGGCTACGCCGTGCCGCTGCAGCTGCAATGCCTGGCCCCAGAGTTCGTCCCGCACGACAAGTTCGAGGTGACCCGCTTCGGCAATGTCATCCGCGCAGGGATCGAGTTCAACGGCATGGGGCGGCGGGTGGCGTACTGGTGCTATCGCGTCCACCCCAGCGACAAGTCCTCGCTGAATGTCGGCTACAACCAGTTGGTACGTGTCCCCGCCGAGCAGATGCTCCACATCTTCGAGCCACTGGAGCCGGGGCAGCTGCGCGGTGTGCCGCGCCTCGCGCCCGTCCTGAAGCGCTTGCGCAGCCTGGACAACTTCGATGATGCGGTGTTGTTCCGGCAGGAAGTGGCCAACCTGTTCGCAGGTTTCGTGCGAAAGCCAGCGCCGGATGGTCGGCCACAGCTTGATCCTATAACCGGGGCGGCCGTCGACCTCGACCGGGATGGGTTCACGCCAATGGTGGGTTTGGAGCCCGGCACGGTGCAGGAGCTGGGGGCAGGCGAGGAGATCGAATTCTCCGATCCGCCGGACGCAGGCAACAACTACCGCGACTTCATGCGGCAGCAACTGATAGCTGCTGCTGCCGGTACCGGCTTGCCCTACGAGCTGATGACCGGCGATATGCAAGGCGTGAACGACCGGGCGATCCGCGTGGTGCTGAACGAGTTTCGACGCCGGCTGGAGCAGCTCCAGTTCCAGGTCTACGTCCACCAGTTGTGCCGTCCTGTGCGGAAAGCTTGGTTAGACATGGCTGTGCTGGCCGGGGCGCTCGACCTGCCGGACTACTCGCAGCGGCGCCGCGAATACCAGCGCACCCGCTGGGTGCCCCAAGGCTGGGCCTACATCCATCCCGTTCAAGACGTCCAGTCCCGGCAGATGGAAATCGCGGCTGGATTCACCACTCGCAGCGAGACCTGCTTGCGCAACGGTACGGATGCCGAAGTGGTGGACGAAGAGAACGCCGCCGATCTCGCCAGGGCGAAGGTCCTGGGTATCAAGTACAGCACTTTGTCGGCGGTCGATGACGATCCCGACGAAAAGGAGAAAACATGACCCCCTTGAAACCCCTCCGTATTTTCAACAAGGCGCCCACGCAGCAGCCCGAAAACGAACAGCACTGGTACCGGATCAGCGCTGCCACTAAAGTCGAGGGCGCTGCAGACGCTGAGCCAACCCCGATCGAGATCTACATCTATGGCGAGATCGGTGGCTGGGGCATCACCGCCAATCAGTTCCTCCGCGACCTGAAGGCAGTCGATGACGGTGTCTCACCGGTTCAGGTGGCCTTCAACACCAACGGTGGCGACCTGTTCGAAGGCGTGGCCATCCACAATGCGCTGCACCGGCTGGGCGAGCGCTGCACCGCCCGTATCGATGCGCTGGCTGCCAGTGCAGGTAGCGTAGCGGTATGCGGCGCCCACCGGGTGGTGATGGCGTCCAACGCGATCCTAATGATTCACAACCCCTACACCTGGATCGAAGGCGACGCCGAAGAGCTGCGGCGGGTAGCCGATGTGCTCGACCAAGCCTTCGAGGTGATCATTGCGGCTTACAAGGCAAAATCGCCTGACATCGACGAAGTCGAGCTGCGTCGCCTGGTCAACGCTGAAAGCTGGCTGACCGCTGAGGAGGCGCTCGCGCTCGGGCTCGTCGATGAGATCGGCTCCGGCGTGCAAGTCCGCGCTTGTCTGGGCAATGGCGCGGCCATGGCCCGCTATCAGAAAACCCCGCAGGCCTTGCTTGATCAGTTGGCCAGCAAGCCGCCGGCTGAAGACCCACTAAGGCCGCCTGCGCCCACAAAACCTGAAGTTGCTGACGCAGCGACGCTGGCGCTCATGATCACTCAGGAGTGCGCCAAGGTTGGAATCGGCAACCTGGCTGAAACGCTTATAGCTTCGACCAAGCTGATTGACGCTAGCACGGTGCAGGCAGCGCTGAAGAAGGCCAAGGCCGTGCACGGTCTTTGTGTCGCGGCGCGGTTGCCCGAGCTCGCGAAAGAGTACGTCGCTGCCGGCCTGGACGCTGATGCGGTGCGGGCGCGGCTGTTCGAGAAGATTGTCAGCTCCGGTAAGGGCTTCGAGATCAACAACGCCTTGCCGCCGGCCGACGATGAGCAGGAGAAGGTCAAGGCGCAGTTACCCAATCCATCCAGCATCTGGGCTGCCCGCCGGCAGGCCGCCAATAAAGGAGCACGACCATGAGTAACATCCGCCAGGAGCCGGTGCACGCCGGTGAGTTCCTGCTCTCCGAGGGTGCAGGAAAGATATCCCGCGAAGCCATCAACGTCGCTGCTGGTCCTGGTCTGGTCGCTGGCCAAGTGCTTGGCCTGGTAACAGCCAGCAGCGAATTCACTGCCTACGACCCCGCTGCAGAAGACGGCAGCGAAAAAGCCGTGTGCATTCTCTATGCCTCGCTCGGCGAGTCCGAAACAGTTCGGCGTGGCCGCGCGGTGGTTCGGCTGGCCGAGGTCAGTGAGGCCCTGCTGACCGGCATCGACGCCGATGCGGAACAGGCATTGGCAGCGCATTTCATCATCCTGCGCTGACCCGACTCTCTCTCATCCCAACCCCGCCCTGAGCGGGGTTCTTACTTTTTGGAGTACCTCATGGCTGAAATTGCCATTTTCCAAGACGACGCGTTCGGCGTTGCAGCACTCACCGCTGCTATTAACGATCAGGAATACGTGCCAGGACGCCTCGCAGCTCTTGGCCTGTTCCAGGAAGAGGGTGTCGCCACCCTTACCGTGCAGATCGAGAAAGACGGCGACACGCTTGCCCTGGTGCCGGCGGGTGAGCGCGGTACCTCTGGTCTGGTGGTGGGTGGTAGCAAGCGCACTCTGATCCCGTTCAACACTGTTCACCTGCCGCAGCGCTTTGCGATCAAGGCAGATGAGATCCAGGGTATTCGCGCGTTCGGCACGCTGACGGAACTACAGGCCGTACAGGATGTGGTCAACAAGCGTCTGGCCAAGGCGAAACGCCAACTGGATGCCACTCACGAGTTTCATCGGATGGGGGCAATCAACGGCAAGGTGCTCGATGCAGACGGCTCGTTAGTGCTGTTGGACATCTACAAGGTCTTCGGGGTGTCGCAGCAGAAGCAGTCGATGGGGCTGAATGACCCGAATGCCAACATTCAGGTGCAGTGCGTGGATGCCCTGGACATGCAAGAAGATGCGCTCGGCAACGTGACCACTACCGGTGCCCGCGCTTTCTGCGGCAAGACGTTCTGGAAGAAACTTATCGCCCACTCTTCGGTTGTCGATACCTACAAGGGTAGCCAGCAGGCCGCATCGCTTCGTGGCGACGGGCGTGAAACGTTCGAGTTCGGTGGTATCAGCTGGGAGCGTTACCGGGGCAAGGTAGCGGGTGTTCCGTTCGTCCCTGACGATGAAGCGCGCCTGGTGCCGGAGGGTGTTTCCGAACTGTTCCTGTCTGTCTACGCGCCGGCAGACTACATGGAAACCGTCAACACCGAAGGCTTGCCGTATTACAGCAAGCTGGAGGAGATGCCCTTCGGTAAGGGTGTTGCAGGTGAGGCTCAGTCCAACCCGTTGCACATCTGCACGCGTCCCCGTGCAGTTATCCGTCTGACCGCCTGATCATGGGCTTCCGCGACCTGATCGACGACGTGGACGCGGTGGTGTTCGATGTTCTGGGCGATACCGCTCTAATCGAGGGGCGTGAAGTGCTGGGTATGTTTTCGGCGCCGTGGCTGCAGCCCAAGCTCGGCCAGATCAATACTGGCCTGCGTGAGCCGCACCTGGTCATCCGCGTTGGTGACAACGCGGGTGTCGATACGCGGCAGAGTGTGGTGGTCGATCTCCCGCCAGAGGACGGTGGTGGCAACTACATCATCACGCGCATAGAGCCAGGCGGCGACGGCCTGGTAACGCTCGTTCTGAGGAAAACACCATGAGTGTCGGCAGCTATCACAAGTTGTCAGCCAGTGCAGGGCTGTTGACCCTGCAGATGAGCCCGGAAGACGTCAAAGGCTTCGAGGACTTTGCCAAGCTGGTACCCAAGGCCATGTCTGCAGCTCAACGACGTGCGATTAACAAAACGCTTCGCTGGCTTCGCGGGCAGGTTGCGCGTGAGGTGGGGCGGCAAGAGCGTATCGCTATCGCTGCTGTGAGGCAGCGGATTAAGGCTTTCCCGATGGGTAGCAACGGGCAAGGAAAGCTGTGGTTCGGTATCCGACCCATCGAAGCCAGTCGCGCTGGTCGTCCTCGGCAAACCCGAACAGGTGTCTCGGTGGCTGGGCGCCGGTACCCGGGGGCGTTCTATCGGCAGGTATACGGGGGCAAACCGGATATCTGGATTCGCACAGCCAGCAAGCACTTCGATGCTGCCGACTACCCGGAAAGCGAAGTCTCCGGTGGCGGTGGACGGCGGTCCGGCTGGATTTCCGAGAACGACAGTCGCTTCCCGTTGGCGAAGGCGAAGATCTCGCTCGATGACGTTCGACCTCACTTCGAAGCCTGGACTAACCGCGCTCACGAACGGTTGAAGGTGGTCCTTGAACAAGAGCTGAACTTTGAACTGCAGAAGTATTTGCGGAGAACAGGCAATGGTTGATGACCCAATACCTCTCGCTGGGATCTACGCGGCGATTGAACAACACATCAGTGCTGCCATCCCCGGGCTCGCCTATGTCGGCACCATGCCGGACGGGATCGAGGTCGTGCCGATGCCAGCGATAGTGCTGGAGTTGGCTGGCCTTGAGAGTGCGGACAAGGATCCTGGCACAGGTGAAACTGCCGTCGATGCTCGCTTCGAGGCGCGAGTGATTGTTGGCGTAGAGGTGCCCAACTGTCTGCATGTGGCCGCTTTCGCTGCGGCCCAGCTGGCGGTCCTGCTACGGATGCAGTCCTGGGGCTTAGCCGTTGAGTTTGCCCAGTTCGTAAGGGCAGAGCGGGACTGGAGCCGGCCCGAGCTGGATAGTTACGCGGTCTGGGTGGTTGAGTGGACCCAGGTCATCTATCTCGGAGAGGAAGAGTGGCCGTGGCCACGAGAACCCGGCCCGCTGGTGGTCGCCTTCGATCCTGACAGTGGTCTAGGCAACGAGCATCTCTACCAATCGCCTGAGGCTCTGGAGTGAGTTACGCGAGCGCCGAGCACGACCGGATGCTGGCCTGCGTCGTGATCAAAGGCTATGTGGTAGCGGTCGACCTGGATGCTGGCAAGCTGCGCATGTCGGACGGTACCGGCTGGAGCAGTGCCTGGGTGCGCTGGCACTCGTTGGCTGCCGGCAAGGCGCGACACTGGCGTGCACCAAGTCTGGGGGAGCAGGGCGCGCTGATCAGTCCTAGCGGTGACCCCGCTCAGGGCACTTTCATTCCCGGCCTGTACGGCAATGCCGGCGAGCGTCCGGACAACCGCGACCATGTCGAGGTGTGGCGCTTCGATGATGGCGGGTCCCTGGTCTACGACTGGGCGGACAATAGCTACACCATCAAGCTGCCCACCGGCACGGTCAACATCGAGGTCGGCAGCAGCAAGGCGGTACTGACCGACGACGCGATCACCGCCAAGTCGACGGCGATCGGTGCCGAGGCCGAGAGCATCACGGCCAAGGCAACCATGATCACCCTGCAGGGCGCCGTGCAGATCGATGGGCCGTTACAAGTAACGGGCGACATCCTCGGCCTCGGGAAAATTATCGACACCACCGGCAACACGCCGAACCACAAGCACTGAGGTTGATATGGCTGAACAGGACCCGCAGGCCCCGATTAATGGGACCGACCGTCACATGGTCGAAAAAATGGTTGGCTACGGCATCACCGGCTTTGCGGATCACTTCCGCATGCTGAGCTACTGGCGTCGGCTGCTGGCGGGTGAGAACGACCCGGAAGAAATCGCTCAAGGCCTGGCAATGGCGCTTATGTCTGGGCGCTACATCCCTACGCCGCGGCCGACCCGAGCCCCGGCCATCACCATCAACGTGTCGGGAAACCTCGATCCGGAGGCGCTGGCAAGTGCAATCAAATCGGCGGTTGAGCAGGCCTTTGCCGGCCATCGCTGATCCTGAAACTCAATCCATAGAGGCCCGCTTTTGCGGGTTTCGTCTTTTCTGGAGATCCTTATGGCAGTCAAGAGAACAGCTGCGGATGACGCAGCTACGGACGCGGCCGCCTCCGCTGCTGAACCTGTCGCGCCGGCCTGCGTGTCCTTCACTGACAGCGCCTACACCTCGCGCTCGCTGTTCCTGCAGGCAGGCAACAATCTGCGCGAGTTCAACGTGCTGGCCGGCCGCGTGACCGTCCCGGCCGACGACGACGAGGCGCTGGCGTTCCTGAGCGGGCACGCTGACCTGCAGCGTCTGGACGGCTAACCATGATTGGCGTGGACCGGCGAACCGGCCAGCCACTTTCGGGCCTCGATCACCTGAAACAGTCGATTGAGGACATTCTGACCACCCCCTTGGGTAGCCGGCGCATGCGGCCTGAATACGGCAGCCACCTGCGCCGCTTTGTCGACCTGCCGGTTAACGAAGGCTGGAAAAGCGCTGTGCAGGCCGAGGTGGCCCGCGCCTTGGGCCGCTGGGAGCCGCGTGTCCAGCTGGAGCGCGTCAAGGTGATTTCCGTGCTCGATGGCCAGATTGGTCTGGAACTGACAGGCCAGTACCTGGGCAACTCGGCCGTCGTGGAGGTGAGCGCATGATTGACCTGTCTTTGCTGCCCCCGCCCGATGTGGTGGAAACCCTGGACTTTGAGACGCTGTATCAGGAGGTGCTGGGCATCTTCCGTGGCCACATGGGCGACCAGTGGACGGCGCTGTTGGAGTCTGAACCGGTCGTCAAGCTGATGGAGGTGATGGCCTACCGTGAGCTGCTGATGCGGGCGCGGGTCAACGCGGCGGCCAAGGCCAGCTTGCTTGCTTATGCCAAGGGGGCCGACCTGGACAACCGCGCCGCCGACTACAACGTGCGGCGGCTGACGATCCGCACGGCCGACCCCGATGCAGTGCCGCCGGTGGCGGCGGTGATGGAAGACGACGATGCGTTGCTCTATCGCACGCGGCTGTCGCTTGAGGCGCTATCGGTGGCCGGAAGTCGCGGGGCGTATGAGTACCATGCCCTAAGCGCTTCGGCCGAGCTGGCTAACGTTTCGGTCGACTCGCCCCGGTTTTCTGGGGTGGAGGTCGATGCCGCAGTTAAAGCGCTGCTGCCGGATGGAGCCATTGTAGTGGTCTGCGACTACGACGCCGGTCTGGCCAACCCGCTACCCGGCGATGTGTCGCTGGCCATCCTGCCCAGGCTGGACAGCACCACGCCGCCGGCGCAGCTGGTTGCCACGGCGCAGGCGGCGCTGTCGGCCGAAAGCGTGCGACCTGTCACTGATCGCCCGCGCGTGCAGATAGGCGCCCCGATCGACGTCAGGATTCAAGCCGTTCTGCATGTTAATGCGGGGCCTGATCCGGCGGTGGTCCAGGCGGCTGCCCGCAAAGGCCTGGACGCGGCCATTGCCAAGGCGCGAAGCCTGGAGGGGCAGCTGACGCTGTCGGCGATCTACGCGGCGTTACACGTAACAGGCATTAGCCAGGTTGATCTGGTGTACCCGACTGCAGGCATCGTGTGTGACAAGCGTCATTACCCCAACTGCACGTCAATCACGCTGACCACGAAGGTGGCGACGTGAGCCTGTTGCCGCATAACGCCACCCTGCTGGAGCGCTCGCTGGAGGCGGCCAGCGAGCAGGGCATTGACCCGGAAATCATCCGAGGCATTGCCGATTCGACGCGCTGCCCGCCGGACTTCCTGCCGTGGCTCGGTTGGGCCTGGAAGGTCGAAGGCTGGGAGGCGGCCAACACCACCGCCCAGCGCCGTGAGCTGGTCCACGAGGCGATTCCGGTCCACAAGACCAAGGGCACTGTCGGCGCGATCCGGCGGGTACTCAAGGCGGTGCGGGTCAACGCGGATTACAAGCCCTGGCACGAGATCCCGAACGCGGCCCCGTACACGTTCCAGCTCACCGCTTGGGCGAATGAGAACCGCGAGGGAGAGGGCTCGATTATCTCGCCGCAGTTGGGGGAGCGTTTGCGCGCTCTGGTCGACGCGGCAAAGAACGAGCGCAGCCACTACGAGTTTCGCCTGGGAGCGCGCTTCGATGGCGGTCTGTTGTTCGCCAATGTTGCCCGAGGGCGCGGCCTGCACCGCCTGAGCATGAATGCCCAAGCGGTGCAGATCGACGTGGCGGTGCAGGGCCTGCAGTTCGCCAATGCCACCCGGTCGCTCGGCGTGTCTCGGCGTTCTGTCGAGGCCCTTGGCGTGCCGATCAATGCTGAATCGGGCTTTGTGGTCGCCAGTGCGACCCGTGCCCTAGTCGTCGTGCGCAGCACGATGGAGGCTGTTCTATGAGTACCGCGTTACAACCTGTGATCACCAAGGTGGGGCTGGCGGCGATCCTGCGTGCCGATAACACCGGCATAGCAGCGCAGATCACCCATGTTGTCCTGGGCACCTCGGGCTACACGCCGTCGGCCGATCAGAAAAGCCTGGTTGCGCAAACGGCCAAGTACCCGATTGCCGGCGGAGAGCGCCTGAGTAGCACCTTGCTGCACCTGACCGCCCTGGCTGATGGCGACCGCGCTTTTTGGGTGCGGGAAATCGGCTTTCTGCTGAGCGACGGCACCCTGTTGGCGGTGTGGTCCGATTCATCCACCCCGCTGGCCTACAAGTCGGCGGACACCGACTTGCTGCTGGCCTATGACCTGTCGCTGGCGGCGCTGCCGGCGGACAGCGTGACGATCATCAGCAACGAGGCCGGGCTGAGCCTGAGCTTGGCCGGGCCGCTGGCTGCGCAGGCGCAGGCATTGATTGCCGAGCAGATGCGCGGCCTGCAGCGGCAAGACCAGTTAGACCAGCAAGGCCAATGGCAGCGCGTGGCGGGTGAGCAGCTTTCCCGCTTGCTGTCGCGCATGTCGGATGTGGAACGACGCCAGGAAGCCGACCGCGAAGGCCTGGCCAGCGGGGTTATCGGCAACGCCGCCGCAGTGGTGGCCGACCAACTGCGCGGCCTGCAGCGGCAGGATCAGCTGGATGTGCTGGCCGAGGCCTTGCGACGGGCCGGCGTAGTGCTCGACAACCATACGCAGCGTCTGCAGGCCGCAGAGCTGCGCCAAGACACCGACCGGGAAAACCTGTTGAGCGTGTCAATCAGCAACGCAGCGGCCGTCATCGCGCTGCAAACCTTAGTAAGCCAAAACACCTTTGGAGCATAAGACCCCATGAGTCTCGAATCTGATGTAGCCAACCTGGTCACGCAAACCAACAAGCTGATCGACTATTTCGGCACCAAGAAAAGCGAAATCGACAAGGCTGTCGCAGCGGCCATCGCCGCTGCGCCGGAAACCTCGCGCTCCTGGTATGTCGATCCGGTCAATGGCCTTGATACCAACCCCGGTACCCAGCTGTTGCCTTTCAAGACAATCAACAAGGCTATCGCGGTCACCCCGCCCAGCGGCGTTTGTACTGCATACGTCATGGACGACTACGACATGCCAGCCGGTATCGGCTCGCTGAACTCGGTTCTAATCCTGTCGGGCGTGGCGAAAAACGGTGTACGCCCGAAGCTCAAGCCCAAATATGTCACCAGCACCGACGCCAACAACGTCACCACCACCAACATGACCGGCCTCAACATGTATCTGGCATCGAACCTGATTTCGATCCGAGACATGGATATCTACCTGCCGTCTCCTGCAGGTTTCAATCCGGCGCCGAACAACGCCCGCGCTGGTTCGTTCTTCCGTGGCTTCTCTAGCGTGAACGTGCCTACCGTCTTCAACGTGTCGCTGGAAAACGTCGCGGTCACCATGGCGCCGGATTGGTTCGGCAACTTCATCGGCGTTACTGCGAGCAGCGTGATTCTGGCCACCACTAACGTGCAGTTCCCGAGTGGCTTCGCTGGCCGCTACGTCAGCAACGTGGCCGCCGGTGCCCTGGTGAAAGACCTCGGCCACGTCATGTCCAACCTCGCTTCCCTGTAATTCGGAGACCAAGCCCCATGCAAACCCGTAACTTGAGCATCGACTTTGGCGGCGTGTTCTACGCCGGTTACAACTACGAAAACCTGCCGCTCGGGGCGGCCCTGCTGGTTGCTGTGAGCCAGATCGATCAGGCGGCGGATGTGTCGCGCGCGACGGTGATCAATGACCCGTTGCGTGCCCTGGAGCACCAGCGCGCTGCCGATGAGGCCCGTGCATTCCAGCAGGCCGGTTATGTCGGCGAAACCCCGGCCTACGTCAAAGCCTGGGCCGATGCGGCAGATCTGGAGCCGCAAGCCGCTGCCGACAGCATTCTGGCCGAGGCCGAGGCCTGGAATCAGGCGCTGTTGAGCCTCCGCACCTTGCGCCTTAAAGGTAAGCAGGAAGTGCTCAGGGCTACCTCGCACGCCGAGGCCGAGACCATCACCGATGCGACCATTGCCGCCATCAAGGAAAGCGCGCAGGGCGTAGGCATCGACGCCTAAGCCTGGTTCTTCAGCCTGTAACCCCAAGGGCCGCTAAGCGGCTTTTTTTGTGCCTGGAGGGCACGCATGAATCGAACCCACTTCGAGCACGTCCTGGCGGCGTTGCTGATCATGGTCGCCCTGTGGGGCGTCCTAGCCTGGCTGGGCTTCCCCGCTGGCCACTGGGCCGGCGCCGCTGCCGGCATCTTCTTTTTCGCTGGTCGCGAGTACACCCAGGGCGAGCGCAACCTGGCGCACGTCGAGGCGGTGCATCTGGCCAATCTGCGCTGGTACGACGGCCTGCGCATCTGGCGATGGACCGTAGACGGTCGCCTCGACTTCTTCTGCCCTCTGGTGGCCTGCCTGATGGTGGCGCTGCTGGTCGAGGTGCTGCAGATCCTGCAGCGCTGACAGGT
Organism: Pseudomonas sp. Kh14; assembly: GCF_900291005.1. Classification (NCBI taxonomy): domain Bacteria; kingdom Pseudomonadati; phylum Pseudomonadota; class Gammaproteobacteria; order Pseudomonadales; family Pseudomonadaceae; genus Pseudomonas; species Pseudomonas sp. Kh14. The sequence continues at coordinate 150,988 of NZ_OLKJ01000028.1, forward strand.
TTATTTCTCCCATCCTCGGGCCGCGCATGACGCGGCCCTGTGCTTCCTGGAGTTTCAAATGTCTGGTTTTTTTCACGGCGTTACCGTAACGAACGTCGACACCGGCGCGCGCAACGTCGCGTTGCCGTCGTCCTCGATCATTGGCTTGGTCGACACCTTCACCGAAGGCGCCGGCGCCACGGCCAAGGCCGGCGACCTGGTGCTGATCACCAACGAGCGTGAGGCGGTCGCCGCGTTCGGCGCGGCCTCGGCCATCACTAAGGCCTGCCAGGCCATCTATGCCCGCTCCAAGGCGGTGATCGTCGCTACCGGCGTGGCCAAGGTGGTCGACGGTGCCGCGCAAACCTCCGGGATCATTGGCGGCGTGCAGGCCAGCGGAAAGCGTACCGGACTGCAGGCGCTGCTCGATGGCAAAAGCCGTTTCAATGCGCAGCCGCGCTTGATCGTCGCGCCCAAGCACAGCGCGACCCAAGCGGTGGCCACCGCCATGCAGTCGATTGCGGAAAAGCTGCGCGCGGTCGCGATCATCGACGGCCCTGGCACCACCGACGAGGCGGCCACCACCTACGCCAAGTCGTTCGGCTCCAAGCGCCTTTACATGGTCGACCCCGGCGTGCAGCTGTGGGACACCACCACCAGCGCGACCATCGACGCGCCGGCCTCTGCCTGGGCTGCAGGCGTGTTTGCCTACACCGACAGCGAATACGGCTTCTGGTCGTCGCCGTCCAACAAAGAGTTTGTCGGCATCACCGGCACCACCCGTGCCATCGAGTACCTGGACGGCGACGAGACGTGCCGGGCCAACCTGCTGAATAACGCCAACATCGCGACCATCATCCGTGACGACGGCTTCCGCCTGTGGGGCAACCGCACGCTGTCGAGCGATTCGAAATGGGCGTTCGTCACCCGTGTGCGGACCATGGACATGGTCATGGACGCGATTCTGTATGGCCACAAGTGGGCGGTAGACCGGGGTATTACCTCCACCTACATCCGCGATGTGACCGAGGGCCTGCAGGCCTTCATGCGCGACCTGAAAGCCCAGGGCGCAATCATCAACTTCGAGGTCTACGCCGACCCGGTGCTCAACACGGCCAGCCAGCTCGAGCAGGGCAAGGTGTACTGGAACATCCGCTTTACCGACGTTCCGCCGGCTGAAAACCCGAATTTCCGTATCGAAGTCACCAATCAGTGGTTGACCGAAGTCCTCGACCAAGTCGCGTAAGGAGCGCATCACATGGCAATGATTCCCGAAATTCTGGCCAACATGAACCTGTTTGTGGACGGTGTCAGCTTCCAGGGCGATGTGCCCAGCCTGACCTTGCCCAAGCTCACGCTGAAGATGGAAGAGCACCGCCCTGGTGGCATGGACATGCCTATCGAGATGGACGTGGGCATGGAGAAGATGGAGTCCAACTTCACCACCACCGGCGTGCGTAAAGAGTCGCTGAAGTTTTACGGCCTGGCTGATGGCAACGCGTTCAACGGCACTTTCCGTGGATCGTTCAAGGGCCAGAAGGGGGAAACCAAGGCGGTCATCGTCACCCAGCGCGGCACCTTGAAAGAGCTGGATATGGGTGACTGGAAGCCGGGCGACAAGGCAGAGCTCAAGCACGCTGTGGCCCTGACCTATTACAAGCTGGAGGTCGCGGGTGAAGTCATCTACGAGATCGACCCGGCCGGCATGAAGCGCGTCATCAATGGCGTCGACCAATTGGCCAGCCAGCGCCGCGACCTCGGCCTGTAATCCCCCCCTGCCTTTCCCGCATTCCTTTTCGTATCAAGGACCCAAATCCATGGCCAAGCCACTGCCGAAATTCATCAAACTGGAAGCCGACCGCGTCACCGTAACGCTGACCAGCCCGGCCCAGCTCAACGGCGTTCAGCAAGACACCATCACTCTGCGGGCGCCAACTGTGCGCGATATCCGTAATTCGACCCAGACCTCGGACGGCGACGACGAGCAGCGCGAGCTGAACCTGTTCGCCTCCCTGGCCGACGTTCACGTCAAGGACCTGGAAGGCCTCACCTACAAGGACTACAACCGCCTGGCGACCGGTTACAACTTTTTGGTGCGAGACGACGAGCTTTAATCCCGCCACACAGAAGCAAGCAGCCAAGCGACTTGCGGCTGAGTTGAATTTCTCCGCCGCAGAGATCCTGACCATGTCCTACGCGGACATGGTCTGGTGGCTCACGGATTGAGCTTGCACAGGGGGCACCGATGGCAAGCAGGCTAGCGTTATCGCTGGTGATCGGGGGGGCTGTTGCCTCATCGGTAGGCGCAGCGTTCAAGACGGTCGAGAACGGCATCCAGAAGCTGGAAGCCAAAGGCAACAGGGCCAAGGTGCTGAAGAGCACCATTGGCGAAACCATCAAGCTGCGCGAAGAGTGGAAGCGTGCGCACGACAGCGGTGCTGCGGGTGCTGACAAACTGCAGCGCAAGCTGGACAGCAATCTGGATACCTTGCGCAAGCAGGGCATCGAGGTTGGTCGCCTCAGTCGTGAATATCAGCGGCTGGGGCGTGAGGCGAAGAGCGCCGATCTGCAGCTCAAGGGGCACCAGCAACTGCAGGCTGGCAAGGCCTCGATGAAGTCGAACATCGGCCAGGCCGTAGTTGCCACGGGCATGGCCGCAGTGCCGACGATGATCAGCGCGAATTATCAAGCGGTCATCCGTGACATTGCGATCAAGGCCGACATTGTCAACAAGCCGGAGGAGCGGCAGCTTACCCGGACGGTGATCGATACCGCCCAAGACACAGGCATGTCGCGCAACGATGTGGCTGACCTGGTCAACCAGCTGGTCGGCGCTGGCATGGAGCTGGACAAGGCGTTGTCGTATGCCCCGGTCGCGGCCAAGTTCGCGATTGGCCAGGGATCTTCGGGTGTCGACACTGCATCAATGATCCAGGCGCTGCAGCAAAACGCCAAGATCAGCGATCCGAAGGTGATGCAGCAGGCGCTGGAGGCGATCGCCTACCAAGGCCAGGCGGGTAGCTTCGAGGCCAGCGACATGGCCAAGTGGTTCCCGCAGTTGCTCGCCGGCATGGAGAAAAACGGGATCACCGGATTGGATGCGGTGACCTCGCTCGGCTCGATGTTGCAGGTGCAGATGAAGACCGCCGGCAGTTCGGACGACGCGGCGAACAACTTCAAGAACTGGATGGAGAAGATCGGTTCTGGCGAGGTGGTCAAGGCCTATAAGGACGCTGGCATTGATTACCAGTCGTCGCTGAATACCGGCCTGCAGAAGGGCATGAACGTCATTGAGGCGTCCATGGCCCTGGCCATGAAGTACGTCGAGGCAACCGATCCGGCGAAGGCCAAACAGATCGAGGCGGCCAAGGCCAAGATCGACAAGGAAGTCGACCCTGAGAAAGCCAAGGCCGCACTGGACGCGCTGGAAAAGACCCTGCGCACGGGCGATATCTTCGCCGACATGCAGGTCAAGGCGGCGTTGACTGCTTACGGGCAGAACAGAGGGTTGTATGAGGAACTCAAAGCCGACTCGCAAAAGGCTTCGGGCATCCTCGACAAGAACCTCGCCGAGCGCCGTGAAACCTCGGCGCAGCAGTGGGCCGAGACGGTCCAGGCGGCAGACGACGCAATGCGCAGCATTGGCGACGCTATCCGTCCGGCAACTGATATGGCGTCCAAAGGCCTGACTGCCGTCGCCCGTGGCATTACCTCGCTGTCTGACAGCTTCCCGGCTGTCGTCGCTGGCATAACCGGTACCGTGGCGGCCATCCTCGCACTCAAGACTGCATCCAGCGCATTCAAGATCGGGCGTGGTGTGTTGAACATCGCGCGCGGTCGAGGCTTGGAGAGGATGGCCGGCCGGGCGGGCCGTAGCGATCGTACGCCCATTGAGCAGCCTAAGACGGGCAGCAAAGTGGTCGATACCGGCCTTGGCCTGCTGGGAAAGGTGTTTGGAGCCACGCCGAAGGATGCGGCGCCGGCGAACGACCCGCTAGCAGGCCGTGATGACACGCAGCGGGTGTTCGTGGTCAATGCCGATGCATTTAGCGGGATCGGCAGTAGCGTCACAAACAGCGCCTCTGCTGCACCTGCCCGGGGTAGTCGTAGAAGCCGGCGCCGGGCTCGCAGACGAGAGGCAAGGCAAGCGTCCCCAGCACGGCCCGGGGTGAAGGTTGAGGCGCCCAAGTTGCCACTGGTGAAGCCCGCTATTCCAGTTACTGCGCCGAAGATGGTAGCCGGCGTTGAAGAGTTGGGAAGGGTTGCCCGCTCGGTGCGGGGCGTTACGCGTCTTGCCAAGCGACTGCCTGGCGGGAATGTGATTGACGCCGGTGTTGCTGCGATTGATGTCGCGATGAACGCCAGCTCTCAAGACGAGAAGGCAGAGGGGTACGGTGGTGCAGCTGGCAGCCTTGCGGGAACGCTTGCCGGCGCGGCTGCTGGGGCGGCCATCGGTTCGGTGGTACCGGTCATAGGTACTGCAGTAGGTGGCGCAATCGGCGCTGTACTGGGTGGCATGGGTGGCGAGTCGCTCGGCGGGTGGCTGGGTAAGCGCTGGTTTGGCGATGAACAACCCGAGTCCGAGGCCACGGCGAAGCCGGAAAGTCCGCCGGCGCATGAGGAGGCGGTACAGGTAACCTTGGCACCGGCGCAGAAGGACAAGCCAGATCCCAAGGCTGTTAACTCGGCCCCCTTGCCTGCAGCGCCGAAGGCTGCTCTTGTAACGGCGGTTGTGATCGACAACCGTGAGCCTGTTACCCAGCCAGTGCCGGCGGCGCCGGTACCGGCCCTGGGTGGCACGGTGCACAACGTAGCACCCCCGGTGCCGGCCAAGTCTGAGGTGTGGTATGACCCACTAGATCCGGCGTCCAAAGACCCGTACGTGGTGCCCGCCCCGACGGCCAACGAGGTGCGCTTACCGGGGGCGGCTCTGGTGCGGTCGCCGGCGCAGCCAGAGCCTCAACCTGAGGCCGCGCCGATTGTGCAGGAGCCGCCGCCGAAGTTGGGCGACACCGTGCGAGCCGTGGCCATCCCGGCCCCGACTGAGTCTGAGGTGTCGTATGACCCGCCGGACCCATCGACCAAAAAACCGTACGTGGTGCCCGCGCTGACGGCCAGCAAGGCGCGTATCCCGGGTGCGGCACCGGTGCGGCCACCGGTGCCGCCCGAGCCTCAACCCGAGTCGGTGCCGATCCTGCAGGAGCCACCGGCGAAGCTAGGCGACACGCTCCGCGCGGTGACCGCTTCGGCGCCGGCGCAACCTGAGCCTGTGGTCGAGCCTGAACCAGCGCCGGTGCTGCAGGAGCTTCCGAGGTTGGGCAAAACGGTGCGAGCGATGTCCACCCCGGCCCCTGCGGAGCCTGAAGCGTTCGACCCCGCATCCAAGGATCCGTACCTGGTACCGGCATTGACGGCAAACAAGTTGCGTGTTCCGGGTGCGCCGCCGGCGCAACCTGACCCTGTGCCTGGACCAGTGCTGCAGGAAGCGCCGAAGTTGGGCAACTCAGTGCGAGCCGTAGCTACACCAGCGCCGACTGCGCCTGCAGTGTCGTATGACGCGCGCGACCCCGAGTCCAAGGATCCCGACCTGTTGGCGGCGTTGACGGTCAACAAGGTGCGTTTCCCGGGGGCAGGCCTGGTGCCACCGCAAGCCCAACCGCAACCGGTGCCGGTGAAGCTGGGCGAAACGGTACGCGAGGTCCCTGCTAAATCAGCGCCGGTGCCTGTGGTGATCGATAGTCGCGAACGTAGGCCCGCCGCCGATGGCGCACCTTCGCCACCTGTCCCACCGTTGGCAACGCTGCCGGCCGGTTTCGGGGATGTGGTGCGTGACATGGTTGTCAAGTCGGCACCGTTGCCACCTCGGGTGCTCGAACTGGCTCAGCCAGCCAAAGCGGCTGAGCCTGTGGTGGTATCGGCGCCGAAGGTGGATCAGGCGTTTTCGTTCTCGCCAACCATCAAGATTGACGTGCAGGGCGATGTGAAAGACCCGTCGCAGGTTGTCCGTGAAATCGAGACGCCTCTGCGCCGGCTGTTTGAGGCTTGGCAGCGCGAAGCATCGGCGCGCATGGCGTCGGCTCAACTGTTCGACCAACCGCATGTTTAAGGAGGGCCTATGGCCTACATGGAGCAACTGGAGTCTTCCCTGTCCGGGCTGGTTTCAGCGGGGGAGGCCGGGCGCAAGGGGGTGGATGGCATGCTGTCCCCACTCAATAGCGCTGTCGGCAGCATCACGGGGGCCGCCTCGGAGCTGGAAAACGTCCCGTTCGTGGGGCCTGAGGCCGGTGCGAAGCTTGGCCGGATAGTGCGCAGTATCAACGTGGCACAGTCTCAGGTGGGGCAGGTGGCTTCGATGTATAGCCGAGGAGTCACCGGCGCTACTCAGGTGCAGGAGCGGCTCGGTACTTTCAAACAAATGGCGGCCAAGGTCACAGCACAGGCCGGCCGGGTGGCGGGGCTGGTCAGCCCGTCACTGTCCAACGTGCTACCGACCGGCGGGCTGCTGGGTTCGGCCACTCCGTTACCTGAGGCGGTCGCTCCTTACCCGCACTTGCTGATCATCCAGCCGCACGATCCGAAGAAACAGCCGTATTACTTCAACCTGGGCACCGCCGCCTTTGATGAGTTGAGGCGTCAGACGTCGTTCCGTTGGGCTGGCCAAGAGCGTCTGCGGCGGAGCGTCGCCCAGCAGGCAGTGGGCTTGGGCGAGGACAAGATAACGCTCAAGGGCGCGATCTTCCCCCACCACAAAGGTGGCATCAAGCAACTGGGCGTGCTGCGTAGCATCGGTCGCAACCTGCAAGCGCTGAAGCTGGTCACGGGGTACGGCGAGGTGCTGGGCGATTGGTGCCTGGTCAATATCGAAGAGGAGCAAAGCCACCTGCTGGCTGGTGGCATCCCCCGTAAACAGGCCTTCAACCTGGAATTTGTGAGCTATGGCAACGACCTGCAGAACGTCTGACGGAGATCTGCTCGATGTGATCTGTCAGCACCATTACGGGAATCTCAATGGCACGGTCGAGGCAGTGCTCGATGCCAACCCAGATTTAGCCAGGGAGGCACAGCCTTACCGCGCCGGCCTGCTGATAATGCTGCCCGATCTGTCGGCGCCGGCGGTCGAGCTACTGCAGCTGTTCGACTGATCCCGCGCTATGCGTAACGAAGCCCCGCCCCGTGCGGGGCTTCCTGTTTCTGGAGTAAGCATGAAACCGACGTATCGAATCATCGCGGACCGCAAGGAAATCACCGCGCTGATCAATGACCGCTTGCTGTTGCTGCGGATCTCGGACAAGCCTGGCATGGAGTCGGATGAGTTTGAGCTGCGCATTGACGATCGCGACCAGGTAGTTGCGTTGCCTGCCCGGGGTGGTGTGGTGGAGGTTCTACTGGGCTACGAGGGGCAACCGCTAAAGCGCATGGGCGCCTATACGGTCGACGAAGTGCAGTTGTCTGGTCCGCCTGATGAGCTGACCATTCGCGGCAAGGCCAGCGACATGCGTGGCAGCGGTAAGACCACCCGTAGCGGCAGCTGGGAGAATGTGCCGCTGTCCGAGATTGTCACTGAAATCGCCAAGCGCAACGGCTGGGAAGTGGTGTGCCCGGTCACGACGAAGGTAGAGCGGATCGATCAGCGCAACGAGTCGGACTTCAACTTTGTCACGCGCTTGGCGCGGCAGTACGACAGCACGGCCAAGGTTGCCCAAGGCAAGCTGCTGGTGATGCCCCGGCAGGGTGGGAAGAGCGCTTCGGGCAAGTCACTGCAGGTCATCACCGTCAACAAGACGGACGTCTCCCGCTACCAGTTCCGGCTAAGCGACCGCAGCACGCAGAAAGCCGTGAAAACCCAGCACCAGGATCAGAAAACCGGTGCTTTGAAAGTGGTCCAGCTGGACAACGACGAATCGCCGGACGGCCTGCCCCCGGTTCACACCGACCGCCATATCTACCCCAACGAGACTGCTGCCACACAGGCCGCCAAGGCGCGGCTGGCCGCGTTCAACCGCAGCACCGCCGGCGTGCGCCTGGAGATGGCGGGCCGGCACGACCTGTTCGCGGAGTGCATGGTGAATGCCCAGGGCTTCAAGGTGGGGCTCGATGGCGAGTACCTGGTGGAAAGCGTGGAGCAAGTGTTCACGGCCAGCGGGTGGACGACGACCGTGGAGTGTAACGGCGGCAAGAAGGGCAAGGCCAAGGCCTCAGGCAAGAAAAAGAAAGACGACAAGCCGCTCAAGGTTGAGCAGCTTTAACCCTCATGGCCGCACACGGCCATCACTGGAGAAATCAATGGCTATCTCAGTTCAACAGTTGCAACAGATCCTCCCCAACGCCGGCCGAAAAGCCGGCGTTTTTGTTCCTGGCCTCAACGCAACCATGGGCAAGTACTCGATCATCACCCCTCGGCGTATGGCGGCGTTCCTTGCGCAAGTCGGCCATGAGTCGGGCCAACTGCAGTATGTGCGAGAGCTCGGTAACGATGCCTACTTGGCCAAGTACGACACCGGGCGGCTGGCGGAGCGCCTTGGCAATACTCCGGCGGCTGACGGCGACGGTCAGCGGTACCGTGGCCGTGGGCTCATTCAGATCACCGGCCGGGACAACTACGAAGCCTGCAGCGAAGCGCTGTTCGGTGACAGCCGCTTGCTCAACACCCCCGACCTGCTCGAGCAGCCCGTCTACGCCTCGCTGTCGGCCGGCTGGTACTGGCAGCGGGCAGGGCTCAATAGCCTCGCTGACAAGGTGCTGCAGGCCGATGACTCGGTGTTCGAGCTGATCACGCGCCGTATCAATGGTGGCCTGAACGGATTGAAGGATCGCCAGGCGCTCTACAAGCGTGCGCTGGAGGTGCTGCAGTAATGCCGCTGAATTGGCGTATCGCACTTCTGGCCGTGGCGATCGGGCTCTATGCCGGCGGGCGTGGGGCGTGGGTTTGGCAGGCCAGCGAGTACGGAAAGCGGTTGGCTGACCAGGCTGCAGATTATGTCCAGCAGTTGGCAGATAAGGATCGGGCTTACGGTCGTGAGCGTGAGGAAGCTGCAGCTGCAGCCCTGGAGCATTTGGCTGAACAGAAAAGTCAGCGCAAAGACCTGGAGGATCGCCTGCAGGAGCAGGGCAAAACACATTGGAAGGAGATGAACGATGCACAACAGATTCAAGCTCGCCTGCGTGACAGGCTGGCTACTAGTGACTTGCGGCTGTCAGTCCTTGTCGACGCCGGAGCCTTTGCCGCCCCGGGTAGTGACCGTGGGGTGCGAGAAGCCGCCGGCACCGGAGGCGTGGTTCATGGAGCCGTTCGCGCCCAACTTGACCCAGCGCATGCTCAACGAATTGTCGGCATCACCGACGACGGTGACCGAGGACTGATCGCACTGAAGGCCTGCCAGGCCTACGTCCGCGAAGTCATCAAATGAAAAGAGGCGAGCCGGGTGGATGCGCCAACATCCAGCTCGGCCCGCCGAACCCGCAGACCCTTCCTGCAAGTCCAGCCGTGGCCTCTGCCTTGTGCACAAAGCGCGGCGAGCCTAACACCTGTTTATCCATACAGTAAAGACTTGCATACCTATGACCTCTCCAATTATTCCCTGGATGGGTGGCAAACGCCGCCTGGCCGACCGCTTGATCCCCCTCTTTCCCCCTCATGAGTGTTACGTTGAAGTCTTCGCCGGCGGTGCCGCATTGTTCTTCATGCGTCCTCAGCCCGCCCCAGTGGAGGTGCTGAACGATCTCAACGGTGACCTGGTCACCCTCTACCGCGTTGTGCAGAACCACCTGGAAGAGTTCGTGCGCCAGTTCAAATGGGCGCTCAGCTCCCGGCAGATCTTCGAGTGGCAGAAGATGACGCGCCCTGAAACCTTGACCGACATCCAGCGCGCCGCCCGGTTCTTCTACCTTCAGCAGCACGCGTTTGGTGGCAAGGTCACTGGGCAAACGTTCGGTACCGCCACCACTGGGCCGGCCATCAACCTGCTGCGCATCGAGGAGAACCTTTCCGCCGCCTGGCAGCGTCTCGCCGGCACCTACGTCGAGAACCTGTCCTGGCTCGCCTGCGCCGAGCGCTACGATCGAGCGCACACGTTCTTCTACATGGATCCGCCGTACTGGCAGACCGCCGGCTATGGCGTGGATTTCCCGTTCGAGGAGTACGAGCGCATGGCCGAATTCATGCGTCGGTGCAAGGGCAGGGTGATGGTCAGTATCAATGACCACCCGGAAATCCGGCGTACTTTCGACGGCTTCCACTTCGAATGTCTGGATATCCGCTACAGCAATACAAACCAGCGACAAGGCAAGGCAGAAGTTACGGGCGAGCTGGTGACCATGAACTGGCAACCTTCCTCACTAGGCGGCTTGTTCTAGAACTTTGATGCGACGGAGCAGTAAGAACAGTGCCAAGTACACTGGTATCGCTCCGTCTATTTCACGGTAGAAAATTATTTCGAGAGTGTATAGCAGTCGGTGGTGGCTGTTTGGATTAGATCGGATTCAGTAATTCTAATGGCTAGGCTGTATGTTCTGAAGAGTTTTTCGATTTGAGCTCTTAGTTCTTTATTTGAAAGTTTGTCTTCTAGGCCTAGTTCGGAGTCGTAATGTGTTAGGTGCAGGCTCCGAGCATTGGATATTTTGCTGGGAGGCGGCGGCGCGAGGACGACCCTATGAATAAAGCTGTTTAGGTCCTTAATCCTTAGCTGCTGGTAATGTTGGTCGTTAATCGTGCTTTGGTTGTGTTTGTAGGAGAATTTGATTTTATTACTGTCCGGCCAAAGCATAAAGCGGACCTCGTTTTCGTAACTGAAGTGCAGCGCCTTAGAGAAGTAAGGGCGCATTACTAGATCGTCTTCATGAAACTGCGAGGTTCGATGGTCGAGATATTCAATTTTGTTGATAGTAAGATTATAACCTTCGGCGATCTCTAGGTTGTCCACAACGGCACCGACAGTGGTCTCGATGCATACTGATTTCCCTAGTGTGATTGCACATTCTTGACAGCCGTTTTCATGGCGACAGTTGCTCCCGGAGCTTCCGTATAGCTGCCACATTGCTTGGCATTCATGTCTTAAATCAGTCCAGCAGCTAGCATAAAGCCATGAGGTGATGTTCTTTATGAACGCGTCGCCATCTATCTTCTTTTGGTGACCAAGAATCGAAGGGAAAGTTTCATCAAGGATTGCGGTACTGATGCTTACTAGAGTGTTAGATTCTTCTACCGTGCGGGGAGCGGTCCCTGGCCATCTCTGGATGGCTAGGTCAAGGACGGAGACTGAATTGCTGATATTGTGGTAATTTCGTCTATTTATGCCGCCTTCCAGATGGTCCTCAAATTTGTCGAATCGTGAAAAATAGAGTGATTGGTTTTTTATTAGTCGTTCGAGATTTTCATAGGATAAGTAGCGTTTAATTATTGTGTTTCTAGGAATTTCAATCTTCACTTGTCCCATTCGAATGCTCCAAAATATCTGGCTTGTTAGTTAAGGGGCGCGTGGTGGGCATTGGCGTGCAGAGCTAGAATAGACCAAAGCAAGCGGTTGCTGAAGCCTATTTGGGGTGGATGTTTACAGATAGAACGCTTTTATTCGAGACTGCAGGACGAGCATGAGCAATTGAGCTGGATCTATGACTCGCCCGATGGGTGAATCTTTCGATGCCAGCTAAACACGGAGTGGTCGGAGTATTTTACGGTTGTGGGTCGGCGTCCAGCTTGGCCAACCCTCTGACTTGTGACGTTGTCGATAAGCTCTCTAAACGCTAGATGTCGGGGCGAGCGAGGCCCGCCCCATACAGCACAATCGGGGTATTTTTATATCAGCTCGGACAATGCTTTTGCTTTGCCTCGTGCTACATCTTTTTCGTAACTGCGGCGAAGTTTTCCACGCAACTCCCGAATTTTCGCAGGGCTCTTCAAATCGCCTTTGTAGTCGAACTGATCGCCTGCGCTTTCTACTTCAAAGTTTAGGTCAATGATTAGGGAGTCTAAAACTTCTTCGATGGACTCTAAGAACTTATTAAGGTTTTTCGAATCAAAAAGGGTTTTTGGGTGTTTAATGATTTCAGTTGATTGTGCGTCGGAGCGCATGAGGTCTGCAATTGTCGACAGTAAAAAAAATCTTGTCAGTCCGTATTTGGAGAGCGGTTTGTATTTGATTTTTTCGGTTGCTCGAATAATTACTTCCATGATTTTTTGCAAGAAGATTATTCTGTGTGCTGTCACGGCGGGTCTTGCAAAAATATCGTTATATTTGTCATCAAATAGTTTGTAAACCTGATGGCATGACTCGGGCTCTAAAAGGTCAAACGCCAAGAGTAGGCGACCGGCTTCCTCGTTAGTGATTATTTCCTTGCCAGCCTTTATTTCTTGACCGCGCTTGATTTCATAGGCGTATGCGCCCCCTTCTACTTTTTGGAATTCTTCAAGTAGTCGAACTTGGACCTCGTTGTTTGACTTGAGGTCCCTAGGTTTGATGGCGTTCTGATTGTTGCTGTTAATCGTGATTTTTTTGGCAAGCGTTGGATCTTCGATTTTTATGATCTTCGCAAGAACTCGCAAATCTTGGCTTAGATGGTCCATCGATTTTCTGAATGTTGAGATGCTTTGAGCGCCATTAACGACTACATAGTTCGTGATTACAAGCGTCTCGCCGTCAGGGTGTGCGTCGGTGCACAGGATCGTTACACCGTTATGATAAAGGGTAAAGTTTTCGTGCTCGGATTTGTCTAAAACACTCTCGCGCAACGCCTTGTTGACCTTAGTGTTGCCGAGCGAATGACGTACGTTCTGCGAAAATAAGGATCCGTCGTCAATGCCCGCTAGCTTAACAAGTTCGACGGCTTGAACTGGAAGTATGTAGGTTACTACTTCGGAGCCAGTATTGATTGTCATTGGTGAAACGTAGGATGTATCGAAGGAAAATGAACCTTGAACACCTGCCTCTTTGTTTATGTCGATGTATTCGCTAGCGATAACGTTTCGATCATAAACCCTCATTGCATTGTGCTGCTTTAAGAATTCCTCGCCGTTGACGTCCAGTGGTTGGTTGCAGATAAAAGCACCAATTACCGTATAGCCGTTGGCGATAAGCTCCTTAATTTTATTTCGGGTGAGGGCGGTCTTGAGTTCTTGGTTTGCGCCCCCGTCTAAAAGGGCTTGTACCGATTCAGGGGTGTCAAGTTGGCTTATGGTTCCTGCAAGCTCGCGCAGGGGCGCATCGCCGATCGAAGATTCTTTTTGTTTTAGTTTTCCCTGTAGGATAATTATTTCTTGCTTTGTGTGATCAACATAAATTCCATCGATGCCCCGATCGTTAGGCCGGTCACACACAGCGTCGTCGGCATCGACTGGATCAAGCCTGAAAATATTCTCCAAAAACCAGTTCAGGAACGCTATGGATTCGCCCCTCCCTTTTGCCTCGTATGTGCCGAGTATTTTTTGAAGGCTGGGGTACTTAAGTTCGTCTGGAGTCATAGCGCGTCCTCTGCAAGCCAGGGTGTTGCGAGCGAGCTTATCCTAATCGCCGGTGACAGTGAATCTAGGTTTGTGGGGTAATCTGGGTTGTGCGGATCTGGAGCCCAGTCCTACGCAGCCTAGGAACGGCTCCATAACATTCGGGTGATCCAAAATTTGTATGCTTGCATGTCTATGGCTTTGTAAGCCGGCCTTTGTATATGCTGCTTGCGATAGAGCGTGCCCAATCCATTATCGGCGCTGATCATCTCTAGATTCTGTCTGCGGTGCGCTGAAGCCGGCGCTGCCTGCGCGATTGCTCATGTCCGTAAGCGTTCTACCCCGGATGAAATTGCCTCAGCATGGGTATCGAGGGTCGCTAACGCGGCCATGACGTTTTCATGTATGTGGACTGAGCCGCGATGGCTTACCCATAGCGAGAGCTCCTCCAGAGCCGCTCTGATGGCGACCTGGTTCAGATGCAACAACTCAAGGGTGTCGGCTGTGGTTGATGCTTGGTCATCCATGCGCATGCTCCAGATACGGGAATTCTTAGGGCAATTTTAGGGCAAATCCTAGGGCGTGTGAGGCCTATACAGGCCGTCCGCTAAAGCCAGAATTGTCGTTTGTGCTGGCCTCCAGAGGCCTACCGAGACTCCCGGGCGGGTTCAAATCCCTATCCCGTTTGTTAGGCTCCGTGCAGCTGCGGTTCGGCTATCGTGGAAGGTTGTAGCGTTGAAAAAAGGCGAGCCGGGTAGCTCAGCTAAAGTCCGGTTGGCCCGCCTAACCTTTGATCGCTCTATTATTCGATCAAGTGGTAGTCGCCTCTGGTTCTGGGATCAGCTGTAGCGCCTCGGCAGTCATCAGAACGCAGGGGAGGGTGCCCAGGGAAGAAAATGAGCCCTTCCGCTTCAAGAGCAAAAGCGAGCGCCTGCATTGTGACGCGCCGCAGCTCATTCCCGAGCTCGACTCTACGGATCGCTTCTGGCGAAACGCCCGAACGAAATGCCAGTGCTTCTACACTCCATTCAAGGGCTAGGCGTGAAGGTTCGCAGTGCTCTGAACGGAACCCTAAGGGAAGGTCGGCGAAAAATTCTTCCATTTCTTTCGGGATCCCTTCTTCCTTGGTCTGTATCGGGAAGCTAATGATGTCGGCCGTCATGGTCACTACTCGTTATGCTGTATGTGCATACAGTATAACGGGGAAGCCATCTAGGGCAATGGCCCCAGTTAAAGTCCGGTTTTCGAGAGGGCGGTGTGGTTATATGTAATATATATTGCGATTCGTTAGGTAACCCCAAGGCCATCCTGATCTTCACCGCCTTCCTGCCGCAGTTCGTCTCGGTCGGTAGCAGCACCCCGGTGAGTGAGCAGTTCCTTTGGCTGGGTGCGTTGTTCCTGCTGCTGGAATGGGCGGCCATTGCCATCTACTCAGGCCTGGGCGCCTACATGCAGCGCTGGTTCAGCCAGCCCGGCCCACGCCGGATGTTCAACCGGGTCAGCGCGTCCTTGCTGGGTTGCGCGGGCCTTGGTCTGTTGGCTGCGCGCCGCTAGAACTGCCAGCGCACGCCCAGGTTGACGCCGCTGGCTTCCTGCTGGCGGCTGTCCAGGTTGGCGGTGTACTGCACGCCGCCATGCAGGCTCAGCGCTTCGTTGACCTGCGCTACCACACCGCTTTCCAGTTGCACTGAGGTATAGCGGTAATCGGTCTTGATCTTGTCTGCGTCATCGAAGCTCAAGGTGTCGCGCCCACCGTCGCCGTGCCACAGGTTGACCTGCGCATAGGGCTGCAACAGGCGCCCGCTGCTTCCCGTGAACGCACCCTCCAGGCGCAGGCCCAGGCGGCCGGTCAGCTCGACCTGGGCGTCATGACTGATGCGCGAGACGCTGTCGCTGGCGCTGTCCAGCGCGACCTTTTGCGCAATCAGCTGAGCTTGCGGTTCCACGCGCCAGCGCTCGGACAGGGTGATGGGGTAGCCCGATTCCAGTGAAGCTGTCCAGGCGTGGCCGTCGACGTTCAGCGTGTCGCCACGATCGGAGCGGGCGCGGCCATCCAGGCGGGTGTATTGCAACACCGCGTCCAGGTACGCGCCCTGTGGCCCGACCAGCGTCCAGTAGGTGCCCACGCTGTCGCCATCGAGCTTCAGGTCGCCCACGCTGCGGTCGTGAACGGCCAGGGCAAACCCTTTGACGTCGGCGTCCAGGCGGCTATGGCTTACGTAGATACCAACATGCTGGCGGTAACCGTTGTCGCCAACCTTGGCATACAGGTCCTGGCCCACCTTGAAACCGTACAGGTCGCCGTCCAGGCTCGGGCTGACCGTGCCGCTCCATTGCTGGCGCAGCGTGCCGCCGTAGGCTTGCCCCCAGCTGGCGGGCATGGCGCTTTCACCCTGCAGTAACAGCTGGTCGCCCTGGCGTTGGTGGAAGGTGCCCAGTGCCTGACGGGCGATGATCGCGGCACCCCGCGGCGCTGCGGCATAAACCGGGACCTCGGGGCGGTACAGCGGCAGGCTCTGGCCCTGCACCGGCGCAGGCAGCTCGGCCTGGCCGGGCGCTGGCGCAGCGACGGGCGGAGTGACGGCCGGGGCGATCACGGGTGGCTCGCCCGGTGCCGGCACAGGGGGCTGAGCGGGTGGCGCAACCAGCGTCGAGCGCAGGTACCAGCTGTTTTCACTGCCGGCAGTGACGCCCCCTTTGAACAGCCGATAGTCGTAGGCACCGGCCGATAGCGTCTGGGTCTGCACAAAGGCGGTGGCCGTGCTGGTGGCGCCGTCACGGGCTTCGACCACCTGGATGCCGTTCTGCGCAGTCGCCGCACCTGCGCCGTTGAGGTTGTTGATGAGCACCTGGGTAGAGCCGGCGATGGCGCCGCGGCTGATCACCAGGCGATCGGAAGCAGCGCCATCGCCGGCCAGCACGCTGTTCAGGCGCAGGGTGCCGTTGTGGCCGGTGTAATCGCCCTCGATGCGCAAGCGGCCCATGGCATCATTGCCGGCTGTGAGGTCAAGTGTACCTGCGTTGCTGACCGAGGTGCGCTGGCCTGGGACAAACGCGGTGATCACCCCTTGGCGTGAAGTGATGCTGCTGCTGGCGTCGAGGGTGAGGCTGCCCGTGCCGCTGTTGCTATCGCCCAGTACCAGCGTGTCATCCAGTGCCAGCCGGCTGCCGTTGTTCAGCGCCACGCGTTCCCAGTTCACATAGTGGGCACCGCCTGCCGGCTGGCTGGCATCGAACGTCAGGCTGTCGTTACCTTCGCCGCCGTCCAACGTGATACTCAGCACCTCGGGCGTAAGGCCTTTGAGCAGTGCCGTGTCATCACCAGGGCCGGCATCCACGCGCCCGACAATACGGCCTCCGTCCCAGGTGAAGCGGTCGTTGCCAGAGCTCAGCAACACATCGCCGCCAACCTGGCCACCGTGCACCAGCACCTGGTCGTCGCTACCGCTGACGCTTATGTTGCCGCCGATGTTGCCATCGAAGACTTCGATGTAGTCCTTGTCGAAGGCTGTGATGACGTTCCGGTCGACGTTGCCGCCACGCATGATGAAGGTGTTCTCGTCCAGCCGCATGTTGACGTTGCCGATACGCCCGTCGTCCATTTCGGCATAGTCGCCGCTGTCGAACGTGCCCTTGATCCAGCCGCCGCTCATGTGAAAGGTGTCCAGGCCATCACCCTGGTTGAGGTTGCCTTCGATGACGCCGCCGCTCATGACGAAGTCATCGATGCCAGCGCCTTGGTTGACGTTTCCGCCGACGCTGCCAGAGGCCATGTCGATGCTGTCTCTGCCGGCGCCGAAGGTTACGTCGCCGGTAATGGCGCCGCTACCGGATGCCGGGAATACCAGGCGGTTATCGCCGCTGGTGTCCACCAGCGAGGGCGCAGTGCCGCTGTCACAGGTGTAGGTGTCGTTACCCGGGCCGGGTGAGAAGGTACAAGCCGCGTGTGCAGCGGGCGAGGCCATGCCCAGCAGCGGGAGCGAACCCAGGGTCAGCATCAGGCGTAGACGCATCAGGAAATCCTCCATTCTCCAGGGAGACCTGCGCACCACGCGTGGTGCACAGGGTTACCGGGGTTGTATAGAGGAGTGCGTCACGACCACAACTGGCAAAAATGTCAGGTGGCAAAGGGCTAGCGCGTTAGTCGCGGTAGAACGTTTGCACCAGGTGGTAGCCGAATTTGCTCTTGATCGGCCCGTGTACCACACGCAAAGGCTTCTTGAAGATTACCTGGTCGATGGCGCCGACCATCTGCCCGGGGCGAATTTCGCCCAGGTCACCACCGCGCTTGCCCGATGGGCAAAGAGAGCACTTTTTCGCGAGCACGTCGAAAGCCTCGCCGTTGGCGATGCGCTGCTTGAGCTTTTCGGCTTCGTCAGCGGTCTTGACCAGTATGTGGCGGGCTTGGGCTTTCATGGGCTACCTGTGCATCGGGGAAAAAGGCGGCATTATGCCTGATTGAATCCCGTTGAAGCGATCGCGCCCAACTGGCCGCGATGAATGTCAGCTCTTCAGCTCAGCGCGATCGCGAAACTGCTCCAGCGCTTCCGGGTTGGCCAGGGCATCGGTGTTTTTCACCGGCAACCCATGCACCACATCGCGAATCGCCAGTTCCACCAGCTTGCCACTGATGGTGCGCGGTATGTCGCTGACCTGGGCGATCACCGCCGGCACATGGCGGGGCGTGGTGTACTGGCGTATCACCTGGCGGATGTGCTGGCGCAGGGCTTCATCCAGCTGCAGGCCGTCGTGCAGGCGCACGAACAGCACCACCCGCACATCCCCGTTCCAGTCTTGGCCGATGGCCACGCTTTCCACAACCTGTTCGACCTTTTCCACCTGGCGGTAGATCTCCGCCGTGCCAATGCGCACACCGCCCGGGTTGAGCACGGCGTCGGAGCGACCGTGGATCACCATGCCCCCGCTGGCACGCTGCTCGGCGTAGTCGCCTTGGGCCCACACCCCCGGAAACTGACTGAAGTAAGCATCGTGGTAACGGCGACCGTCCGGGTCGTTCCAGAAATCGAGTGGCATCGAGGGGAAGTTGCGCGTGCACACCAGCTCGCCTTTTTCGTCCACCACAGGCTGACCCTGCTCGTTCCACACCTCCACCGCCATACCCAGGCCCTTGCACTGGATTTCGCCACGACGCACAGGCAGGGTCGGGTTGCCCAGCACGAAGCAGGAGACAATATCCGTACCGCCCGACATGGACACGAGCCACAGGTCGGCCTTGATCTTGTCGTACACATAGTCATAGCTGTGTGGTGACAGCGGCGAACCGGTGGACAGCAGCAGCCGCAGGCTGGTCAGGCAGTGGCTGGTGGCAGGTTCCAGGCCTGCCTGCTCCAGTGCCGCCAGGTACTTGGCGCTGGTACCGAAAGCGTGGATACCCTCGGCCTCTATCAGGTCCAGAAGGCGCCCGGGGCCTGGGTGGAACGGCGAGCCGTCGTACAGCACCAGCGTGGCACCCACCGCCAGGCCGCTGGCCAGCCAGTTCCACATCATCCAGCCGCAGGTGGTGTAGTAGAACAGCACGTCATCGGCCTTCAGGTCGTTGTGCAGGCCGTGTTCCTTGAGGTGTTGCAACAGCACACCTCCGGCGCGATGGACAATGCACTTGGGCACGCCGGTGGTGCCACTGGAATAGAGGATGTACAGCGGGTGGTCGAACGGCAGCGGAGTGAAACGGGGCTCGCCGCCGGGCTGGAAGAAGTCATCCCACAGGCTGACGTTGGCTGCCTGGAATTCGTCGGCACGCGTGCCTTTGCGGGTGTGGGGCACCACGATAAGCTGCTCCAGGCCCGGCAACTGCGCACACACCTGGTTGACCTTGGTCACCTGATCGATGGCCTTGCCAGCATACTCGTAACCGGCGCAGACGATCAGCAGCTTGGGTTCGATCTGGCCGAAGCGGTCGATGATGCCATGCACGCCGAACTCGGGCGAAGAGGTAGACCAGACCGCGCCAAGGCTGGTGCAGGCGAGCATGGCCACCAGTGTTTGCCAGGTATTGGGCATGATGGCAGCTACCCGGTCGCCCGGGACGATACCTGCAGCCTTGAATGCCGTTTGCAGCCCGGCCACCTGTGCGGCCAGTTCGGCATGGGTGAACACTTCGCGTTGGCCGTCTTCGCGTACGGCGACCACGGCCGGGCGGTCGTCACGGCGGCGCAGCAGGTGTTCGGCAAAGTTCAGGGTGGCATTGACGAACCACTGTGCATCGGGCATTTGCGGCCCTTCGCTGAGCACCTGGCTGGGCGGGGTATGCCAATGCACGTGGAAGTACTCGGCAAGGGTTTGCCAGAAGGCGGGCCGCTGTTCGATGCTCCAGGCGTGCAGGGCCTGGTAGTCGTTGAGTTGCAGGTTGTAGCGCAGGTTGACCCGGCGGCGGAAGGCATCCATCCGGCTGGCCTCGATCTGCGTTGTGGACGGGCGCCAGAGCACATCGTTCATGCCGAATCTCCTTTACCGGAACAAAGCAGGCTCAGGGCAGGATCAGCCTTGTGTTGCGAAGAGGCTGACCCTGCCGAGAAAGCGGTCCTGCTTACTCTACTTTAGCCTTCTGCACATCCTGCGATGCCGCCCACACGCGGTAGCGCACTTCGACATCCTTGGGCACATACACCACCACCGGCAGCTTGCTGTTGTAGCGCAGCAGGAAGCCATCGCCGACCACCGGCACGAAGGCCTCGGTCTTCTTGCCGTCCGGGCAGGCCATCAGCGTGCTGGCCGGGCCGCTGACGTTGTCCAGGCGGTAGTAATTGTAGCCCCAGCCTTCCAGGGTGCGTGCTTCAAGGTTGCCGCCCAGGCGCTGACGATTGCAGTCGACCTGCAGCGTCTTGCCAGCGAGGATTTCCAGTTTATAAGCCGACTCGTCGGCCTGTGCCGGCAGGTGGATAACCTGCCGGGTAAAGCCTTTTTCCGCCTCGGGGTAGGGCGCGATGTCCTTCAGGCTGGCGGCCATCGCAGGTGCGGCGGCGGCCAGGCTCAGGGCCAGAATCGCGGTCATTGGGGTAGGGCGCATAAGGCCTCCTTGCTGATAAACGAATGCGGGACCGTCGCCAGGCCCAGGCCGCCCGTCACTGGGCCAACCAGCCACCATCGACGTTCCAGGCGGCGCCGCGAACCTGGCTACCGGCCTCGCTGCACAGGAAGAGTACCAGCTCACCGAGGTGTTCGGGGGTGACGAAGGCCAGCGACGGTTGCTTTTCTGCCAGCAGATCGTGCTGCGCTTGCAGCCGATCGCCACCCTTGGCCGCACGATCGTCGATCTGCTTTTGCACCAGCGGTGTCAGCACCCAGCCCGGGCATATGGCATTGCAGGTGACATGACTGGTGGCGGTTTCCAGGCCGACCACCTTGGTCAGGCCGACCACACCATGCTTGGCTGCCACGTAGGCTGCCTTGCCCATCGAGCCGACCAGGCCATGCACCGAAGCGATATTGATGATGCGCCCCCAGTTGCGCGTGCGCATGCCCGGCAGCGCCAGGCGTGTGCCATGGAATACGGCCGACAGGTTCAGGGCGATGATCTTGTCCCAGCTTTCTGGCGGGAACTGCTCAACCGGTGCCACATGCTGGATACCGGCGTTGTTGACCAGAATGTCGACGCCACCGAACTCACGTTCGGCCAGGTTGAACAAGGCCTCGATCTGGATCACATCCGACAGGTCGGCCGGGTGATGCACAACCTTCACCCCGTGCCGGGCGATTTCCGCCATGGCGGGGCCCGGGTCGCCAAAGCCGTTGAGCACGATGTTGGCGCCAGCCCGGGCCAATACCTGGGCGATGCCCAGGCCAATGCCGCTGGTGGAACCGGTGACGAGTGCAGTTTTGCCTTCAAGGGTCATGCCATGCTCCTTAGACGATGCCAGTGGCGTAGAACGTGGCGATGACCACGAACACCGCCAGGGTCTTGATCAGGGTAATACCAAAAATGTCCTTGTAGGCCTCGCGGTGGGTGAGGCCTGTCACCGCCAGCAAGGTGATCACCGCGCCGTTGTGCGGCAGGGTGTCCATGCCGCCGCTGGCCATGGCGGCTACCCGGTGTAGCACTTCCAGCGGGATGTCGGCCGCGTGGGCGGCGGCAATGAAGGTGTCGCCCATGGCCGCCAGGGCGATGCTCATGCCGCCCGAAGCGGAGCCGGTGATGCCGGCCAGCAAGGTCACGGTGATGGCTTCGTTCACCAAGGGGTTGGGGATGCCGCGCAGGGCATCGGCCAGCACCAGAAAACCCGGCAGCGAGGCGATTACCGCGCCAAAGCCGTATTCCGAAGCGGTGTTCATGGCTGCCAGCAAGGCGCCACCCACCGCGCTTCTGGTGCCTTCGGCCAGGCGCGTGCGAATGGTGCCAAAGGCACACACCAGGACCATAAGGATGCCCACCAGCAATGCTGCCTGCACTGCCCAGATGGCTGTTAGTTTGGCCACGTCGCTTTGTACCGGCGCACTCATGCCTGGCAGTTGCAGGCTGTGACTGGGGCCGTACCATTGCGGTATCCAGTGGGTGAACACCAGGTTCATCACCCCCACCAGTATCAGCGGCGACAGCGCCAGCCAGGGGTTGGGCAGGCTCAGGTCGGCAGCGGTTTCCGGTTCGTTGCGCAAGTCGGTGCCATAACCTTCACCGGCGCGCAGGGCCTTGTTGCGCTGGCGCTGCAGGTAGGCCATGCCGGTAAAGAACACGAACAGCGTGCCGATCAGGCCCAGCCACGGCGCGGCCCAGGCGGTGGTGTTGAAGAAGGTGCTGGGGATGATGTTCTGGATCTGTGGGGTGCCGGGCAAGGCGTCCATGGTGAACGAGAATGCGCCCAGGGCGATGGTGGCCGGGATCAGGCGTTTGGGGATGTTGCTCTGACGGAACATTTCGGCGGCGAACGGGTACACCGCGAACACCACCACGAACAGCGAAACACCGCCGTAAGTGAGCAGGGCACAGACCAGTACGATGACCAGCATCGCCTGGCGGGTGCCGAGCAGGCGGATGGCCGCGGCGACGATCGAGCGGGAGAAGCCGGACAGCTCGATCAGCTTGCCGAACACCGCCCCCAGCAGGAATACCGGGAAGTACAGTTTGATGAAACCGACCATTTTCTCCATGAACACCCCCGTGAACGCAGGGGCGACGGCAGCAGGGTCGGTGAGCAGGACAGCGCCGAGGGCGGCGATGGGGGCGAAGAGGATCACGCTGTAACCGCGGTAGGCGGCCAGCATCAGCAAGGCCAGAGCGGCGAGTGCGATGAGCACGGTCATCGGGGTGGGTCTCCTGGGTGAGTCTTGTTTTTATCGTTGAACAGGAGATAGCGGGAATCGTGCCAAGTATGTAACTGGCTGATTTGTAAGGGTTAAAGGGTTTTGTTAGAAGTCTATGTCTACATTCAGAGACGCCAGGGGCTGCTTTACAGCCCATCGCTGGCTTGCCTGTGATCAAGGGCGGGCCCTCGCTGTAATCTCAAAATAGAAACAAAAGTCTCCAATTAGAGACCGAGTGCCGCCATCTTCTTGTACAGCGTCGACCGCCCCAGCCCTAAGGCTGCTGCTGCCTCTGGCACTTTTCCTCCCTGTTCGGCCAGCGCCCCGGCAATCAGGTCGCGTTCAAAGGCCTCGCACGCGTCACGGTAGCTCTGCCGCACGGGCGCTTCAGCCAGCGGGCTCAATGGCCCCAATGCCGCACGCAGGTCCGCAACCCCCAACCGGGGCTGATCCGCCAGCAGGGTCGCGCGCTCCAGCACATTGCGCAGCTCGCGAATGTTCCCCGGCCACGCATGCCTGGCCAGCAGTTGCTGCGCTTCAGCTTCCAGCTCGTATTGGCTGCCCAGCTCAGCCAATATGGCCTCGCACAGCGCGGGCAGGTCCTCCAGCCGTTGCCGCAACGGCGGAACATCGATCGGCAGCACGTTCAGCCGGTAGTACAGGTCGGCGCGGAAGGCCCCGCGGGCCATGGCAGCCTGCAGGTCGATGGAGGTGGCGGCAATGATGCGCACATCGCTGCGCAGCATCTGGTTCGACCCGACCGGTTCGTATTCCTTTTCCTGCAGCACCCGCAGCAGTTTGCTCTGCAGGGCCAGCGGCATGTCGCCGATCTCGTCGAGGAACAGCGTGCCGCCTTCGGCCAGTTGCAGCTTGCCGCTACGGCCTTTGCGGTCGGCGCCGGTAAAAGCACCCGGCGCGGTGCCGAAGAATTCGGCTTCCAGCAGCGTCTCCGGGATGGCTGCGCTGTTGATGCTGACAAAAGCTTTGTGTGCCCGTGCTGACGCTGCGTGAATGGCGTGGGCCAGCAGCTCCTTGCCAGTGCCGGTTTCGCCCAGCAGCAATACGGGTGAATCGCTGCCGGCGCCACGCCGGGCGCGTCGCTTGGCTTCCAGGCTGGGCGCGCTGCTGCCTACGAACTGGGCGAAGCTGTACTTGGCCTGGCGGGCGCGCAGTTGCGAGCGGGTCGAGGCCAGTTCCTGCTGCATGCTGGAATAGCGTTTGAGCAGCGGCGACAGGCTGCGCAGTTCGTCGAACAGGGCAAAGCCGATGGCGCCGATCAGCGTGCCCTGGTCGTCGTGGATGGGCAGGCGCATGACCACCAATGGCTCGTTCGGCGTGTCGAGCATGTCCAGCAGGATGGGG
This sequence comes from Pseudomonas sp. Kh14, assembly GCF_900291005.1. Taxonomy (NCBI): domain Bacteria; kingdom Pseudomonadati; phylum Pseudomonadota; class Gammaproteobacteria; order Pseudomonadales; family Pseudomonadaceae; genus Pseudomonas; species Pseudomonas sp. Kh14. The sequence goes on from NZ_OLKJ01000028.1 coordinate 175,016, forward strand.
CGGCCATTGCTCACCACGTCGCGCATCAGGCTCCCAGGGATCACCGTTTCGCAGGGTTGGCCGATGGCACTGGCAGCGTCGGCCAGGCCAAAGCGTCGGGCATAGCGTTCGTTCATCCAGACGATGCGTGCCTGGCGGTCGACGATCACCGTGCCTTCGCTGGACTGTTCGATGATCTCGAACAGCGAGCGGATCGCCAGTTGCCGTACCTGGGGGTAGTCCTTGAGGCTGTTGCTGTCGTGCATGGGTGAACATCCTGAATCATGTATTGGCACAAGCCCGCGAAAAGGCCTGGCCTGAAAACTCATCGTCGGGGGTCAAACGCCTCACGCAAGGCATCCCCGATAAACACCAGCAGTGACAGGATCACCGCCAGCGCAAAGAACGCGGTAAAGCCCAACCACGGCGCCTCCAGGTGCTGCTTGCCCTGGGTCACCAGCTCGCCCAGCGAGGCGCTGCCCGCTGGCATGCCAAAGCCCAGAAAGTCCAGCGCGGTCAGTGTGGTGATCGCCCCGGTCAGCATGAACGGCACATAGGTCAGCGTGGCATTCATGGCATTGGGCAAGATATGCCGCAACATTACCTGACTGTCCGGTAATCCCAACGCCCGCGCTGCCTTTACATACTCCAGGTTGCGCCCACGCAGGAATTCGGCGCGCACGACGTCGACCAGGGTCAACCAGGAGAACAGCGCCATGATCCCCAGCAGCCACCAGAAATCCGGTACGACGAAACCGCTGAGGATGATCAACAGATACAACACTGGCAACCCCGACCATACCTCCAGCAAGCGCTGGCCGAACAGGTCGACCCAGCCCCCGTGGTAGCCTTGCAGGGCGCCCGCCGCCACGCCAATGAGCACACTGACCACGGTCAGGGCAAAGGCGAACAGCAGCGATACCCGCGTGCCATAAAGCACCCGCGCCAGCACGTCACGCCCTTGGTCGTCGGTGCCTAGCCAGTTGCTGGCACTGGGCGGGCTGGGGGTGGGCACCTGCAGGTCGTAATTAGGTGTGTCGGCACTGAACGGGATTGGTGCGAACAGCATCCAGCCACCCTGTTCCGCGATCAGTTGGCGCACATAGGCACTGCGGTAGTCGGGCTGAAACGGCAGTTGCCCGCCGAACTGCTGCTCGGTATAGCGTTTGAGCGCCGGCACGTACACATTGCCCTTGTAGCCCAGCAGCAGTGGCTTGTCGTTGGCCACCAGTTCGGCGCAAAGGCTCAGCAGCAGAAGGCCGGCAAACAACCACAGCGACACCCAGCCCAGGCGGTGGCGGCGAAAACGTTGCAGGCGACGACGCGACAGGGGCGATAGCATCAGTGCGCCCTCGTATCGAAGTCGATGCGCGGGTCGAGCAGGGTGTAAGACAGGTCACCGAGCAGGCGAATCAGCAGGCCCGCCAGGGTGAAGATGAACAGCGTGCCGAACACCACCGGGTAATCCCGCGACACCGCGGCCTCATAGCTCATGCGGCCCAGGCCATCGAGCGAGAAGATCACCTCGATCAGTAACGAGCCGGCAAAAAACACGGTGATCAGCGCCTGTGGCAGCCCGGCCACCACCAGCAGCATGGCGTTGCGCAACACGTGGCCATACAGCACGCGGCGTTCGCTGAGGCCCTTGGCCCGCGCAGTGACCACGTATTGGCGGGAAACCTCGTCGAGGAAGGCATTCTTGGTCAGCAACGTGAGGGTGGCGAACCCACCGATCACCAGGGCCGCAACCGGCAGCACCAGGTGCCAGAAGTAGTCGGCGACCTTGCCCAGCAGGCTGAGCTCGTCGAAATTGTCCGAGACCAGGCCGCGCACCGGGAACCAGTTGAGCGAAGTGCCGCCGGCAAACAGGACGATCAGCAGCAATGCGAACAGGAACGAAGGCAGGGCGTAACCGATCACGATCAACGCGCTGCTCCAGGCATCGAAGCGGCTGCCGTGGCGCATCGCCTTGCGGATGCCCAGCGGGATAGACACCAGGTAGGTGATCAACGTGGCCCAGAAGCCCAGCGACAGGGTGACCGGCAACTTGTCGAGAATCAGGTCGGTGACTTTGGCGCCGCGGAAGAAGCTGTTGCCAAAGTCCAGCCGGGCATATTGGCCGAGCATCAACCAAAGCCGCTCGGGGGCGGATTTGTCGAAGCCATACTGGCGCCTGATCTCTTCGATCAGTTTCGGGTCCAGGCCGCGTGTGGCCCGGGATTCGCCATGGACCACTTCAGTTCGCGCGCCGGGTGCGCCGCCACCGATGCCCTGCAGGCGCGCCACGGCTTGCTCCACCGGCCCACCCGGCGCGGCCTGGACGATGGCGAAATTGACCAGCAGGATTGCCAGCAGCGTCGGGATGATCAGCAACAGACGGCGCAGGATATAAGCGGTCATGGCGAGGCCTTCTGGCGTTCGGCCATCTGCGCGTTGGTCAGCGGGGTAGGGCTTACCTCCCACCAGGTGTCCAGGCCCTCGTCATAGGTGGCCTGGACCTTGGGCAGGCCGAAGCGGTTCCACCAGACGGTGGAGCTGCCCGGTGGGTAATAGTTGGGTATCCAGTAGTAATTCCACTGCAGCACGCGGTCCAGGGCATGGGCGTGGCGCAGCATGTCGGCCTGGGTGTCGGCGCGGACCAGGCCGTCGATCAGGTGGTCTACGGCCGGGTCCTGCAGGACCATCAGGTTGTTCGAGCCGGGGTCGTGAGCGGCCGCCGAGCCAAAGTAGTTGTACAACTCGGCGCCCGGTGACAGGGTGACCGGGTAGCCGGTGACGATCATGTCGTAATCGCGCGCCATCAGCCGGTTGACGTACTGGGCCGAGTCGACGTTGCGGATGTTCAGGCTCACGCCGATCTGGGCCAGGTTGCGCTTCCACGGCAGCAGCAGGCGTTCAAGGCCGGCCTGGCCATTGAGGAACGTGAACGCCAGCGGCGTGCCCTGGCTATCGACCAGGCGGTCGCCTTCGGGGTGCCAGCCGGCTTGTTCGAGCAGGGCCAGGGCCTGCAACTGCTGTTGACGGATGATCCCCGAGCCGTCGGTGACCGGGGCGGTGAACACCGTGGTGAACACTTCATCTGGCACTTGGCCGCGCAAGGGGGCGAGCAGCTTCAACTCACCCGCATCCGGCAACTGGCGAGCGGCCAAAGGGGTATTGGAGAACACGCTTTGCTGGCGGATGTACAGGTTGCGCATCATCTGCCGGTTGCTCCACTCGAAGTCCCATAACATACCCAGCGCCTGTCGCACACGGCGGTCCTTGAACTGCGGCTGGTCGAGGTTGAACACAAAACCCTGAGCCACTTGCGGTTTGGCCGGGCCCAGGTGGGCGCGCTGCAGGCGGCCGTCGTCCAGTTGCGCACCTTTGTAGCCCAAGGTGTAGGCCGTGGCGGAGAACTCACGGTTGTAATCGTAGCCACCGCCTTTGAGTACCTGGCGCGCCACTTCGGTGTCGCCGAAGTACTCGATGCGCAGCTTGTCGAAATTGTAGCGGCCACGGCTGGCCGGCAGGTCACGTGCCCACCATGTCGGGTCGCGTTCGAAGGTGATGCTGCGGCCGTTTTCGATGCGCCCGATTCGGTATGGCCCGCTGCCAACCGGCTTGTCGAAGCCGGCACCGTTGGCAAAGTCGCGGTGCTGCCAGTCGTGCTCGGGCATTACCGGCAGGCTGGCGAGGTCCAGCGCCAGGGTGCGGCCGTGCTCGGGCTTCAGGTCGAATCGCACGCTGTGCAGGCTTTCTACGGTCACGCCGGCCACGTCGGCGAACTGGGTACGGTACTTCAGGCTGCCCTTGCTCATCAGCAGTTCGAAGGTGAAACGCACGTCTTTGGCGCGCACCGGCTTGCCATCGGCGAAGGTGGCGCGTGGGTCGATGTCGAAACGCAGCCACTCATCATTGGGGCCGCGCTCCATGCGCCGGGCGATCAGGCCGTAAACGGTATAGGGTTCATCGTAAGAGCGTACCGCCAGTGGCGCGTACAGCAGGCCATCGACTTCGCTGACACCGATGCCTTTGTCGATGTAGGGGAGGATGTGGTCGAACTGGCCGATCTCGATGGCCGAGCGGCGCAAGATGCCGCCCTTGGGGGCGGAGGGGTTTACATAGTCGAAATGCCGGAAGCTGGCGGCGTAGCGGGGGTCTTCACCGTAGACCGTGAGGGCGTGGGTGGGAGCGGCCTGGACCGTAAAGCCCATGCACGAAAATACAAGCCCCCACAATACTTGTGGGAGCGGGTTTACCCGCGAATGCGTCGGAGCAGGCAACGAGGTTGTCTGGTCTGGCCTCTTCGCGGGTAAACCCGCTCCCACAGGGGGGCTGATCACCGGGAGGGGTGAATCAGTCCTGGCGGCTGGTCACTTCCAGCAGGTGGTAGCCGAACTGGGTCTTCACCGGGCCTTGCACGGTGTTGACCGGGGCGCTGAAGACCACAGTGTCGAATTCCTTTACCATCTGGCCTGGGCCGAACGAGCCCAGGTCACCGCCCTGACGGCTGGACGGGCAGGTGGAGTTGGCTTTGGCGATTTCAGCGAAGTCGGCGCCTGCTTCGATCTGGGCTTTGAGTTCGTTGCACTTGTCTTCGCTGCTGACCAGAATGTGGCGGGCGGTTGCACGGGCCATGGGTACTGCTCCTTGGGGGTAAAAAGGCAAGCCTAGCGCACTTGTCCGGGGTATGTCTCGCCAGGCTTACAACCTTCGGCCTACAGTTTTTGTGCCGCCTCACGCAACAGGGTTTCGGTCGAGGCCCAGCCCAGGCAGCCGTCGGTAATCGACACACCGTATTTCAGCGTGCCCTTGCCCAGCGCCTGGCAGCCATCGAACAAGTGCCCTTCGATCATGACGCCGACCAGCGAACGGTCGCCGGCCAGGCGCTGTTCCAGCACATCATTGAAGACCGCTGGCTGGCGCGCCGGGTCCTTGCCGCTGTTGGCGTGGCTGCAATCGACCATGATCCGTGCCTGCAGACCGGCCTTGGCCAACGCCTGACGGGCCATGGCGATGCTGTTGGCATCGTGGTTCGGGCCTTTGTGGCCGCCACGCAGTACAAGGTGTGTGTCCGGGTTGCCCAAGGTCTCGATGATCGCCGGGTGGCCCTGTGCATCCATACCGAAGTGGCGGTGGGGGTGGGCAGCGCTGCGCATGGCGTCGCTGGCGATGGCGATGCCGCCGTCCGTACCGTTCTTGAAGCCGACCGGCAGTTCCAGGCCACTGACCATTTCGCGGTGGATTTGCGATTCGGTGGTGCGAGCGCCAATCGCGGCCCAGGCCAACAGGTCGTCGAAGTAGCCGGCGGCCATCGGTTGCAGCAACTCGGTAGCGATTGGCAGGCCGCGTTCGATCATGCTCAGCATCAGCCCGCGAGACAAGGCGATACCCGAGTGCATGTCGTCACTGCCATCGAGGTGCGGGTCGTAGGCCAGGCCTTTCCAGCCCACTGTAGTACGCGGTTTTTCGACGTAGGCGCGCATCACCAGTAGCAGCTTGTCGTTGACTTCGCGGCCAAGGGCGGCCAGGCGGTCGGCGTATTCCAGGGCCGAGCGCGGGTCATGAATCGAGCAGGGGCCGACGATGACCAGCAGGCGCGGGTCGCGGCCTTCGAGGATGTTGCGGATGGCCTGGCGATGGGCCTGGACTTGCTGGGCCAGTTCGCTGGGCAGTGGCATCTGTTGCTTGAGCAGGTGCGGGCTGGGCAGGCGTTTGCTGACAGTGGTGTTGGCCGCTTGCGGCTGGGTCAGGGGCAGGGCGAGGCTGGAAGCGTGCATGGCGTTTTTCCCTGGGCGGACAGCGGGTTCAAGCCCGCATGGTCGGCCCTATCGAGGTGTTCGACAGATCGTTGAATTCGTATTGGCTGCTGCATTGCCACCTGTAGAAGACCGATCGGAGGCGGCAGGCTGGCCCGAACGGGATTGGCTAAATCGCCAGGCGTAGGTGTTTGCGTAGTAATAAGTGGCGTAGTTCATGAATCTGTCCTCAAAGTGAATCGGTGTTGGTCAAAGGCCTGAAAAACAAAACCCCCGGTCGGGAAGCCGACCGGGGGTTTGAGTATTCTCATGTTCGGCGGCCCCTCTAAGGTGGACGCCGGGTGGGTATCGGCGCCTAGTGGCTAAACCAATACCCAAAGTAATAGCTGGCAGGTGCCACGCAGCCGGCAACGGCCAGCACAGGGCGCGGGCTGCGACCGGTGTGGTTGGCGTGGTTGCGGGTGTGTTTCGGCATGTTGCTCTCCAGTGAATGAGCCCGAGCTTACTTCAGTTCGTGCGGGCCATTCAATGGATAAATGCTATGGGGCCGATCATTTACTTTTGTACTGACTGGTTCAATGGCCGTAGCGCCCGACCAGGCTCTGCGCCCCCAGGGCGTGGCCTTGCAGCAGTTGCAGCAGGCCGCTGCGGTCCAGCCCCTCGGGCAAGGTACCCAAGGGCAGGTCGGTGGCAATCAGGGTCAGGGCGTAATGATGGGGGTTGTCGCCGGCGGGTGGACAGGGGCCGCGGTAGCTCTCGGTGCCACGGGAGTTGCGGCCCACTGTCACGTAGGGCCCGCTCAACCCCGCCATGCCTTCCTTGAGCCCATCGTGTTCGGGATCGATGTTGTAGGCCACCCAGTGCACCACACCCACACCCTTGCCACCGTCCGGGTCGAACATGATCAGGGCCAGCGACCGCGTACCTGCGGGCAGGTTGTCCCAGCTCAGTTGCGGGGTCCGCTCTTCACCGGCACCGCATGCCGGGTCCTGGCCGACCTGTTGCAGGGCAATGACGCCGCCATCGGTGAAAGACGAGGAACTGACCGACATTGCGCCTTGGCCGCCTGCGGCGGCTAACGCTGTGCAGGGCAGCAAAGCAGCGAACAGCCAGTGTCTGAAGTGCATGGTCAATCCTTGGCAGGGCGTCAGGGCTCAGTCTAGACCAGGTCTGCTTCAGCGGCTGTCCTGGTCCTCGGCAGTGCCTCCGCTGGCTCCGGCACCAGAGCCGGTGGCTTCGCCGGTGCTGTTGGAGCCGCCAGAGGCACCGTCGGCGGCATCGGCGTTGCTGCCGGTGTCACTGCTGTCGTTACCTTTGCTGCTACCGGGGCTGTTGACGCTGCTGCCTTCACCGGCGGTCTTGCCGCCGGATTGGTCAGTTTGCGGATGGCTGTCGGTATGGGTGTCGGTGGCGGCGAAGGCAGCGCCGGTGAGGCTGGTCAGGGCCAGCGCCAGGCTCAGGGACAGCGGGCGAATGCGGATCATGGGACTTCTCCTTTGTGCAAGATCTGTCATTCGTTTGGCTGGCAGCTGCTGGCGGGGTGCCTTCTGGGCGACGAGTGGCAATCAACAGGATTCCGAGCGCTGTGCGGTTGCCGGGGTTTCGACCGGCTCCAGCGGCGGATGCTCCTGCGCCGCATGCATCAGGTCTTCGGTCACCCGCAACTCGGCACCGGTTGGCGAGAAGGTGGTAGAAGCGGTGAACGGCGCCGGGTGCTCTGCCGCCGGGCGCTTGCCGCGGCGCCACATGAAGAAGCACACCATGGCCAGGTTGACCACGGCAAACGCCCAGAACAGCCCAGCCTCGCCAAACTCGGTCATCATCGGCGAAATGGCCACCGGTGCCATGGCCGAGCCCAGCGAGTTGATCAGCAGCAGGCCCTGGATCATCGGTACCAGCGCATCGGACGGCGCGCGGTCGGCCGCATGGCTGACCGCCACCGGGTACAGGGTGAACACGCCACCACCCAGCAGGAACAGCATGGCCGGCAGCAGGAACGAGTCCGATGGCAGGAACACCGTTACAAGCGACAGGACAACGCACAACGCGGCCAGCGCGAGCAGCACATCGAGGCGGTCCTTGCGGTCGGACCAGCGCCCGACCGGGTATTGCAGCAGCATCGCGCCAAGGATCACCCAGGCCATCATGTTGCCGACCTCACCCACTTCCAGGCCGATGCGCTGCAGGTACAGTGGCAGTAGCGCATAGATGCCGGCAATCGCTACACCCGAGCCGAAGCAGCCGACCAGGCCCGACGGTGCCACGCCCAGCAACTGGCGGGGCTTGAGGGGTTCGACCTGCTCCAGCAGCGGCGACACCCGCGGCAGGATCACGATCGGCAACACCGACAGGGCGGCCAGCACGCCGGCCAGCATGAACGGGGCGGTATCGCCCAGCTGGGTGATTTCGCCAAGGCCAGCCTGGGCGATCACCCCGGCGCCGTAGAAGGCGATCATGTACAGCGCCAGCAGGCGGCCACGGATCTTTGCGTCACCGGCCAGCAGCAGCCAGCTTTCGATTACCAGGAACACGCCCACTGCGGCCCAGCCGTTGATCAGGCGCAGCACCGACCACCAGGTGACCTCGTAGAACAACCCTTGCAGCAGGATGGTCACGGCGATCAGCGAGGCGAAGCTGGTGTAGGCGCGGATGTGCCCGATGCGCAGGATCAGCCGGTCGTTGAAGATGGCGCCGAGGGTCAGGCCGATGAAGTAGGTCGACGAGACGATACCAATGGTGGTTGCAGACTCACCGGCGGCGCCCAGGCGCAGGGTGGTCAGGGAAGACATGAAGCCGTTGCCCAGGGCAATGATGAACAGCCCGAGCAGGGGCGCCAGCGCCATGGCCAGCAAACGCGGAGACATACGTACCTCTAGTTGGATGAGCGGAATGAGCACCTTCTCGGCGCGCACACCGGCTCGACCCGGCAAGGGGCGAGTGGCGACACGGATGCGACCTGGGCAAGACTCAACCGCTGGGCGCTATGGGAGATGGGCCGGGCGGGGAGGGTTGAGCCTACTTCACATGTACGTTCATGTGTTCAGGCGCTGACTCTGTCATTGCTGCTGGTTGCCACCGTTCAAGGCGACGGGCGAAAAGGAAGCGGGATTCTACGGGCTTGAACGCTTTTGCCCAAGGGGCTCGGGTGTGCGACGAGACGCCGCAGTCTCAGCGCGACATGAACATGTCTTCCACAGACATTTTCGATGGCGGCGCCTGCGGGCGGTGAGATCGGCCCGGTAATCTCGCTGAGTGCGGCATAATGCTGAACCCCACCAAGGAAGGCCCACCATGTTCGCGTCGCTGTTCGCAGTCCTGGCCCCGGTTTTCATCGTCGCCGGCATTGGTTTTGCCTGGGCCCGCAAGGGCCTGGATTACCCCACTGATTTCATCGCCCGGGTGGTGATGACCGTCGGCACACCTTCGCTGGTACTGTCCACCCTCAGTCGTACCGAGCTGGACCCGAATGCCTTTACCAGCATGGCTGTGGCCTGCTTGCTGTGCACCCTGGGGATGGCCTTGGCCGCTTTGCTCGTGTGTCGCGCGTCGGGCATGCACTGGCGGGTACTGCTGCCGGCCTTCATGTTCCCTAACACCGGCAACATGGGCCTGCCGATCAGTTTGTATGCCTTCGGTGAGCATGGCCTGGCCTTGGCCGTGGCATTTTTCCTGACCCTGTCGATCGTTCAGTTCACCATCGGCATGGCCATCTCCGGCACGGCGGCTTCGCTCAAGGCGTTGCTGCGCAACCCTATCGTCATCAGCCTGGCTGGCGCCATGCCCATCATTTTTCTCGATTTCGAACTGCCGCGCTGGCTGGCCAACACCGCAGACCTGCTGGGCGGCATGACCATTCCGCTCATGCTGCTGACCCTGGGGGTATCACTGGCCAGCATTCGCCTGCGTCACGTGGGCAGCGGCATGCTGCTGGGCGGTTTGCGCATTGGCCTGGGGGCTGCGGTGGGCTGGGCAGTGGGCGCGGTACTGGGCATGGACAGCCTGGAGCGTGCGGTGCTGATGGTGCAGTCGGCGATGCCGGTAGCCGTGTTCAACTACCTGATGGCGGTGCGCGCCAACCGTGAACCGGAGCAGGTGGCGAACCTGGTGATGTGCTCGACGGTGCTGTCGTTTGCCTGGTTACCGGTGGTCCTGGCCTGGTGGATGTAGGCCTTTACCGACGATAGTGCCGGTACAGGCTTCGGGCTATTGGGCCAGCAACTGGTCATCCACCCAGCCTTGGCTGGTCAGCACCAGGGTTCGGGTTTCCTTGAGCGGGGTAGCATGGCTGGCCACCGCCTGGCCCAAGCCGGCGATGCTGGCTTTCACCTGAGCATTGGTGGCCCACGCCGGCAACTCGATGATCTTGTAGGCATAGGTCACATTCGACAGCTTCTGTCCGGTTGCCTCGCTCGGCTCACTGAACTGCTCGATTGCCGTCACTTGTGCCTTGCCGAAACACAGCCCAGCGCCTGCCTTGTAGTATTTGCGGCCTTCATCGGTCAGGTCGTAGGCGTAGTAGATATCCGTGCGTGCCGGCGACCACAGCCGGGCCGGTATTTCGGTACGCGAAATTTCCTTCTCGCTGACCACGCCTACCTGCGCCAAGGCGTGCAACGCCTTGTTGGTGCCGTGCACGTCGAAGTCCTGGGTCTTGGTAGGGAACGAACTGATGACGAAACAGTGTGGGTACCGGGTATCCAGGGAGGCCTGGGCAGCCTTGTGGAAACTGGCCTTGATGGTGTCCTGGCTGTCGGAGCAACCGGCCAGTGTTGCCAGCAATGCCAGTGGCACGATCTTCCTGTACATGGTGAAACTTCCTTGGCGACGGATCGTGCGCGATTAAAACCCACGGGTTAGAGCGGCGCAATCGTGGCACGACGGCATCCCTGCAGGGCTGCCGGGGTTACATCACTGTTCGCCCCGGGTATCGATACTGACCACCACCGACATCCCTGGGCGCAGATGCCTGGCAGTCGGCTGGTCGGCATCCACCGTGATGCGCACCGGTATGCGCTGGGCGATCTTGACGAAGTTGCCAGTGGCGTTGTCCGCCTGCAGCAAGGCGAATTCAGAGCCGGTGGCCGGCGAAATCTGCTGCACATGGCCCCGTAGCTTCCGGTGGTTCAGCGCGTCTACGGTAAAGCTCACGGGCTGACCGATACGCACATTGGCCATCTGGGTTTCCTTCATGTTGGCAATCACCCAAAGGGTGTCGGGCACCAGCGCCATGAGCTGCGCGCCGGAGTTGACATAAGCACCCAGGCGGGTGCCGATCTGCCCCAGCTGGCCATCGCGCGGGGCCGTGACGCGGGTGTTGTCGAGGTCGATGCGTGCCAGCTCCACGGCGGCCTTGGCGTTCTCCACCGAGGCCTCGAGTGCGGCCCGGTTGACCACCACGGCCTCACGGTCCTGGCGGGCGATTTCCAGCGCCGCCCTGGCCTGGGCCAGGCTGGCGACGGCAGCGGCCTCGCTGGCACGGGCCAGGTCCAGGTCGCGGCGCGACACCGATCCATCGTTGACCAGCGCCTGGTTGCGGCCGAGGTCAGCCTTGGCCTTGGCCGCCTGGGCCGCAGCATCGCCGATGGCGGCCTGGCGCTGGGCAATGGTCGCTTCGGCGCTTTTGCGCTGCTGCTGGTTGTTGGCCAGGGCCGCCAACTGCTGTTGCAGCTGGGCGCTGGCCTGGGCAAGGCGTTGTTTGTAGATACGGTCGTCCAGTTGCACCAGCAAGTCGCCGGCCTTGACGAACTGGAAGTCATGCACCGGTACATCGACGACGTAGCCGCTGAGCTGCGGGCCGATGATGGTCACCTGGCCCCGCACCAGGGCGTTCTCGGTGCTTTCGATGGCGCTGCTGAATGGCGGCAGGCGCCAGGCATACAGCACCAACAGGATGCCGGCCAACGCCACGGCGGCGAAGCTGATGGATGACAGGATGCGCACCCGCCGCGTGCGTACCGGGCTGGTTGGTTCACTGGGCGGTGTGACGCCCTCCGGGGTTTCGGCGATGGCGGTGGTGGTCGTGGTGCGGGTGTCGTCGGTCATCGGGTGGGCGCGCCGGGGGTAGAGTCGGTAAGGGTGGCCTGACGTTTCACATGCCAGAGCCAGGTACTGCGGATACAGATCCAGATCATGGTCAGGATAGCGATGCTGCCGATCAGCACGAACACATCGTTGTAGGCCATGACGTTCGCTTCACGGGTAGCAGCGCTGGCCAGCAGGCGCATGCCGGCTTCACTGCGCAAGGCAGGGTCGGCAATGATGCCGCCGTAACCGGCACCCCCACTTTGAACGCGGGCATTGACCAGGGGTTCCAGGTAGCTGAGGCGATCCATCAGGTGGCTGGAGTGGAACTTTTCCCGCCAGGTCTGGAAGGTGCCCAACAACGCCGCCCCAATCAGGCCGCCGAGGTTGTTGCAGATGCCGAACAACACCGAAAAACTGACCAGGTTGCGCGGGTTGGCGCGCACATGGCTGATGCCCAGGGCCATCGACGGGCCGAGGAAGAAGGTGCTGCCGAACGCCAGCAGGAACTGGCTCAAGTACATTTGAGCCGGGCGTGTGAGGTTGCTGGAACTGCTGTCCATGAAGGCGCCGGCGGCCATGGCCAGCAGCGAGACGAACAGCGGGATCACCAAATGGTTGGGGTTGATGGTGAGGGCGCTGCTGGCCAGGCCCGTGACAGCGCCTAACAGCATGATCCAGTACAGCGTGCGCATCTGCTCGCTGCCCATGTTCAGCGCCTGCAGGAAACCGACCGCGCCGGTGGACTGTTCCGAGGTCACCATGCGGATCAGCACCACGCACAGGGCCAGACGTATGATGGCGCCACTACCCAACCAGTGGGTCATCAACAAGGGGTTGCGGCGATTGTGCTCGATGGCCAGGCCGCTGAAGACCAGCGCGATCGACGCCGCCAGTGCCACGCCGATCCACGGCGCCTCCAGCCACCAGTCGATGCGCCCCAGTGACAGTACGGCGCAGAGCAGTGCGGTACCGCTGGCGATCAAGGTGAAGGTCAGGAAGTCGAGGGGTTCGAAAGTTTTAAAACGGTCACCGGGCGGCAATTTCAGCAGCAGTACGCAACCCAGTGCGGTGAGTGCCAGGCCCAGCTCGAACAGGTACAACCCGCGCCATTCGGCAATTTGCAGAAGGTCTTCAGAAAAGATCCGTGCCAGCGGTAGCGCCAGCTGCGAGGCGCCCAGGCCCAGTACCATGGCCTTGAGCCGCCATTGCGCCGGGAAGGCCTGAATCATGTAGTACAGCCCCAGCGAGCTGAGCGCCGCGCCGACCATGCCGTGGGCCGCGCGTACGGCGATGGCAGAGTTCAGGTCGTTGACCAGCAGGTGGGCGAAGGTGACCAGCACGTACAGCACCAGGAACACTTCGGTGAAGGCTCGCAGGCCGAACTGTTGGCGGAACTTCACCAACAGCAGGTTGATTGAGACGTTGGTCATCACATAGGCGGCCGGCAGCCAGGCCATTTCCGCGGTGGTTGCACCCAGGGCGCCTTGCAGGAACACCAGGTTGGCGGTGACCAGCGCGTTGCCCAGGCCACCGGTGATTGCCACCAGCAGGCCGACCACGCCGTAGGCCAGACGCTTGGCTGGCGAATGCAGGGGCGTGGAAGGGGAGCCTGGCAGGCTGGGCTTTTCGTGGGGGAGCCACTGGCGGGGGGCGTATTTATCCATCGGCAGACTTTACTTTAGCGGCGCTTGATGCTGCTAGGCGCGTCCTTTGGTTTTTGGGGTGGTGTCGAGATTGAGCGCCGCCCGCTACAACGCTTTGGCCAGAAACTCGGCCGTGCGGCTTGCCTTACACCCGGCCACCACCTGCGGGGTGCCGCTGACCACCACCTTGCCCCCGGAATCCCCGGCCCCCGGGCCAATATCGATCACCCAGTCACTCTGCGCCACCACTCGCATGTCGTGTTCGACCACCACCACGCTATGCCCGCTTTCTACCAGGCGGTTCAGCTGTACCAGCAGCCGGTCGATGTCCTGCGGGTGCAAGCCGTTGGTGGGCTCATCCAGCACATACAGGGTCGCCCCGCGGGCCATGCGCTGCAGTTCGGTCGCCAGCTTGATCCGCTGCGCTTCACCACCGGACAGCTCGGTAGCAGGCTGGCCCAGACGCAAGTAGCCCAGGCCGATATCCTGCAGCACCTGCAGGCAACGGCGGGCAGGCGGTTGCTCGGCAAAAACCTGCAGGGCCTGGTCGACGGTCAACTGCAGCACTTGCGCGATGTTCATGCCTTGCCAGCTCACCGCCAGGGTTTCGGGGTTGTAGCGGGCACCCTGGCAGGTCGGGCAGGGTGCGTACACGCTGGGCATGAACAGCAACTCGACGCTGACGAAACCCTCTCCCTCGCAGTTGGCGCACCGGCCCTTGGCAACGTTGAAGGAAAAGCGCCCGGCGTCGAAGCCCTGTGCCTTGGCCTGCTCGGTAGCCGCGAAGCGTTTGCGCACGTGGTCGAACAGGCCTGTGTAGGTGGCCAGGTTGGAGCGCGGCGTACGGCCGATCGGCTTCTGGTCAACCTGCACCAACCGCTTGATGCTGCCAAGCCCGGCGCTTAGGTGGCCGCTGCTGGTCTGTTCAGGTTCGTCTTCCAGGCTCTGCGCTTCGGGCTCGCTACGTTGCTCGGCATGGCCCAGGTGTGCCCCCACCAGTTCCAGCAGGGCCTGGCTGACCAGGCTGGATTTGCCCGAGCCGGAAATACCGGTAACGGCGGTAAAGCAGCCCAGCGGAAATGCAGCGCTCAGGTTATCGAGGTTATTGCGCGTGATGCCTTCAAGCTTCAGCCAGTCGCGGGGCTGGCGGGGGGCGCGTGTGGGCTGTACCGGTGCATCGAACAGGTAGGTGCGGGTGCATGACTGTTGCACCTCGGCCAGGCCGGCAGGCGGCCCGCTGTAGAGGATGGTGCCGCCGTGTTCGCCGGCAGCTGGCCCTACATCCACCAGCCAGTCGGCGCGGCGCATGGTGTCCAGGTCGTGCTCCACCACATACACCGAGTTGCCAGCCTGTTTCAGGCGCTGCAGGGCTTCGAACAGCGCTTCACTGTCGGCCGGGTGCAAGCCGGCCGACGGCTCGTCGAGTACGTAAACCACGCCAAACAGCTGCGAATTCAGCTGGGTGGCCAGGCGCAGGCGTTGCAGTTCCCCAGAAGACAAGGTCGGGGTGCTGCGCTCCAGGGCCAGGTAACCGAGGCCGAGGTCAAGCAGCGTATCAATGCGTTCGAGCAGCTCGTTGGCGATGCGTTGGGCCGCCAGGCGTTTTTCCAGTGTCAGCTCGTCCTGCTGCCGGGTCAGGTAGTCGGCTGCCGCCACCTTGCGGAACACCTCGGCCAGCGCCTGCAACGACAGGTGCGACAGTTCGGCGATGTCCAGCCCGGCGAAGGTCACGCTCAGCGCTTCGCGCTTCAGGCGTTTGCCCTGGCACAGCGGGCAGGGGCTGGGGCGCATATACTGGGCCACACGCTTGCGCATCTGCGCGCTCTGCGAGTGCATGAAGGTATGCAGCACGTAACGCCGGGCACCCATGAACGTGCCTTGATAGCTGGGCTCCAGCTTGCGCTTGAGCGCTTCGCGGGTCTGCGCCGGGGTCAGGCCGGCATACACGGGGGCGGTGGGCGTCTCTTCAGTGAACAGGATCCAGTCGCGCTGCGCCTGAGGCAGGTCGCGCCAAGGGATATCGACGTCATAGCCCAGCGTGACCAGGATGTCGCGCAGGTTTTGCCCTTGCCACGCCATTGGCCACGCCGCCACCGCACGCTCACGGATGGTCAGCGACGGGTCGGGAACCATGGTCGCTTCGGTCACCTCGTAGACACGGCCCAGGCCATGGCACTGCGGGCAAGCGCCCTGGGGCGTGTTCGGAGAAAAGTCTTCGGCGTACAGCATCGCTTGCCCGGCCGGGTAATGGCCTGCGCGGGAGTAAAGCATTCGGATCGAACTGGACAAGGTGGTCACGCTACCCACCGAGGAGCGTGCACTCGGCGTGCCGCGTTGCTGCTGCAGGGCCACCGCCGGCGGCAGGCCATCGATGGCATCCACATCCGGCACGCCAACCTGGTCGATCAGGCGCCGGGCATAGGGCGCGACCGATTCGAAATAGCGGCGCTGGGCTTCGGCATACAGCGTGGAGAATGCCAGCGAAGACTTGCCCGAGCCAGACACGCCGGTGAACACCACCAAGGCGTCGCGGGGGATATCGACATCAATGTTCTTCAGGTTGTGCTCGCGGGCGCCACGGACGCGGATGAAACCGCTTGGGGTGGTCGGGCTTGGAGGCATGAAGCAGTCCTTGTCTGAAGCTGAGCAGTGAGCCCAAGGTAACAGCAACTGCAGCGGCCCTCCAAAAGGCGCGCAAACATTCCGAATGTTGAGCGCTCCCTTGCTGACACAGCTTTCTCTCTCCGACTGGTTCCGCTGGGCGGAACCACATTCGTTTGTGATCCCGCGTCACTCGCGCTTATCTGTGAACCAAGCACGACCTGCCTCACCTGTCGTGACCTGAAGGCGAACAACAAGAACGGGAAACCACCCGCGCGAGGAGACTCCACATGTCCCGACATCAGCATATCCAGGCCTGGCTCGCCGACGTGGCCAGCGACCTGCACGCGATCCGTCACGATATCCACGCTCACCCGGAATTGGGCTTTGAAGAAAGCCGCACCTCGGCATTGGTCGCCCGACTGCTGGAGGAATGGGGCTATGAAGTGCACACCGGTATCGGCAAGACCGGCGTGGTCGGCGTGCTGCGCAATGGCAGTAGCCCCCGCCGGCTGGGCCTGCGCGCCGACATGGACGCGCTGCCCATCCACGAAGCAACGGGCGCGGCATACAGCAGCCACCACCCAGGCTGCATGCACGCCTGTGGTCATGACGGGCACACCACCATGCTGCTTGGCGCCGCGCGCTACCTGGCGGCAACCCGGCAGTTCGACGGCACGCTGATACTGATCTTCCAGCCGGCCGAGGAGGGCCAGGGCGGGGCCGAGGCGATGCTGGCCGACGGCCTGCTGGAGCGCTTCCCATGTGATGCGCTATTCGGCATGCACAACATGCCAGGGCTGCCGGCCGGGCACCTGGGGTTTCGTGAAGGGCCGATGATGGCTTCGCAAGACCTGCTGACGGTGACCCTGGACGGGGTGGGTGGCCATGGCTCGATGCCGCACCTGACCGTCGACCCGCTGGTGGCGGCCGCCAGTGTGGTGATGGCGCTGCAAACCGTGGTGGCGCGCAATATCGATGCGCAGGAGGCGGCAGTGGTCACCGTCGGCGCGTTGCAGGCCGGCGAAGCGGCCAACGTGATTCCGCAACAGGCGCTGTTGCGCCTTAGCCTGCGCGCGCTGAACGCCGAGGTGCGGGCGCAGGCCCTTGAGCGGGTGCGGGCAATCATCGTCAGTCAGGCCGAGAGCTTTGGTTGCCGCGCCAGCATCGAGCACCGCCCGGCCTACCCGGTGCTGGTTAACCATGCCGCTGAAAACGCCTTTGCCACCCAGGTAGGGGTCGAGTTGCTGGGCGCCCAGGCAGTGGATGGCAACACCCGCAAGCTGATGGGCAGCGAAGACTTCGCCTGGATGCTGCAGCGCTGCCCGGGGGCCTACCTGTTCATCGGCAATGGTGTATCCCGGCCGATGGTGCACAACCCGGCCTACGACTTCAACGACGACATCCTGCTGACCGGCGCCGCCTACTGGGGCGCGCTGGCAGAGCGCTGGCTGGCACCTGCCTGATTGTCCCTTTTTGACCACTGCCGCTGGAACCCGGGCGCGACTGCGCCTGGGCGATCACCCAATCATTGTGTGGAGTGTTCCCTATGCAGACTTCGAGCACCGGCGTGTCGCGTACCCGGCAAGTGGTGGCCGCCGTTATCGGCAACGCCCTGGAATGGTATGACTTTATCGTGTATGGCTTTCTGGCCAGCATCATCGCCCGGCAGTTCTTCCCGTCCGACGACGCGTACGCCTCGCTGCTGATGGCCCTTGCCACCTTCGGCGTCGGGTTTTTCATGCGCCCGGTGGGCGGCGTGCTGCTGGGCATGTATTCCGACCGCAAGGGCCGCAAGGCGGCCATGCAGATGATCATCCGCCTGATGACCGTGTCCATCGCCATGATCGCCTTCGCGCCCGACTACCTGGCCATCGGCATGGCTGCGCCGCTGCTGATCGTGGTGGCGCGCATGCTGCAAGGCTTTGCCACCGGTGGTGAATATGCCAGCGCCACGGCATTTCTGGTGGAAAGCGCACCTGCCCACCGCAAGGGCCTGTATGGTTCGTGGCAATTGGTAGGGCAGTGCCTGGCGGTGTTTTCCGGGGCGGCAATGGTGGCGTTGGTTACCCACCTGTGCTCGCCTGAGGCGCTGGACAGCTGGGGCTGGCGCATCCCGTTCGTGCTGGGCCTGCTGATCGGGCCGGTCGGGCTGTGGATTCGCAAGCATATGGAGGAGCCTGAGGCGTTTGTCGAGGCGCGTCGCCATGCCAAGGGCCAGTCGCCCAGCCTGTGGCAGGTGCTGCGTGAACACCGGCGCAGCCTGCTGGTGTCGATGGGGTTGGCCTGCGGCGCCACGGTATCGTTCTACGTGGTGCTGGTGAACATGCCGACCTTCGCCCACAAAAGCCTAGGCCTGCCGCTGGACCAGGTGCTGCTGGTGCAGATGCTCGCCGTGGGGCTGATGACCCTCGTGATTCCGTTGTCCGGGGCGCTGTCTGACCGGCTGGGGCGGCGCCCGGTGCTGATGGCCTTCACCCTGGCGTTCTTCGTGATGGTCTACCCACTGTATGTGTGGGTGGCCGCTGCGCCTTCACTGGAGCGCCTGTTGGTCATGCAACTGCTGTTGTGCACGGCCATCGGTGGTTTCTTCGGCCCGGCACCTACTGCCCTGGCCGAACAGTTCCCGGTCCAGGTGCGTTCCACCGGCGTGTCGGTGGCCTACAACGTGGCGGTGATGGTGTTCGGTGGCTTTGCCCCGTTGATCGTGACCTGGCTCACCCAGGTGCTCGGCACCCCGGTGGCGCCGGCGTTCTACGTGCTGTTTGCCTGCCTGCTGACATTGCTGGGCACCTATTGCCTGAAAGAAGCACCGCGGGCAGTCAAGCCTGCCGCCTTCAACCTTGGAGTAAAACCGTGAAGCCGCTAGCCATCGACCCCATTGTTGCCCTCGATGCCGAGGCACTGTCCCAGGCCATCCATGCCCGCCAGTTGTCATGCCGGGAGGTGATGCAGGCCTACCTGGGGCATGTGGAGCGCTTCAATCGGCAGGTCAATGCACTGGTCTCGCTGCGCCCGGCCGAAGTGCTGCTGGCCGAGGCCGAGACGCGTGACCGCGAACTGGCCTGTGGCCATTCGCGCGGCTGGATGCATGGCATGCCGCAGGCAATCAAGGACCTCGCCGCCACGGCCGGGCTGCGTACCACGCTCGGCTCGCCGCTGTTTGCCGAGCAGGTACCCGAGCAGGATGCGATCAGCGTGGCGCGGGTGCGGGCGAGCGGGGCATTGATCATGGGCAAGAGCAATGTGCCCGAGTTTGGCCTGGGCTCGCAAAGCTACAACCCCTTGTTTGGCACCACCACCAACGCCTACGACCCGTCGCGGGTGGCGGGTGGCAGCAGCGGTGGGGCTGCAGCGGCGCTGGCCATGCGCTTGCTGCCGGTGGCCGACGGCAGCGACATGATGGGCTCGCTGCGCAACCCGGCGGCGTTCAATAACCTGTTCGGCCTGCGCCCATCGCAGGGCCGCGTGCCGCATGGGCCGGCGCCCGAGCTGTTCGTGCAGCAGCTGGCCACAGAAGGGCCGATGGGCCGCAGTGTGGTCGACGTGGCGCGGCTGCTGTCGATACAGGCGGGTGTTGATGCGCGGGCGCCGCTGTCGCTAAGTGAAGGCCGGCGCGATTTTGCCGTTGGCTTGCCGCGCGATTTTCGCGGTGTACGGGTGGGCTGGCTGGGCGACTACAACGGCTATCTGCCGATGGATGACGGGGTAATGAGCCTGTGCGAGTCGGCGCTGGCCGACTTTGCCGAGCTGGGCTGCCAGGTCGAGGCCTGCCAGCCGGCATTCGACCTGGCGCGCTTGTGGCAATGCTGGCTGACCCACCGCCACTTCCTGGTGCATGGCAACCTCGGCGCAGCCTATGCCGACCCCGGCAAGCGCGCATTGCTCAAGCCCGAAGCACAGTGGGAGGTGGAAGGTGGCTTGCAGCTGAGTGCGGCGGCGCTGTACCAGGCTTCGTTGGACCGCAGCGACTGGTACCGCGCCATGGGCAAGCTGTTCGAGCGTTACGACTTTCTGCTGTTGCCCTCGGCCCAGGTGTTCCCTTTCGATGCACGCCAGCCATGGCCGACGGTGGTTGGGGGGCGGGCAATGGACACCTACCACCGCTGGATGGAAGTGGTGATCGGGCCGACCCTGGCCGGTTTGCCGAGCATCAGCGTGCCGGTGGGGTTCAATGCCGCCGGGTTGCCCATGGGCCTGCAAATCATCGGCCCGGCGCAGGCCGACCATGCCGTGTTGCAGCTGGCATATGCCCATGAACAGCTCACCCGCTGGGTGGCGCGCTGCCCGCCACAAAGCCTGCTTGCGCCATGAAAGCATGGGCAGGCGCGGATCTTGCTGGCTATCCTGACCATCCCGCTACAAGGAGGTCATACCCATGGGCATCACGGCAGACAGCGGCGGCGTGCGTTCGGTGGAGCGGGCACTGGCCATTGTCGACCTGCTGGGCGAGCACCAGGCGTTGGGCCTGGAAGAACTGCACTACCTGACGGCGCTGCCCAAGGCCACGGTGTCGCGCATGATCGCCACCTTGCAGGCGCAAGGCTGGGTGTACCGCGGCCTTGCCGACCGGCGCTACCGGCTGTGCGCGCGACGCCTGTTCGGTGACCGCCAGTTGCGTTTCAAGCGGCGCCTGGTGGAAAGCGCAGCGCCCATGCTGCTGGAGCTGAGTGAGCGCACCGGGCTGGTCGCTGACCTGTCGTGTTTCGACGGCCAGCGGCTGGAGGTGATGGAAAGCGCCATTCCCCAGGTGCTGCGCAAGCGCTATCCGCACACCAGTCAGATTGTTGGGCAGCATGCCAGCCTGTTTCATTCGGCGATGGGGCGGGCGTGCCTGGGGGAGCTGGCGGTGGACGAAGTGCAGCGCCTGGCGGCCCATGAGCGGCTGGGTGATGACGGGTTGTTGCGCGATATCGAAGAGCAAGCGCACAAGGGCTTTGGTCAGCGCACCGAGGGCTACTGGGAATACCCGGTGCGCCTGCCGTTCCTGATCCGCGCCATTGCCTTGCCGGTACATGCCGAAGGGCGCCTGGTCGGCAGCATTGCCTTGCAATGGCCGCTGGATCAGGCGCCGGTGGAGCGGGTGTCGAGCCTGCACCTGAGCAGTTTGGCGACCACTGTGGGGGAAGTGCAGCGGGCCTTGGCTGTTTGATGTTTCCTGCACCGGTTTCTTCGCGGGTAAGCCACAGACGCGTGCATTGCCAGTAACACCCACAGAGCCTGCGGGGCGTTACTGGCCCTCCCGAAATCCGCTAGGGCTCACCCCCGCCTGCTTGCGAAAGAACCGGCTGAAATACCCCACATCGGCAAACCCCAGCTCATGGGCGATCTCTTTCACGCTCAGGCTCGAATGCCCGAGCATGCGCTTGGCCTCCAGGACCAGTCGGGCATTGATCACATTCATCGGCGTCATGCCCAGGTGTTCCTGGCACAACCGCCCCAACGTCACCAGGGTCATGCCCAACTCGGCGGCGTATTCCGCCAGTGGCCAGTGCGCGCGGTAGTGCATGTCTACCAGCTCGCGAAAAGCCGTCAGTTGCTGGCTGCGTCTTGATACTGGGCGCTGCTCACCTGCGGGCATGTACGGCTCATGGCGCAGGACATGGATCATCAGTGCCAGCAATAGCGCCATGCTGCTGGCCACATGCTCGCGGGCGCGGTTGTGGTATTCCTCGCGCAGGGCCCGAAACAGGGGCAACAACGGGTCTTCATCGGCGGCCCAGTGGGGCAGGGCAATCACCTGTGGTTTGCGCAGTTGCACCCGCACGTTGGGTGCCAGCACCTGAGCGATGCTATCCAGCGGGTGCTGCGCAGCCGTGATTACCTGGCCTTCTACCTGGCTGGCCCAATGAAATCCATGCACCACCTGCGCCGGGACGTACACCACGCAGGGTGCATGAACCTGAAACCGGTCACTGTCGAACAGCACCTCGCCGCCACCGCTTTGCAGGTACAACAGCTGCAACAAGCCTTCGTGACGGTGTGCGGCAATCTCCCAGTTGTGCGCGCCAGAGCGCTGGGATATCTGCTCCACATGCAAGGCTTCGTGCCACACTGGCTGCGCGGTTTCACCGTACAGGGCGTAATTGGGGATCTTGTTCATGGTGTTGTAATTGTTCTGGTCAGTACCCGCTACTGTGCCATAGCTGCCCGCAGGCTTCAGGGCGCAGTGGGCAAATTGACGGGAATGTGGGGCTGGTTGCAGGTTTTGTCCATTCTGCCGGTGGGCCTGCCGGCCATAGCCTGTTGCCCAGAACAAGCAACGCTCTGGAGAACAGCATGCACAACAACAAGATCCTTTCTCAGTGGCTAGGCCTGGAGTCGGCCGTATGCGTGGTGACCGGCGCGGCCGGCGGCATTGGTGCAGCGTTGGCCGCAGCCTTGGTGGAGCAGCAGGCCCACGTGGTGCTGCTTGACCGCGACCTGGACAAATGCCGCGAACTGGCGGCCACCCTGGGGGAACACAGTGCAGGCGAAGTCAGTGCCCTGGCCTGCGACATTGCCGACCCGGCCAGCGTGGAGCAGGCTGCGGCCCAGGTACAGGCGCTGCATGGGCGCTGCGATGTACTGGTCAACAATGCCAGCGTGCTGCGCCCCGGCGCGCTGGACACGCTAAGCCTGGAACAATGGAACCAGGTGCTGGCGGTCAACCTCAGTGGCTACCTCTTGTGTGCCCAGGCCTTTGGCCGTTCCATGCTGGACTGCGGCCAGGGCCGTATCGTGCATGTGGCCTCGATTGCAGCACATTACCCGCAACCCAACAGTGGCGCCTACAGCGCGGCGAAGGCAGGCGTCAGCATGTTGTCGCGGCAGATTGCCGTGGAATGGGGGCCACGCGGTGTGCGCAGCAACGCCGTATGCCCGGGTTTGATCCGCACGCCATTGTCGGCGGCGTTCTATGCCGACCCACAGGTGGAGCGCCGGCGTAGCGCCATGACCGCCAACCAGCGCATCGGTGAACCGCAAGACATCGCCGAAGCCGTGCTGTTTCTGGCCAGCCGCCGCGCCGACTATATCAACGGCGCCGAGCTGACCGTGGATGGCGGACTGGAAAGCATGCCCATGGCATTGATCCCGCGCCCTGGCTTCGAGGGGGCAGGCCAATGAATACGCGTAGCTGCGATGTACTGGTCATCGGTGCGGGTGCTGGCGGCCTGGCGACAGCCATCACGGCGAAAAAGCTTGGCCTGGATGTGATCGTCATCGAAAAGGAGGAGTGCTTCGGCGGCACCACGGCGTTTTCCGGCGGCGTATTGTGGGTGCCGGGCACCCGGCACGGGGGCAATGACAGCCAAGCAGCGGCCATGACCTACCTGCGCAACGAAACCGGTGCCTGCTTCGATGCGGCCGGGGTGGAGGCATTCTTGCGCTACGCGCCGCAGATGGTTGAGTTTTTCGAGCGCGAGACGGCAGTCAAGTTCGTGCCCACGCTGTACCCAGATTATCACCCGCAGGTGGAAGGCGGCGTCGATGTGGGTCGCTCGATACTGGCCGCACCTTACGACATCCGTGGTCTGGGGCCCGACATGGCGCGGCTGCGCCCGCCGCTGAAGACCATCACCTTCATCGGCATGATGTTCAATTCGTCGAATGCCGACCTCAAGCACTTCTTCAATGTCACCCGTTCGTTGACCTCGTTCGCCTACGTGGCCAAACGCCTGCTGACCCATTTGAAGGAGCTGGCCTTGTACCGACGCGGCACCCAGGTCACCAGTGGCAATGCCCTGGCGGCACGGCTGGTACGCTCGGCACTGGACCTGGGCATTCCGATTCTCACAGGTACCCCGGCGCGGCAGTTGCTGCGCGAAGGGGCGCGGGTAGTGGGGGCGGTGACCGGGCAGGCCGGCAGCGAGCAGCGCATCGAGGCCCGGCGTGGGGTGGTGCTGGCCTGTGGCGGTTTCTCCCATGACCTGCAACGGCTGCGCCAGGCCTACCCGCATGTACGGCGTGGCGGCGAGCATTTTTCACCGGTGCCAGCGGGCAACACCGGCGATGGTGCGCGCATGGCCGAGGCGCTGGGAGCAAAGGTCGATATCTGCCTGCAGGCACCTGCAGCCTGGATGCCGGTATCGAAGGTGCCGGTGGGTGGTGGGCGGCATATTGCCTTTCCGCATTTGCTCGACCGCTACAAGCCGGGTGTGATCGGCGTGCTGCGTTCGGGGCAGCGATTCACCAACGAGTCGAATGCCTACCACGACGTAGGCGCAGCGCTGATCGAGGCGTGTTCCGACCAGGCAGAAACCGCCATGTGGCTGGTGTGCGACCGCCGCACCCTGGCCAAGTACGGGCTGGGCTTTGCCAAGCCTGCGCCGATGCCGCTGGGGCCATTGCTGCGCAACGGTTACCTGCTCAAGGGCCAGACCCTGGCGGAGTTGGCCGGCAAGGCCGGTATCGATGCGCAAGGGCTGGAGCAGACTGTGCGCGAGTACAACCTTGGCGCTGTCCACGGTGAAGACCGTCAGTTCGGCCGCGGCAGCACCAGCTTCAATCGCTACCTGGCCGACCCGCAGCAACAACCCAACCCGTGCGTAGCGCCGGTTGGCGAGGGACCGTACTTTGCCGTGAAAGTGATCATGGGCGATCTGGGCACTTTCGACGGGCTGCGCACCCGTGTGACCGGTGAAGTGTTGGCGGCCGACGGGCAAGTCATCGACGGCCTGTATGCGGTGGGTAACGACCGCGCCAGCATCATGGGCGGCAACTACCCCGGGGCGGGCATCACCCTGGGGCCGATCATGACCTTTGCCTACATCACCGGGCGCCATCTGGCGGGTGTCGAGCAGGGGCTGGCGGCGGGCAACGCACAGGAGGTGGCGTGATGGACAAGCCTGTGGTCGACCACCGCATCTACACGATTCGCCCACGCGGCATGGCGGCCTTTCTCGAGGCGTTCGACCAGCTGGCGATGCCGATTCTGCTGCGCCACCTCGGTGCACCCCTGGCGTTTTACACCAGCAGCATCGGGCCGTTGAACCAGGTGGTGCACTTGTGGGGCTATGACAGCCTCGATGACTTCGAGAAGCGCAGCGCAGCGCGGGATGCCGACCCGGACTTTGCCGCGTACCTGCATGCCACCCGCGACCTGGTGGTGGCTCAGGAAACACGCATCATAAGGCCTGTGCGCTTACCCAGCCTTTTCCACTAGGGCTGCGACAAACACCGTCATAAAAACAACAACAGGTGATACCTATGAACAACACACTCGACGTGCGCCAACTGATCGACCAGCAACCCATCGGCCGCTACCAGAAATGGGTGGTGTTCCTCGGCTTTCTCATCATCGCCCTGGACGGCCTGGACGTCGCCATCATCGGCTTCATTGCCCCGCAATTGAAAAGCGACTGGGGCCTGGATGCGCAAAGTCTGGGCCCGGTACTGAGCGCCGCATTGATCGGCCTGGCACTCGGCGCCCTGATTGCCGGCCCCTTGGCGGACCGTTACGGGCGCAAGGCGGTGTTGCTGTGCAGCGTCCTGCTGTTCGGCCTCTGGACACTGGCCTCGGCCTTTGCACCCAACCTGGAAGCCCTGGTCGCGTTGCGCTTTCTGACTGGCCTGGGCCTGGGCGCAGCCATGCCCAATGCCAGCACCCTGGTCAGCGAGTATGCCCCGGCACGCAGCCGCTCGCTGCTCATTACCCTGGCATTCTGCGGCTTCTCCCTGGGCGCGGCGGCAGGTGGTTTCGTCAGCGCCTGGATGATTCCGAACCTGGGCTGGCGCAGTGTCTTGGCATTGGGTGGGGTGTTGCCGCTAATGGTCCTGCCGTTGCTGTATTGGCGCCTGCCGGAGTCGGTGACGTTCCTGGTCAGCAAAGGGGCGGACCGCAAGCGCATTCTGGCCATTGTCCGTCGCCTGGCACCTGAGCATGTCAACGCCGACACGACCTTTGTCTTGCCCGGTAAAGCCCAGGCCGCAGGCGGTGCAATCGGCACCATCCTCTCTGCGCGGTATCGCTTTGGTACCTGCATGCTCTGGGGCGGGTACGTGCTGGCGCTGTTCCTGGTCTATCTGTTCAGCGGCTGGTTGCCGACGCTGGTAAAGGAGGGGGGCGGGTTTTCGGTGGCCGAAGCGGCCATCGTCACCGCCTGCTTCCAGATTGGCGGCCCGTTGGGGGCGATTACGGTGGGTTGGGCCATGGATCGCTACCCGGCGCAGCGCGTGCTGGTACTGACCTTCCTGTTCAGTGGTGCGGTGATTTTTGCAATTGGTCAGGTCGCTGCGGACTTCGCCTGGTTGTGTGCGGTTGCGAGCGCTGTGGGCTTTGGCCTTAATGGGGCAAGTGTTGGCATGAATGCACTGGCGGCGGCTTTTTACCCGACTGAAGCACGGGCGACCGGCGCCAGCTGGATGAGCGGCATCGGGCGCCTGGGTGCGATTCTCAGTGCCTTTGCCGGGGCACAGATGCTGGCGCTGGGCTGGAGTTTTGCCCAGGTGTTCGCTTCGTTGTTGCTACCCGCAGGGTTGGCGGCTTTGGCGGTATGGCTGCAGGGGCGAAATGCGGCGTCACGGCTTAGCGTTCCAGGTTGTACATCCGGCACCCCGGCTGCAGCGCCAGCAGGTTCGGCTCCCACTCCCTAGCCTTCGGGAACACAGCCCCTGTCTGAAGCCATACGCTCGATCAACGCCCACAACGCCGCATCATTGAAATCGTCGACAACCAGCCTGGCGCCCGCCGCCAGCAACCGCTCCGGGGTCTGCGTCGTGGCCACGCCCACGGTAAAGATCCCCGCGCCACTGGCTGCAGCCGTCCCCGGCAATGAGTCCTCGAAGGCCAGCGCTTGCCCGGCCTCGGCACCCAGGCGCTGCAGGCCGGTGAGGTAGGGCAGCGGGTCCGGTTTGGGCCGCGCCAGTTCTTCGGCCACCAGCACATGTTCAAAGTGCTGGCCAAGGCCCATGGCGTTCAGCATGTGCTCGGCGTTCAGCCGCGGTGCGTTGGTCACCACACACATGCCGATGTCATGGGCCTGGGCATGCTCCAGCAGGCGCAACAGGCCCGGCATCGGTTCAAGCGACGGCGACATTGCGCGAAACAGCGCTTCCTTGCGGTCGGCCAACGCCTGGCACTGTTCGACGCTGGCGCCGCTGAACAGCTCGGCGAACAGCTCGCCGTTGGCGCGGCCGCTGACCTGGGCGTCGAACTGCGCCTGGCTCAGCTCGCGGCCGTCGTGTTCACGCAGCAGTTGGCGAAAGGCCTGCAGGTGCAGGGTGTCAGTGTCGGTGAGGGTACCGTCAAGGTCGAACAGCAGGGCGGTCAGCATGGGATATCCAGATGAAAAAACACAAGCCAGGGGATCATAACCAAAGCTGACGACGAAGGGGGCTGTTCAGCGTGCTCCGAAAAGAGTACAAATGTGCTCCATGGACACTCTTACCCCCAAACGCCGCGCCATTTTCGAATTCATCCGTGAGCGCATTGCCGAGCATGGTCAGCCGCCGAGCCTGGCCGATATCGCCACGCGCTTCGGTTTTGCCTCGCGCAGCGTTGCGCGCAAGCACATCACCGCCCTGTGCCAGGCCGGTTACATCGATGTCACGCCAAACCAGGCCCGGGGCATACGCCTGGCCGAACCGCTGCGCCGGCCGGAAATCCTCGAAATACCCGTGCTGGGCCAGGTGGCGGCGGGTGCCCCCATCGGCCCGGACCTGGACATCCACGAGCAGTTGCTGCTCGACCCCAGCCTGTTCCGCCGTACCCCCGACTACCTGCTGAAGGTGCGGGGCGACTCGATGATCGACGACGGCATCTTTGACGGTGACCTGGTCGGCATCCTGCAACAGGCCGACGCCCGCGACGGGCAAATCGTGGTTGCGCGCCTGGACGGCGAAGTGACCATCAAGCGCCTGCAACGCCAAGGCGGCACTTACCGGCTGTTGCCACGCAACCCGGCCTATGCGCCGATCGATGTGCAGCCCGAACAGGACTTTTTCATCGAAGGCGTGTTCTGCGGCTTGCTGAGGCGCGACTGATGGGCGCCGTGGTCGACCTCGACAGGCTGCTGGAACAGCGCCGGGTATGGCGCGGCCGGCAGGCCCAGGCGCGGCCACTCGGGCTGCAGCCCACCGGCCATGCGGCCCTCGACGAACGTTTGCCGGAAGGTGGCTGGCCGGCGGCAGCACTGAGCGAGCTGTTGCTGGCCAACCCCGGCTGTGGCGAATTGCAGTTGCTGTGGCCAACCCTGGCCCGGCTGAGTGCAGAAGCCAGCAGAGTGGTGCTGGTGGCTCCACCCTTCATCCCTTTTGCACCGGCCTGGCAGGCAGCGGGGGTGGACCTGCGCTGGCTGGTACAGGTGGATGCCGAGCCTGCCGATGCCCTGTGGGCTGCCGAACAGTGCCTGCGCTCGGGCAGTTGCGCGGCGGTGCTGTGCTGGCCGGAACGTGCCGATGACCGCGCCCTGCGGCGCTTGCAGGTAGCGGCCGAAACCGGGCAGGCACTGGCGTTCGCCTGCAGGCCGCAGCAGGCGTCGCACAACCCTTCACCCGCAGCGCTGCGCATTGCAGTCGACACACGCCCGGCGCAATGGCGCGTGCTGAAAAGCCGGGGTGGCATGCCTCCAGCGCTGCCTATTCCCTGCCCGGGGCGGGGCTGATGCACCATGCTCTGGGCCTGCATCCTGCTCCCGCAGCTTGCGCTGGACACCGTCCTGCGTGAGCGTGACGACCCTGACACACCCTTGGTGCTGATTGGCGGGCCGACCCAGCGTCGCGTGTTGCAGGCAGTCAACCCGGCGGCCGCTGCACTGGGCCTGCGCGCCGGGCAAACCCTGACCGCAGCGCGTGCCCTGGCTGATGGCTTCACCTGCGTCCAAGCTGACCCCAAACGCATCGATCAGGTGCAACAGCTGCTGGCGGCCTGGGCCTACCGCTTCAGTGCCCAGGTCAGCCTGCATTACCCTCGGGCGCTGCTGCTGGAAGTGGGCTCCAGCCTGCAACTGTTCGGGCCCTGGCCTTTGTTCGAGGCGCGTCTGCGTCAGGAACTGGCAGAACTGGGCCTGCGTCAACGCATTGTCCTGGCCAGCAACCCGGTGGCTGCTCGCATGCTCGCCAATGGCCACGATGGCCTGGTCGTGGGCGATGTCGACGCCACCCGAGCGGCGCTGCTTGGCATGCCCATCACGCGCGTCGGCCTGCCGGCAGAGGCGGCCGAAGCGTTTGCCCGCATGGGCTTGCGCCAGCTGGGCCAGGTTTTGGCCTTGCCGCGCGATACCTTGGCCAGGCGCTTTGCGGCCCAGGTGCAGCTGCACCTCGACCAGTTGCTCGGCCTGCGCAACCTGGGGCTGGACTTCTACCAGCCACCCGACCGTTTCGAAACCCGGCTGGAACTCAACTTCGACGTCGAATCGCACCAGGCGCTGTTGTTCCCGCTGCGGCGCATGCTCAACGACCTTGCTGCATTTCTGGCCGGGCGAGACTGTGGCGTGCAGCGCTTCTGCCTGCATCTGGAGCACGCCGAGGGGCCGGATACCCTGCTCAAGGTGGGTTTGCTGGCGGCCGAACGCGATGCTGCGATGCTGTTCGAGCTGGCCCGTGGGCGCCTTGAGCCGCTGCGCATACCCGCACCGGTGCGCAACCTGCGGCTGGTTGCCGAAGACTTGCCACCCTTTGTGCCACAGCATCAGGCGTTGTTCGACCCGCGGGCGCAACAGGCGCAACCCTGGGCGCAATTGCGCGAGCGGTTGCGCGCCCGCCTGGGGGATGAGGCCGTCAAGGGGCTTGGCGCAGCCGCCGATCACCGCCCCGAATGCGCCTGGCAGTTGGCGGAGCAGGGTGCCCAAGGCAACATGCCGGTTGCACCGGGCAGCCGCCCGGGGTGGCTGTTATCGGCACCGATCGCGCTGGATGACGCCGCCTACCAGGTGCAGGGCTACGCCGAACGCATCGAATCAGGTTGGTGGGATGGCGGCGATGTGCGTCGCGACTACTACCGCATCGAAACCCGTGACGGCTTGCGCGGCTGGGCCTACCGCGACCTGAGCCAGGCCGGCCCGCTTTGGCTGCAGGGTTGGTTCGCATGAACACCCCGGGTTATGCCGAGCTGCATTGCCTTTCCAACTTCAGCTTCCAGCGCGGTGCATCGAGCGCCGACGAGCTGTTCCGGCGTGCGCGCAAGCAGGGCTACCAGGCGTTGGCGATCACTGACGAATGCACGCTCGCCGGTATCGTGCGCGCCTGGCAGGCAGCCAAGGTGCACCAGTTGCGGCTGATCGTTGGCAGCGAGGTGCAACTGTGCGACGGGCCCAAGCTGGTGCTGCTGGTCGAGAACCTGACCGGCTACCAGAACCTGTGCGCGCTGATCACCCGTGCCCGGCGGCGGGCAGAGAAGGGTGCGTACCAGCTGTTTCGTGATGACTTGCTGCTGCACCACCAAGGCCTGCTGGCCTTGTGGGTGGCCGCTGACAGTGGCGATACCGCTACCGGCGCGTGGCTGCGCAGTGTGTTCGCTGAGCGCCTGTGGCTGGCCGTGCACCTGCATCGGGGCAGTGACGATGCCATGCGCCTGCAACGGTTGCGGGCACTGGCGGCTGATGTGGGTATCCGCGCCGTGGCCTGTGGTGACGTGCACATGCACGTGCGTGGTCGCCGTGCCTTGCAGGACTGCATGACGGCCATCCGCCAGCATTGCCAGGTGAGCGAGGCCGGGCGCTTTCTGTTTGCCAATGGCGAACGGCACCTGCGCAGCCAGGCGCAACTGGCCGAGTTGTATCCGCTCGACCTGCTGGCCGAGACCCTGGTCATTGCCCGGCGCTGCCAGTTTGACCTGAGCGAACTGAACTACCAGTACCCACGCGAACTGGTGCCCGAGGGGCATACCCCGTCAAGCTGGCTGCGCGAACTGTGCGAGCAAGGCATGCCGCTGCGCTGGCCAGACGGGCCGAGTGGCAAAGTGCGGGCTGTGCTTGCCAAGGAACTGGGGCTGATCGAAGAGCTGGGTTACGAAAGCTACTTCCTGACGGTGCACGACATTGTCGCCTTCGCCCGAAGCCAGCGCATCCTATGCCAGGGTCGGGGGTCGGCAGCCAACTCGGTAGTGTGCTTCGTGCTGGGCATCACCGAGCTTGATCCCATGAAACACCACCTGTTGTTCGAGCGCTTCCTGTCGCGCGAGCGCAACGAGCCGCCGGACATCGACGTGGACTTCGAGCACGACCGGCGCGAGGAGGTGATCCAGTATGTGTTCCGTCGCTATGGCCGGCACCGGGCGGCGCTCACTGCTGTAGTCAACACCTACCATGCCGCCGGTGCGGTGCGGGATGTGGCGCGGGTGCTGGGGCTACCAGCCGACCAGGTGGATGCTTTGGCCAAATGTTGTGGCCGCTGGAGCGATCGCATACCCGATGACCAGCGCCTGGCCGAAGCCGGTTTCGAAGCGTGCAGCCCTTCGCTGCGGCGGGTGCTGGTACTGGCCGGCGAACTGATCGGCTTCCCCCGGCACCTGTCACAGCACCCGGGTGGTTTTGTCATCTCCCAGCAACCGCTCGACCAGCTGGTGCCGGTGGAGAATGCCGCGATGCCGGAGCGCACGGTGATCCAGTGGGACAAGGACGACCTGGACATGGTCGGCCTGCTCAAGGTCGACGTGCTGGCGTTGGGCATGCTCAGCGCCTTGCGTCGCTGCTTCGACCTGCTGCAGCACCACCGTGGCCGGCACCTGACCCTGGCGACCATCCCCAGCGAAGACCCGGCCACCTACGCCATGATCAGCCGCGCCGAGACCATGGGTGTGTTCCAGATCGAGTCGCGCGCGCAGATGGCCATGTTGCCGCGGCTGCGACCCCAAAAGTTTTACGACCTGGTCATCGAGGTAGCCATTGTCCGCCCCGGGCCGATTCAGGGCGACATGGTGCACCCGTACCTGCGCCGGCGCCTGAAGCAGGAACCGGTGACGTATCCGTCGCCGCAACTGAAGGAAGTGTTCGAACGTACCTTGGGCGTGCCGCTGTTCCAGGAGCAGGTGATGGAACTGGCGATGGTCGCGGCCGACTATACCCCGGGCGAGGCCGACCAGTTGCGCCGCAGCATGGCAGCCTGGAAGCGCCACGGCGGACTGGAACCGCACCGCGAACGGCTGGTGCAGGGCATGCTGCGCAATGGTTACACGCTGGCGTTTGCCGAGCGCATCTTCGAGCAGATCAAGGGGTTTGGCAGCTATGGCTTCCCTGAGTCGCATGCGGCCAGCTTTGCCTTGCTGTGCTATGCCAGCAGTTGGCTGAAGTGCCATGAGCCGGCGATTTTCACCTGTGCGTTGGTCAACAGTTGGCCGATGGGCTTCTACAGCCCCGATCAGTTGCTGCAAGAGGCTCGCCGCCAAGGTATCGAGGTAAGGCCGGTTGATGTCTGCCACAGCGACTGGGACTGCACACTGGAGCCTGATGCTCAAGGCACCCTGGCCATTCGCATGGGCCTGCGACTGGTGCGTGGCCTGGCCGAAGCCGATGCCAGGCGCGTGCAGCAGGCAAGGGCGCAGCGGCCGTGGCGCAACGTCGAAGACCTGTGTTTGCGCGCCGGCCTGGACGCACGGGCCCGTGCCCGCCTGGCTGATGGCGGGGCGCTGCGCGCCTTGGCCAGCGATCGGCATCAGGCGCGCTGGCAGGTGGCGGCGGTGCAGCCGCAACTGCCGTTGTTCGCCGATGTGCAGGCCTTGCCTGAAGAACCGGTGCAATTGCCCGTGCCAACCGTGGGCGAGGACCTGATGGCCGATTATCAAACCCTCGGCACTACGCTTGGCCCACATCCACTGGCGCTGTTGCGTTCTCGCCTGAGGGCACTGGGGTGTCGCAGCTCCAGTGAATTGCAGGGTGTGGAGCATGGCGACAACATTGCCGTGGCCGGGCTGGTGGTGGGCCGGCAACGGCCTCAAACCGCCAGCGGAGTGACCTTCGTTACTCTGGAAGACGAGCATGGCATGGTCAACGTGGTGGTGTGGCGTGCACTGGCCGAACGGCAGCGGCGGGCGCTGGTGGGTTCGCAGTTGCTCAAGGTCAGTGGGCGGTTGGAGCAGGAGAATGGGGTGCGGCACCTGATTGCGCGGCGGTTGGAGGATGTGAGTCCGCTGCTGCAAGGGCTGGATGTACGCAGCCGGGATTTCCACTGACCCCAACGCTCGGAACTTGCGCGGTTCCCTGTGGGAGCGGGCGAGCCCGCGAAGCAGCCACCGCATTGCAGGGCACCGGCCTTGCCGGTGTTCGCGGGCATGCCCGCTCCCACATTGACCGCCTGCAGCCTTGAGCCTGCCCCAACCATTCATCGGCCACGGTGCGTTATACCTTGGTCGACAGCCACGTTTGCCACTAGGCCTGAGCCCCCCCTGGACTGCCCCCCAAAAGTTGGACAGTTTTAAGCTGCAGCCTGAGCCCTGTATTCCACAGGGCTCAGGCCATTGAGTCTCAGCTTGATGCGATCATGGTTGTAGTAGTGAATGTACTCA
>NZ_OLKJ01000029.1:0-255204 GCF_900291005.1 Pseudomonas sp. Kh14
CCGTCCAGGTAGGCTGTGATCGCTGTGAGCTTGAATTGCTCGGTGTACTTACCCATAGATCCCCCAAGGGTTGGATTAGTGTCCAACTTCTTGGGGGCAGTCCACCCTGTGGGAGCGGCCTTGTGTCGCGATAGGGCCGCTCCCACAGGGATCGCGCCAGCTTTTAGAAATTGAGCAAGACAGTTGCTCCCAAAGGTCGCGTCCTGGTCCAGATTGCGCTTGGCGAACGGCAGCGGCGGGCGGTGGTGGCGCAGTTGCTCAACGCTCGGTACTTGCGCGGTCTGTGGGAGCGGGCGAGCCCGCGAAGCAGCCACCGCGTTGCAGGGCACCGGCCTTGCCGGTGTTCGCGGGCATGCCCGCTCCCACAGAGGTCGTCTACTGGCCCAGCTTGTGCTCGCCTACACCATCGCCAACCGCTGCTTGCGCGTCGGTGCAGGGAACGCCCGGTCGATCGCCCGCAGGTCTTCACCGGTCAAGGTCAGCGCTCCCGCCGCCGCATTGAGCCGCACGTGCTCGGGTGTCACCGCCTTGGGGATGGCGATCACGCCGTCATCGCGGGTCACCCAGGCCAGGCACACCTGGGCCGGTGTGGCGCCATGGCGCTCGGCGATTTCCGCCAGCACCGGGTGCTGCAACAAGCGCCCGGCCTGAGCCAGCGGGCAGTAGGCCATGGATGGCAAGCCACGTTTTTCGCACCACGGTAGCAAGTCGAATTCGATGCCGCGCTGGGCCGGGTTATACAACACCTGGTTGGTGGCACAATCAGGGTTGTGCAGTTCGCGCAGGTCGTCGACGTCAAAGTTGGACACGCCCCAACGCTTGATCTTGCCCTGCTCGCGCAAGCGCTCGAAGCCCTCGACGGTTTCCTCCAGCGGGTGCTGACCACGCCAGTGCAGCAGGTACAGGTCGATGCAATCAGTGCCCAGGCGTGTGAGGCTGCGTTCGCAGGCAGCCGCCATGCCGCGCAGGCCGGCATTGTGCGGGTAGACCTTGCTGACCAGAAATACCTGGTCGCGGCGCCCGGCAATGGCTTGGCCAACGACCTCTTCTGCCCCCCCTTCGGCATACATCTCGGCGGTGTCGATCAGGTTCAGGCCCAGCTCGATGCCCTGTTGCAGCGCCGCGACTTCGGCAGCCTTGCGACCTGGGTCTTCGCCCATGTACCAGGTGCCTTGGCCGATGGCTGGAACACTCGTGCCTGCCAGATTTACGTAACGCATGTCACCTCCGGGATCCGGGTATTGGAAAGAAGCACCTCAAGCAGTGCTTGCGCTGCAGTGGAAAGCTTGTGCTCGCTGAGGGCAATCACGCCGATGCGCCGCTCGACAGTGGGCTCGACCAAGGTGACGCAGCGGGCACCCAGCTCCTGCATCTGGTTGATGCACAGCGCCGGCACGGCACTGACCCCCAGGCCGCTGGCCACCATGCGGCCGATGGTCGTCAGCTGGTGGCTTTCGAACGCGACTGCCAGCTTGCCGTGGCGGGCCGCCACATTCTGCTCCATCAGCAGGCGCACCGCCGAAGGTCGTTGCAGGGCCACGAAATCTTCGGCCATCAGCTGTGCCCAGCTGACCTGGGGCAGCAGCGCCAAGGGCGAGTCGGCGGCCACTACGGCAACGAAGCGGTCCATGTACAACGGGTGGAAGTCCAGCCCATCGATGTTATCCGGCTCGAAGCCGATGCCCAGTTCGACGCGACGATGGCGTACCAGTTCCTGTACCTGTTCGTTGATCACGTCGTGCACCGTGACGTTGACCTTGGGGTAGCGCTGGCGAAACACCTTGAGCGAGTGGGGCAACAGGTTGCCGGCAAAAGCCGGCATGGCCGCCACCGAAACACGGCCCAATTGCAGGGTAAAGCGCTGGCGCAGCATCTCTTCGGTGTCGTCCCAGTCGGCCAGCAGGCGGCGTGCCAGTGGCAGCAGCACTTCGCCTTCGGCAGTCAGGCTTACGCTGCGCGTGGTGCGGCTGAGCAGGGCGCCGCCGAGGTTTTCTTCCAGCGCCTTGATGGTCAGGCTCAGTGCCGGTTGCGAAACGTGCAGGTGTTCACCGGCCTGGGCAAAGCTCTGGTACTTGGCCACGGCGACAAAGGCGCGCAGTTGTTTGACGTTCATGTCGGGCCTATCGTTTGTTTTGTAAAAATTATCAATCGATGACGAAAACAAAATTAACAAATCAGTCGCTTGCGGTGAAGATGTCTGCACACGCTCACCGACAGCCTCGTCGGTTAAACAACTACAAAAGGCGGATCAGCATGGCCGGACTGGACAAGCGCGTTGCAACCTATGAGCAGGCCCTCGAAGGCCTGACCGACAACATGACGGTACTGGCCGGTGGTTTCGGCCTGTGCGGCATCCCGGAAAACCTTATCAGCGAAATCAAGCGGCGCGGCGTCAAGGGCCTGACCGTGGTCTCCAACAACTGCGGCGTTGACGGTTTTGGTCTGGGCGTGTTGCTGGAAGACCGGCAAATTCGCAAGATGATCGCCTCCTACGTGGGCGAAAACGCCGAGTTCGAACGCCAGTTGCTCAGTGGCGAGCTGGAAGTGGAACTGACCCCACAGGGCACCCTCGCCGAAAAAATGCGCGCAGGTGGTGCCGGCATTCCGGCGTTCTACACCGCCACCGGCTATGGCACCCCGGTTGCCGACGGTAAGGAAGTCCGCGAGTTCAAGGGCCGCAAGTACATCCTGGAAGAATCCATCACCGGTGACTTCGCCATCGTCAAGGGCTGGAAGGCCGACCACTACGGCAACGTGGTGTACCGCAACACTGCGCAAAACTTCAACCCGCTGGCGGCCACCGCCGGCAAGATCACCGTGGTCGAAGTGGAAGAAATCGTCGAGCCTGGCGTGCTGCTGCCAAGCGAAATCCACACCCCGGGCATCTACGTGGACCGTGTCATCGTCGGCACCTTCGAAAAGCGTATCGAAAAGCGCACCGTCAAGGCCTGAGCGCCATCCACCCGAACAATAAAGAGATCCTGACCATGGCACTGACCCGCGAACAGATGGCGCAACGCGTTGCCCGTGAACTGAAGGACGGTTACTACGTCAATCTGGGCATCGGCATTCCCACCTTGGTGGCCAACTATGTACCCGCCGACATGGATGTGATGCTGCAATCGGAAAACGGCTTGCTCGGCATGGGCGAATTCCCCACTGAAAGTACCCTCGATGCCGACATGATCAACGCCGGCAAGCAAACTGTCACCGCCCGCCGCGGTGCCTCGATTTTCGATTCGGCACAATCGTTCGCCATGATCCGTGGCGGCCACGTCGACCTGACCGTCCTGGGGGCTTTCGAGGTGGACGTGCAGGGCAATATCGCCTCGTGGATGATTCCGGGCAAGCTGGTCAAGGGCATGGGCGGGGCCATGGACCTGGTGGCCGGCGCCGACAACATCATCGTTACCATGACCCACGCCTCCAAGGACGGCGAGTCCAAGTTGCTGCCACAGTGCAGCCTGCCGCTGACCGGTGCGGGCTGCATCCGCAAGGTGCTGACCGACCTGGCCTACCTGGAAATCGAAGACGGCGCCTTCATTCTGCGCGAGACCGCGCCTGGGGTCAGCGTCGAGGAAATCATCGAGAAAACCGCCGGCAAACTGATCGTGCCGGATGATGTGAAGGAAATGACCTTCTAAGGCATGACGTGATCCCACCCTGTTGGAGCGGGTTTACCCGCGAGTGCGTCGGTACATTGACCGCCGCATTCGCGGGTAAACCCGTTCCAACAGGTTTTTTGCGTTGCCTGGCAATACCGCTTCATCCCATAAAACCAATAAAAGGAATTCAACCGTGGCCGCTGAAATTCAAGACAGCCGCTCCGCGCGCTTTGCCTTGCGCTGCTCCAACTGGGCTGAACGCTGGTTCCCCGACTCCTGGGTGTTTGCCGCGCTGGCGGTGCTGTTGGTGTGTATCGGCGCACTGGCCATGGGCGCCAAACCGACCGACACCGCCAAGGCGTTTGGCGACGGTTTCTGGAGCCTGATACCGTTCACCATGCAGATGGCCTTCGTGGTCATCGGCGGTTATGTGGTGGCCAGCTCGCCACCCGCCGCAAGGCTGATCGATCGCCTGGCGCGCATCCCCGGCAATGGGCGCTCGGCAGTGTGCTGGGTAGCACTGATCTCGATGCTGGCCTCTTTGCTCAACTGGGGGCTGTCGCTGGTGTTTGGAGGTTTGTTGGTGCGCGCCCTGGCAAGGCGCACCGACCTGAAGATGGACTACCGCGCTGCGGGTGCGGCCGCTTACCTGGGGCTGGGTGCGGTGTGGGCGTTGGGCCTGTCATCCTCGGCGGCGCAGCTGCAGGCAAACCCGGCCAGCCTGCCACCTTCAATCCTGTCGATAACCGGGGTGATCCCCTTTACCGAAACCATCTTTCTCTGGCAGTCCGGCGTGATGTTGGCGGCGCTGGTGGTGGTCTCGCTGGTGATCGCCTACGCCACCGCTCCGGGCCCGAACAGCGCACGTAGCGCAGAAGACTGCGGTGTCGACCCCAGCTTCACAGCGCCACCCGCGCCGCAACGCACGCGCCCGGGGGAGTGGCTGGAACACAGCCCGATCCTGATCCTGCTGTTGGTGGCCTTGGCTGCTGGCTGGCTGTATCAGGAGTTTGCGACAAAACCTGCGATTACCGCCATCTCGGGGCTCAACACCTACAACCTGTTGTTCATCATGCTCGGTGCTTTGCTGCACTGGCGCCCACGCAGCTTCCTTGACGCGGTGGCGCGTGCGGTACCGACCACCACCGGTGTGCTGATCCAGTTCCCGCTGTATGGTTCGATCGCTGCCATCCTCACCCAGGTGAAGGGCGTCGATGAACAGACGCTGGCCCACCATATTTCACTGTTCTTCACCCAGATTGCCACCCATGACACGTATGCCGTGCTGATGGGCGTGTATTCGGCGGTGCTGGGCTTCTTCATCCCTTCAGGCGGCGGCAAGTGGATCATCGAGGCCCCTTACGTGATGCTGGTGGCCAACGACCTGCAGTACCACCTGGGGTGGGCGGTGCAGATCTACAACGCGGCCGAAGCCTTGCCGAACCTGATCAACCCGTTCTACATGCTGCCGCTGCTGGGCGTGCTGGGGCTCAAGGCGCGCGACCTGATCGGTTTCTCGTTCGTGCAATTGCTGGTGCATGTGCCGTTGGTGCTGGTGTTGCTGTGGGCGCTGGGTACAACGCTGCAGTACGTGCCGCCGGTGATGCCTTGATTCAAAGTCCCTGGAGGCTTGGCGTCAGCTTTCAGACGCGTATCATGGCTGCCTCAGCCTGGGAAACCCGCGTCACATGTCTATCCGATTGAAACTGCTGCGTAAGAAACTGGGGATGACCCTGGAAATGCTGGCCGAAAAGACTGGCATGACCAAAAGCTACCTGTCCAAGGTCGAGCGCGGCCTCAACACGCCCTCGATCGCTGCGGCGCTGAAACTGGCGAGGGCACTGAACGTCAATGTCGAAGAGCTGTTCGCCGAAGAACAGGCCGGGCAGAGCCGCTACAGCCTGGTGCGCCGTACCGAGCGCCAGGCCCTGGTTGGCGATGGGCAAGGGCCGGGGTACGCGGCCCTCACCAGTCAGGTTGGCCAGCGCAGCCTGCTGCCGTTTCTGATTCAGCCGCCGTCCGAGTTCAGCGACCCTACGTTCAAGGAACACCAGGGCGAAGAGTTCCTGTTTGTTCACGCAGGCCAGGTGGAAGTGGATTTCATGAGTGAGCGGGTGTTGCTGGAGCAGGGCGACGCCCTGCATTTCAACGCCCAGACGCCGCACCGGCTGCGCTCGGTAGGTGTGACACCGGCGCAGTTACTGGTTGTGGTTCACCACGCAGACGAATGAAAGCGCAGGGGGCAATCATGCCCCCACGTGTTATCAGCTGTGAAACGACATGTTCATCGCATCATCCCTCCCTTGCATATTCTGCATGCCGTTTTTTTGACGAATGCGCCCATCGCCCATTGAATTTTATTATGGTGTCGAATCATTGACGTAGTGTCATTGTGCCCATAAGCTCAAATCAAACATGTAACAACACCCGCAGCACCGCTCTAATAACTCATTGATTTTCCTGTTTTTAGGAGGGGAGTATGCGCACGACTCTGATAATCAAATCGATGTTCTTGCTGGTGATGCTAAGTGGTGCTGCCGGCGCGGCAGATTCGTATATAAATCAGAACAGTATCATTCCTGTTTCAACTGCTGGCTGGTTCTTTGCCTTTGCTGTGGTCGGTTTTGTTGCCGTTGCCAACCGCAGAAAGATCTGAACCGGCTGCCTTGTACCTGAAGTGACTGCTCCTTGCCGCGAAGCCACAGGCATGGCTTGTGAATTCTCCAACCGTTGCTATATTCCCAGTAGCCCGTAGGACCAACATTTACAAGGCGTTGCAGCCACGTCTGCAGCGTCAAGGCAAGGGCCTCCAGGAAGGTCGAGGCCATCGCGGCAGCAGTGCGCCGTGAAGCGGAGCGAGAGTTGGTGTGTTGTTCTCATTCAGTGCTCTTTGTCGGGCCATTTGGCCGGAGGGACCCTCATGGTGCGTTCAATGTTTGCCGCTTTCTGCATGCTGACGGTGTGGTCTGGCGCCGGTAACGCCGACCAGAGCAGTGCTGCCTACCTGCTCAGCCCCGGCGATGTGGTGATGGTATCGGTGTGGCAGGAAGACAGCCTGCGTCAAGAAGCCACCGTACTTCCCGATGGCAGTATCACCTTCCCCCTGGCCGGGCGCATCGATGTCGCCGGGCTGGACGTGACGGCAGTCGAAAAGCAGGTCGCTGCCAAACTCGAAAAATACCTCCCCGACCCTAACGTCAGCGTTGTCGTCAAAAGCATTGCCGGCAACATGGTCTATGTACAGGGTAAAGTGATCAAACCCGGGCCCGTGCAAATGGCAGGCCCTACGGCGGTATTGCAGGCGCTGAGCATGTCGGGTGGCCTGGACAAGTTTGCAGATGAAAGCGAAATCAAGGTGGTCCGCGGCACCGGTGCTTCCCAAAAGATCCTGCCCGTGCGATATAAGGACCTGGTGTCTGGCCGGGACATGTCCACCAACATCCAACTTCAGGCTGGCGATACGCTGGTCGTTCCTTGATCTTGCCTTTAATAAGAACATTTAATGCCTCTTCTTAGAACAACTCGCATTGCAACGGCAATCTTGGTCTTGCCGTTCACGGACGCGGTACTGGCGGCAAATTGGCAGTCTACGGTGGTGGTACCGACATCCGTCGAATACGACAGCAACCCATTGCTGTTGACCTCGGGGGAAAAGGGCATAACGCGCACGATCATCGCGCCGGATTACACCCTGATTGGTACTTTCGACCGTGACGAATTGAGGTTGGGGCTTGGCATGCATGTGCTGCGCTCGTCCGATACGGATATCGTCGATGACCGTGAAGACCCTGATATCAGCCTAGGTTGGCAGCGCACCACCGAGCGGGGGCGGTTCGGCCTGGTGGGGCGCTACAACGAAAGCTCGACGTTGTCGGGGACAGTACTGGATACCGGGGTGATTACCACCGACGGTACGCAGAAGCTTTACACCTTGACTGGCAACTGGAGCCAGGCGGTGACCGAGCGCAGTACCTTGAGCAACGAAACCACCTACAGCCGTGCCCGTTACGACATCAGCACGCTGACGGGCTACGACGAACTGGCGAACGTCTTTACCTGGACTTACGCCTGGAGTGAGCGGGCTGACCTGTATACCCGTTTCGGTGCCCGGCGCTATGAGCCCGAAGAGGACCTTACCGCGACCGCTTCCAACAGCTACAGCCCGGCAGTCGGCATTAAATACCAGCTTGCCGAAGGCTTGAGCGCCGATGCCCATGTTGGCGTCAACCAAGTGTCAGGTGACGACGGCGGCCGGCGCGGGGAGGGTGGGGTTGCGTTGCTGTATACCGGCCCGCGTGCCGACGCCAGCCTCACCGCCGAGCGCAGCACGGTGGCAAGTGCCGAAGGCGGCTTCGCCGAACTGGACCAGGTGCGTGGTGTGTGGAGCTATGCGCTGACCGAGTTGTCCCGGGTCGGCGCCGACGCCGCGTGGCAAGACAGCAAAGGGCAGTCGCCCAACACGCTGCAGACTTACAGCGTATGGGCCAGCCGCCAGTTTTCGCCTTACTGGGACCTGCGCCTGTCGCTGATGTACAAGGAACGGCAGCAGGACCATGTACCGGATGCGACCGCTACGATCGTTGGTTTGACGTTGACGTACAGGTACCCCGACATCTGAACTGCAGGCAGGTGGCCCTATGAAGTCTGACTACGAGCTCTCCCTCAGAGATTACATCGCCATTATCAAGGACAGGGCCCTGGTGTTAGGGGTGAGTGCCGCAGTCATTCTAGCCGCGACCGTGGCCGTCGCGTTGATGGTGCCGCCGATCTACCAGTCGACCGGCACCATTCTGGTGGAGTCGCAGCAGATTTCGCCTGAGCTGGTGTCGACCAACAACACCAGCTTTGCCGATGAGCGC
The DNA here is from genome assembly GCF_900291005.1 of Pseudomonas sp. Kh14. Taxonomy (NCBI): domain Bacteria; kingdom Pseudomonadati; phylum Pseudomonadota; class Gammaproteobacteria; order Pseudomonadales; family Pseudomonadaceae; genus Pseudomonas; species Pseudomonas sp. Kh14. The sequence goes on from NZ_OLKJ01000029.1 coordinate 8,465, forward strand.
ATCGAGGTGATTCGCCAACGGGTGATGACCCGCGACAACCTGCTGCGCATCATCGGCAAGTACGACCTCTTCGCTGACAAGCGCTTCAGCGAAAGCGACAGGATCGACCAGATGCGCAACGCGATCGTGGTCGAAACCCTTACCACCTTCGTGCGCGGTCGTGGTGAAGCGACCGTGGCGTTCAATGTGTCGTTCGAGCACAAACAGCCACAAGTAGCCAAGGAAGTCGCCGATGAACTGGTGACGCTGTTCCTCAACGAAAACCTCAAGCAGCGCACCGAGCGGGCCAACGAAACCACCGAATTCCTCACGCAGGAAGCCAATAAGCTGGGTGCCGAGCTGGCCAGCCTGGAAAACCAGCTGGCCGATTTCAAGCAGGCCCATGCCAATGCCTTGCCCGAGCACCAGACCCTGCGCATGAACATGCTGTCGCGGGCGGAGCTGGAATTCCGTGAGGTCGACCGTGATTACAAGGCTGCCCAGGAAGAGCTGCGCTACCTGGAACTGGAGCTGTCTGCGGCCAATGCCGGCCTTGCCACCAAGGTTGCCGAAGGCACCCGGCCAACGCGTGCCGACCTGCCCGAAGACCTGCCAAGCCTGAAAGCCGAATACGCGCAGCTGCTGACCCGCTACAAGGACGCCCACCCGGATGTCGTGGCGGTCAAGCGCAAGATCCAGGCGCTCGAAGCCAGTGGTGGTCGCGCTGCGGCAGCGTCCACGGTCAGCCTCGACGCGGCCCGTGTCCGCGCCAAGATGAGTGCCGCGCAGGTGCGTATTGCTTCGCTGGCAGAGCAAAAGCGTGAGCTGACCCGGAAAATGGAAGGCTATGAAGCCGAGATCCTAGAGGCGCCGCAAGTCGAGCGTGGCCTGGTGACCTTGATGCGTGACCACGACAACGCGCGCAAGAAATACGAAGAGATTCGTGCCAAGGAAATGGGCGCAAAGATTACCGAAAGCCTCGAGCAGGAAAACAAGGCTGAACGCTTTGTGCTGCTGGAGCCTCCTCTGTTGCCTGAGAAGCCGATCAAGCCTAACCGCAAGAAAATCGCTGCGCTGGGCCTGGTGCTTGCGCCGGCCGGTGGCGGTGCGCTGGTGATGCTGCTGGAAATGCTCAATCAGCGCGTGCGCGGCGTTGGCGCCCTGGAAAACCTGCTGGGCAAACGGGTGCTGGTGGCACTGCCCTATATCGATACCCGGGCCGACGTAGCCCGACGCAAACGCTGGCGCAATCACCTGATCCTGGCGGCACTGGCGCTGGCAGCTATCATGATAGGGCTGGTGCACGTGTTCTACATGCCACTGGATGTGCTGTTGTACAAAGTCATGTCTCGGTTTGTATAGGGAAAGCAGTGATGGACAGGATCAAGCCGGCTGTTGGCAACAATATTCATCAGGTAACCCCGGGTACTCCCCAGGCACTGTCTCCCGCCCCCGGTACGGCGCTGGCCGAAGTGCCGGGTCAGTTCGATTACGTGAACACCAAGGTGGTGCCGCTGCGTGCAGACCACCTGGAGCGTAACCGCATCGTGGCGTACAACAAGAACTCCAACATGAACGGGCCGATCGACCTGTTGCGTACGCAGGTGCTCAGGGCCATGGACGAGAACGGCTGGCGTACCTTGGCCATCACCTCGCCAACGCCAGAAGCGGGCAAGACCATGCTGGCGATCAACCTGGCCATGAGTATTGCCCACCACACCACCAAGACTGCGTTACTGGTGGACTTCGACCTGCGCCGGCCCAAGGTCGGCAGTTACCTGGGCCTGCCCATGGAGCAGGCACTGAACGAGTTTCTGTCGGACAAGGCCGAGTTGCAGGACTGCCTGGTCAACCCCACCTTGCCGCGCTTCGTGGTGCTGCCAACGCGGGTACCCGTGCCCCTGTCGACCGAGATGCTGTCCTCGCCCAAGGTGAACAACCTGATTGGCGATTTGCGCAACCGCTACGAATCGCGCATCTGCATTTTCGATTTGCCACCGCTGCTCAGCTCGGACGATGCGATCACCGTGATGCCCAAGTTCGACTGCGTGTTGCTGGTGGTGGCCAACGGAATGAACAACAAGAAGGAAATCGAGGATTGCCTGCATCACCTGGGCACGGTGAACCTGATCGGGACAGTGTTGAACAAGGCTGACGAACAGCCGCGCACCTATTACTGATCTTTCTGGCAATACGCTTTTAGGCGCAGCCTTGTGCTGCGCCTGAAGGCTATGAGGCCAACTCAGCGCCTCCAGGGATACTGCAACTCCCACTGCCACGCATGCCGAACAATCTGCTCCAGCGAGGCGAATGCCGGGCGCCAGCCCAGCACCTGCATGGCTTTGCTCGCATCCGCCACCAGCCGTGGCGGGTCGCCGGCGCGACGCGGTGCGTCAAGGGCATTGATCTGTCGCCCGGTCACTGCCCGGGCCGTATCGATCACCTGTTGCACCGAAAAGCCCAGGCCATTGCCCAGGTTGAACGCGGCACGCTCGCCACCGTCCAGTAAATAATCCACTGCCAGTGCATGGGCCGCCGCCAGGTCTGCCACATGCACGTAGTCGCGTATGCAGGTGCCATCCGGTGTGTCGTAGTCGCGACCAAACACTGTCACCGCCTCACGCCGGCCAGATGCAGCCTGCAGGATCAACGGGATCAGATGGGTTTCCGGTTCATGACGCTCGCCTAGCTGGCCTTCCGGGTCAGCGCCCGCTGCATTGAAGTAGCGCAGGCATACCGACTTCAAACCATAGGCCCGGTCGAAGTCCTCAAGAATCTGCTCGACCATCCATTTGCTCAACCCATACGGGTTGATCGGCCCCTTGGTGTGTGCTTCATCTATCGGCACGTACTGCGGGTTGCCGTATACGGCGGCACTCGAAGAAAACACCAGGTGCCTGATGCCGGCATTGACCATGGCCTGCAGCAGGGAAAGGGTGGCTGCGACATTGTTCTGGTAGTACTTGCCGGGGGCACTGACCGACTCGCCCACTTGAATGAACGAGGCGAAGTGGAACACCGCATCGAAGCGGCAAACGCCAAACAGCACGTCCAGTGCGGCTTCGTCGGCGATGTCGAGCTTGGCCCACTGGATACCGGGCCCAGGTGAGACCAGGTCCGCCACCAGCACTTCATGGCCGGCGGCGAGCAGGTGCTTGACCATGTGCGAGCCAATGTAGCCCGCACCACCCACAACCAGATATTTCATCCCCACCTCCTGGAATCTGCTGTTTACAGACGCAGTGAACACTCCCTGACACGTGCAGGTGGGATGATCAGCTACAGGTGACCTGAGCGTAGATGGCCATATGCTCTATTTCAAGAATAGCCAGTTGGACATGTAGGTACCGTCGAAGGTAATGGTGTATTGCCCATCCTTGTAGGCCACCGGCAGCGGCTTCGGCTGTTCCCGTGCATCGCGGGCGAACAGTTTCAGGCCGGCGGGCGCCTTGATGTCCAGGCGGCCTTCAAGGGGCTCGACATTGAACGGCGTCTTGTCATCGGCCTTGGGCATGGCACGGGTGCCCAGTGACAGCAGAAGCTCGCGCGACTGGCCCAGTGGCTTGCCGTCCAGGCTCTGGACCACGACGCTGGCGTAAGGCGTTTTCGTTTGTATCTGAATGGCACCCAGGTTGATCGGGCGGCCGCCCAGCCAGCCGCTGGCGGCTTGGGTCAGTGGCGTGTCGATGGTGTAGATGCCTTGTTGCCAGTTGCGCCTGAGCTCGCCTGTATCGGTCACCGACTCGGTGGCATCGGCGGCCAGCAGCGCTTGCCCCGGGTCGTGCAGCACCTGCGCGTCTGCCGGGATAGGCGCGGGTTTCAGCCAGGGCAATTGCGGCGTGTGTGGCAGGGCGATCTGCAACTGGCCCTTTTCCATGGCCGTGCGCAGCAGCGGTGAGTTACGCGGGGTGATTTCCTGGTTGTAAAGGGTGGCAGGTGTCGGTGCGAACACGTAGCGAGTGGTGGCTGGTCTTACGTCCGCACGGCGATAGAGCAGGGCAGCGGCGGGCAGGGTGGCGATCATCGCTGGGTCGTTGTACGCGTGCCAGTTGTCCGCCGTGCGCCAACCTGGGTTGAATGCTTGTTGGCTGTAGGCGTATTGCAGCATGGCGTCCCAGCCTTGGTGGCTGGCAGTGCCGGCGATGTAAATGGGTAGCGAGTGACGGTCCGGCAGCGGGAAGGGCTCGGCGTTCCACTCGGTAACGGTCAGCGGTTTGCCGACGACCTGGGCGGCAGCAATCCAGTCGATCATGCCGTCGCTGGTCAGCGGGTTCTTCTCCAGTTGGCCTGCGTCGCCGTAGCTGTGGGCGTCGATGACATCACCAACGCTCAGTGCCGGCAGTGCGCTAAGCCCATTGCCGCCCCAGGTGCTGGTGGTAGCAATGGGGACTTTCACGCCCACGCTGCGCAAGTGGGCGATCATGTCGGCATTGAAGCGTTGTTCCAGCTCGTTGAGCAACAGCTTCGACGGCCCATGCTCCCAGGCACGCCAGGTCAGGTCGGCGGGTAGGTCAAACTGTTTGGCAAAGGCCTTGGCCGCCGTCATGTAGCGCGCGCTGTGGCGTGGTACATCCTTGTTCGGCATCAGGGCGTTGCCGTAATGCTGGGTCAGGTCATTCTCGTTGGTGATCAGCACGGCGGCGATGGCGGGGTCGTCCTTGTAGGCCAGGCCCGTGTATTCGTTCACATGGGTCAGGTACTGCTCGGCGAAGCGTTTCATCGCTTGCTGGATACTGTCGTTCACGTAGGCGTAACCCTTCAGGTCGACGCGACCATCCTGCTCGGGCAGCTCCTTGAAGTCTTCGATGTGGTCGTTGGCGGTAAACGCACGCTGCACATGCATGTCCAGCCAGATGTAGATGCCTTCGTCCTTGAGTGACTTGATCCACAGGTCGAGCTTGCGCAGCGATTGGGCGCTGAGCTGCTGGGTATCGCGCACCAAGGTGCCGTCGCCAAAGACGTTGGGGCTGACCCAGGGCGAGTCGTGGTGATGCAGGCGCACCAGGTTGAAACCCAGTGCCGAGAGGCGTTTGGCCTGTTGGCGTATTTCGTCGTCGGGGCTTTTGAACAGCGAGTAGGCCGACAGGTTGGTGCCCCAGAAGCGTATTGGGGTGTTGTCGGCGAACATCAACTGGTCGCCCACCGCCTTGACGAAGCCACGCTTGCCGGCGGGTCTTTCCCCTGCGTTGAGGAACGACAGGTCCACCGGCGAGGTGCGCCAGTCCAGTTGGTCATCAGGCCACTTGGCGGGGTCTGCCAGGCCGAAGCGCTCGGTGGGCGTCGGGCCGAGTTCGATGTCGCCGGTCACGTTGAGCACGGCCTTGAGCTGCTGGCGGCCGGCGCTGATCGGGTCCTTGTAGAGGAATGCGCGCAGCTCGGACGGGTTGCCGCGCTCGAAATAGACCTTGGCCAGTGGCGGGTCGAAGCGCATTTCGATGCGTCGCCCCTGGTCAGCCTTGCCCCACGTCCAGCCGCGATTGTCGGGCAGCAACTGCGGGGCCCCCATGTCGCCGGCGATTTGTGCCGGGTCGAACTGGAACACCATGCCGCCACCCATGACACCGCTCTGGCGGCTGTGGGCGTCGAGGTCGAAGGCCCAGCTCAGGGTTTGCGCCTGTTCCTTGCGGATGTCAGCCTGCAGGTCGAAGTCCAGCTCCTTGTTCTTGCCCCGCAGCGTGTAGTGGTAAGGGCCATTGACCTTGAAGTCGGTATAGAAACCGGTCCAGCTCCAGTTGGCAGCCCAGAAATCGAATTTGGCCTTCATGACCGGGCCACCGCCGTGTGTCACGCTAGGCAAGCCATTTTGCTCATCGACACTGACCTGCCAGTCGGAAGCCCAGCTGGCCAGCGGCAGCAGGGCCAGGCCGGCAATGGCCGAAAGGCGCACGTAATGACGCAGGGACAGCCTATTCATGAACATTACCTGGGTTGTAGGTCGGGTTCTGCCAGTTCCATGACCTGGCTGTTGTGCAGCCGGCGAACCATCTGGATGTAGGCCACGCCCAGGCCTGCGATAGACCAGTACACCACCGGGATGAAGGTGATGCTGCTGACCGTGAAGATGATGACCAGAATGCCGATCAGCGTTGCCAGCAACACCCGGCCGAGCTGCCTTCGCTCGTCGTCCTTGTCGGCAAAGCTGAGCATGGCCCTGCGGATACCCCGCAGCACGACGGCAAAGAACGCCACGAACAGCCCTAGCCCGACCAGGCCGACCCGCAACGCCAGGTTGATGTAGGTGTTGACGATGTCGATGATGCCGTCGCCCTGGATCATCGCCTGCATTTCGGGTGTGTTGCGGAAGTCGAAGGAGCCGAACAACGGGTTGCGCTGGATGACGATCCACGAGTTGTCCATCAGCCGCTCGCGGTAGGTGATGTTCTCTTTCTCGAGGTTACCGATGAACGGCAGCAGGTCCAGCACCTTGTCGCCCCCAGGCACGACGGTCAGCAAGGGCAACGCCAGCATGCCTGCCGCACCTAGCAGCGCCAGGCGCTTGACGGCGCCTTTGCCCAGGGCGATGAACACCACCACGATGACCACCGCGCCGATCCACGGGCCACGCGACAATGGCGCGAACAGCCCGGCGGCCAGCAGCAGGGCGCCCATGGCCCTGTGCAGCGGGCGTTGCACATAGCCCTGCACGAACAGGAACAGGCCGATGGCCACGCTCATCACGTAACCCAGTGCAATCGCCTGGCCGGTGGTGACGCTTGCCCGCAGTGCACCGCCCCGGCTCAGGTAGCCGGACATGCTCCATGGCACGCCCATGGCCTCGACCAGGGCGCTGTATAACAGCCAGTGGCGCACATACTCGGCCACAGCGATCAGCGCCATGACGAAAGAGGCGAGCACGAAGGCCAGCAGGGTGTCCTTGAAGTCGCTGATCTGGCGCAGGCCACGGCTGGCCACGTAATACGGCAGGAGAACGTCGACATACAGGTACAGCGCCTGGCGCAGCGTGTCGGTAAGGGTGGTTTCGCGCAAATAGAGCACGCTCATCAGCAGCAGGCCGGCCGCCAGCAGTTTATCGGCCCAGGTGCGGCCAAAGCGCAAAGTGTCACCTTGGCGGCGCAGGTACAGCGCGGCCGGCAGCAACACGCACAGGGTCAGCAGGCGAATATGGTTAAGGTCGACCAGGTAATTGACCACGCCAAACCCGGGCACCTGCACCGACGCTGGCGGGATCAGGAACAGCAGCATGTAGAACAGCGCCATGGGGTTGTGCTCGCGGCGCCCGGCCAGCAACAGGACGACCGCGCCCACCCCCAGGTACAGCCAGAAGCTGTGGGAGAAAAAAGCCAGCAGGGTCAGCAGGAACCACAGATTGCGCCGGCGCTTGTAGTCGCTGAGCGGAATCAGGTCGGTGGCAGGCCGCCGGGCCATCAGGAAGACCACGCTCGCCAGAAACAGGATGACGATCAACGCACGAAAATGTTCAGGCATCGGCTATGTACACCTTTCCCTCGGTGGGCAACGGCTAGCATCATGGCTAATTGAAACTATAGTGACTTTTAGCCAATCAGTCAGAGATTGAAGTCATGCCGTCGATTGATGTGTCAGCCGCCGCGAGCCTGCGCAAGCGGGCCCTGAGGGCCGGGTCTTGGAACCTGGTCTCGCAGGTGGCTTCACAGGTGATGCGCCTGGGCGGCAATCTGATCATGGCCCGCTTGCTGCTGCCGGAAATGTTCGGGGTGATGGTCATCGCCACCACTGTTTCGATACTGCTGCATTTGCTTTCCGATGTCGGCCTGCGCCAGAACATCATCCAGAGCCACCGCGGAGACGACCCGGACTTTCTCAACACCGCCTGGACCGTGCAGATCATCCGCGGTTTCCTGCTGTTTGCCCTTACCCTGCTGCTGGCCCTGGGAGCTTGGTTGGCCCAACTGGCTGAGCTGTGGCCGGCCGACTCGACCTATGCCGCGCCCGTCCTGCCGATGGTGCTGGCGGTCACCGGCCTGTCGGCGGCCATCTGGGGTTTCCAGTCCACCAAGATAGATGTGGCGGTACGAACTTTCCAACAAAAGCGCGTGGTGCTGGTCGACCTTGCCTCGCAGGTGGCCGGCCTGGTGGTGATGCTGGTGCTGGGCTTGCTGACCCATTCGATCTGGGCGCTGGTGTTATCAGGACTGGTTTCGGCGGTCGTCTGGACCGTGCTGGGGCATACCGCCCTGGAGGGGCCCAACAACCACCTGCGCTGGGACCGTTCCGCGCTGACCGAGCTGATCGTGTTTGGCCGCTGGATTCTGTTGTCGTCGATGGTCGGCGTGCTGGCGATGTACGGCGACCGCATATGGTTTGGCGCCAGCATGTCGGCGGCGCAACTGGGTGTGTATTCGATCGCCGTGCTGATCCTGGGTGCGGTGCAGACCGCGCTCATGAAAATTGTCGGCGCGGTGGCGCTGCCTGCTTTCAGCGAAGCGGCCCGGGCCGACGACAAGCCGCGCCTCAAAGCGCTGTATTTCCGCTTTCGGCTGCTGGTCGACCTGCTGGTGCTGTTCATTTGTGGCGGTTTCCTGACCGCCAGCCCGCTGCTGATTGGCTGGATGTATGACGATCGCTACCGCGAAGCAGGGCCGATGCTGGCGATTCTCTCGCTATCGTTCATCGTATTGCGCTATACCTTGGCTCATCAGGTGTGGATTGCCTTGGGCCTGACCAAGTACCAGGCCATGGACAACATCATCCGCCTGGTCTCGTTATGGGCGCTATTGCCGCTGTTACTGGCGATTGGTGGGGTGGAGTGGGCTATCTGGGGTGTTGCCCTGCATGCTGTGCCAACGCTGGTGCTGGTTGTGTATGTGAACTGCAAACTGGGTATCTTCAGCCTCAAACGTGAGCTGGTGGTACTGCCGATGTTACTGGTCGGGGCGCTGTGCGGGGCACTGCTGACAGCCTTTTTCAACTGGCTGTAGCGCAGTTTGCCGGGTGTAACTTTCATGGCTACAGGTCACGGGATCATGGGGAAGCTCACTTTTTGTACTGCGCAGTCGGGTCGTAGAGGCTTTCTCCAGAGCTGTGTCTTGCTCGGCGTGGGGGGCGCGGTGTTCGGCACCTCGGCGGCGGTTGCCGGCAAGACGGTCGAAAAGCCCAGGTTCGTGGTGATCAACGGTTGGGTCTTGCCGTCCCGTTACTTCCGGAACGCGTCAGCATGATCAAGGACTATCAGCAGCAGAAGGCGCTGCGCGACAACTACGATTTCTGCATCATCGGGGCCGGCCCGGCGGGTATTACCCTGGGCTTGCGCCTGGCCTCCGCTGGCTGGAACGTAATGATCGCCGAAGGCGGGGGGCGCGAATATGCGCCGCACTCGCAAGACTTGTACGCTTGCTCATCCACGGGCCTGGAGTTGTATGCCGAGGAAAGCCGCCTGCGTTACCTGGGGGGCACCTCCAATCACTGGGCTGGCCGTTGCCGGCCATTCACCCCATCGGACTTTGCCATCGCCCCGCCAGGCGAGTTGCCGGGCTGGCCTATTCCCTATTCGGAGATCGAAGGCTTTCTGCCGGCAGCGATGGAAATTGTCGATCTGCCTCCTGGCTCGGATTTTCGCGCGATGAACAACGGCCTCAATGGCAGTGAATTCGAGGCAGACCGCTTTCTGCTCAGCACGCCGACACGCTTTGCGCAAAAGTACGCTACAGCACTGGAGCAGACCAACGGCCTTGACGTGTTCATCAACTGTAATTGCGTTGATCTGAAGTTCGACAAGGCTTCCGGCCACCTGGAGGCGGTGGTTCTGTCCGACTATGAACGCAATCGTCAGCGTCTGGTGGCAAGAAACTTCATTCTGGCCACAGGTGGCATCGAGAATGCCCGGCAGTTGCTGAACAGCGAGACCCTGGTGGCGGCAGGCGTGGTGAGCAAGGACGGGCTGGTCGGCGGGTGTTTCATGGAACACCTGAACATCGACATGGGCACTTTCATCCTCAAGTCAGGACAGGGCCCGGAGCCGCGTCAGTACTACACCACCGATGCCTTTGTCGACGATTACAAGGCCGGTAAAGGCAATGTCACCGCCGTTTTGCTGGACGATGTAAAGACCTATGGCCGCACTGCCGAGGTCAAGTACTTTCTGGAGACCCTGGCCTGCGACATGGGTGTTGCCAGCAAGGTCGCTTTCATCGCCAAGTTCAGCTGCCCCGGCGACGGCGTGATCAGCACCATGATCGAGCAGTTTCCCAACCTGCACAGCCGCATTTCGCTACTGGACGAGAAGGATGCGCTGGGCGTGGCCAAGGTCAATGTCAACTGGGCGCTCAGCGCCGCTGACCGGCACACCATCAAGTGCATTGGCAGCGAACTGGCCAAGCAGTTCGCCGACATGGACCTGGGTTTCGTCAAGCTCAACGATTTTGTTTATGACACCTCGATTCCGCTGAAAATGTCACCCCATGCCCACCACATGGGCACCACGCGTATGGCCGCCTCGCCGCAGTACGGCGTGGTCGATGCCAATTGCAAGGTGTTCGGCACCGAAAACCTGTATGTCGCCGGTAGCAGCATTTTTGCCAAGGGCGGCGCCTCCAACCCGACCATGCCGCTGTTGCAATTTGCCGTGCGGCTGGCCGACCACCTCGATAAAAAGATGAAAGCGGCCAGCGGCGCCGCTGCGTGATACGGGTTGTACACGGGTGAGTGCGCTGCGGTCAGCACCTGGAAGAACGAGACCGGAACGCCTCAGGACACTCAAGATTGTTCAGATCGCGAGGCCAGGCAGTATGAAGGGATGGATACGCAAGGCAGTGGCGCACTACGCCCATGCAACCGGGCGAGGTGGCAAATTCTACAGGAGGTTCTGCAACCCATCTGGTCTTGAATGGGGGGCCTATCTGGCCCGATGGGGCAACTTTCATTCGGTCGGCAGCAATTTCTACGTCAATACAGGCTGCAAGTTTCTCGACCCGTCGCTGGTACGTATCGGTAACAGCGTGGGCTTGTCCGACTGCACGTTGATCGGTCATGACGGGGTGGTATTGCTGATCGAGCATCGCTTTGGCAAGCACCTGGATTCGATCGGTTTCATCGACATCAAGGACAACTGCTTCATCGGCCATGGTGCGATCGTGATGCCTCGCGTGACCATCGGGCCCGAATCCATCGTGGCGGCAGGGGCGGTGGTGACCAAGGACGTGCCGCCAGGCACCGTCTATGGTGGCAACCCTGCCGAGTTCATTTGTACCACCGAACAGTTGATCAAGCGGGTCGAGGCACGTTGCGAAGCCTACCCATGGATCGATCTGGTGAAGCAGCGCAACGGTGCCTACGACCCGGAAGTGGAACCGTTACTGATGGCGCAAAGACGTCAGTATTTCTTCGGGGACAGCTGAAATGGCTAGCAAACCTGTGGATGTCATGGTGGTCAACTTCAATACCGCTGGACTGTTGCAGCCGATGTTCGATGCGCTGCGCCGGGCCGACAGCGAGCGCCTGGCCAGTTACCTGGTGGTCGACAATGCCTCGCGCGATGACTCGGTGCAGCGCATGGCCCAGGTGTGCCCCGAGGCACTGCTGCTGAGCAACAAGCAGAACGTGGGTTTCGGCCGGGCCAACAACCAGTTGTTGGCGCACCTCAAGGGCAAGTACGCCTTGCTGCTCAATACCGATGCCTTCGTTGCCGCCGACTCGCTGCAAAAAACGCTCGACTACATGGACGCCCACCCGGAGTGCGGCGTACTGGGGGTGCGCCTGGAGGGTCGCGATGGCGACCTGCAGCCCAGTTGTCGCTACTTCCCCACGCCGCTCAATGTGTTCGTCGGGCGTACCGGGTTGGGGCGGTTCTTCCCAGGGGTGAAGATGGTCGACGACATGAACTGGGATCACGCCTCGGTGCGCGAGTGTGACTGGTTGCCCGGCTGCTTCTACCTGGTGCGCCGCGAAGTACTCGACAAGGTGGGTTTGTTCGACCCGCGCTACTTCCTTTATTACGAAGAGGTGGACCACTGCAAGCGGGTGAAGGAAGCGGGCTGGAAAGTGGTGTTCTACCCGCATACCACGGTGGTGCATATCGGTGGCGAAAGCTCCAAGTCGGTGGCGGAACTGGAGGCCGCCAGCCGGCAGATCTCGTCCTATCAGATCGAAAGCGAGTTGCTGTACTTCCGCAAGCATCATGGGGTGGCGGGGCTTGCCCTGCACATGCTGCTGGTCACGCTGGGCGACCTGGTGCTGGCACTCAAGGCGCTGTTGAAACGACGCGGCTGGGGCGCCATTCAGGCCTGCTGGCGTCATTGCCGGGCAACCTGGTCTTTGCTGTTCAAGACCCGGTACGCCAGCCAACCGACAAGGTAGGTGGAGCCATGTTCGATAATATTCGCGCCGACCTGCGTGCCCATGGCGGGGACTGGGGCGCCCAGGGCTTCTGGGTATTGTTGGTGTACCGCTTTGGCCGCTGGCGTTATACGCTGCGCCCGGCACTGCTGCGCAAACTGTGCTCGCTCATCTACAGGGTGCTGTTCAAATTCGTCCAGATCATCACCGGTATCGAACTGCCTTGCGAGGTGGTGATCGGGCGCAACTTCGTCATCGATCATTTTGGCGGCATCGTTGTCAGCGGCTATGCCCGCTTCGGCGATGACTGCCGTATCCGCAACGGCGTGGTGGTGGGCCTGAAGAATGTCGACGAGCCGATTGCCCCGGTGTTCGGCAATAACGTCGACATCGGCACCGGGGCCAAGGTGCTGGGCAGTATTCGCATCGGCAACAACGTGATCATCGGCGCCAATGCCGTCGTGCTGGTAGATGTGCCGGACAATTCACTGGCAGTGGGGGTGCCGGCCATCATCAAGGCCCGGCAACCGGCCGCCACGGCATCGGTCGAGTGAGGCCTATGGCAACGGTGATCGGCGTGGTGGTGATCGGCCGCAATGAAGGCCAGCGTCTCGAGCGCTGCCTTGTTTCGCTGGCGCAGGGGCCGGACAAGGTCATGTACGTCGACTCGGGTTCCACCGATGGTTCGCTGCAGCTGGCCGCCAACCTTGGCGTGGCAGTGCTGGCGCTGGACATGAGTATCCCGTTCACCGCCGCACGCGCCCGCAATGAAGGCTTTGCCGCCTTGCAGCGCCTGTTGCCATCGATGCAACTGGTACAGTTCGTCGATGGCGACTGCGAGGTCAATACCACCTGGCTGGCCACGGCGCAGGCTTTTCTTGAGCAGCACCCCGCCGTGGCAGTGGTGTGTGGTCGCCGGCGTGAGCGCTTCCCGCAGCGTTCGGTGTACAACTTGCTGTGCGACCTGGAGTGGGATACCCCGGTCGGTGAGGCCAAGGCCTGTGGCGGCGATGCGCTGATGCGGGCAGACGCCTTTGCTGGCGTGGGTGGCTTCCGTCCTGACCTGATCGCCGGCGAAGAGCCAGAACTGTGCGTACGGTTGCGGGCCAACGGCTGGAAAGTCTGGCGACTGGCTGCCGAGATGACCCTGCACGATGCCGGCATGACCCGTTTCAGCCAGTGGTGGCGGCGTAGCCTGCGTGCTGGGCACGCCTATGCCGAGGGCGCCTACCTGCATGGCCAGCCACCCGAGCGGCACTGGCTGCGTGAGTCACGTCGGGCCTGGTTGTGGGGGCTGGGCATACCCTTGGTGATCGTGCTGGCCTGCCTGCTGCTGGGCGGCTGGGGCCTGCTCCTGCTGTCGATCTACCCACTGCAGACCGTGCGCCTGGCCCGCCGCGGTGGCAAGTCGACGCGCGAGAACTGGCTGCAGGCCGTGTTCCTGGTGTTGGGCAAGTTCCCGGAAATGCTCGGCCAGCTGAAGTTCCTGCGCCACCGTCTTGCGGCTGGCAAATCGGCTTTGATCGAGTACAAGTGAGAGAAACCCATGATGCTCGGCACCCTCGTGAAAAGCGTGTTTACCTTGCAACCGGGTTACTCGTTGCGGGCGATGCACAACAAGTACAAGTTGACGCGGCAGATTGCCAGGCAGTGGCCTGAGCTGAACGGGTTCATGCAACGCATGATGGCGGCGCTGGGCCCGCATGGTTTGCAGCGGCTGGGTGTGGATTGTATCGGTGTCGTGCAATGGCCTTACATCAGCCAATGCTGGGAGGCCCCGCAGCGTCTGGAGGTGGTGGCTTCGCACTTTGAGCTGGTGGCTGGGCAGTTCCCGGCGTTGCTGCTGCTGGGGCGCGACGAAAACCTGAGGCTGTGTGACCTGTCCAGCCATTCGCCGGGCTGCTGCCTGGTACTGGACCGGCCAATCTGGTTCAAGCGCGAAGGCGAGTTGGTGCTGAACCTGTTCCAGGCCGACCTGCGCGTGGCATCCCTGGCGTTCACCCTGGGCCGTAGCCAGGGTGAGACGAGCCTGTTCATCGGTGCGGTGCAGGGCATCCACAAAGGTATCGACAGCGAAACCTCGCTGGCCATCTACCGTGACCTGACCAAGGACTTCGAAGGGCTGCGGCCACGCAGCCTGCTGCTCGAAGCGTTGAAATGCCTGGCCAGGACCCTGGGGGTGACGCGGCTGTATGCCGTCAGCGATGCCAGCCGGCACCATCGTCACCCCTATTTTGGCAGTGACAAGGGCCAGGACCTGGCGGCCAACTACGACGTGATCTGGCAAGAACACGGTGCCACAGCGTCCGACCGTGAGGATTTTTTTACCCTGCCGCTGGCGCCGGCGCAACGAGCGGAAGCCGACATCCCGGCGAAGAAACGAGCGATGTACCGCCGCCGACAAGCATTGCTAAACGATGTTTTCACCCGCTTGCAGGCAGCATTGCCAAGCAGCAATCACAACCTTGGACTACAAGGAAAACAGGGGGATGCATTTGCTGTGAGTGCATCGGCAGTAGACAGACCGCCCGTAGTCGACAGCCTGAAGTGAAGGTTGCCAGGGAAGGTTGGTCATCAAGCGGGTTTGGATCTGGATTCGTATGCGCATTGCTTACTTCATCAATCAGTACCCGAAAGTCAGCCACAGTTTCATCCGTCGCGAAATTCTGGCGCTGGAACGCCAGGGGGTTGAGGTGCAACGTATAGCCCTGCGTGGGTGGGACGCCGAAGTGCAGGATGCCGAGGACGCAACCGAGCGGGGCAAGACCCGCTACGTATTGCAAGGTGGGCTCAAGGGGTTACTGGCACCGACCTGGCAGGTGCTGCGTACGCAGCCGCGGCGTTTTTTCCAGGCGCTGTGGCTGGCCATGCGCCTTGGCCTGCGGGCCGACCGTGCCTGGCCCTACCACCTGGTCTACCTGGCCGAGGCCTGCCAGGTACTGCAGTGGTTGCAGGCAGGGGAGGCGACACATGTGCACGCGCATTTCGGCACCAACTCTACGGAAGTGGTCATGCTGGCCAACGTCCTGGGCGGGCCGGCATACAGCTTTACCGTGCACGGGCCGGAAGAATTCGACAAACCACAGTTCTTGCACATGGGGGAGAAGGTGCGCCGCGCCGCCTTTGTCGCGGCGGTGAGCTCGTACGGGCGCAGCCAGCTGTACCGTTGGGTGGCGCACGAGCACTGGGGTAAGGTGAAGGTGGTGCATTGCGGTCTGGAGCGTGGTTTTCATGAGGTGGCGCCGGTCGATGTGCCGTCGGCGCCACGGCTGGTGTGTGTCGGGCGCCTGTGCGAACAGAAGGGCCAGCTGCTGTTGCTGGACGCGGCGCGCTGTCTCGCTGCCCGGTCGATCACCTTCGAGCTGGTGCTGGCGGGTGACGGTGAAATGCGCGAGCAGATCGAGGCCTTGATTGCCCGGCACGGCTTGCAGCAGCAAGTGCGTATCACTGGCTGGATCAGCAGTGCGCAGGTACGTGAGGAAATCCTGGGCGCCCGTGCGCTGGTGCTGCCCAGTTTCGCCGAGGGTTTGCCCGTGGTCATCATGGAGGCCATGGCCTTGCGCCGGCCCGTGCTCACCACCTATGTAGCGGGTATCCCCGAGCTGGTGCGGCCTGGCGAGAACGGCTGGCTGTTCCCTGCCGGCGCCGTGGACGAGCTGGCAACAGCCATGGCCGACTGCCTGGCGCAACCGGCCGAGGCACTGCAGCGCATGGGCGAGATGGCCTACCAGCGTGTCGTGCAACGGCATGACATCGATACCGAGGCGGCCAGGCTGGCCGACTATTTCAAGGCATACGCATGATAAGTGTATTGGGTTGGTTACTGGGCCTGTTGGCGATCATCGTCCTGGTACCGGTGTCGGTGCTGGTGCTGCAAGTGTTGCTGGCTTGTCTGCCGGCGCGGTCGAGGCCCAAGGGCATTGGCGAGCGCCCGCGAGTGGCGGTGTTGGTGCCCGCCCACGATGAGGCGTTGGTCATTCGTGCGATGCTGGCCAGCGTTACGCCGCAACTGTTGGACGGCGACCGCCTGCTGGTCGTGGCAGACAACTGTTCCGATGACACGGCCCGGTTGGCACGTGAGGCTGGCGCCGAAGTGGTCGAGCGCCACGATACGCGCTTGCGCGGCAAAGGTTACGCACTGGATTTCGGCGTGCGCCACCTGGCTCAGCGGCCGCCCGAGGTGGTCATTGTGGTGGATGCCGACTGCCAGGTGGGCGAGGGGGCGATCGACTGCCTGGCGCGCCGCTGCCACGAACTTGCCCGCCCGGTACAGTCGCTGTACCTGATGCGTGCACCGGCAGGTGCCGGGTTGCGGGTGCAAGTTGCCGAGTTTGCCTGGCGGGTCAAGAACCTGGTGCGGCCACGCGGCTGGGCGCGCCTGGGCCTGCCATGCCAGCTGATGGGCGCGGGCATGGCGTTCGGCTGGCACGATCTGAGCCTGATCAACCTGGCCAATGGTCATCTGGTCGAGGATGTGAAGCTGGGCCTGGACCTTTGCCAGCAGGGTAAACCGCCTGCTTTCTGCCCCGAGGCACTGGTCACTAGCCAGTTCCCGCTCAGCCAGCAAGGCCTCAACAGCCAACGCACCCGCTGGGAGCATGGCCATCTGGGCTTGATGCTTGCCGACGCACCCAAACGGGCGATGGCTGCAATCACCCAGCGCAACGCTAGCCTGGCGGCCTTGACCCTGGACCTGCTGGTACCGCCCCTGGCGTTGCTGGTACTGACCTTGCTCGGGCTTAACCTGGTGACCTGGCTGGCGTACCTGCTGTTCGGCCTGGCGGCGCCTGCGTGGCTCGCCTTTGCCGGTTTGGCCTTGCTGGCCTTCGCTGTGACGTTGGCCTGGGCGCGCTTCTGCCGTGAAGTGATACCGTTCTCGGTGTTGTTGTACGCGCCGTATTACGCGGCCAGGAAAATTCCCTTGTACCTGAGTTTCCTGATCAAGCGCCAGGTTGAATGGGTGCGTTCAAAACGGGATGACGACTGATGGATCAGTGGCAGAATCGCTGGAAGCGTGTGATCGACCAGCTGGAAGTGATCGCTGATGACGCCGCTGTGCAGCGCCTTCTCGACCGCCTGGCTACGCCGGATACGGGCACCGTGCTGGGCTTCGTCAACGCCCATGCGATGAACCTGGTTGTGCGCGATGGTGGCTACAGCCAGGCGCTGTCGGCCGCAGATGTACTGCTGCGCGATGGCGCCGGCATGGCGATCCTGTATCGCCGCCTGGGCCTGGAACCCGGACTGAACATGAACGGCACTGACTTCATTCCCAGGCTCATGGCTGCTTACCGAGGGCGCAAGGTCGCCTTCTGGGGCACCCGGCAACCCTACCTGGACCAGGCCGTGCGGCGCTGTAAAGCCGAGTTTGGCATCGTGCCGGTGTCGGTTCACGATGGCTTCGCCAGCCTTGAAACCTATTTGCAATTGGCCCGCGAGCAGCAACCCGAGCTGATCGTGCTGGGCATGGGCATGCCCAAGCAAGAAGCGGTCGCAGCGGAGTTGGCAGTCACTGGCGGGCCATGCCTGATCGTGTGCGGTGGGGCGATCCTGGACTTTCTCGGCGGCAAGGTCAGCCGTGCCCCCGAATGGCTGCGGCGTTTGGGTGGCGAGTGGCTGTACCGCCTGCTGCGCGAGCCCAAGCGCCTGTTCATGCGTTATGTGGTGGGCAATCCGCTATTCCTGTTGCGCACCCTGTTGTACCGGCGGGCGGCGGTTTCGGCCAGGCGGGCCCTATGAATCGGCCAAAATTCGCACAAGCGGTGATTCCGGGCACGCCAGCGGCAGGTGGCTGCTACAGTGATATCAATGGCTTGAGAACTCCACGATCCTGCTTCACGGGCTTTGCATAAGCTGTTTTCAAGACTTGCTGTTTGATGGAAGGCACTTGCTACGCTCATTTTGATGAGGTCTGAAATGGTTTTCGAACC
This sequence comes from Pseudomonas sp. Kh14, assembly GCF_900291005.1. Lineage (NCBI taxonomy): Bacteria > Pseudomonadati > Pseudomonadota > Gammaproteobacteria > Pseudomonadales > Pseudomonadaceae > Pseudomonas > Pseudomonas sp. Kh14. The sequence continues at coordinate 26,644 of NZ_OLKJ01000029.1, forward strand.
CAGAAGCAGTCGTTCCTTACTTCAGAGAAGAAGCAGTGTCAGTAACGCCATCCAGGCAGGCCTCGATGGTATTGCCGTCACCGGTATTGCCTGGTACCTGATCTACGACCAGTTCGGCTACATCACATCCGATTACGTGATCATGCTGCTGTTGCTGATTGGCGCACTGGCAGTCATTTATGATCATTACGCGATCTACCGCACCAACGTCGGGCTTTCGATCAAGGCGTTCCGCCTGTTCAAGGCCTGGTCGGCAACGTTTTGCTTCCTGGTGGTCATGGCCTTCCTGACCAAACAGAGCGAAACCTATTCCCGGTTGCTGATGGGGCAGTTGTTCGTCATTGGTTATTTCGCGCAGTTGTTCTTGCACTTTGCCGTGCGTGAACTGCAAAAACGCTTTACCGCCCACGCGCGCCTGGACAATGCCCTCATCATCGGCAACGGTGACCTGGCCAACTTCCTGTACCAGAAAATTAGCAACAACCCGTGGTTTGGCGAGCGGGTGCTGGGGTGCGTGCTACTCGACAAGGGCGATGGGCAGGGGCTGGAGAGTGCCGAGGGCAAGCAGCGCCTGCCGGTGTTGGGGCATATTGGTGACCTCGACGAGCTGGTGGCCCGGCACGGCATACGTACGGTGTACCTGGTGACGCCACTGGGTGGCTCCGAGGTCATCAACGACGTGTATTTCAAGTTGCTCGACAAGTGCATTGCAGTGAACTGGGTGCCGGATATCTTCTCGTTGCGCCTGATCAACCACAGCGTGCGGGAAATTGCCGGCATTCCGGTGCTGACCTTGTCGGAGACACCCTTGACGGGCATGAGCCTGTTCTTGAAAAACCTTGAAGACCGGGTGCTGGCCGCGTTGATTTTGCTGTTTGCATCACCCGTATTGCTGGCTGTTGCGCTGGCCATCAAGATCGATAGCCGCGGCCCGGTGTTCTTCCGCCAGGAACGTACCGGCTGGACAGGAGAATCGTTCCGCATCTGGAAGTTTCGCAGCATGCATGTTCACCAACCGGAAGCAGGTGTGGTCAAGCAGGCGCAGAAGAACGACCCTCGGTTGACCCGGGTTGGCGCCTTTATCCGGCGGACAAGCCTTGACGAACTGCCACAATTGTTCAATGTGCTGACCGGGGAAATGTCCCTGGTAGGGCCCCGGCCGCATGCCTTGCAACATGACACCTTGTATTCGCAGGATATCGTTGACTACTTTGCCCGCCACAATATCAAGCCAGGCATGACAGGTTTGGCGCAGGTGCGCGGCTTCAGGGGGGAGACCAAGGATATCGAGCAAATGATCCAGCGGGTCGACTCGGACATCGAGTACATCAACAACTGGTCGTTGTGGCTGGACTTCGTGATTCTGGTGCGCACGCTTAATGCCTTCACGGGTAAGCAGGCTTATTAAGCGAAGCGCTCCTGCTCAAGCGCGCCCAGGTGGCTATTCCTTGTTCAACGGATGCAAAGCCCTGAACCCCCTCGCTTCTTCCACCAGCCAGTCATGCACCGCCCGCGCACCTGGCTGGTTCAGGCCGCCTGGCGGGTAATGCACCACATAACGCTTGTGGTTGGCAATCGGTACACCAAACGGCACGATCAGTGCCCCGCGTTCCAGTTCATCATTGAGCAGCGTGCGGCGGGCAATCGCCACGCCGATACCGGCAATCGCCGCCTCGATGGTCAGGTGGTTGCGGTTGAAGGTGTGCCCGCGCCGCACATCCAGGCCGGCGGCGCCGATGCCTTCCAGGTAGAACTCCCACTCGGCATATTCCGAACTGCCACGCCAGGCGGTGATGTCATGCAGCAGCGGGTAGTGCGCCAGGTCAGCGGGGCCGTGCAGCGGTGGGCGCCCGCGTAGCAGTGCAGGTGAGCACACCGGGAAGATCTGCTCGTCCAGCAGCGGCGTCGAGAGCATGCCTGGGTAGCTACCATCGTTCAGGTCAATGGCCAAATCGAAATCACCCGGGGTCAGCGCCTGGGCACTGTCTTCGGCGACCAGGCGCAGTTCGATATCCGGGTAGCGTTGTTGAAAACGCGGCAATCGCGGCGTGAGCCATTTGGCCAGGAACGAGGGGATAGAACGCACACGCAATGTGCCGCGGATTTCCCCCGCGTCCAGCCGCAGCAGCTCGGCTTCGATACTGCCGTAGGCCTCCGCCACCGTCTGGGCCAGGCGTTGCCCCTCGGCGCTCAGCTCCACGCCGCGCGCCCGGCGCAGGAACAGCCGGTAGCCCAGGCGCTCTTCCAGCTGGCGCATCTGCTGGCTGACCGCGCCCGGGGTGATGTGCAGCTCTTCGGCACAACGGGTGAAGGACAAGTGCCGGGCTGCGCAGGCAAATACATGCAGCCAGACGAACATCTGACCATTGAGTTGTCGTCGCATCGTTTAGTACCGCTAAAGGCTTGCTTAGGAAGTTTCGTTGGTCATCCGTGAGCCAGCGCGGCAGTATCGCGCAAATTCGCAATAACGCTCAATTTCTTCAGACAACCCTACCCTGGATGCATGTCAGGGTAGGGGCAGGCATTAGCATGGCTATCAGTGTTTTCGACCTTTTCAAAATTGGCATCGGGCCGTCCAGTTCCCATACCGTCGGCCCGATGCGCGCGGCGGCCACCTTTGCCCAGGCCTTGCGTGAGCAGGGGCTGCTGGCCCAGGTAACGCGCGTGGAGGTGCGGCTGTATGGCTCGCTGTCGGCTACCGGGGTTGGCCATGCCACCGACCGCGCGTGCCTGCTAGGCTTGATGGGCCAGTGGCCGGACCGTATCGACCCGTCCACGATCGAGTCGCGCATCGGCCAGGTCCTGCAAGAGCACTGCCTGATGCTCGACGGTAGCCATCCGCTGGCCTTCGACTACGGCCGTGACATGCTGCTGCTCGACGAGAGCCTGCCTTATCACCCCAATGCCATGAGCCTGGAAGCCATGGACGGGCAGCACAGCCTGTTGAGCCAGACCTATTTTTCGGTGGGCGGCGGCTTCATCGTCGAGCAAGCCGAAATCGATGCGCCGGCAAGCGAAACGAATGCCGTGAGGCTGCCTTATGAATTCGACAGTGGTACCCAACTGCTGGCTTTGTGCAAAGCCCACAACCTGAGCGTGGCGCAACTGATGATGGCCAACGAATGCGCCTGGCGCCCGGAGGCCGAGGTGCGCGAAGGCTTGCTGCGCATCTGGGCGGCCATGCGTGAGTGCGTGGCGAACGGCCTGCGTAACGAGGGCGTCCTGCCGGGCGGCTTGCACGTCAAGCGCCGCGCCGCGCGGTTGCATCGCAGCCTGCAGGAACTGGGCAAGCCCAACGTGATCGGCTCGACCCTTGGCGCCATGGAGTGGGTCAACCTGTTCGCCTTGGCGGTCAATGAAGAAAATGCCGCCGGAGGGCGTATGGTTACCGCGCCCACCAACGGTGCAGCCGGCATTATCCCGGCGGTGTTGCACTACTACATGAAGTTCAACCCCGGTGCCTGCGATGCTGATGTGGTGGACTTCCTGCTTGGCGCAGCGGCGGTTGGCATCCTGTGCAAAAAGAACGCCTCGATTTCCGGTGCCGAGGTGGGTTGTCAGGGGGAGGTGGGCTCAGCCTGTTCGATGGCTGCTGCCGGCTTGGCGCAGGTACTGGGTGCTACGCCGCCCCAGCTTGAAAACGCCGCCGAAATTGCCCTGGAGCACAATCTTGGGCTGACCTGCGACCCGGTGGGTGGCCTGGTGCAGGTTCCGTGCATCGAGCGCAATGCGATTGCTGCGGTCAAAGCGATCAATGCTGTGCAGATGGCGCTGCGGGGGGATGGCGAGCACTTCATCTCGCTCGACCGGGTGATCCGCACCATGCGAGATACGGGTGCAGACATGCATGCCAATTACAAGGAGACCTCGCGCGGCGGTTTGGCGGTCGCTTTTGTCGAGTGCTGATGTTTAACGCGGTCAACTGGAGCGGCCTTGTGTCTCGATGGGCCGCTCCTTCACCAGGTCGCGTTGACCTGTTGGGTCAGCGCTGACTCAGCGGCCTTTCTGCTTCGCTGCCAGGAAGCTCGCACGCATGTCCTTGGCCCAGCCATCGAGCACCGGCTTGACGTCATTCAAAGTCAGCTTCTGGGTATCGTTCTCCAGTTCCTGGCCCGCGCCCTTGCGGACCACCTGGGCCAGTACCTTCTGGCTGGCGCCGTCCAGGAACGCTGCCTCCACACCGACATCCACATCCTGGTCACGGCCACCCATGGCGGTATTCACTCCCGCCGCGATAAGCGCGATAGGGATCACCTCGTAAGGCCTGAGGCCCTCGTTACTGGTGGACACTGCCGTGATCGCCGGGCGTACGACGATCACGCCGGGGCCAGGCCCCTTGGCCAACGGCATCACGCTGCCCATTTCGCGGCGCAGGGCGTCGTTGAAGTAGCGGGTGATTTCCTGAAGCGTCTGCTGCGAGATAACGGCGGTGGGCTGCGGCTTGGGGTAGAACTGGCTTGGCTCGACGAACACCTGGCTGTACTGGTTGATATTGACCTTGGGGTCGATCCAGCGCATCACCGGGTCACCCGACGGGCTCTTGGCCTCTTGCAGCCGGCTGTAGTCTTTGAGGAAGCCGGAGTAATCCTTGGGGTCCACGCGGTTGCTGGAGCAGGCGGCCACGGCAAGCAGCGCGGCGCACAACAGGGTAATGCGAGGCAATGATTTCATGATGAAAAGGCATCCATGAGAGGTCGGCCACAACAACGCTAGCAGGTGCGAGGCAGTTGGCCAGTGGACGGGGCAATCCTCTTTGAAAAGAACACACAGTGCCTGGCCGGGACGTGCTCGCCCTGAGTGGCGCTGCAAACGTTGCGGCCCACTCAACCCAGGGCCTCACGCAAGCGGTACCACAACATGCCCAGTGCCAGCAGGGGGGAGCGCAGCGCCTTGCCGCCGGGGAAGGTCAGGTGCGGCACGGCGCTGAACACATCCAGGCCGTGGCTATGGCCGAGGGCGATGCTTTCGGCCAGCAGTTTCGCCGTCCAGTGCGTCACGTTCAGCCCGTGCCCGGAATAGCCCTGGGCGTAATACACGTTAGGATGCTGGTTCAGGCGCCCGACCTGGGGGAAACGGTTGGCGGTAATGCCGATCATGCCACCCCACTGGTAGTCGATGCGCACGTTGGCCAGTTGCGGGAATACTTTCAGCACCTTGGGCCGCATATAGGCAGCGATGTCCTTGGGGTCTCGACCAGAATAGTGGCAGGCGCCGCCGAACAGCAGGCGGCGGTCTGCGGTAAGGCGGTAGTAGTCCAGGCCGACCTTCTGGTCGCACAGCGCCATGTTCTGCGGGATCAGGCTGCTTGCCAGTGCTTCGGGCAAGGGTTCGGTGGCCACCACATAGCTGCCGGCCGGGAGTACCTTGCCGCTCAGGCGCGGTTCCAGTTCATCGAGGTGAGCATTGCAGCCCAGCACCAGGTTGCTTGCGCGCACCTTGCCGCGCGCCGTGTGCAGCGTCAACCTGGGCCCGTACTCAATGCGCAGCACCGGGCTTTGCTCGAAAATGAGCACGCCCAGGCTGTGGGCCGCGCGGGCTTCGCCCTGGACCAGATCAAGTGGGTGCAGGTGGCCCGAGCCCATGTCGACCAGGCCGCCAGCGTACTGGTCGCTGGCGACGATCTCGTTCAACTGCCCGGCGCCGACCAGGCGTGTTTCATGGCGATAGCCCAGGGCGGCCAGGTCGTCCTGTTCCTCCTTGAAGGCGGCGAACTGCGCTGCGGTGTTGGCCGTTTCGCAGAAGCCCCAGCGCAGGTCGCAGGCAATGCCGTAGCGGGCGATGCGCTCGGCCACCAGTTCCACTGAGTCGATACCGGCCTGCTTCAGGTAGCGCACACCGTCCTGGCCGACATGCCGGGCAAAGCCGCTGACATCATGGCCGATACCGCGAATCAGCTGGCCGCCATTGCGCCCACTGGCGCCCCAGCCGATGCGTCGGGCTTCCAGCAGCACCACCGAGAGGCCGCGCTCGGCCAGCTCCAGGGCGGTATTGACCCCAGTCAAGCCGCCGCCGATCACGCATACGTCGGCCGAAAGTTCGCTGTCCAGGCTGGGGTAGGGTGCCGCGTCGCGCGCTGTGGCGGCGTAGTACGAGGCGGTGTGTTGGGTATTGAAAGACATGAGCGTTCTCGACTCAGCGGTTGGACTTGATCTTGCTCCAGGAGCGGGTCATGACGCGCATGATTTTCGGGCTCGGGGTGCTGGAGATGTACAGCTTGTCCAGCACCTCCTGGGGTGGGTAGATCTCGGGGTTGTTCACCAGCGATGCATCCATGTAGGCCTTGGCGTCCGGGTTGGCGTTGGCATAGCCGACCGTGGCGCTGACCTTGGCAATCACTTTCGGGTCGAGCAGGTAGTTGATGAACGCCAGGGCCTGCTCGGGGTTGTTGGCATCCTTGGGGATGGCTAGCAGGTCGAACCACAGGTTGCTGCCTTCCTTGGGAATGCTGTAGGCGACCTTCACGCCGTTTTTCGCCTCTACGGCGCGGTTGGCGGCCTGGAACACGTCGCCGGAGTAGCCGAAGGCGATGCAGACATCACCGTTCGCCAGGTCAGAGACGTACTTGGAGGAGTGGAAGTAGGTGATGTAGGGGCGCAGTTCAAGGAGCCGGGCCTCGGCCTTGGCGTAATCGCCCGGTTTTTCGCTGCGCGGGTCCATGCCCAGGTAGTTGAGCACGGCCGGGAACAGCTCGTCGGGCGAGTCCATGAATGCCACACCGCACTGCTTGAGCTTTTTCAGGTTCTCGGGCTCGAACAGCACTGCCCACGAGTCGATACGGTCCACACCCAGTGCCGCCTTGACCTTGTCGACGTTGTAGCCGATGCCATTGGTGCCCCACAGGTAAGGCACGGCGTACTGGTTGCCGGGGTCGTTCTGTTCAAGTTGCTTGAGCAGTTTGGGGTCCAGGTGCTGCCAGTTCGGCAGCTTGCTGCGGTCCAGCGGCAGGAAGGCGCCGGCCTGGGCCTGGCGGGCGAGGAAGTGGTTGGACGGTACCACCACGTCATAACCCGTACGCCCGGCCAACAGCTTGCCTTCGAGGGTTTCGTTGGAGTCGAACACGTCATAGACCACCTTGATTCCGCTGCTGGCCTGGAAGTCGGCCAGGGTGGTGTCACCGATGTAGTCGGTCCAGTTGTACACACTGACCGTGGGCGCGGCCTGGGTGGTGGTGGCGAACAGCAGGGTGAATGCAGCGGGGATCAGGGCTTGCAGATGACGCATGGGAACACCTCGTTGGTCTTGTTCTTCGAGTTCGGAGCAGGCTTGCCTGTGCATGGGGTGCAAAGCACCCCGCGGTGGATCAGACACTCAGCATCAGGAATTCACGCTCCCACGAGCTGATGACGCGCTTGTAGTTCTCGTGCTCGGCGCGCTTGACCGCCACGTAGCCCTGGACGAATTGCTTGCCCAGGTACTGCTGCACGGTTTCGCAGTCTTCCATGTGCTGCAGCGCATCTTCGATGGTGATCGGCAGGCGCAGGTTGCGTCGTTCATAGGCGCGGCCCTGCACCGGTGCGCTAGGGTCGATCTGCTCGACCATACCCAGGTAGCCGCACAGCAGGCTGGCCGCGATGGCCAGGTACGGGTTGGCATCGGCGCCCGGCAGGCGGTTTTCTACCCGCATCGCCTCAGGGCTGGAGGTGGGCACGCGCAGGCCGGCAGTGCGGTTTTCTTCGCCCCACTCGACGTTGACCGGCGCCGAGGTATCCGGCAGGAAGCGGCGGAACGAGTTGACGTTGGGCGCGAACATCGGCAGCAGCTTGGGGATGTACTTCTGCAAGCCGCCGATGTGATGCAGGAACAGTGGGCTCATGCTGCCGTCTTCGTTGGCGAAGATCGGTTTGCCAGTGGCGATGTCGACCACACTCTGGTGCAGGTGCATGGCACTGCCTGGTTCATCGGTGATCGGCTTGGCCATGAACGTGGCGGCCACGTTGTGCTTGAGCGCTGCCTCGCGCATGGTGCGCTTGAACACGGTGATCTGGTCGGCCAGGTCCAGCGCGTCGCCGTGGCGGAAATTGATCTCCATCTGCGCCGGGCCGTCTTCGTGGATCAGCGTATCCAGGTCCAGGCCCTGGATCTCGCACCAGTCGTAGACGTCTTCGAACAGGGGGTCGAATTCGTTGGCGGCGTCGATCGAGAACGACTGACGGCCACTTTCAGCACGGCCGGAACGCCCCAGTGGTACCTGCAGTGGCAAATCCGGGTCTTCGCAGCGCTTGGTCAGGTAGAACTCCATCTCGGGCGCGACGATCGGCTGCCAGCCCTTGTCGGCGTACAGCTTGAGTACCTTCTTCAGGACGTTGCGTGGCGAAAGCTCGATGGGGTTGCCTTGCTTGTCGAAGGTGTCGTGGATCACGATCGCGGTTGGCTCGATCGCCCACGGGATCTGGTAAACGGCGGTGGGATCGGGGCGGCAGACCATGTCGATGTCGGCGGCGTCGAGCAGGTTGTAATAGATGTCATCGTCGACGTAGTCGCCGGTGACCGTCTGCAGCAGCACGCTTTCTGGCAGGCGCATGCCTCGCTCATGGAGGAACTTGGCGGTAGGCGCAATCTTGCCGCGGGCGATGCCGGTCAAGTCGCTGATCACGCATTCGACTTCGGTGATCCGATGTTCTTTCAGCCAGGTGGACAGCTGATCGAAGGGGGCGTTCATACAGACCTCTTGGTTGGGTTTTAGTGGGGGAGCGTGGGCGCTTGCGAGAACCGTTGAACAGTTGCGAAGGCGTTACGCTTCCCAGGTGACGCGCTGGAGACTATCTTGGGCGCAGCCCCCCGGGGCGATCTATCCACTTTCTTCAGTATCGAATGCACCAAAAGAGTGCATACAGGACGATGTGTGACAACCGCCAATGCGTTGAAGGTCCAGGCTTTCCACACCACTGATGTCACCGAGCAAGTGCGCGCCACCCCAGGCTGGCAGCAGCAGTACCGGCAGATGTCGCCCGGGTACTTCAGCGGTGAGCTGCGGTGTCTGGGGCTGGATGGTGTGGAGGTGTACGAAGAGCGCCTGAACACCCGGGTGGAGCAGTTCTTTCGCGCGCCAAGCGGCTCGCTGGCGTTTTGCTTCGACCGCAGCGAGAACAGCCTGTACCTGCTGAACGAACAAAGCCGCAATATCTGGATCACGCCGGAGAACTACCAGGAGGTGGCGGTCGTGTTCGACCAGGCCTTCCTGGCCCGCCATGGGCTGGACCCGCAGCGCCTGGAAGGGTTGTTCATGGTGCCATTGGGCAGCGGCCAGAATGCGTTGTTCGGCAGCTGGCTCAGCGCCACCTTGACCCGGTTGGGCGAGGAGGGTTGCCCGTTGCAAGGGCAGGCCTTGGCTGAGCAGTTGCTGGAGGACTGCCTGTTCATTCTCGACAACGCCAGCCAGCGTTTGCAGGGCGTGGCCCTGGGGCGGCGGGACGAGGAACGGGCGATCATGCACCGAGTGAGCGAATGGTCGGCCGACTGCCCGGAAGAAACGCTGAACCTGCTTGAGCTGGCAGATGTGGCTGGGGTTTCCCTGCGCCAGTTGCAGCAGGCGTTCAAGGCCTTTACCGGCATGCCGCCGGCGCACTGGCTGCGCCTGCGCCGGCTCAACGGTGCGCGGCGTGATCTGTTGCGCGGTGGCGGCGTGACCGTGGCCGAGGTGGCGATGCGTTGGTCGTTCTGGCATTTAGGAAGGTTTTCAGAGAGTTACCGGCAGTTGTTCAAGGAGTTTCCCAGTGAAACATTGAAGCGCTGCAGGGTTTGAGGTGGAGGCGGGGCTGCCGGCCTCTTCGCGGGCTCGCCCGCTCCCACAGCGCCAGCATGGTTTCGTGAATCGCACGTTGCCTGGGGCGCGGGCAAGTCCGCGAAGCGGCCAGCCCAGGCAACACTGAACCCAGCATTCCACGCCAAAAGTTGCTATCGTGCCGCCCTGATTTCACCCGAGGTGCCGATGTTCTACCTGCCTTTGTCCAGCGACCAGGCCGACCGCCTCGCCAGCGCGGCCGTTACTGAGTTCTTCACCACCGCCAGTGTTGTCGATGCCGCTACCGTGCTGTTCGTGCAAAACCTGCCACGCCAGCCTGCCACCGCCTCGGCCGACGCGCAGGAGCGTCGTTTCGCCGAAATCGTGCGCATCGCCAACGAAGTCGAAGGTGTCGCCCCCGGGGGCTTCCAGGCCCAGGTAGCGCAGCAATTCGATCGCGAAGCGTTCGCCATGGGCCTGGGCATGCTGGGTGAAAATGGCATAGCACTGCTGTCGGCCGAAGTGCAGTACCAGGTGGACGAATGGCTGGATGACGAAGGCCAGTGGAACTTCCAGTTCGCCGACCGCTACCGCCAACGGGCTACACCGCTGCATCCGGTGTACCTGCCGTCGCTGGCCAGTGACTTGATGCTCAGCGACCAGCAGAACCGCCTGCTGCGTGAATTCCTCAGTGGCATCGACGAGTCTGTGGCTGTGCAAGGTTTCGCCGGCACGGGCAAAACCTTCCTGATTCACCAGTTCGCCCGGCTGCTGGAGCCACAGCGCACCTTGCTGCTGGCCTTGACTGAAGGGCAGTTGCGCGCGCTGCAGGCGCGGGTCAAGGACGCTGCTGCCTATACCGCGCTGACCTTCGGCCAACTGGCTGACGAGCTGCTCAACCGCGACCTCACCAGCAACGGCTGGCGATTGCGCGATCCATACCGCACCAGGCTGTCCTGGCGCCCCCAGGAAGCGCAAGTGGTGCGCTGGCTGGCCATCCCAGATATCGGCCCGCTCGCAGCGCGCGACGTGGTTGCCTTGTGCATCCGCGCCGTGCGCACGTTCTGCCACAGTGCCGATACCCAGCTTCAGCTGCACCACTTGCCCTGGGCCGGGCCTGGCACCTCGCCGCTGGATCAGGAGGTGCTGCTGGAAAAGGCACGCCTGTACTGGCAAGAGCTGATTCGCCCGTCGGCGCGGGACATTCAGCTGCCGGTACGTGACTACCACCGGGTCAAGCTGCTGTCGCTGACCGAGCATGTGATCGACAGCCGTTACACCCATGTCATCGTCGACGAGGCCCACGAGCTGTCGGCACCGATGCTGGCGGTACTCGATCGCAGTCCGCAGTCGATCATTACCCTGGGTGACGAACTGCAAAACCTCAATGGCCTCAGCCCGCACCATGGCAGCTTCATCCGGCGACGCTGCATCGACCATTCACTGCGCGCCGGGCCGGCAATGGACAATGTGCTCAACCCACTGATCCAGGCGCACCCGGCCACGATCCAGGCGGCCTTCAGTGGCAACGCCGAACACTACACCCGGGTCAGTTTCTTCGATACGGTGATGGTGCCGGAACAGCCCACGGCGCTTATCGTCGATGATGAATGGGGCCTGTTTGGCTGGTTCCAGCGCCTGACGCATCAGGGGGTGCCGTTCTTGTTGCTGAAAAGCGCTCGCAAGGACTTTGAGCTGTTCGTCGAGGACTGCATCGAGCTGTACCGCTACGGCACCCGGCCGCGCCACCCGATGCTGTTCCGCTATGCCAGCTGGCAGGCGCTGGAACAGGACAAGGGCGATGACAAAGCGTTCGTCGCCGTGGCCAATATGCTGCGCAAGGGCTACACGCCGGAGCATTTTGCCAAGGCCAAGAGCCGTTACCGCTGGGACAAGGCGCCGAAGCTGTTCCTGGGGCGAGTACGGGATGTGAAGAACATGGAGTTTGCCCGGGTGATGGTGTCGCCGGAGCTGATGGTGGCGCCACAGGTGGCGGGTAACCGCAATGAACGGGCGCGTATGCTGGCGGGGTTGTATACCGCCTGTTCGCGGGCGCGGCATGAACTGATCGTGCCGGGGGGGATGCTGGACTGGGTCAAGGACCAGGTTCGGGATTGAAGCATCTGGGGCTGCAAAGCAGCCCCAGGGTCATGAATCAGTTACGGTCCAGCCACACGGTCTGGGCATTGGTGAACTCGCGCACACCAAAGTGCGACAGCTCACGGCCGAAACCGCTCTTCTTCACGCCACCAAACGCCACGCGGGGGTCCGAAGCGCAGTAGCCGTTGATGAACACGCCACCGGTATCCAGTGCGGCGGTCATGCGTTCGGCCAGCGCATAGTCGGCTGTGTAGATGGTCGAGGCCAGGCCAAACTCGCTGTCGTTGGCCAGTTCCACGGCATGGTCGGCATCGCGTGCAGTGATGATCGCCGCTACCGGGCCGAACAGCTCCTGCTTGAACGCGGTCATGTCCGGGGTGACATTGGCGAACACGGTCGGCGCGTAGAAGTTGGCCACGCCTTCGACCTTGTTGCCGCCCAGCAGCAACGTGGCGCCTTCGGCCAACGTCGCCTGAACCTGGCCGTCCAACTCGTCGCGCAGGTCATAGCGGGCCATCGGGCCGATATAGGTGTCGTCCTCCAGCGGGTTGCCGACTTTCAACTGGCGAGTGGCTTCAACGAACTTGTGGGTGAACGCTTCGACGATGCTTGCTTCCACGATCAGGCGCTTGGCGGCGGCGCACACCTGGCCGGTGTTCTGGTAGCGGCCTATCACCGCGGCCTGGACGGCGGCATCCAGGTCAGCATCGGCCAGTACGATGAAGGGATCGGAGCCACCCAGCTCCAACACGCACTTCTTCAGCGCGGCACCGGCCTGTGCACCAATCGCCATGCCGGCCCGCACGCTGCCGGTCAGGGTCACGGCGGCGATGCGCGGATCGTTGATGGCGCGGGTGACGCCATCCGGTGTCACGTTCAGCACTTCGAATACGCCTTCCGGCAGGCCGGCATCCTTGAATAGCTCAGCCATCAGGTAGGCGCTGCCCATCACGTTCGGTGCGTGCTTGAGCACGTAGGTGTTACCCGCCAGAATCGCCGGCACGGCGCCGCGCAGCACCTGCCAGACCGGGAAGTTCCACGGCATCACGGCCAGGATCGGGCCTAGCGGGCGGTATTCGATACGGGCTTTTTCGACCTGGGTCGGCTCGGCGGCGAGCATGGCCGGGCCGTGCTCGGCGTACCAGCGGCACAGGCCCACACACTTGCTGACTTCACCGCGAGCCTGGGCGATCGGCTTGCCAATTTCGCGGCTGATCATGTGCGCGAAGGCTTCAGCCTTGGCTTCGAGGGTGCCGGCCAGGGCCAGCAGGTACTCGCTGCGCTGACCCAGCGACACCTGGCGCCACTGGCGGTAGCCAACCTTGGCACGTTGCAGCGCCGCTTCCAGTGCGGCGTCGGTGTCGAACGGGTAGGCGCCGATCTGCTCGCCGCTGTACGGGTCGAGGGAGATGGCGTGGGTCAGGCTGCTGATCGCGCTCATGGCGGGACACTCTCGTTGTTGTTAATCAGTGAGGCCAGACTAGTGGGCTATGGCTTTAATGAAAACTGAATAATAATGAGCGAAACATTCACGTTTGGAGAATGGCTGTGGACCTGGTGCAACTGGAGATCTTCAAGGCTGTGGCAGAGCAGGGCAGCATCAGCGCCGCCGCGCAGCACATCCATCGGGTGCCGTCGAACCTGACCACGCGCATCAAGCAACTGGAGGAGGACCTGGGTGTAGAGCTGTTCATTCGCGAGAAGAGCCGCCTGCGCCTGTCGCCTGCGGGTTGGAACTTCCTCGAATACACCCGGCGCATCCTCGACCTGGTCCATGAGGCGCGGCTGACCGTGGCGGGTGAAGACCCGCAGGGCACCTTTGCCCTGGGATCGCTGGAAAGCACGGCGGCGGTGCGCATCCCGGCGTTGCTGGCCGCCTACAACCAACGCTACCCCAAGGTTGACCTTGACCTGTCCACCGGGCCCTCCGGGACCATGCTCGAAGGCGTGCTGTCTGGCCGCCTGGTGGCGGCGTTCGTCGACGGCCCGGTGCTACACCCGACGCTGGAGGGCATACCGGTGTTCGAGGAAGAGATGATGGTCATTGCGCCGCTCAACCATACACCGGTGACCCGCGCCCAGGACGTGAACGGTGAAAGCATCTACGCCTTCCGCGCCAACTGTTCCTACCGCCATCACTTCGAAAACTGGTTCGTGCAGGACCAGGCGGTACCCGGCAAGATCCACGAAATGGAGTCGTACCACGGCATGTTGGCCTGCGTCAGTGCGGGTGCCGGCCTGGCCATGCTGCCGCGCAGCATGCTCGACAATATGCCCGGGTGCAGCACCGTCAGCGCCTGGCCAATGTCGGAGGACTTTCGCTACCTGAAAACCTGGCTGGTATGGCGGCGGGGCACGGTATCGCGCAGTTTGAGCATGTTCGTGAAGTTGCTTGAAGAAGGCCGTGCAAGCTGATGTTTTTGCTCGATAACCTGATTATCTGAATTGAATTTCATCTGCATGACCAGGCATCAGCACGAACACCCCTTCGCTGGGAGGATCAGATAATAGGTAAGCCATCCTCTAAAGGAGGGTCGTACCATGCGAAACCATCACTATGCGCTCGGCGCTGCCTTGCTGATCACTCTGGCCCTGCCATGGACCCTGACCGCCGCCGCCGACCTCAATGCCCCCATCGACATGCAAGCCGTGCAGTTGCAACCGCAGGAGCAGAATGGCGTGCGCTACCTGCAGGGCGGTATCGGCCAGGACGAAGCCAATGCCCTGCGCAAGACCACGGGTTATGACCTGCACGTAGAGCTTTCGACCGGCCCGGAAGGCAAGTTCCAGAGCGGGGCCACCGTCGATATCCAGAATGCCCAGGGCCAGCCCGTGCTCAGCGTCAGCGATGCCGGGCCACTGCTGTATGTGCAGCTGCCTCCCGGCAAATACAAGGTCATTGGCAATGCCCAAGGTCAGGCGGTGCAGCAGTGGGTGGCCGTGACGGGCAAGGCCCCCACGACCGTTAACCTTAATTGGCGTTGATGAAGAGACGGGCAGGAGTACGGATGTACTCCTGCCTGGGGTCAGGTCACGCCTCGCGAATTCCTGTACCCGGCAGGCACATCTTTACCAAGTGATTTAGCCAATAGTGGCAATACACTTCCAACTTTCTGATTATCTGGACAATAATCAGAAAAGTATTACTTCGTATGACCGGTCTGGATGCACCGGTCAGCGCAAAACATCGAGGGGCCCAAGCCCCCGCTTGCCGTGTAGACCATCAGGAGAGTTGTTGATGAAAACCCGTCTAGCCGCTTCGCTGGCCGTTGCAGTGCTGGCCGTTGCCGGGGCCGATCTGGTCCAGGCTGCGCAGATATCAGGCGCCGTGGGCGCCACTGGCCAAGGTGACATGACGTACCGTATCGGCATGTCGTTCGACTGGGACAAGAAATGGCTGGAAAGCAGCACTGGCCATGTGAGCGGTTACTGGGATGCGGCCTACACCTATTGGGAAGGTGGCGATGCCAGCGGCGCGCATTCGCTGTCGTTCAGCCCGGTGTTCACGTATGAGTTCAGCGGCTTTACCTACACGCCTTACATCGAGGCAGGTATTGGCCTGGCAGCCTTTTCAAAGACCGACGTGGGCGACCAGCGTCTGGGGTCGGCGGTCAACTTTGAAGACCGTATCGGCTTTGGCCTGAAGTTGCCGGGAGAACAGAAGGTAGGCATCCGTGCCATGCACTACTCCAACGCCGGGATAAAGCAGCCAAACGACGGCATAGAGTCGTACTCGCTGTTCTACAGCACAGCGTTCTGACATTACGGGGCCGCGGCGCGGCCCCGGCAATTCAGAAGGTATAGGAAACGCCGGCCTGCACCGTGCGCGGTGCGCCGGGGTATACGTAGCTGTTGAACGCGCCCTCGTCATACCCCTTGTTGAACACGTTTTTCACGTCCAGATTCAATCGCACGTGTTCGTTGACCTTGTAGAAGCTCAACAGGTCGACCACGCTGTAGCGTTCCATCGTGTAGGTGGCTGCCGATGTCTGCCCGGCACGGTCGTCTACATACTTCACGCCTACGCCCAGGCCAAGGCCTTTGACCAGGCCATCCTGGAACTCGTAAGTGTTCAGCAGGCTGAAGGTGTTGCGCGGGATATTGGCCAGGTGCGTTCCCTTGGGCAGGGTGGTGTCCTTGGTGACTTCGGCGTCCACGTAGGCATAGCCACCGATCATGCGCCATTCGGGGGTGAGGTTGCCGGCGACGTTGATGTCCAGGCCACGGCTGCGCACCTCGCCGGCGGCAATGCTGTAGGTATTGGTCGAGTCGTTCGGGTCGCGAGTCAGGACGTTTTCCTTGGTGATCTGATAAATCGCCGCGTCGAGGCTCAACTGCCGGTCCAGCGCTTCCCATTTCACACCCAGCTCGTACGACTTGCCCTTTTCCGGGTCGAAGCCACCGCCGCTGGCAGGCGTGCCTGTGTTGGGCTTGAACGAGCGCGCAGTATTGGCATAGACCGCCACGGTGTCAGTCAGGTCGTAGATCAGGCCAAAGCGTGGCGTGACTCCGTTTTCGCCCTTGCTGAAGTCCCGATTGGCAGGTCGCTTATCGTCGTAATCGTGCTCGAAGCGCTCGAAGCGTACACCCGCCAACGCCTTCAGACGCTCGGTCAGCGCCACCTGATCCTGGATGAAGAAGGCCCAGGTCTGCAGGTTCTCGCTGTCCCAGGTCGTTGGGATCGCAGCCAGCGCCGGTCTCGGTTGGCCGAGTACCGGGTCGTAGATGTCGATCGGGTAGGACGCGCTGGAACGTCGGATGATGGAGCTGTAGTGATAGTTCTCGTACTCGATGCCTGTCAGCAGGGTGTGGCTGAGCGTACCGGTATCGAAATGCCCGGTCAGGTTCAATTGCCAGTCACGGTCGGTCCATTCCAGCTTGCGGTAGTTGAAGTTCCGCTGCAGGGTGCGGCCGTCTGCCAGTAAATTGCTCCCCTCGACCGCATTACCCTTGAGCGAGCCATCGAGATACTGGAATCCACCGCCCAGCGTCCAGTTGTCGTTGAGCAGGTGCTCGAAACGCAGCTGCGCCATGTTGTTGTCATTGTGCAGCAGGTTGTCGCTGCCTTTTTCCCAGATATAGGTATCGCGCGAGGCGCTGCCGGTCTGGGTGGGGTAGCGGGTCAGGCCGCGATCGAGGGGGTGGTTGTTGCGCATGAAATCGCCTTCGAAGGTGATCTTCGTGGCGTCATTCACCTGCCAACTGATGACAGGGGCGACATCGTAGCGTTCGCTTTCGACATCGTCGCGGAAGCTGTCGCCGCCTTCACCCAGTACGTTCAGGCGGTAGGCCAGCGAGCCGTCCTGGCTCAGCGGCCCGGTGGCATCAAGGGTGGCACGGTGCATGCCCTGGTCGTCGAACTGGCTGCCAAGGGTGACCTTGGACTCGGGCAATGGCTGCTTGCTGACCACGTTGAACGTACCGCCGGGGTCGCCACGGCCGTACAGGCTGCTGGCCGGGCCACGGATGACCTCCAGGCGCTCGACGGTGTTGGCATCCGGAGCATTGGGGTAACCGCGGTTGATCGGAAAGCCGTTGCGATAGAACTCCCCGGTCGTGAAGCCACGCACGGTGAACGTTGTCAGGCCCTGGCCGCCGAAGTTGTTGGCGCGGCCGACACCCCCGGCGTAGTCCAGGCCATCCTGCAGGCGTGTGGCGCCCGTGTCTACCAGCACATCCTTGGGCACCACGCTGACCGATTGCGGGGTTTCGTGCAGCGCCGTGTCGGTGCGGGTGGCACTCGCCGAGCGGGTGGCCTTGTAGCCTTCGACCGGGCCGTCGGCGCGTTCGCTGTCGGCAGTACTGGTGATGCTCAGGGCTTGGAGTTCTATCTGGTTAGGGTCGCTGAGCGGTTCAGGCTCGGCAAAGGCCAGCGGGGAGACAGCATGAAGCACACAAAGCGAAACGAACGTGCGGCGCATCGACGGTACGGTCCTTGAATAGGGCGCTAAGGGCTGGGTCGGGAAATGCCGCGAACATACTACGAATCATTATCAAATGCATTAATTTTGAGTGGCACTGGTGTACCAGAAACCAAGGAAGATGAAGCGTCAGTGACAACAGTGCCGGCAGGCACTGCGAAGGGGCCGACAGGGAAGAGGCTGCTCCGTGGTTGGAAGTGCCTCTTTGCAGTAGAAGGTTATTCCTGCCTGGCCCCTGGGCAGGCTGCTGAAGGTCAGCGAACAGCCTTGATCGCCAACACATTGCACAGCGGGTGTTCCAGCACATGCGCCGTTGTCCCGCCCAGGAATGTCTGCATGGCGTCATGCCGGTGGCTGCCCATGACTATCACGTCCACCCGGTTGTGGCCGACGAACTGGGCAATGGCCCTGGTCGCGGTCCCTTCGAGGAAGTGCCGGCGCTCCAGCGGGATCTGGTGATGGTCGCCCAGGCGGTTGAACGCCGCCCGCTGCGCGGTTCGCACACTGCTGTCGAAGCCGGGCATGGTGACCGTACCGGCGCCGAAGTCGGCGATGTGGGTCTTGGCCGCGTCGCACACATGCAGCAGGTGCAGTTCGGCGTTGCACTGCAGGGCCAGGTCATGGGCGCAGTGGATGACCTGCTCGTCCAGGTGTTCGCCAGTGCCGTGGCTGTTCAGGTCCACCGCGGCAGCGATCTGCCGGGGCAGGGGCAGGCGAATGTCGCTGACCAGATGCACGGCGACCGGGCTGTCCTTGAGCAACTGCCAGTCCAGCGGCGTGACCAGCAGGCGTTTGAGTACGGGCTCGTGCTGTACGTCCTTGACCAGCAGATCGCAGCCCAGCCGTTCGACCCGTTCCAGTACGCTGCCCAGCGGGTCGCGGGTCAACAACAGCTCGGTGGACACGTCCACACCGGCATCGCTCAGCTGTTCGGCCTCATCCGCCAGCCATTGGCGGTTGTCGCTGAGCAGCCGCTCACGCTCACGACCATCGCTCATCAAGCCAAAGGTGTCGACGTCGTCGACGAACACATTTATATCCAGCAGGGCACCGCTGGACTCTGCCAACGCCGCCGCGCGTTGCAGCGCAGGCGTATGACGCATTTGCGGGCCGAGCATGACGAACAGACGTTTGAACTGGCTCATCGCACACCTCCACGTGTGGCAGCCCCCCGGTACCCTGATGATGTTCAGTCTAGACTGCCGCAGCGTACACCGGGGCGATGTGTCGGGTATGATGCGTTCCCCATCATTGTCACGAGGCCTGTCCCATGTCCCTGAGTGCTGAACAGATCGTTGAGTATCGCGCCTTTGCCGAGCAATTGGCCGATGCTGCCGCTGCAGCGATCGCGCCGTACTTCCGCGCCAGCCTGGATGTCGAGGACAAGGGCGGGCGTCTGTACGACCCAGTGACCGTGGCCGACAAGGCCGCTGAAGACGCCATGCGTGAGTTGATCCAGGCTCGTTATCCCGAACACGGCATTCTTGGCGAAGAGGCCGGTGTTGCAGTGGGCAGCAGCCCGCTGACTTGGGTGCTCGATCCGATCGACGGCACCCGGGCGTTCATTACCGGCTTGCCATTGTGGGGCACCTTGATTGCCCTGAATGACGGTACCCGCCCGGTGCTGGGGGTGATGAACCAGCCGTTCACCGGCGAACGTTTCGTGGGAACCCCGGCAGGCGCCTGGCGCAGTGGCACGCCCCTGAAGACGCGTGCCTGCGCCGACCTGTCTGCCGCCACGCTGATGTGCACCACGCCGGACATGTTCGACACCGCCGAGCGCAAGGCGGCATTCGAAGCGGTCGCCAGCAAGGCGCGGTTGATGCGTTATGGCGGTGATTGCTATGCCTACTGCATGCTGGCCTCGGGCTTTGTCGACGTGATTGTCGAAGCGAGCCTTCAGCCGTATGACGTACAAGCGCTGATGCCGATCATCGAGGGGGCGGGTGGCGTGATCACGGCGTGGGATGGCAGTTCGGCGCAGGATGGCGGGTGCGTGGTGGCCTGTGGCGACCCTGCGCTGCATGCGCAGGTGGTGGAGATGTTGCGCCACGCCATGTGATCCGGGTTCGTCGCTCCTAGCCTCTTCGCGGGCGAGTCCCTTATTGTGGGAGCGGGTTCACCCGCGAAGTGGCCGCCACAGGTTTGCATTCTTTCCAGCCACCGCACTTTTTCCCATTTTCGGGCTCTATGCTTGGCCAGGCCGCGCTGACTCCCAGCGTAGCCGCCGAATATCGACCCGGTGCCGATGGTTGCAAGCTACCCGAATTTCCTCCCCCGCCTGCTACTGACAGGTGCCCTGGCATGCCTGTGCGCCTGTACGCAGCAGCAGGGCCGTGACATGGTCAACCAGCTCGGCAACGGCAAACCCAGCGAGCTGTTCCAGACCAGCGTCGACCGCCTGGCCACGCTGTCGATGCGCGACAACTTGCAAAGCCTGTACCTGCTGATGAACAAGCTGTACCTGCGCAACCCCAGCCAGTGGAAGATGTCTGGTTACCTGGACGCCGCCACCGCCGAGCGACAGATCCGCATCGCCATCGAACAGCGCCGGCCGCTGCCGCAACTGGGTAACCGCCGTGACCTGGCGGCATTGAGCTACGCCCTGAGCCCGGAGTTTCGTGGGGACCGGGTCGGCGCCTTCATCTACGCCATTGGCAGCAT
The DNA here is from genome assembly GCF_900291005.1 of Pseudomonas sp. Kh14. Lineage (NCBI taxonomy): Bacteria > Pseudomonadati > Pseudomonadota > Gammaproteobacteria > Pseudomonadales > Pseudomonadaceae > Pseudomonas > Pseudomonas sp. Kh14. The sequence goes on from NZ_OLKJ01000029.1 coordinate 47,050, forward strand.
GCTGATCACCGCACATGGCGGGCGTACCGAGTTCTACATGACCGATACCATCGATCCACTGTTCGTCAACAACGCCGCGCGCAATATCGAGAAGGCAACATGGATGCTCAGCCAACGGCAGGATGCCAATGGGGTGTTGTTGCTGTTCTCGAACGAAATCTCGGAGGAGGGCAGCAACCTGAGTTTTGCTGTTGAATTCGGCAAGATCGTCGCGCGGCTGGACTTGCTGGCCGAGTTGCTGGATGAGCGTTATCGGCGCATTGGCTTGAATTACGCGCAGAGCCTGTTGCTGATGAACTTCCTGCCGGTGCAGTAAGAGGCCCTGCCGCAGGGCCTTTGCGAAATGCCCATACATGAATGAGGATTGAGGTGAGGAGTGTTCATTGGCGAATCAACGTTTCGTCGGGCCGCAACTGGCATTTTTGCCAGTTGCAGTGAGTGTATGGCAGCCTAGAATTCAAGGGAAATGGTGTTCTCTAAGGTCATTGATCGTGAAACGTTCGCAATCGTACACGCCCTACGGGGCTATTGGGGGTGATGGCTATTGCTCCGTGTTGAAGTACAATGGTGATCATTTAGACGATCTCGTTAGCGGGTATCATCTAGGGGTAGGTAAACGATTGTATCTACCAGCTTTGATGCGCTTCGCATCGCCCGATGCCTTGAGCCCGTTTCTGAAAGGTGGTATCAACAGCTATTCTTACTGCGCCGGAGATCCTGTAAATTACTCGGACCCTACAGGGCAGTCCCCAGGGTCGCCGAAGCTAGTAAGAAAATTATCACAGACAGCCCCATCGAAGCCCTCATCGAGCTCATCCAGTAATGTTCCCGTTAAGAACCCCAAGCAGCAAAATATCACCTTCAAACTGGAGGGTCCCGAATTAAGAGATAAATATTTAATAATGAGAAATAAAAAGATACCGCCGCAAGATATAATTCAGTCCAACCCTGACTTAAGGCCTTTTGTAGAGCGTAATTCGAAGTTGGCTGTGCTTGCTCGCTTGAGGGGGTCGCCTTCATCTGACAGAAATATATTGCCGGAAGATCTGGATGTTCTTAATTATATCAAGCGTGTTGTCGCCCCTCCTGTCGGGGGGAGTGATGTAGATGATTATTTGTTTGATGCTTATGCTAGTAATATTGCCTCTGGCGGCGATAGGATTCCTGAGTTGATGAAAGTTACTGCTTGGATTAGGGCTGAGCGTGAAATGTTTGGTTGATAGTAATTCTCGGAAATTTGCGGCGCCAGGTTGAGTATCAATCTCGAGTAACCTTATTTCCGCCGCTTGGTAGCTAAGCATTTGAAGTGTCCAGCTTTCTACATAAAGGGGCTTATTAACCGTCAGGCCATAATTAGTGGACCGCCTCCTATATACTGCACTCGACCGAGACAAGAGCATCACTGTCAATGAGGGGTGTATGTTGCGCGGATGGTCGGCACTATCACCCGCCATGAGGAGTGCAAGCAAGTTTGTCCAATGGCCTGCACATGGCGTTAGAGCTGATATGCGCCAACATTTACCCGATCGGCATCGACGGGATTACTGAACACGCCAGCCCGTACCGCCGGCACCTGGAGCGCTTGGTCCGCCCCTATGTGCAGGCCACGCGAGTACCGGAAGATACTGTTCGATAAACGAACACGCATGACGCCGGACCTGTCCGCTATCCGCCCGGCCAATCCCATCGTTGCATTGCCCAACCCCCGCCTTTTTGCTGTAGTGTCCCTGTCCGCCGGCTGTCGCCTGCCCCTGCGACGCGCTGCCAGCCCGATAGAATGACCGTGATGACCGCAACCACAGCCCACAAGGCGGTAGGGCGCGGCGACCAGAACAATAACGATACCGAGTGCCTTGCCTATGGAAAGCCGCCTGCTGAGCGAGCGCAGTAGCGTGTTTCACCACGCCGATCCTTACGCTGTGTCCGATTATGTGAACCAGCATGTAGGCCAGCATTGCATCGGTCTGTCCCGTACCACCCACCCCCAGGCCAGCCTCAGCCATCGCAAGTTCGCCGAGCTCGACCTGTGCCGTATCAGCTATGGCGGCAGTGTTCGCGTGACGTCGCCTGCGCTGGAAACCATCTACCACCTGCAAGTCTTGCTCAATGGCAACTGCCTGTGGCGCGGGCAAAAGCGCGAGCAGCACCTGGTGCCGGGCGAGCTGCTGCTGATCAACCCGGACGATCCGGTTGACCTGACTTACTCGGAAGACTGCGAGAAGTTCATCCTCAAGGTGCCGACCCGGCTGCTGGACTCGATCTGCGATGAACAGCGCTGGCAGCGGCCTGAAGGGGGCGTGCGGTTCTTGCGCAATCATTACCGGCTGGAGGAGCTGGATGGTTTCGTGAACCTGCTGGCCATGGTTTGTCATGAGGCGGAAGTGAGCGATTCGCTGCCCAGGGTGCAGGGCCATTACAGCCAGATTGTCGCCAGCAAGCTGCTGACTCTGATGAGCACCAATATCCGCCGCGAGAGCCTCAGCTCACCGGGTGCAAGCCTGGAGCGGATCATCGACTACATCGATCGCAACCTTAAGTTCGAGCTGACAGCGGAGGCGTTGGCGGAGCAGGCGTGCATGAGCCTGCGCTCGTTGTATGCGCTGTTCGACCGGCACCTGCAGACCACACCCAAGCAGTACGTACGACAACGCAAGCTGGAACAGGTGCGTGCCTGCCTGGGTGATGCCAGTTGCTCGGTACGTAGCGTGACCGAACTGGCCATGGATTATGGTTTTCTGCACCTCGGGCGTTTCTCCGAGGTGTATCGACAGCAGTTTGGCGAATTGCCGTCCGAAACCTTGCGCAACCGGCGTTGAACCCTACCGGTCTCTCGCGGGTACGCCCGCGAAGAGACGGTTGAACCTGTCACCTCAACCTGCACAAAACGGATAGCACCCCGCACAAACCGGATATTGCGACCCAATCCCAGCCTCTAACCTGACCAGGTCTAAACAATAACAAGGGAGACCCTGGCCATGTCCCTGGGATTCGACTACCTCAATGCCATGCTCGAGGACGACCGTGAAAAGGGCATCTACCGCTGCAAGCGGGAGATGTTCACCGACCCACGGCTGTTCGACCTGGAAATGAAACACATCTTCGAGGGCAATTGGATCTACCTGGCCCACGAAAGCCAGATCCCCGAGAAGAATGACTTCCTCACCCTGACCATGGGGCGCCAGCCGATTTTCATCGCGCGCAACAAGGACGGTGAGCTCAATGCCTTCCTCAACGCCTGCAGCCACCGCGGTGCCATGCTGTGCCGGCACAAGCGCGGCAACCGTTCCAGCTATACCTGCCCGTTCCACGGCTGGACGTTCAACAACAGCGGCAAACTGCTGAAGGTGAAAGACCCCAGCAACGCCGGCTACCCCGACAGCTTCAACTGCGACGGCTCCCACGACCTGACCAAGGTGGCACGTTTTGAGTCGTACCGGGGCTTTTTGTTCGGCAGCCTGAACGCCGATGTGAAGCCGCTGGTCGAGCACCTGGGCGAGTCGGCGAAGATCATCGACATGATCGTCGATCAGTCGCCTGAAGGCCTGGAAGTGCTGCGCGGTGCCAGCTCGTACATCTACGAAGGCAACTGGAAGCTCACCGCCGAAAACGGCGCCGACGGCTACCACGTAAGCTCCGTGCACTGGAACTACGCTGCCACCCAGAACCAGCGCAAGCAGCGCGAGGCGGGTGACGAGATCAAGACCATGAGTGCTGGCGCCTGGGCCAAGCAGGGCGGCGGTTTCTATTCCTTCGACCACGGCCACCTGCTGCTGTGGACCCGCTGGGCCAACCCGGAAGACCGCCCGGCCTATGAGCGCCGCGACCAACTGGCCGCCGATTTCGGCCAGGCACGTGCCGACTGGATGATCGAAAACTCGCGCAACCTGTGCCTGTACCCCAACGTGTACCTGATGGACCAGTTCAGTTCGCAGATCCGCGTTGCCCGGCCGATTTCGGTGAACAAGACTGAAATCACCATCTACTGCATCGCGCCGAAAGGCGAGAGCGCCGATGCCCGCGCCAAGCGTATTCGCCAGTACGAAGACTTCTTCAACGTCAGCGGCATGGCCACCCCGGACGACCTGGAAGAATTCCGCTCGTGCCAGACCGGCTATGGTGGCGGCACCGGCTGGAACGACATGTCTCGCGGCGCCAAACACTGGGTCGAAGGCGCCGATGAGGCGGCCAAGGAGATTGAACTCGAACCCCTGCTGTCGGGCGTGCGCACCGAGGACGAAGGCCTGTTCGTGCTGCAGCACAAGTACTGGCAGGACACCATGATCCAGGCCCTCAAGGACGAACAGCAGCTGATCCCCGTGGAGGCCGTGCAATGAGCCTGTATGAAACCGTGCGCGACTTCCTGTACCGCGAAGCGCGCTACCTGGACGATGCCCAGTGGGACCAGTGGCTGGAACTGTACGCCAGCGATGCCAGCTTCTGGATGCCGAGCTGGGACGATGACGACACCCTCACCGAAGACCCACAAAGCGAAATCTCGCTGATCTGGTACGGCAACCGTGGCGGCCTGGAAGACCGTGTGTTCCGCATCAAGACCGAGCGCTCCAGTGCGACCGTGCCCGACACCCGCACCTCGCACAACATCAGCAACATCGAGATCGTCGAGCAGGGCGAGGGCAGCTGCCAGGTGCGCTTCAACTGGCACACCCTGAGCTTCCGCTACAAGACCACCGACAGTTACTTCGGCACCAGCTTCTACACCCTCGACCTGCGCGGTGAGCAGCCGCAGATCAAGGCCAAGAAGGTGGTGCTGAAGAACGACTACGTTCGCCAGGTCATCGACATCTACCACATCTGATACAGGGTTTTCGAGCATTGCCCGGTGCGTCTTGTGACGCGCCGTGGCCCGGCTCGCCCGCGAGGTGCAACATGAGCTACCAGATCGCACTGAATTTCGAAGACGGGGTTACCCGTTTCATTGAAGCCACCGGTCAAGAAACCGTGGCCGACGCCGCTTACCGCCAAGGCATAAACATTCCGCTGGACTGCCGTGACGGCGCTTGCGGGACCTGCAAGTGCAAGGCTGAGTCCGGTCGTTATGACCTTGGCGACAACTTCATCGAAGACGCCTTGAGCGAAGACGAAATCGCCGAAGGCTACGTGCTGACGTGCCAGATGCGTGCCGAAAGCGACTGCGTCATCCGCATCCCGGCTTCGTCGCAGCTGTGCAAGACCGAGCAGGCCAGTTTCGAGGCCGCCATCAGCGATGTGCGCCAGCTGTCGGTCAGCACCATTGCCCTGTCGATCAAGGGTGAGGCCCTGAGCCGTCTGGCCTTCCTGCCGGGGCAGTATGTCAACCTCAAGGTGCCGGGCAGCGAGCAGAGCCGGGCCTACTCGTTCAGCTCGCTGCAGAAGGACGGCGAAGTCAGCTTCCTGATCCGCAACGTACCAGGTGGGCTGATGAGCAGCTTCCTGACCAACCTTGCCAAAGCCGGCGACAGCCTGAGCCTGGCCGGGCCGTTGGGCAGCTTCTACCTGCGGCCGATCCAGCGCCCGCTGTTGCTGCTGGCGGGTGGTACCGGGCTGGCACCGTTCACCGCGATGCTGGAGAAGATCGCCGAGCAGGGCAGTGAGCACCCGCTGCACCTGATCTACGGCGTGACCAACGACTTTGACCTGGTCGAACTCGACCGCCTGCAAGCGCTGGCGGTACGCATCCCCAACTTCACCTACAGCGCCTGCGTCGCCAACCCGGACAGCCAGTACCCGCAGAAGGGCTATGTCACCCAGCACATCGAGCCACGTCACCTCAATGACGGCGATGTGGACCTGTACCTGTGCGGGCCGCCCCCCATGGTGGAAGCGGTCAGCCAGTACGTGCGCGAGCAGGGCATTACCCCAGCCAACTTCTACTACGAGAAGTTTGCGGCTGCGGCCTGACAGCCCCTCTGATTCAAAGCAATACGCCGACCCTGTGGGAGCGGGCGAGCCCGCGAAGCAGGCTGCGCGGTGGATGGCACGGGCTTCGCCGGTGTTCGCGGGCAAGCCCGCTCCCACAGTGATCGCGCAGCCTTTCCGGCTTTGAGCAAGACAATTGCTGCCACAGGGTCTCTCGCGAACTGGAGATTTGCATATGAACAACAGATTCCAAGGCAAGGTCGCCCTGGTCACCGGTGCCGCTCAAGGCATCGGCCGGGGCGTGTGCTGGCGGCTGAAGGCTGAAGGCGCGCAAGTGGTGGCGGTAGACCGTTCCGAGCTGGTCCACGAACTGGCTGGCGAGGGCATGCTCACCCTCACCGCCGACCTGGAACAACACGCCGATTGCGCCCGGGTCATGGCCAGTGCGGTGGAAACCTTCGGCCGCCTCGACATCTTGGTCAACAACGTCGGCGGCACCATCTGGGCCAAGCCTTTCGAGCACTACGAAGTCGAGCAGATCGAGGCCGAAGTGCGCCGTTCGCTATTCCCGACACTGTGGTGCTGCCATGCCGCGCTGCCCTACATGCTTGAACGTGGCAGCGGCGTCATCGTCAACGTTTCTTCCATCGCCACCCGTGGCGTCAACCGTGTGCCCTATGGCGCGGCCAAAGGCGGCGTCAATGCGCTCACCGCCTGCCTGGCCTTCGAAACGGCTGGCCGTGGGATCCGTGTCAACGCCACCGCGCCGGGTGGCACCGAAGCACCGCCCCGGCGGGTACCGCGCAACAGTGCAGAGCAAACCGAGCAGGAAAAGCGCTGGTACCAGCAGATCGTCGACCAGACCCTCGACAGCAGCCTGATGCACCGCTACGGCAGCATCGACGAGCAGGTGGGGGCCATTCTGTTCCTCGCGTCCGACGAAGCCTCGTACATCACCGGCGTGACCCTGCCGGTAGGGGGCGGCGACCTCGGCTGACCCGCAACCTCAAGGCAAAGCTTTCTTCCACAACAAAAACAAGAGCGACAGATGCCATGCGAACCCTTGACGTACACCCGATCATCGACAATGCGCGCTTTACCCCGTTTCACTGGATGGTCATGGCCTGGTGCGGCCTGCTGCTGATTTTCGACGGCTATGACCTGTTCATCTACGGTGTGGTATTGCCGGTCATCATGAAAGAGTGGGGCCTGACCCCATTGCAGGCTGGTGCACTGGGCAGCTATGCGCTGTTCGGCATGATGTTCGGCGCCCTGGCCTTCGGCAGCCTGGCCGACCGCATCGGGCGCAAGAAGGGCATTGCCATCTGTTTCGCCTTGTTCTCGGGGGCGACCATCCTCAATGGCTTTGCCAGCAGCCCGAGCGAGTTTGGCATCTACCGCTTCATCGCCGGCCTGGGCTGTGGCGGCCTGATGCCCAACGCCGTGGCACTGATGAACGAATACGCGCCCAAGCGCCTGCGCAGCACGCTGGTGGCGATCATGTTCAGTGGTTATTCGCTGGGCGGCATGCTGTCGGCAGGTGTCGGCATTTTCATGCTGCCGCGTTTTGGCTGGGAGTCGATGTTCTTCGCCGCTGCGGTGCCACTGCTGCTGTTACCGGTGATTCTTTACTACCTGCCTGAATCCATCGGCTTCCTGGTGCGCCAAGGCCGTATCGAGGCAGCACGCACGCTGCTCAAACGGCTGGACCCGGACTGCGATGTGCAGGCCGATGACATGCTTCAGGCGGCCGACCGCAAAGGCAGCGGCGCTTCGGTGCTGGAACTGTTCCGCAATGGCCTGGCAATTCGCACCCTGGCGCTGTGGGTTGCGTTCTTCTGCTGCCTGCTGATGGTCTACGCCCTGAGCTCCTGGCTGCCAAAGCTGATGGCCAACGCCGGCTACAGCCTGGGCTCAAGCCTGTCATTCCTGCTGGCACTGAACTTTGGCGGCATGGCCGGGGCGATCCTCGGCGGCTGGCTGGGCGACCGCTACAACCTGGTCAAGGTGAAGGTGGCGTTCTTCATTGCAGCCGCACTGTCGATCAGCCTGCTGGGGGTGAACAGCCCGATGCCGGTGCTGTACCTGCTGATCTTCATTGCCGGCGCCACCACCATTGGTACGCAGATTCTGCTGTATGCCGGCGCTGCGCAGATGTACGGCCTGTCGGTGCGCTCTACCGGCCTGGGCTGGGCCTCGGGTATTGGCCGTAACGGCGCCATCGTCGGCCCGCTGCTGGGCGGTGCGCTGATGGGCATCAACCTGCCACTTCAACTCAATTTCATCGCCTTCGCCATTCCTGGCGCCATCGCCGCGCTGGCCATGGCCGTGCACCTGGCCAGTGGTCGGCGCCACGCCCAGGCCCTGGCGGCGCAGGCTTGAACCGAACAGAACAAGACGAGGTAACTCCCATGACCGTGAACATTTCCAATACTGCCGAGGTACAGCAGTTCTTCGAGGAGGCAGCAGGTTTTGGTAATGCGGCCGGCAACCCACGCCTCAAACGCATCGTGCAGCGCCTGCTGCAGGATACCGCGCGGCTGATCGAAGACCTGGACATCAGCGAAGACGAGTTCTGGCACGCCGTCGACTACCTCAACCGCCTGGGCGGTTGCGGCGAAGCCGGGTTGCTGGTGGCGGGGCTGGGCCTCGAACACTTCCTCGACCTGCTGCAGGATGCCAAGGACCAGGAGGCAGGGCGCGTTGGCGGCACCCCGCGCACCATCGAAGGCCCGTTGTACGTGGCTGGCGCACCGATTGCCCAAGGTGAAGTGCGCATGGACGATGGCAGCGAGGAGGGCGTGGCCACGGTGATGTTCCTGGAAGGCCAGGTGCTGGACCCGCACGGACGCCCGCTGCCGGGTGCCACGGTCGACCTGTGGCATGCCAATACCCGTGGTACCTACTCGTTCTTCGACCGAAGCCAGTCGGCGTACAACCTGCGTCGGCGCATCGTTACCGATGCCCAGGGGCGCTACCGTGCGCGCTCCATCGTGCCATCGGGGTATGGCTGCGACCCGCAGGGGCCAACCCAGGAATGCCTGGACCTGCTGGGCCGTCATGGCCAGCGCCCGGCGCATGTGCACTTCTTTATCTCGGCGCCCGGGTACCGGCACCTGACCACGCAGATAAACCTGTCGGGGGACAAGTACCTGTGGGATGACTTTGCCTACGCCACACGTGACGGGCTGGTCGGGGAGGTGGTGTTCGTCGAAGGGCCGGAGGGTCGGCATGCCGAGTTGAAGTTCGACTTCCAGTTGCAGCAGGCCCAGGGCGGTGCCGATGAGCAGCGCAGCGGGCGGCCGCGGGCTTTGCAGGAGGCCTGATCCACCGAGTGGGCTGTTTCGCGGGCATGCCCGCTCCCATAGGTGAAGCCTGTGCAGTCGTTGTGGGAGCGGGCAAGCCCGCGAAGCAGCCAACACCCAAACAAGAGCCCGCCACAACGGGCGGCCGCTGGCTTGCGAGAAACTTCATGAAAACGCTGATCAAGGACTGCTCGGTGTCGGCCATCGTCGCCGGCAGCATTGCCACGACGATCTCCTATGCCGGCCCGTTGGTGATCATTTTCCACGCCGCCGAAGCGGCCGGCCTGTCGCACCAGCAGTTGTCGTCCTGGGTCTGGGCCGTGTCCATGGGCAGTGCGGTGCTCGGTGCGCTGCTCAGCCTGCGCTACCGCGTGCCGGTAGTGATTGCCTGGTCAATCCCGGGGTCGGCCCTGTTGGTCACTGCCTTGCCGCAACTGGGCCTGGAGCAGGCCGTGGGGGCCTACCTGGTGGCCAACCTGGTCCTGCTGCTGATCGGCATCAGCGGGGCCTTCGACCGCATCATCGCGCGCCTGCCGGGTTCTATCGCTGCCGGTATGCAGGCCGGGATCCTGTTCAGTTTTGGCATCGAGGTGTTCCGCGCCTTGCCGGTGCAACCGCTGCTGGTACTGGCGATGTTCGTCACCTACGTGCTGATGCGTCGGGTGCAGCCGCGCTATGCAGTGGCTGCGGTACTGGGCGTGGGCATGCTGGTGACCGTGGCCAGCGGTACGTTGCGCAGCGAGGTACTGGTGCTGGAACTGGCCTCACCCCAGTGGATCACCCCCCAGTTCAGCCTGTCGGCGGTATTCAGCCTGGCGCTGCCGATGGTGCTGGTGGCACTGACCGGGCAATTCATGCCGGGTATGGCGGTACTGCGCAACGCTGGCTACACCACGCCGGCCAGCCCGCTGATCAGCGCCAGTGCCCTGGCTGGGGCGCTACTGGCGCCGTTCGGTTGCCACGGGCTGAACCTGGCGGCGGTTACCGCCAGCCTGTGCACCGGCCATGAAGCCCATGAAAACCCGCAACGGCGCTATGTAGCTGCGGTGGCAGGCAGTGTGTTGTACCTGCTACTGGGCATTGCCGGGGCCACCTTGATGTCGCTGTTCGCCGCCTTTCCCGCCGTACTGATCGCTGCCCTGGCCGGTTTGGCCCTGTATGGCGCCATCAGCGAAGCCTTGGTCCGCAGCCTGGCAGAACCGGCCGAGCGCGACGCCGGGCTGTTCACCTTCCTGGTCACCGCTTCGGGGGTGGCTTTCCTGGGCCTGTCGGCGGCGTTCTGGGGGCTGCTGTTCGGCCTGCTGGCGCACGCGATGCTGAGGCTGCGCCAACCAGGTGCCCGGGAGGTGCTGCGCCGTACCCCATGAACTGCCGTGTTTCCAACGCTTTACCCATAAAAACAAGATCAAGAGAGCTTCGGAATGAACCACACCCCTTGCGTTGCCCTGGGCCTGACACTGCTCAGCCAGCCACTGCTGGCTGCCGAAGGCGGCTTCTTCGAGGACTCGAAGGCCACCCTGAGTGCCCGTAACTACTACTTCAGCCGCGATTTTTCCGACATTGTCGGGGCCAACAAACAGTCCAAGGCCGAGGAGTGGGCCCAGGGTTTCATCCTCGACTTCAAAAGTGGCTACACCCCGGGCCCGGTCGGCTTTGGCGTGGACGCCCTGGGCTTGCTGGGGATCAAGCTGGACAGCAGTCCAGACCGTACCAACACCGGCCTGTTGCCGGTGCATGGCGACGGCCGCGCTGCCGACGAGTACAGCCGCCTGGCGCCGACCTTCAAGGCACGGATATCAAAAACCGAACTGCGTGCAGGTGAACTGCAACCGAACCTGCCGGTGCTGACCTTCAGTGATATTCGCCTGTTGCCGCCCACCTATCAGGGCGTGAGTTTGAGTTCGGCAGAAATCGACGGGCTGACCGTGCAGGCCGGGCACCTGAAAAGCACCCACCTGCGCAACGAAGGTGGCGACGGCAAGATGAACGCGATGCTCGGCCATGTGCCGATGCGACAGGCCGAAAGCGACGCGTTCAACTACGTGGGTGGGGATTATGCGTTCAATGCCAACCAGAGCAACGTCAGCCTTTGGTACGGTCAGCTGGAGGACATCTACCAACAAGGCTTCGTTGGCCTGAAGCACAGCAAACCCGTCGGGGACTGGGTACTCAGCGCCAACCTGGGTTATTTCACCGCACGTGAGGAAGGCGATGCGCTGCTGGGCAACATCGACAACCAGGCGTTCTTCTCGCTGTTCACTGCCCGCCATGGCGGGCACAGCTTCCATGTCGGCTACCAGGGCATTTATGGCGATAGCCCGTTCCCACGGGTATTCGCCAACATCTCGCCGTTGGGCAATGAGGTGCCGACCTATGAGTTTGCCTACACCGACGAACGCTCGTACCAGGTGCGTTACGACTACAACTTCGCCGCCATGGGCGTGCCGGGCCTGACAGCGACCGTGCGCTACATAACCGGTAACAATGTCGATACCGGGCTGGGTTACGAAGGGCGTGATCGCGAGCGTGATCTGGATATCGGCTATGCGGTGCAGAGCGGGGCACTGAAGGGCTTGGGGATACGGGTGAGGAACGCCATGGCGCGCTCCAACTACCGCAGTGATATCGACGAGAACCGCCTGACGCTGGTGTACACCTGGCAGCTGTTCTGAGCCATTCAGGAGAATTGCGCATCAGGGGTGGATGGGGGTAGCGTGCGCAAACGACTTTTTCAGGAATCCCCACCTTGGACTCCATCACCCAAGCCGTACTTGGCGCGGCGCTGCAAGGGACCGTGCTCGGGCGCATCCAGGGCCGGCGCTCGCTGCTGTACGGTGCAGCACTGGGCACGTTGCCGGACCTGGATGTGATCATTCGCTACGCCGACCCGGTGTCGCAGATGACCTACCACCGTGGTTTTTCCCACTCGCTGTTCGTGCTAACGGGGCTGGCCTTGCTGCTGGCCTGGCTGGTCAACAAATGCTGGCCTGGCAAAGGCTATACCTTGCCACGGCTGTTCCTCGCATTCTGGCTGGTACTGGTTACCCACCCGTTGCTGGACGCCTTTACGGTCTACGGCACGCAGCTGTTCTGGCCACTGCAAGGCACCCCGCAAAGCTGGGCGGCGGTGTTTATCATCGACCCGGTCTATACCGTGCCACTGCTGCTGGCGGTCATCTATGCCATCGCCAAGGGCGTGACTGCCAGGGCTAAACGCCTATTGACCCTGGCGCTGGTATTCAGTACCGCATACCTAGGGTTTGGCCTTGCCGGGCGCATGGCGGCCGAGCAGCGCTTCGAGGCGGCGCTGCACCAGCGCGGTATCGCTACCAACGAGGTCCGCGCCGTGCCGATCGCTTTCAACAGCCTGGTCTGGCGGGTGCTGGCCAAGACTGCGGAAGGGGATTACTACGAAGGCATCAGCAGTGCATTCGACCGGCAACCGCCAGAGATGCAGCGTTTGTCACGTAACCTGCAGCTTGCCCAAGCGCTGAGCGATGATCCACTGCACCAGCGGTTGCGCTGGTTCACCGATGACTGGCTGCGATACGACCAGATCGGTGATGCGCTGGTGGTCACCGACCTGCGTATGGGTATTCCAGGTAACTACACCTTCCGTTTCAACATGGCCCACCGTGATAACCAGGGGCGCTGGATTGTCGATGTGCCTTCGATGTTCCAGGGCGCTGGCCCAGGTTCGATGTTCAGTGGTGCAGACCTGGCGTTGATCTGGCGGCGCATTATCGAACAGCAACCACCCTTGCCTCTGGCAGTGTGGACCGAACGTTATCTGGGCGTCAGCCCCGTAGAGCGCTAGCGCTTGCGCTCGGCCGGGCTGGATCTGGTCAAATGGACGGCGATGTTGACCATGGTCGTCGATCACTTGCGTTTTCTGTGGCCCGAGGCCGATAGCCTGTTCGTGTTGGGGCGGCTGGCGTTTCCGCTGTTCTGCCTGGCGATTGCAGTGAATGTTGGGCGAGCCCGTGCGGGGGCGCTGTATACCCGTGGCAACCTGCGCTACCTGGCGCTGATGCTGATGTTCGCGGTGCTGTCCGAGCCTGCGTATCGTTGGCTGGACAGTGGCTCGCAGACATTCAGCGTGATGCCGACCTTGTTATTGGGGTTGGTGGTTGCCTGGGGTGTGCATCACCCCTTGATATCGGCACGCGTGCTTGGCATCGCCGGCCTGCTGGCGGGTTGGTTGTTGCGTGAGCAGCTGATGTATGGGTTGCCGGGGGTGTTGCTGCCGGGCGCCTGGTTGATGGCGCGCAGGCAAGGTGGGGTTGCCGGGTTGTTGCCTTGCCTGTTGGCTGCGGGCGGCAATCTGACCAATAGCTGGTTGCGCGAGCACCTGTTGGCGCCGTTCACGGTGCTGACACTGACTGCTGCAACTCTGGCGATTCCGCTCGGGGTGCTGTTGTTACGGCAAGATGAATGGCGGGTGCCCGTGGTGGGGCGCTGGGGTTACCTGTTCTATCCGGTGCATTTGCTGGTCATCAAGGTCCTGTCATGAGCCAGGCATCGGGCCGCGGTGAAAAAGGGGATCGGGAGCCCGGCGTTGGGCCCCCATTGCCCGCGAAGAGGCCAGTACAGGAAGACGCTCAGCTGCGTGCCAACCGCCCACTCACATAATGCGCGACATCATTGAACCCTGGGGTCGACGCATGCCCCGGCGTCACCAGTGAGTCAATGAACGCCTCGTCCTCTGCGGTGATCTTCACCGCCAGCGCACCCCCATAGGTCTCCCACTGTTCCTCGGTGCGAGGCCCTACGATTGCGGAACTCACCAGCTGGTTGTTCAATACCCAGGCAATGGCGAACTCGACGATCCCCACACCTTTGGCCTCGACATAGGTCTGGATCTGCCGGGCAATCGCCAGCGATTCCTGGCGCCACTCCACCTCCATGATGCGCTTGTCCTGGCGCCCGGCACGGCTGCCAGCGTCCGGCACCGCGCCCGGCGCATACTTGCCACTGAGCACGCCCCGGGCCAGCGGGCTGAAGGGTACGACGCCCAGACCATGGGCGGCGGCGGCAGTGAGCTGTTCGGGCTCGGCCTGGCGGTTGACGATGTTGTACAGCGGCTGGCTGACTACCGGCCTGGGCACACCGAGGCGCTCGGCAACATGGCAGACCTCGGCAATGCGCCAGCCACGGAAATTGGACACCCCCCAGTAGCGGATCTTGCCCTGGCGCAACAAGTCGCCAATGGCCTGCACGGTCTCTTCCAGCGGTACCTTGTGGTCTTCGCGGTGCAGGTAGTAGATGTCCAGGTAGTCCATGCCCATGCGGGTCAGCGTGGCATCCACGGCATTGAAGATGTGCTTGCGCGACAACCCGCTGCGGTTAGGCAGGCCGTCGGCCGGGCCGAAGCCGACCTTGCTGGCGACGATCCAGTCATGGCGATGGCGCGCCACGGCTTCACCGACGATTTCTTCCGAGCGCCCGGCGTTGTACACGTCGGCGGTGTCGATGAAGTTGATGCCTTGGTCCCAGGCCTTGTCGATGATGCGCAGGGCATCCTCGGTACTGGTCTGCTCGCCGAACATCATGCTGCCCAGGGTAAGGGCGGAAACCTGCAGGCCACTGTGGCCGAGGGGGCGGTAGATCATGCGCGTGGGTCCTTATGCAGTGGGCTGACCTACCTGTTTTACACACAACCGGGATGCATTGAAAGGCACCCCTCAGCCAATGAGCGCCACAGCCTCCTGCAGGCTCAAGGGGCGCTTCAGGCGTTGCGACAGCGTCGCCATGGCATCGGAGTAACCCTTGGCGATAACGGCCTCGACGCGTTCATCCACACACTGCAGGGCAATGAAATCGCCGTTTTCCGGCTCTCCGACGAATTCGATCCGGTTCCAGTCTCTGGCATGGCCTAGCACTTCATAGGTACGGCCATGCTGGTAGGTCCAGAAGAAGGGTACATCGGCATAACGGCGTTGTTCGCCAAGCATGTTGGCGGCGGCGATAACCCCGTGCTGCTGGGCCAGGCGCCAGTGCTCGATGCGCACCGGGCGCCCCGTGAGCGGGAAGGTGGCGATATCACCGGCGGCCCACAAACCGTCAGCTGCGCGCATTTCTGCGTCGACCCTCACCGATTTGTCTTCGCCAAGCGGCACGCCTTGAAGGAACGCGGTGGCGGGCTTTACCCCGGTGCCGAGCAGGACCAAGGGGGTCTGCAGCCGTTCACCATTGGCCAGTTGCACCGCTTCGACCTTGACCAGGCCTTCGAGCCGCTCGACCTCGGTGGGGCCGTGGAAAGTGATGCCTTTTCGTTCATGCAGCGCGCGAATGCAGCGCCCGATCCGCTCGCCCAACTGTCGGGCCAGAGGGACTTCGTGGCGCGAGACCACGTGCACCTGCAAGCCATACTTGCGCAATGCCGAGGCTGCTTCCAGGCCGATAAAGCCGTCACCGACGATGACCACCGGTTGGCCAGGCTCGGCTGCGTCGAGCAACTGTGCAGCATCTTCCAGTGAGCGGAGGGTGAACACCCCGGGCAGGTCGGCACCGGGAATGTCTGGGCGCAGTGCTTTACCACCGGTGGCCAGCAGGCAGGCGTCGTAATCGATCTGCTGACCATCGGCGAGGGTGACCTGGCGCTTCTGGCTGTTCAGGGTGCGCACCTTGCCGTGCTTGCGCTGCAGTTGGCCCTTGCGCAAGGCGTCGGCTTCGAGCAGCGCGGGGACCTCATCGGGCGGCATCTGCCCGGCAATCACGAATTTGCTCAGAGCTGTGCGATCGTAGGCCGGCTGGCGCTCCTGATCGATCCATACCAGCCGCCCAGCGAAGCCATGAGCCAGCAGGGTGGCGACGGCGGCGCTGCCGGCGGCACCGGCGCCGACCACCACAAAACAGCGGGCATCGCTGTGTCTGGGCGGTTCGGTTGCCGGCAGGGGCTGGTCATCGACCCAGACTTCATCGCCCTTGATCCACGCCTTGTAGCGGCGCAGGTCGGCGAGTGCAGGCGGCTCACAAACCACGCCGTCGTCAACGGCGAACGCAGCTTTGTGCCAAGGGCAGACCAGCAGGCCACCGCAGACTACACCTTCGTCGAGTGGGGCCCCGGCATGGGGGCAGTTGCCTTGATAAGCGTGTACCTGCTCCCCTTGGCGGACGAGGATGAGTTCTTCGCTACCGGCCTGCACGCGCAGGGGGCGGTGTTCGTCGAGCTGGGCCAAGTGGGCCACGGCGTACTGGGTCATGGGGCTTCTCCAAAGGGGCCTTTGGAACCATTTGACGCCTGGGGCGGGAAGGGGATGCGTTGAGCTGACGATCGGTGGAGGGTGTGGCTTGAGTGGGCTTCATTGCAGGCTTGCCCGCGCCCACAGGCTTGAAAACCTGTGGGTGTGGGCAAGCCGGCCAATGCCTCAACTCGCCCGTGCAGTACTCAGCGAACCCGCTCGCGTTACACGCAAGGCCACCAGGCTACCCAATACGATCAACGCCGCGAGCGAATACAGTGCGGCATCGGTTGAGCCGGTCTGGTCCTTGATGAACCCGACCAGGTACGGGCTGAGAAACCCCGCCATCTGGCCTACCGAGTTGATGATCGCCAGACCTGCCACGGCGGCTCCGGCACTGAGCAGCGCAGTCGGCATTGGCCAGAACATCGGCAAACCGGTAAGCGCGCCCATGGTGGCGATCGACAAGCCAAGAATGGCAATAGTCGGGTTGCCGGCGAAGTTCACCGCAATCAGCAGGCCGACGGCGCCCATCAGCATTGGCACCACCAGGTGCCAGCGGCGCTCGTTGCGCAGGTCGGCCGAGCGCCCGCAAAGGATCATGAACACACCCGCCAGCAGGTACGGGATGGCGCTGAGCCAGCCGATCAGCAGCGGGTTGTCGAAGCCCATGCTCTTGATGATCGAGGGTAGCCAGAAGTTGATCGCGTACACGCCGCTCTGGATGCAGAAGTAGACGAAGCCGAAGGTCCAGATCAGCGGGTTGGTCAACACGGCCAGCACGCTGTCGCTGGTGGTGTCCGGTGTGCTTGCGGCATCGGCCTGCAGGTCGGCAGCAATCAGTTGACGTTCAGCCGGGCTCAGCCAGGCGGCTTTCTGGTAGCCGTCACTGAGCAGGAATACCGCCAGTACGCCCAAGGCCACGGTTGGCAGGCCCTGGATCAGGAACATCCACTGCCAGCCGGCCAGGCCGTGCTGGCCGGCGGCAAAATGTTCGAGGATCCAGCCGGAGAACGGCCCGCCAAGCAGGCCCGATACCGGGATCGCCGACATGAAAAGGGCCATGATGCGGCCGCGCCGGGCCGCCGGGAACCAGCGCGAGAGGTACAGCACCACACCCGGGAAGAAGCCGGCTTCGGCAGCGCCGGTGAGCAGGCGCAGGGTGTAGAACTCGGCAGGGGTGGTGACGAACAGCAGGCAGGTGGACAGGCTGCCCCAGGCGATCATCATCAGCGCGATCCAGCGCCGTGGGCCGAAGCGGTTGAGGGCCAGGTTGCTTGGCAGGCCACACAGTACGTAGCCGATGAAGAAGATGCCGGCGCCAAGGCCGTACACCGTTTCGCTGAATTTCAGGGCGTCGAGCATCTGCAACTTGGCAAAGCCGACGTTGACGCGGTCCAGGTAGTTGAACAGGTAGCAGATGAAAATGAACGGAATCAGCCGCAAGGTGATACGCCGGTACAGCGCGTTGCGGGTGGTGTCCGTGCCTTGGTCAGGGGCGGGGCTGTGTGCCATGATCGGGTTCTCTGTTGTTATGGTTTTCGCCGCGTCGCCTGTTCCGGCGCTCGCCCTGACGAGTCTCGGGGACTGCGGCCAGCCTGTCTTTGTGCTTTTGCACAGCGCTTGGCCCAGGCTGCTGTGCCCGAGCCCAAAAGCCAAACACCTAAAGGACCCCGCAATGTTCGAACTCGACCATGACCTGGCGCAGGATATCGTTGACCGGGCAATGGCCATCTTGCCTTGCAACGTCAATGTCATGGACAGCCAGGGGTTGATCCTGGGCAGCGGTGAGCCGGAGCGTATCAACACCCGTCACGAGGGCGCGCAGCTGGTCTTGGCCAATGGCCGGATCGTCGAACTGGATACCGACGCGGCCAAGTGCCTGAAGGGCGTGCAGCCCGGCGTGAACCTGCCATTGATGCTCGATGGGCGGCTGATGGGCGTGTTGGGCCTGACTGGCGACCCGCAGCAGGTGCGCACCTATGGCGAGTTGGTGCGCATGACCGCCGAAATGCTGCTGGCCCAACGCAATTTACAGGCTGACCAGCAATGGCGAAGGCAGCGCTGTGACGACCTGCTGGCGCTATTGCTCGGCGGCAGCGGTAACTCGCCGCGCTTGCTGGACGAAGCCCGTCAGTTGGGCCTGAAACCTCAGCTACCGCGGATACCGTGCCTGTTCGAGATTACTTCCGGGCCACCTGCCGAGGCGCTGGCCGCATGGTTGATGAGCCGTTATCCGGATAGCTGGTGCGTCAGCCCGGCTCGCCAGTCGTTGCTGTGGTGCCGCCCGGCAGGCGTGGCCCTGGATGAATTGCGCCTGCTGGAACGCCTGCAACGCCACGGCTGGGACATTGAGCGACTGGCCCTGGGCAGTGCAGCGCAGAGCCTGGAGCAGTTACGCCGTGGTTACCGCCGGGTGCGTGACTTGCTGGCCTACGGCCGCGAGGTATTGCCCAGCGAACGATTGCTCAGCCTGCAGCGCTACCGGCTGCCGGCGCTGCTGTGGCGCCACCGTAACGACGATGCGCTGGACGAGCTGCTGGAGCCGTTGCAGCGCATCCGCGCCAAGGACAGCAGTGGCCAGTTACTCGCCACCCTGCGCGCCTGGTGTGCCCATGACGGCCAGAGCCAGTCCTGTGCCGACGCCCTCGGCATCCACCGCAACAGCCTGCGCTATCGACTGGAGCGCATAGCCGAGCTGGGTGAGGTCGACCCGCTGCGCCTGGAAGGGATGCTTAGCTTGTATCTGGGGTTGCAGCTGTTGCCAGCTGACTGAAGGATTCACTTGCCGGCGATTGGGCCAGAACAGGCAAAAGGCATCTGCCCAAACAACCCGGCCGGCGTTTTGTGCATTTGACCGAGGTCACCTTGGCTGCCACCTGTCAGCATGCCGCTCATCAGGACAGGAGAAACCTCATGAAGATCGTCATTGCCCCCGACTCGTTCAAGGACAGCCTGGACGCTGCCGGTGTCGCCCGCGCCATCGCTGCGGGCCTGAGCGAAGCGTGGCCGGAGGCTGAACTGGTCGAGTGCCCAATGGCAGACGGTGGCGAAGGCACCATGGAGGTGATCCTGGCCGCCAGCTGCGGTGAATTGCGCCGCCAGACAGTGCGCGGGCCATTGGGGCAGCACGTCGAGGCTGGCTGGGGCTGGTTGCCGCAAAGTCGCACCGCAATCATCGAAATGGCCCAGGCCAGTGGCCTGCAACGGGTGCCAACCGGCCAGCGCGATGCTTGCCGCAGCAGCACCTGGGGGACCGGTGAGCTGATTGCCGCAGCCCTCGACGCCGGAGCCCTGCGTGTGGTGCTGGCCATCGGCGGCAGCGCCACCAACGATGCCGGCAGTGGCATGTTGCGAGCGCTTGGCCTGCGCCTGCTGGACGCTGACGGGCAAGCGCTGGAAGAGGGCGGCCTGGCCTTGGCCAAGCTGGCCCGTATCGACGCCAGCGGCCTCGACCCGCGCCTGGTCGGGGTGCAGTTTGAAGTCGCGGCGGATGTCGACAACCCCTTGTGTGGCGCCAACGGCGCATCGGCGATCTTCGGCCCGCAGAAAGGTGCCAACCCGCAACAAGTGGAGGCGCTGGACCACGCGCTAAATCATTTTGCCGACCATTGTGCGCTGCTGTTGGGCGAGGATGTGCGCGATTACCCTGGTTGTGGCGCGGCCGGTGGCATGGGCTTCGCTGCCCGGGCATTCATGGACGCGCAGTTCCGCCCTGGGGTGCAAGTCGTGGCTGAGCTGGTTGGTCTTGACGCCCTGGCGCAGGGGGCAGATCTGGTGGTGACGGGCGAGGGGCGTTTCGATGCCCAGACACTGAGCGGCAAGACGCCGATGGGGGTGGCGCGGGTTGCCAAGCGCCATGGCGTGCCGGTGGTGGTACTGGCCGGGACCTTGGGGGAGGGGTATCAGCAGTTGTATGCCCATGGGGTCGATGCTGCATTTGCACTGGCCAGTGGACCGATGAGCCTGGAGCAGGCGTGTGCAAATGCTGCCGAGCTGTTGCAGGCCAGGGCTTGTGATATCGGTCGGCTGTGGCGCTGCGCGAAACGAGGCTGAACACCCTGTAGAAATAGCCTTATTGCTGTGTCTCGAACATGGCAATGAAGTTGGCCAGCGCTGGTGAAGCATTCTGGGCGCTCCATTTCATGTACAGCCCAAGCCCTGGGGCGGGCTGGTCATCGATAGGGCGGATGGGGCAAAACTGCACGCGTTCGCGCGGGGTGGAGCGGACGAACGACTCCGGCACCAGGGCCACGCCAAAGCCGCAGGCCACCAGGCCAAGCAGGGTGTGGATCTGCGCCGCCTCCTGCACGACCTTGGGGTAGAACCCGGCCGCTTCGCACAACGCAACCAACTGCGCGTGGTAGCCCCCGCCCAGCGCTTGTGGGGTGAACACGAAGTCTTCATCGGCAAACTCGCGCAGGTCGACGGCCTCGTGCCGCGCCTTGGGATGGCTGGCGGGCAGCGCCATGACGATCTGCTCGTCAAGCAGCAAGCGTGCCTCCAGGGTGCCGGCCGGCAGCGGTAGCCTGCGCATGAAGCCGATGTCCGCCTCACCGGCCAGCAAGGCCTTGGCCTGAGAGGCGGATGGCATCTCGCGGATGGTCAGCTGCACGTTCGGATAAGTCTCCCGAAAGCGGCGCAAGCGGTTGAGCAGCGAGTCGTAATAGGCGATGGAAATGGCCGTGATGGTCAATTTGCCGCTGACCCCCGCAGAAACGTTGCGCGCGTACTCGATCCCTTGTTCCAGTTCAGCAAGCGTGCGGTAGGCGGTGTCGAGAAACGCTGCACCCGCTGCGGTCAGGCGCACCCCGCGCTTGTTGCGCAGAAGCAGGCCGAAGCCGAGCTTTTCCTCGAGCCGGTTGATCGCCTGGCTCAGCGGCGGTTGCGCCATGTGCAAACGCTGGGCGGCCTTGTGAAAGTGCAGCTCTTCGGCCACGGCGATGAACTGCCTGAGCAAACGTGTTTCGATCATCCAGCATTCCTGCAGCGCGGCGACTCGGCGGTGATATTCATGGGATATCAAAGTTGCATGCTTTTAATATTAAGTCATTGATTTTTTTGTTGATATCGTAAAAAGGAGAACTGAAGGTAGTCAGAAATGCCCGTTACAGACCCTTTTCATACTAAAGTTGCGGTCATCACCGGTGCCGCACAGGGCCTGGGCTTGGCCTATGCCATGGCGTTGGCCGAACGCGGCGCGCGGGTAGTCATCAGCGACCTGGGCACTGACCGTTCGGGGCAAGGGCAAGATGGCTCGGCGCTTGAGCACGCACTGGCGGCCATGCGTGCCAAAGGCTTCGCAGTGGTTGGGCACGCCGGCCAACTGGAAAGCGAGGAAGGCTGCAAGCAGCTGGTCGAGTTGGCCATCGAGCATTTCGGTGCGCTGGATATCCTGATCCACAATGCCGGCTGGGTCGATTACCAACGCATCGAGGTCCAGGAAGATGCCTTCCTGCAACGCGCCCTGGGCATCAATGTGCAGGCCCCCGTATGGCTGGCCAAGCATGCCTGGCCACATCTCAAGCGCTCCGCAGCGCCACGGGTGGTATTGACCACCTCGGACCGCGCCATGTACCAGCGCTATGCGCAACCCGGCCTGGTGGCCTATGCCGCGGGCAAGATGGCCCAGGTCGGCATCATGAACGCCCTGAGCATGGAGGGCCAGGAGCACGGTATTCTGGTCAATGCCATTTCGCCGGTGGCCAAAACCCGCATGTGGGGCATCAGCCAACCACCTGAAGAGCTGAAGCCCGAGTGGGTGACGCCCGGCGTGCTTTACCTGGCCAGTGCGCTGTGCCATGACACGGGTTACATCTTGCGCGCCAGCAACGGCCAGTTCACCGCCACACGCTTCAACGAAAACAGCGGCGTCAGCTACCCTCGTGACCTTGGCCGCGTGCAGGCCAGCGACCTGGCGCAGGTGGCCGAGCGCTGGAACCGCATCAAGGAATGCAATTACGTGCCAGTCAAAGTTGCCAACACGCGCGCGGATCTTGGTGAAAGCCTGGTCTGGGATGAGCGCAGCGGCGTATTGTATTTTGTCGATATCTCTGGCGGGCGCATCAACAGCCTGACACCCGATGGCGAAGTCGAGTGCCTTTACGAGTCGGCCGCGCGCATTGGCGCCTTGGCGCTGACCGACCGGGGTAACCTGATTTTCACCGAGGATGCCAGCGTGGCCATCTTCGATGTGCCAGCACGCAAGGTGAGCCAGCATTCGGCATCAGTGCATCCGCGCTCGACTTACCGCTTCAACGACGGCGCCTGCGACCCGCAGGGACGCTTCGTCACCGGTCTGATGGACGAGGCCCTCAGCGGCAGTACCGGGGCGCTTTTTCGTTTTGACTGGCAATTGAGCGACCAGGTGATCCACGATGACATGGCTTTGCCCACCGGCCTTGCCTGGTCTCAGGACGGCCACACGGTGTACTTCGTCGATTCGGCGGCGCGTGCGATCTACCGCGCCGAGTACCTCATCGAAGGCCGGCTGGGTGCTGTTACGCTGTTTGCCGAAACCCCCGCCGAACTGGGCCGGCCGGATGGCCTGGCGCTGGACCGCGACGGCGGGCTGTGGGTGTGCCAGTACCATGGCAGCTGCCTGCTGCGCTACGACCGCCACGGGCACCTGACCGACCAGGTGTTGATGCCAGTACCGTGCCCCACCAGCTGCTGCTTTGGCGGGCCCGGGATGAACACCTTGTACATCAGCACCGCGCGTTACGACATGACGCCAGAAGACCTGCACCATTATCCGGACGCTGGCGACCTGTATGCCATCCGCCCGGAAACGGGCGGCGTTGCCAGGCACAGCTTCAAGGAATAAGCGGTTGCACCTGACTGGCCGGTAGCACGGCCAGTTCGCCAAAACGCTGTGCCGAGTCGATGTAGCGCAGCGCCGACTTGGCGTCTTTCCAGCCCACATAGCTCATCAGCGACTTCAGCTCCCAACCATTGGCCGTGGCCCAGGTGGCGAAGCCACGCCGTAGCGAGTGGCCGGTATACAGTGCCGCCGGCACCCCGGCGCGTTCCAGCATGCGCCGCAGCAGGCCCACCAGGCTGTTGCTGTTTAGCGCGTTGTCGCCAAGGTTGCCCCAGCGGTCGAGTTTGCGGAACACCGGCCCATGGGCAATACCGGCGACTTCAAGCCATTGCAGGTAGGCTGTGACAGGGCACAAGGCCTTGAGGGCAGGGGTGCGGTGCTGTACGCCCAAGGCTTCGCGGTCGCCCTTGCTGCGCGGCAGGAAAAGCGTAATGCCGACACCGGCTTGCGCCTGGATGTGTTCGATGCGCAGGCGTGCCAGCTCATCGCCGCGAAAACCACGCCAGAAACCCAGCAACAGCAAGGCGCTGTCACGGCGAGCCCGGCGCAGGGCTGCCAAATCATGGTGCTCGCGGGCTTGTCGGGCTTCTTCTTCAAAACACGCTACAGCGGTTTGCAGGTGTTGCAGCAACAGCGGGGCGGCCTGTTTGGGTGGCGTGGGGTGCAGGGTGCGGATGCCGCGTAGCACCTGACGCACCAACGGCGCCTTGGTCGGATCGGGGAAGCCTTGGGCGACGTGCCATTGGCTGAGCGCGGCCAGGCGTTGACGCAGGGTGCTGACTGCATGCTGGTCGGCATGATCTGCCAGGTAGCGAGCAATACTTTCGGCGGTGGCCGGGAGAAAGCCGCCCCAGTGGCTTTCGAAGTGCTCGATGGCGGCCTGGTAGCTGCGCCGGGTGTTGTCACGGGTGGCGGCGCGAAGGTAGCGCTCGATATCGGTCATGGTGCGGGTGTCGGTGTGTGATCGGTACACGATAAACCGAAATGCGTTGTCTGTCCTTGCCCAACGTCCTCGGCAAGCCTGTCGTTGCGCTCAATACACGCATGCCTTGTCCTCGACACCGTTGAAGGGCGGGTAAGCCCACAGCTGCGGCAGCGACAGTGGCCGGCTGAAGTGGTAGCCCTGGGCGATATCGCAGCCGGCAAGCTTCAGGTACACCACCTGCTCACGGGTTTCCACCCCCTCGGCCACCACTTCCAGGCCCAGGCGCTTGGCCAGGATGATGGTGGAGGACACGATCGGGCTGTCGTCATGGCTGTTGGACAGCGCCGCGATCAGCGAACGATCAATCTTCAGCTTGCTCAGGGGCAGTGAATGCAGGTGGGCAAAGCCGGCGTAGCCACGGCCAAAATCGTCCAGACTGATACCCAAACCTGCGCCGCGCAACGTATGCAAGTGAGTCACCGCCGTGCCTTCGGGGTCGAGGATGGTGGTTTCGGTAATTTCCAGCTCCAGCTGCTGGGGCGCGATGCCATGATGCTGTAATTTGCTCAGCAGCCGGTCAGCGAAGTCGGCTTGACGCAGCTGCAGGGCGGAGACATTGACGGCCAGCCGTGTCTTGCGGCCCTGGGCATCCCAGCTCGACAAGGCTTCACAGGCCAGCTGCAGTACTTCCCAACCCAGCTCGACAATAAAGCCACTGCGCTCGGCCAGGTCAATGAAGCGGTCCGGGTACAGCAGGCCGAACTCAGGGTGGTCCCAGCGCACCAGCGCCTCGTAGCCCTGCACCTGGTGGGTGTCCAGGCGCATCTGTGGCTGGTAGTGCAGCACGAACTGACGTTCGGCCAAGGCACTGCCGAACGCTTGCTCAAGGGTGAAAGCCTGGATATCGGCCAGGTTCAGCGAGGGGTCGAAAAAGCGATACTGCGCGCGTCCTGCCTGCTTGGCCGAGTACATGGCAGCATCGGCACTGCGTATCAGGCTGTCGATGTCCTGGCCATCACGCGGGCAGATGCTCACCCCTACGCTGGGGCTGGTGTTGACCTCTTGGCCATCCAGGGCGTACGCGGCCGACAGTTTCTGCACCAGTTCGTGGACCCAGGCGTTGATCTGTTCCTCGCTGCGCTCGCCGGCCAGCAGCACCACGAATTCGTCGCCGCCAAAGCGCGAAGCCTCGTCGCCGGGCTCCAGCAGGCGCTGGATACGCCCGGCCACAGCCTGTAGCAGCAGGTCACCAATCTTGTGTCCGAGCGAATCGTTGATCGACTTGAAGCGGTCCATGTCGATGAACAGGATCGCCATCAGTCGGCGCTTGCCACGTTGCCGAGTCAGCGCCTGGCTGGCCACTTCAACGAACTGGCGGCGGTTGTGCAGGCCGCTGAGGTGGTCGGTGGCGGCGGCGTGGCTGCTGCGCCGGTGTTCATCCTCCAGGCGCACGATCAGTTGCTGATTGACCTGCTGGGCATGTTCCAGCGCGTCGAATGCCTCCTGGCGTTTGCGCAGCAGGCGCAAGGTCCATAGCAGGCTGGCCAGGATCATCAGGGTCATGCTCAGGTTCAACCAGAACTGCCGGGAATAGGCCAGCGTCGAGGGTGCGAGGATTTCTGCCTGGCGCTGGCTGACCACCACGCTGAAGCCGTGCTCGGGTACATGGCGGTACAAGCTTTGGTAGGCATCACCCGCTACGTATTGGGTCAGCATGCCTGCTTCGGTGTTTAGCGCCGGCAGCGGTGGCTGCAATAGGTCGCCCGCAGTCACCACGCCGCTGTTGTCAATGCGCAGCCGCTCCAGGCCGTCATCCTGCAGCAGACACACCAGGCCACTGTTGCCCAGGTCGATAGGCTGGAACAGCACCGCCAGGTAGCCGACGTCCAATTGCACCACCAAAAGGTTGTCGATTTCCCGGCCGGTCGAATTGGTCAACGGCAGCAGGAAGGGCAGGCGCCCAGTGGGCGGGGCAGCGTCTTGGCTGACAGGCTGAATGCTCGGCAGGAAAGGTTTGAAACCGTAGCGGTCAATGTGCCGCTGCAGTTGGCGCAACCAGTCTGCCGGCAACTCGGCGGCCTCATCGGTATGGCTGGCCGCTAGCAGCCGGCCTTGTCGGTCGTACAGGCTCAAGCGCTTGAACACTGTGTCTGCTGCCAGGCTGAGGTTGCCTTGGCGCCGCGCTTTCATGTCGTCCTGAGTAACACGACCCACCGCCTGGGCGCGGTCAACAAGCTGTCGCAGGCTTTCGCCCACGATGCTGGCCAGGTTCAGGTGCTCGATGGCCTTGGTCGACAGTGCATTCTGTCGGGCGGCGGCTTTCTGGGTGACGTGCAGCCCCCAGAGAAACGCCAGGGTCGCTGCACAGAGCATCAGGATCAGCAGTCGCAGAAGGCTGGTGGAGGAAAGCGAACGGCGAATCACTGCTGATAGTTCCCGACCCTGGGTAATGCTCGGAAAATACGACAATAAGATGACAGCCTGATGACTGGTGGCCAATAGCCTTTAGGGGCCACACTTCCAGCGCGCCGTCGCCGCTGAAACCGCCGTTGGTGGATTGATTGGCAATGGCCGCGTCGCTCATGGCGGATGTCTGCATTGGCTTAAGTCTCGCTCATAGGTTGGGTAGTTGAAGTAGTGACAGGCGCGGCGCCCTCGGGTATACCTGAGCGCTACCAAGGGGAGCCCGGCAATGGGCTGAGAAACCGCTGAACGCTACAGCGCGGTGACCCTTCGAACCTGATCCGGATCATGCCGGCGAAGGGATGGGGCTTGTAACCTGCCTTTTTGCCGGCCTCACTGCGAGGCCAGTCCATGCCAACTTTCAAGGTCTCGCTGTCACCCTCATCAAGGACAGCAACATGACCGAACGTTTCAGCCAGTCCCTGCGCCGCCAGAACGAGCCGACCTGGTCGGCGGCCGTTGGCCACCGTTTCGTGACCCGATTGTGCGACGGCAGCCTGCCTGACCCGATCATGGTCGACTACCTGGTTCAGGACCACCGTTTCCTCGACAGCTTCGTGACCCTGCTAGGCGCGGCCATCGCCACCGCTGACACGTTTGAAGCCCGCCTGCGCTTCGGCCGCTTTGCCGGGATGATCTGCAGTGACGAGAACACCTACTTCCTGCGTGCCTTCGAGGCCTTGGGTGTCAGCCCGGCGCAACGCATTGAACCGGCCGATACCGCGCCTACCGCTGGTTTCAAGGCGATCATGCGCGAAGCGGCAGCCACCCGTTCCTATGCAGCGGCACTGGCGGTGCTGAACGTTGCCGAAGGCCTGTACCTGGATTGGGCGCTCAACGCGCCGAAACCGATGCCGGACAACTTCGTCCATGCCGAGTGGATTACCCTGCATGACAACCCGGCATTCCAGGCATTCGTCGCTTTCCTGCAGGCCGAACTGGACCGCGTCGGCCCGCACGAGGCCGCATTGGCAAGTGACTTCTACCAGCGCACGGTGGCGCTGGAGCTGGCTTTCTTCGATGCAGTGTACCCAGAGGGCAAATGAGCATGGATATCTTCGAGCGCCTCAAGGCCGCTGCCACACCACAATGGAACAACTACGTAGACCATGACTTCGTGCGGCAGATGGGCGAGGGCACGCTGAGCGAGGAAGCGTTCCGGACCTACCTTGTGCAGGATTACCTGTTCCTGATCCAGTTCGCCCGCGCCTGGGCGTTGGCCGCCTACAAAAGCCGTCGCCCGGCAGACATTCGTGCGGCGCAGGCCGGGCTGTCGGCGATCCTGGATGAAACCGAGCTGCACTTGCGCCTGTGCGCGCGCTGGGGCTTGACCCAGGCAGACATCGAGGCCGCACCAGAGCATCAGGCCACGGTGGCATACACCCGTTATGTGCTGGACTGCGGCGCAGCCGGCGACCTGCTGGAGCTGCATGTGGCACTGGCACCTTGCGTGATCGGCTATGCCGAAATCGGCCGGACCCTTGCCGAGCGCATTGGCGACTTGAGCAATCACCCCTACCGCGAGTGGATTGGCGAGTATGCCGGGGAGGGCTACCAAGGGGTGGCCGCAGCAGCGCGCAAGCACCTGGACGAACTGGCAGCGCGCAGCATGACCGAGCAGCGGTTCGCCGAACTGGCAGGCATTTTTGGCCAGGCCTCCAACCTGGAGGCTGATTTCTGGCAAATGGGGTTGGACGGGACCGCGTAAACCGCCGTGGGCTGGGTGATTACTACCCAGCCCAGGCCCGCTTTGGTGCATGGGCGCCTCAAAATAAGTCGTCCCGCACACTCCAGATCGTCAGATCGCAGCTTTAATGTGCACAGTGCATATGGATTTTTGGGCGAACAGCCCGATTTCTTCCGGGTGGCGGCGCAGGAAAAAGCGGCCCGCATATTGCTCTTTCTGCTCCCAACTACAAACCCGGAGCCCCCGTGCAATGAGCTCACCCAGCGAATTTCCCCTCAGCGAAGCCCCCCAGTCCGCCCGCAAGGGCCTGCTGCCGATCGCGATGGTCTTGTTCAGCTTTACCTTCTTTACCGGCACGATGTTCGCCGGCGGCAAGCTGGGCATGGCATTCAGTTTTGTCGACATGCTGTGGGTGGCTACCCTCGGCAACAGCCTGCTGGCCTTGTATGCCGCAGTGCTGGCTTTCATTGCCTCGCGCAGCGGGCTTAATACCGTGTTGATGGGGCGCTTCTGTTTCGGTGAAGCGGGTAGCCGGCTCTCGGACTTTCTGCTGGGTTTTGCCGAACTGGGCTGGTATGCCTGGGGTACGGCCACGGTGGCCATCGTGCTGGTCAAGCTGCTGGGGCTGGCGGATGGCTTCGGCATGCCATTGATGGTGCTGTTCGGGCTGGGTTTCAGCATTACGGCCATCATCGGGTTCAAGGGGCTGGACCTGTTGTCGCGGGTGTCGGTGCCATTGATGTTCGTGCTGCTGTTGGTGTCCATGTACATCGCCACCCGTGATGCCGGTGGCTTTGCCGGCCTGGCTGCAGTCGTCCCGCATGAAACCATGACCTTTTCGGCGGCAGTGACCATGGTCTTCGGCACCTTCGCCAGTGGCGCCACCCAGGCCACCAACTGGACACGGCTGGCACGCAGTGGCCGGGTAGCGGTGATCGCCAGCGTGGTGGCATTCCTCCTTGGCAACGGCCTGATGGTGGTGGCCGGGGCGTGGTGCGCGATGGTGTATCAGCAGGCCGATATCGTCGACGTGATGATGCTGCAGGGCCTGTCGTTCGCAGCCGTTGTGATGTTGTGCCTGAACCTTTGGACCATTCAGGGTCCGACCATCTACAACGTGTCGGCCGCAGCCTGCCACTTGTTGCGCAGCGAGCGCCGGCGCACGGCAACGCTGGTGGCGGCCGGGGTTGGCATTGTGCTGGCGATGGGTGGCATGTACGAAATGCTGATCCCGTTCCTGGTGCTGCTGGGGTCGATCATTCCGCCGGTGGGTGGGGTGATCATGGCTGACTTCTGGTATCGCCACCGCGGCAAATACCCGGCACTGGGGACGGCAAACCTGCCACGCTACAACCTCACCGGGCTGTTTGCCTATGCCGTGGGCGCTGTACTGGCCTATGCCTCACCGTGGGTCGCGCCGCTGGTGGGCATCGCCGCCTCGGCAGTGTGCTACATCGTCATTCTGGAGCTGGGCGCACGCCGCCGGGCTCCCGGCCAGGCGGGCGTCGAACCGTGAGCCTGGCGCTGGACGAGATCCTGCAGTTGCCCGGCTTGCACGAGATGCATGTGCGGGCCGGAGCGCGCAACCTGCAACGGCGGGTACGCTGGCCTTACGTGGTGGAGAACGAGGGTATCGCCGAATGGGTGATGGGCGGTGAACTGGTATTCGTCACCGGCATCAACCACCCGCGCGGCGAAGCCAACCTGCTGAGCCTGGTGGAGGATGGCGACGCCGTGGGCATTGCCGGCATGGTGATTCTCACCGGCGGCAGTTTCATCCAGAGCATCCCGGCGCCCGTTATCGCGCGCGCCGATCAACTGGGCTTGCCGCTGATCGAACAGCCCTACGCACTGAAGATGGTGGTGGTCACCCACCTGATCGGCACTGCACTGGTGCAGATGAGCCAGGTACGCCGCTCGCGCAACGACATCCTTGGCCAACTGCTCACAGGCGACTACCCGAGCCTGGCAATTGCCCGGCAGCGGGCAGCACACCTGCAACTGGCGTTGGATAAACCGCGGCGCCTGCTGGCGTTGCGCCTGACGGGCGTGGACGCCTTGTTCGAGCGCCACGGGCTGGCGCACGGCGAGCGTACCTGGCAGGCCACCCGGCAGGCCCTGGAAGACCAGCTCGAAGCCTGGTGCCGCCAGCGACCCGGCAGTGTGACGGCGCAGTTGCCGGGCGACCTGTTCGTGGTGCTGCTGGCCGATACACACGACTTACCCGAGACGTTGGGCGCGCTGTACCGGCAGTTGCAGGCCGCCACAGATGAACTGGGCCTTTACATGGGCTTGTCGAGCCTCGCTGACGATTGCGCGCACTATCGCCAGGCCCTCAACGAGGCACGCCAGGCGCTGGATGTGGCGCAGCATCTGCGCCCGGCCAGCGGCTATTGCAACTTCAGCGAGCTCGGCGTGTTGCGCCTGCTGCAAGGTATTGTCGACCGCTCGCTGGTTGACGATTTCGTCAGCCGCACCCTGGGTCCGCTGATCGCCCCTGGCCGCAAACACGCCCATGCTTTGGTGCATACCCTCGACGCCTTGCTCATGGAAAATGGCAACGGGCTCAAGGCCGCACAGCGTTTGGGGTTGCACCGCAACACGATCAATCAGCGCATCCAACGCATCGAACAACTGAGCGGGCAGTCGCTGGACGACCCGCTTTTTCGCATGAATGCTTCGGTCGCCATGCTGGTATGGCGCATGAGCGAAGCCCACGGCAAGGAGTAACAGCATGAACATCATCAACGCACGCCTGCGCGGCAAGCCTGGCCTGTTCCGCGTCGAACTGAACGGCGAGCGCATTGCCGCCATCGTGCCCCAGACCGACGTCGTGGCGCCCGCTACGGTCAATGACCTGGACGCCGGGCAAAACCTGGTGGTCGCGCCCTTTGTCGAGCCGCACATTCATCTTGATGCCACGCTGACCGCTGGTGAGCCGAAGTGGAACATGAGCGGCACGTTGTTCGAAGGCATTGAGCGCTGGTCGGAGCGCAAGGAAATTACCACCCACGACGACATCAAGACCCGTGCGAAAAAAACCATCGGCATGCTGGTGGACCACGGTATCCAGCATGTGCGCACCCATGTTGATGTGACCGACCCGAAACTCACCGCGCTCAAGGCCATGGTCGAGGTACGTGACGAAGTGCGTGAGCTGATCGACCTGCAGATTGTCGCCTTCCCGCAGGAGGGCATCGAGTCGTACGCCAACGGCCGGGCGCTGATGACTGAAGCCGTGGCGATTGGCGCCGACGTCGTCGGCGGCATTCCGCATTTCGAAAATACCCGCGACCAGGGGGTATCGTCGGTGAAGTTCCTGATGGACCTGGCCGAGCGTACCGGCTGCCTGGTGGACGTGCACTGCGATGAGACCGACGACCCGCAATCACGCTTCCTCGAAGTGTTGGCCGAAGAAGCGCGGGTACGCG
Source organism: Pseudomonas sp. Kh14 (assembly GCF_900291005.1). Classification (NCBI taxonomy): domain Bacteria; kingdom Pseudomonadati; phylum Pseudomonadota; class Gammaproteobacteria; order Pseudomonadales; family Pseudomonadaceae; genus Pseudomonas; species Pseudomonas sp. Kh14. The sequence goes on from NZ_OLKJ01000029.1 coordinate 78,724, forward strand.
GCATGGGGGCCCGGGTCACGGCCAGCCACACCGTGGCCATGGGCTCGTATGACAATGCGTATTGCTACAAGCTGTTCCGCCTGCTCAAGCTGTCGGGCATCAACTTCGTGTCGTGCCCGACCGAGAGCATTCACCTGCAAGGGCGCTTCGACAACTACCCGAAACGTCGTGGCGTTACCCGCGTGGCCGAAATCGACCGCGCCGGCATGAACGTGTGCTTCGGCCAGGACTCCATCGTCGACCCGTGGTACCCACTGGGTAATGGCAATATCCTGCGCATTCTCGAAGCCGGCCTGCACATCTGTCACATGCTCGGCTATGAAGACCTGCAGCGCTGCCTGGACCTGATTACCGACAACAGCGCCCGCACCCTGAACCTGGGCGAGCGCTATGGCATCGAGGTGGGGCGGCCGGCGAACCTGTTGCTGCTGTCGGCGCCGGATGATTACGAGATGGTGCGCAGCCAGGGGCACGCGTTGGTGTCGGTACGCAATGGCAAGGTGCTGATGCAGCGCACGCCAGCGCAGGTGCAACGTTTGCGCTGACGCTGTGGTCGCCTCAGGTGCACAGGGCGGCCAAGGCGTGGCTTGCGACTTGTGCATCCTGCACTGCCACACCGGTCAGGTCCGCCAAGGTAATCTGGCTGTCGTGCTCACGCCCCTTGGCACGGCCAGCCAGCAGCGAACCCAGCTCGATCAGCTGGTGAGCATCGATCCGGCCACTGCCGAGGGCATGGGCCACTTCGCCGTACTGGCTGCACTGGGCGATGGAGTCGACGATGATGCGGTCCGCCCTTGCCACCAGTGCCGGGTGCAGTTCCTGCTTGCCGGGCGCATCGGCACCGACGGCGGTGATATGCGTACCCGGCTGGACCCAATCGCTGTGCAACAGCGCCTGGCGAGAAGGCGTGGTGCAGACGATCAGGTTTGCAGCGCCCGCAACCTCGGCAGCATCCTGCGTGCTGTGAACCCCGAAGCCCAGTTCGCGGGCAAATGCGGTATAGGCCGCAAGCCCGCGTTCATGCCGGCCCCAGACAATCACCTGGCGGCAATCGGTTACCGCGCGAAGCTGCTCAAGCTGCATCTGTGCCTGCATGCCGGTGCCGAGGATGCCAATGGCCTTGACCTTGGCCGGCGCCAGCAGCCGGGCGGCGATACGCCCGGCCAACGCGGTGCGCATGGCAGTCAGCCAGCCTTGGTCCTGCAGCAGTGCCAGCGGCTGACCGGTGTGTGCAGACAACACAAGCATCAGGCCATCATTGCTCGGCAGGCCTTTGGACGGGTTGTCGTAGAAGCCGGTCGAAAGCTTGACGGTGAAGGTCGGGCTGCCTTCGATGTAGGCCGACTTCACGCAACAGTCACCGTTCGCGCCCTTGAAAGCGAAGCCCTGCACGGGCGGCACCTGCACCTTGCCTTCGGAGTAGGCGATAAAGCCTTCCTCCAGCTGGCTTACCGCCAGCTCTGGGTTGAAGCGGGCGATGATCTGCGCCTTGCTGAAGACCTTCATTGAACGGCCTCGAGGAACTTTTCCAGCAGGATGTTACGGCCACACAGGATCACCGCGACACGCTTGCCCTGATAGCGTTCTGCGAGCTTTTGCATGCCGGCGACCGCAACCGCTGCAGCGCCTTCGATGATCCAGCGCTCACTGCTGGCGATGTCGCGCATGGCGCAGCGGATTTCGTCCTCGCTGACCAGCACCGTATCGGTGAGCAGCGCCTGGCAAAGCGGGAAGGTGATGGAGCCTGGCTCGACGCCACCTGCCGTGCCATCCGACAGCGTTTCGCTGGCATCCACTTCGATGATTTCACCGGCCTTGAGTGATTGCTGCAGGGTTGGGTCATTCGCCGGCCAGCAGCCGATGATCTCAGTGCCCGGCTTGAGTACGCGCAGGGCGGCGCCGATGCCGGAAATCATCCCGCCACCGCCCACGGCGACGAACACCGCGTCCAGGTCTGGCGCCTGCTCGAACAACTCCATGCCTATGGTGCCCTGGCCGGCAATGACTTGCAGGTCGTTGTAGGGGGACACGAAGGGTACGCCGTGGACCTTGGCTTGCCTGGCTGCTTCCAGCTCTGCACTCAGCGGGTCGGTGGGCAGGCAGACCACTTCGGCGCCCAGCGCGCGCATTGCCTCTGTTTTGTATGCCGATGCGCCCGTGGTGGTGTAGACCTTCACGGGCACGCCAGCCATCTTGCCGGCCAGGGCCAGGGCCTGCCCATGGTTACCGGAAGAGGCGGCTATCACCCCCTGCTTGCGCGCCTCGGCCGGCAGTAGGCGCATCTTGTTGCTGGCACCGCGAAACTTGAATGAACCGGTGTGCTGCAGGTGTTCGCATTTGAGCAGCACTTCACAGCCGGTCAGTGCCGACAAACGAGGGCTGTGCAAGAGCGGGGTAATGCTGACGGCCGGGCGGAGCGCCACATGGGCGTCCTGAATGTTTTGGTACAGTGTATCAAGGTACTGGGCATCAACGGACGGGGTGGCTGGCATGACGGGTCCTTGCAGGCTCGTGGATAATTTGTCCACCATAGAATAATATTCCACAAACAGCAAGGGCGTGTGCCTACAGCCAGGCAATACCTGCTAGGCCCTGACTTCCTTCAGGTATTTGTACACAGTGGCCCGCCCCATATTGAGGACGTTGGCAACGTAATCGGCGCCGCTGCGCCCCTCAAATGCACCCTCGGCGTGTAAGGCCAGTACGAGGTTGCGTTTGTCTTTCATCTTCAAGGTCTGCAGCGACAGGTTATGCGCTTGCAGCCACGCTTGCAGGAAGGTGTTGATGCGCTCCTGCCAATCGTTGCGGAACAACGCATCCGGTTGCGGCTCCAGCCGGCTCATCTGGAAAAACGCATCCAATGCCACACGCGCCTGTTCCAGCACCGACACGTTCAGATTGATGCACATCAGATACTCGGCTTCGCCTTGCGGATTGTGCAGCACAGTGCTGATCGAGCGGACCTTCTGACCGTTCCAGTTCAGCTTCTCGTAGGGACCAAGGTTGGTACCCTTCAAAAGGTCACCCAGTTCTGAACCGAGTGCCGAATCATCGCCGAGCTTGCGATGTGAGAAATTATTGGCGATATGAACGATTGTCTGGCCGCGTATCTCATGAATGACGACTTCCGCGTGGGGGTACAGCAGCAGGGCAATGCTTTCAGCGATTGCCTGGTAATTTTCCAGTGTCATGCATTAGCCAATGGTCTGTTGAAGAATGCCTATGGTGGCCCTGGAGAATCCTGGGCACAAGACGGAGCTTTACCGGGTCAGGATCAAGGCCTGGCTGCGAGCCGCTCGCCTCGGCCATTACTGCGTCAGCAGCATCCCAGGTCCTCCAGTGGCATCCGCGGCAGGGGAGCGACCTCGCCTTGGCCTGGCTCCGCCACTTGCTGGTGGAACAGACCAAGGCGTTGGCTCAGAGCTGAAGATCGCCGCTGTCGCCGATCAGCCCGAGCGCTTCGATGGCCAGCAGCGCGCACCGCTCATCGTTGTCCGAGGTATCTCCACTGACGCCGATCGCGCCCAGCAAGCGGCCTTCTGCATCGCGCAGAAGAACGCCGCCGGCGACCGGAATCACCTCGCCACCGGTGAGGCTGTTGATGGCATCGAAGAACACCGGCATGGTCTGGGCGCGGCGCGCCAGTTCCCGGCCGCCGAAGCCCAGGCCCAGGCAGCCGCGGGCCTTGCCGGTGGCGATCTGCGGGCGCAGGTAGCTGGCCTGCTCATCGCGCAGCACCGCCAACGGGTGGCCGGCGCTGTCGAGCACCGCTGCGGCCATAGGCTTCAGGTTCAAAGCGCGTGCCTGGTGCAGGGTCGCGACGGCCAGTTGCACTGCCAGTTCGAAGTTGAGCGTTGTCATGCTCACAGCCTCCATTTGCCGAGTTCGGACACGCGGTCGCGGGTGTAGAGGTCGGTCCATTTCAGCGAATTGAAGTCCGACACCTGCTTGGGGTTGTAGGCGGTGCGTTGCAGCCGTACCGGCTCGCCGGCCTTGTACACCGCCTGCAGCCGATCGCGGTCTTGAAGGATGCGGATGTCGTCCAGGGGCGAACCGTCGAGCACCAGCAGATCGGCCTGTTTGCCCGGTTCCAGGGTGCCGAGCGTCTCGCCGCGCGGCATCAAGCGTGCGCCGACATGGGTTGCGGCGAATAACGCTTCGGCCGGGGTGAAGTCCAGATGCCGTACCAGCAGCTCCAGTTCGCGAGCGTGCCATTCGCCATAGGGTGTGACAGCAAAGCCGCTGTCGCTGCCGCAGGCGAAGGGTACGCCGGCGGCCTTGGCACGCTTGAGTACCGGCGCGCCGAGCTCGAGGGTCCGGGCGCAGTAGGCGGCGTAGCCGGTGCTGATCGCGGGGTCATGGGGCTGGCAGAAGTCCACGGTGTTCTGCGGGAAGGTCATGGTCGGAGCGAGCACGCTGCCAGCCTCAAGCAGCGCTTCGATGCAGGCGTCATCCATGTAGAAGGCGTGGAACACTAGGTCGACGCCAGCCTTGGCCGCGTACATCACCGCTTCTCGGCCATAGGCGTGGGTAGCCACCCGGCAGCCGAGGCGATGAGCTTCGTAGACCATCTCACGGGTCTCGTCGGCGGTGAAAGCGGCGATGATTTCGCCGTTGGGGCGACGGTGAGTGCCGTCCATGGCGATCTTGATCAGGTCCACGCCGTCCTTGGCCTGCTTGCGGATCTGGGCAATGGCATCGTCACGGCTGGTGACCAGCGCGGCGGTGAAGTACTCAGGGGCGCCGACGCGGCTTGGGAACCAGTCGTTCAGGCTCTGTCGATTGGTGATCACTCGGCTGCTTGCAGCGATACGAGGGCCTTCGAACAGTCCGGCGTTGACCGTATTGCGCACGGCAATGCTGAGTTGGCCACTGTCGCCAGGGCAGACCATGGACGTCACGCCGGCAGCCAGAACGTGCTGGGCGAAGAACAGCCCCCGCAGGGCGCGAAACTCGTCGCTGGTCCAGATGTCGATGTCTTCCTCGCTCTGGGCATTGCCAAACGCCAGGTGGGTGTGCACGTCCACCAGCCCGGGCATGACGAACTGGCCGTGGGCTTCACGGTCGCCGGGTTGCGGACGGGGTGCCTCGGCGGATGGCCCGACATGGCGGATCACGCTGCCTTCGATGATCAATGTCTGTCGTTGGCGGGTGTGCAGGCCAGTGCCGTCGAACAGGGTGGAGCAGTGCAGGTGCAGGGCACTCATTGGTGAGCTCTCTCATCTTGGGGGTGGTGCAAGGCTAGGCTGTGGCGACTGCCCGGCACCAACAGATGCTATTGATGGCCAGGTATCGATGGCATCGATACCTGGCGCTCTCTGGCGCAGAAACGAGAACGGCGCCAATCGGCGCCGCCCAAGCCAGGGCCGGCAGCGCCGATCAGGCCGTGTGGCCGCCAAGGGTTTCGGCGATCCAGTCGGCGATGTAGTGCCCGGCATTGATGCTGTTGTCGAAGCTCGAATGCTGCACGCCGCCTTCACGGTCAGTGAAAATCTTCAGTTCGCGTTTCGGGCTGTTGACCAGTTGCTCGTAGGTGCGGTGTGCCCATTTGAGCGGGATCTGCGAGTCTTTCTCGCCGTGGGTAACCAGGAAAGGTACGTGGATGCGGTCGAGTACACCGTCGAGGTGTACGTTTTCGGCGATGCGCATGAAGTCGTCCAGGTCCTTCGCCCCCCAGACCCATTGCACGTGCGCCCAGTAGTGTGGCACCGGGAAGTTGCCTTCCTTCTCCAGGCGACGCTTCTGCACGTCGCGCCAGTCGTGGTTGGCGCCCCACACCACGCCGCAAGCAAAGCGCGGTTCGAACGCCACTGCGCGCGGACAGTAGTAGCCGCCCAGGGAAACGCCTTCCAGGCCGATGCGCTTGGCATCGACATCAGCGCGGGTTTCCAGCCAGTCCACTATGCGGCTGGCCCAGTGTTCGCTGTCATGGCGTGCCGTCATGCCGTGGAGGCGAAGCGCTTCGCCGGTGCCGGGCTGGTCGACAATCAGCGACGACACGCCTCGCCTGGCCAGCCAAGCAGGCAGGCCGACGCGGTATTTCATTTCCTTGGTCGAATCCAGCCCGTTGACTTGCACCAGCAGCGGTGCCGGGCCACTCACGCCTTCTGCGCGCACCAGCAGTCCCGAGAGGTGCTTGCCTTCATACGGGATCTCTACGCGCTCACAGTTCTCCTTGGCCAAATCGATGCCACGGGCGAAGGTGTCGAGGAAGCGCTGATACAAGGCCGCACGACCCGGCGCGCCGTGGGCCTGCAAGCGTTCGCAGGTGAGGTAATAGGTGGCCGCGCGGTTGTATTTTTCGCCGGCGGACAAGCGTCGGCCGGCGGTTTCGTCCTCTTCGGCCAAGCCGCACAGCTTGTCGGCCATGGTCGACCATATTTCCCGGAAGGCCTGGGTGCCGGCGGCGTCGGGCTGTTTGGCGGCTTCCTGCAGCGGTGCGCACATTTCCTCGATTTCACCCATGCGGGCACCCATTTCAATGGCCAGGTCCACCGAGAGGTTCCAGACGTAATTGGTGGGGAAGTAACGGAACATTCTTGTTGTCCTTCTGCGGTCGTGGAGTCCGGCGCCCACTTGAGCGACAGGCAGGCAGGGCGCGGTTTGAAGGCAAGGTACGCAGGCAGGGCAGGGTGGGGCCAATCGTGATCAGGGATGCGAGGTATCGCGAAACGCGATGCCCCAGCACCGTCGCGGTGTCTGGGGCGATGGTCACAGCTCAGGCGGTGGCGCGCAGAGCATCTGGCTGCGTGCTGGCGCACTGAATGACATCGCTGATGCGCTCGCGAAGCCATCTGTGCATGGGGTCGCCGTCCATGCTGCGGTGCCACAGCATGAATTCACGCATAACCGGGATCTTCACTGGCGGTGGCAACAGGCGCAACGGCAGGTAGCCGGCATAGAGTTCGGCCAGTCGGCGGTGCATGGTGGCGACCCGAACGGTGCCCACCAACAACTGGGGCAGGGTGTTGAAGTCGTTGGTGATGACTTCCAGCCGCCGATTGAAGCCGTACTGGTTCATGAACCAGTCCTCGATGCTCAAGTGGCGGTTGCGGCCAAAGCCCACCGAAATGTGGCCCATCTGCATGTACTGCTCAAGTGTCAGATGCTCGCCCACCTCGGGGTTGTCGCGCCACACCACGCAGACATGATCTTCCTCGAACAGCAGCTGCGCCGGATGGCCCTCGATGAGATAGCGCTCGGGCACGATCATCATGTCGACCTCGCCGCGCATCAGCAATTCGGCGCTACTGTCGCCTGGGCCGATCATCTCGAAGGTAATGTGCGGCGCCTCCTGATGGATTTTCTGGATGACTTGAGCGAATACCACACTGATCAGGTAGTCCGAGGCCACCAGGCGGAAGTGTCGCTTGCTGGCGGCCGGATCGAACACCGGCTTGGCCGTTATCGAGGCGCGAATGGTCAGCAGCACCTCGCGTACCGGCTTGGCCAGTTCCAGAGCATAGGGAGTGGGCTGCATCTTGCGGCCGACCTGCACCAGCAACTCATCCTCGAAAAACGTTCGCAAACGCCCCAGCACGCCACTGGTGGCCGATTGAGTCATGTGCAGGCGCTCGGCGGCGCGTGTGATGTTTTGCTCCTCGAGCAGGATGTCCAGGGCAACCAGCAGGTTCAAGTCCAGGTGGTGAAAGCGCATGGTGATAGCTCTCGGTTCTTGTAGTTATTTTCGCGATACCTTCCCGCTGCATTGCCGATACGTCAAGACCTTCAAGCCACGATACCGAGCCAACGCCACAGCACATGGGCTGTGGCCCAGGTATCGCGATTGCCGATGCCTCGCATTCTGACTCGCGATTGGTCACGCCACCCCGCCACCGAGCAACCTGCACGCCAGTCGTACGGCCGATGTGCCGCCGCGACCCACTACCGGTGACCTGCCTCGCCGAATAACAATTTCAATGGAGTGGTAGCCATGAATATTCTTGGTCTCGACGCGCTGGTGTTTGGCGTCGACGATATCCAGGCCTGTGCCGATTGCCTGCGTGACTATGGCCTCGATGCCGTTCAACTGGACGGCGACGGTGGCCGTTTCGAGGCGCTGGACGGCACCTCGATCATTATCCGCCGCGGCGACGACCCTGGCCTGCCGGCGGCGCTCGGGCCGACCCCATCGCTGCGCGAGACCGTTTACGGCGTCGCGTCGAGCACCGATCTGGCGGCCATCGCCGACGAGCTGGGCCGTGATCGCGAAGTGCGGCGCGACGCCAGCGGCGCGTTGCACACCTTCGACGACCTGGGCTTTGCCATTGCCTTCCAGGTGACCTGCCGTCGCCCCTTCGACGCGCCGGCCGACCTTACCAACGCCCCCGGTAGCGCACCGCAGCGCCCGATCAACCAGCTGGGCATTGCCCCGGACATGCCGGCGTTGCCGCGCACCTTGTCCCACGTGGTGTACTTCGTACCCGATGCGGCCAAGGGCGAAGCGTTCTACCGCGATCGCCTGGGCTTCGTCACCACCGACAGCTTCATCGGCGTCGGCCCGTTCATGCGCACCGCCGCCATGGACGATCACCACTGCCTGTTCATGATCCAGACCCCACCGCACATGCAGGGTTGCGAGCACTTCACCTTCCATATGGGCAGCGGCACCGAGGTCCTGCTGGCCGGTACGCGTTTCCAGCAGCAGGGCTGGACCAGCTTCTGGGGCCCTGGCCGACATCTGCTGGGTTCCAACTGGTTCTGGTACTTCAACAGCCCGCTGGGCTGCCACATCGAGTACGACGCCGACATGGACAAGCACGATGACGCATGGGCGGCGCGTCAGGCGCCGATGTCGGCCGACAACTCGCAGCTGTTCCTGTTCGCCTCGCGGGAGAAATGGGCACCCAGCGGCCCACCTGCGAAGCAGAGTTGAAACATGGCGTGGGTGGAGCTGTGCCGGCTCGATGAGCTGGGCGAGGGTCAAGCGCGCGGTTTCGACCCACAGGGCAGGGGCGCGGACAGCCTGTTCGCCCTTCGGTACCTGGGCCAGGTACGCGTCTACCGCAACCTGTGCCCGCATTTGATGGTGCCCATGGAGTACCGCAAGAACCGCTTTTTGAGCGCCGATGGCCAGTGGATCGTCTGCTACGCCCACGGCGCGCGCTTCACGCCCGAAGACGGCACTTGCGTTCACGGCCCCTGCCGAGGCGAAGCCTTGGAGGCACTTGATCACAAGGAAGCGGACGGCTGGCTGCTATTGCCGCTGGAGCAGCTCGATCGCTGACCTATCGCGCCGCGCGATAGGTCGCATCCCGCGACGCGATTGGTCATGGACCGGCGCAGGCGGGAAGCTGTGCATAGGCACAGGAAACGGCCGCCCTGCATGACGGGGCGCACAACAAGAACAAAACGTGAGACATGCCATGAATACTGTGAACAACGTGTTGATCGTGGGCGGTGGAATTGGCGGGCTGTGTGCCGCCATCGCCTTGCGCCGCAACGGCATCGCCGTCGATCTGGTCGAGCTGAAAACCGAGTGGACCGTCTACGGTGTCGGCATCATTCAACAGAGCAATGTGGTGCGCGAGATGCACCGGCTGGGCCTGCTCGAAGCCTACCTTGATGCCGCCTACGCCTTCGAGGACGTGGCCATCTATACCACCGAAGGGCAGCAACTGGCGCGCATCCCAGGCCAGCGCCTCGCCGGTCCGCAGTATCCGGCCAATGTGGGTATCTCGCGCCGCGCCCTGCACAAGGTGTTGAGCGAAACTGCCATCGAACTGGGCACCCAGGTGCGCCTGGGCACCTCGGTGGAAAGCTTCGAGCAAGACGACAGCGCAGTGGACGTGTTGTTCACCGATGGCAGCCAGGGGCGCTACGGTCTCATGGTCGGCGCCGACGGGTTGTTCTCGAAAGTCCGCAGCGTGCTGTTCGGTGATCGTTATCAGCCGCGTTTCACCGGGCAGTCGGTGTGGCGCTACAACTTCCCGCGTGCGGCAGGTATCGACCACCTTGCCAACTACCAAGGGCCCTCTGGCAACGCGGGGCTGGTTCCGCTGGCCGATGACCTGATGTACCTCTTCACCACCTCCCACGAGCCGGGTAACCCCTGGATGGAACCGGCCGCTTTGGCTGATGGCCTTCGCCAGCGCCTGGCCGGTTTCGGCGGGCTGATCGGCGAATTGCGCGAGCAGATCGTCGACAACGCCGGGGTCGTTTACAAGCCGCTTGAAGCGGTGTTTGTCGACGAACCCTGGTACTGCGGTCGAGTGCTGCTGATCGGGGATGCCGCCCATGCCACCACGCCACACCTGGGGCAGGGGGCTGGCATGGCCATTGAGGACGCCGTGGTGCTCGCCGAAGAACTCACCGCGGGTGGCAGCCTCGACGCGCAATTGCAGCGTTTCATGGGCCGGCGTTTCGAGCGCTGCAAGTTCATCAGCGAAATGTCCCTGCTGGCAGGTGTGAAGGAGATCCAGCGCGATCCTTCCTTCGACCGCATCGGCCTGGTCAAGCGCATGCTGGAGGTCACCGCGCAGCCGATCTGACTCCCCGTACCCGGCACGCCCTGCCTTGTCGGCGCGCCGGCCCTATGCCAACACCGACGCACAATAAAAAGAAAGAGGAAACCCCGATGTTGACTCGCAAAGGTGCATTCACACGGCCGTTACCGGCGCTCAAGCCCCTCAGCCTGGCGCTTGTCGCGCTGGCCGCAAGCCAGGCGCAGGCCTTCGAATTCGATACCGGCAACCCCGACCTGCGGGTGCGCTGGGACAATACGCTGAAATACAGCGCCGCCTGGCGTACACAGGACGCGAGCAGCAAGCTCACCGAAGGGCAGACCGCGCTGAACCTGGACGACGGTGACCGCAACTTCGACAAAGGCCTGATCTCCAACCGCCTCGACCTGCTGTCGGAACTGGACATTACTTACAACAACGTCGGCGCACGGGTCAGCGGCGCGGCCTGGTACGACGATGTCTACAACCAAGGGACTGACAACAACGACCCTGGCCGTGCCAACAGTTATTCGGTCGACTACGACGCGTTCACCGACGACACGCGCAAGCTGCATGGACGCAAGGGCGAGCTGCTCGACGCCTTTATCTTCGGCAAGACCGAGATCGGCGACATGCCGCTGTCCGGCCGTTTGGGTCAATACGCCATGCAGTGGGGCGAGAGCCTGTTCTTTGGCATGAACGGCATTGCTGGCGGCATGGCTCCGGTGGACGTGGTCAAGGGGCTGTCGGTACCCAACACGCAGTTCAAGGAACTGATCCGTCCGGTACAGCAGATTTCCGGACAACTCCAACTGACGCCGGATGTGTCGGTGGGGGCCTACTACCAGTTCGAGTGGGAGGCCAACCGCCTGCCGGCAGCGGGTAGCTATTTCTCCACAGACGACTTCTTTGGCGATGGCGCCGAGCGCATGTTCGTCGGCGCGCCGGTGTTCCCCGGTGGCCAACCTCTGGCGTTCTTCCACGGCAACGACAAGCAAGCCAAGGACTCAGGGCAGGGCGGCATGCAGGTGCGCTGGCGCACTGAGACTGTCGACTGGGGCCTATACGCCATCCGTTTCCACGACAAGTCACCGCAACTCAACGTACGTCCGGACTTCGCCAACCTCGACCCGGTCAGCGGCAAGGCCGGCGAGTTCTACTGGGTGTATCCCGAGGGTATCGAGGCGTTCGGTGCGAGCTTCTCCACCACCGTTGGCAACTTCAACCTCGCCGGTGAGTTGTCAACGCGCTGGAACCAGCCGTTGGCCTCGACCAACCAGCATGCGTTGGCCGTGGGCGAGGCGATCGACAATGACGATAACCCGGTTTACGCCACCGGCCGCACGCTGCACGCCAACGTCTCCTGGCTTGCCAGCCTGGAGCCGAACTTCATCGCTGCCGAGTCGAGCTTCCTCGGCGAAATCGCCTGGAACCGGGTGATGAGCGTGAGCAAGAACGCCGATGCCGTTGACCCTAACGCCGACCGTGACGCCACCAGCCTGCGCCTGGTGTTCGAACCGATGTACCGGCAGATCTTACCGGGTCTCGACCTGTCGGTGCCGATCGGCGCGAGCTACACCAACGGCGCGTCGATGGCGCTGGGCACCGGTTTTGGCACCGATCATGGCGGTGACCTGAACATCGGCCTGAAAGGCAACTACCTCAACACCTGGAGTTTGGGCCTGACCTACACGCACTACTACGGCCCGGAGAACACCTTCCTCGACGCCGATAACCACTACACCTTCGAACAGTCGCTCAAAGACCGCGACTTCATCGCCTTCACTGTCAGCCGCACCTTCTGACCGAGGACCACCCGATGAAACACAATAATAAAGTCGTTTCCCTGCTCACTGCCCTGAGTGCCTCGCTGCTATTGGCCCACGGCGCCGTTGCCGCAGTGCCCGCCGAGCAGGCGGCCATGCTCAAGACCAGCCTGACCCCGCTCGGTGGCGAGCGGGCCGGCAACGCGGATGGCAGCATTCCTTCCTGGACCGGTGGCTACATCCAGGCCGACCCGGCCTACAAGGAAGGCGGCAAGCGTGGCGATCCGTTCGCCAGCGACAAGCGGCTGTTGAGCATCACCGCGCAGAACATGGCGCAGTATGCCGACAAGCTGACGCCGGGCATCCAGGCGATGCTGAAGAAGTACCCGGACAGCTATCGTCTCGACGTCTACCCGACGCGCCGCAGCGCTGCCGCTCCACAGTCGGTGTACGACGCTACCCTCGCCAACGCCACCAGCGGCAAGCTGGTGGACGGCCCCGCCGGCCCCATGCCCGAAGGCGCATCCGGCGGCATCCCGTTCCCGATCCCGGCCAATGGCGTGGAAGCCATGTGGAACCACCTGCTGCGTTGGCGGGGTGCGTCCTGGCACGCCAGCTTCAATCAGTACCTGACCACCGCCGACGGCAAGCACGTGCTCACCAATGACTCGCGGGCCGATTTGCAGATGCCCTGGTACCTGCCCGGTGGCAGTGGCGACAAGGGTGTGTTCTGGTCCATCCGCATGACCAACGACGGCCCGCCCCTGCGTGCCGGGGAGGCCATTACCGGCCTTGAGAACCTCAACGCCGACAAAGCAGCGGTCTGGACCTACCTGCCTGGTCAGCGCCGTGTGCGTCGCCTGCCCAACGCCTGCTGTGACACGCCGACCCCGGCCACCGCCGGCGTCATGAGCTTCGATGAGCTGTACGTGTTCAACGGTCGTCTCGACCGCTTCGACTGGAAGCTGGTGGGCAAGAAGGAGATGTACATCCCCTACAACGCCAACAAGGTGTTCACCGCCAGCAACGCCGAGGCGCTGCTGGCCCCCCATCACCTGAACCCCGACGCCATCCGCTGGGAGCTGCACCGTGTGTGGGTGGTGGAGGCGACGCTGAAGAATGGCCAGCGCCATGTGATGCCGCGTAGCACCTACTACCTCGACGAAGACACCTGGGCTGCCGTGCTGGGCGAGCGCTATGACGCCCGCAACCAGTTGGCCAAGGTGGTCTGGACCTCGCCGGTGGTGCTGCCTGACCTGCCGGGCGTGGTGACCTTGACCAACGGCTTCTACGACCTGCTCTCCGGTGCCTGGTTCGCCGGTGACCTGTTCGCAGGCAAGAACGAACAGTACCGCATCGTGCCGCCATACAAGGACTCGGTGTTCACCGCCGACGCCATGGCCGGCGAGGGTGTGCGCTGAGCAGGCGCGCTGCGCAGGTGCTGTACCGACTCTAAGAACAAAAGGTTGCGTGCGATGAACAAGATGCTCTACGGCTGGCTGCTGGCAGCCTGTTGCGGGCTGCCGCCGGCGTTCGCCGGTGACAGCGTGGATGTGCTCGCGCAGCCCGCGCTGCACGGCCCCCAGGCCTTGCGTGCGGTGTTGCAGGATGTGGCCCGGGCCGATGCACGCCTGGTCGCGGTGGGTGAACGTGGCGTGGTACTGCTGTCCGATGACAATGGTGCCACCTGGCGCCAAGCCACTGCCGTGCCGGTGGGTGTCAGCCTGACCGCCGTGCAGTTCATCGACGCCCGCAACGGCTGGGCGGTCGGCCATGCCGGCGTGGTCTTGCACAGCCAGGACGGTGGTGAGCACTGGAGCGTGCAGCTCGACGGCAAGCGCGCCGCCGCCCTGGAGGTGCAGGCAGCCGAGGCTGCCTCAGACGAGCGTCGCCTGGCGGCGGCGCAACGGCTGCTGGCCGACGGCGCGGACAAGCCGTTGTTGGCACTGAGTTTCACCGATGCCCGCAACGGCCTGGTCGTCGGTGCCTACGGGGTGGCCATGCGCACAGCCGACGGCGGGCGCAGCTGGCAGTCGGAGATCGGCCGACTGCCGAACGGGCGTGGACTGCACCTGTATGCCCTGGCGCGCCAAGGCAACCAGTTGTACATCGCCGGCGAGCAGGGCCTGCTGCTTCGCTCGCGTGATGGCGGTGAGCATTTCGAGGCGCTGCACGGGCCCTACGATGGCAGCTACTTCGCCGCCACCGTGTTGCCTGATGGCCGTCTGCTGCTCGGCGGCCTGCGCGGTTCGCTGTTCGCCTCTGACGACGGTGGCGACAGTTTCCAGGCGCTAGCCAACCCGACTCCGGCATCGATCAACGGCCTGCGCGTCGCCGGTGGCCAGTTGTTGCTCGCCAACCAGGCAGGGATGCTCCTGCGCAGCGGCCTCGGCGCCTTTGTCGCCCAGCCCGTTGCGGTCTCCGATGGCCTGCCACTGACCGCCGCTACCACCGCCGCCGATGGCTCCATCGTCGCCGTCGGCATGGCCGGTGCGCGCCGCCTGGAACCTTCCTCTCTTTCCACCACGACGGACTGAACCATGCACGTCATGAATTCATCTGCGCCTTCCAGCGGCCATCTCGACGACTTCGACAGCGCGTCCGGCTCGCTGCTGGAACGTGCGCTCTTCAACCACCGTGTGCTGGTGTTGCTGCTGTGCCTGGCGGCGACCTTGCTGCTCGGCTGGCAGGCCTCGCGCCTGACCCTCAATGCCAGCTTCGAGAAGATGATCCCGCGCGATCATCCGTTCATTCACAACTACCTGGAGCACCGCCAGGAACTCGCCGGCCTGGGCAACGCGGTGCGCATCGCCGTGGCCAATCCGCGCGGTAGCATCTACGACAAGGACTACCTGCACAGCCTGCAGCAGCTCAACGACGCGGTATACCTGCTGCCTGGCGTCGACCGTGCGGCGATGAAGTCGCTGTGGACGCCGTCCACCCGCTGGACCGGAGTCACCGAGGAGGGCCTGGAAGGTGGCCCGGTGGTGCCCGACGGCTACGATGGCGCTGCCGCTAGCCTGGAAGCGCTCAAGCGCAACGTGGAACGCTCCAACGAGATTGGTCAACTGGTAGCCTTCGACCAGCGTTCGAGCATTGTCTACGTGCCGCTGCTGGAGAAGACCCCGGACGGCCAGGCCCTCGACTACACGGCCTTCGCCCATGAGCTGGAAACCCTGCGCGAGCGCTTCCAGGCGCAGGGGGTGGAGATCCACATCACCGGTTTCGCCAAGGTCGTCGGCGACCTCATGGACGGCCTGCGGCAGATCCTGCTGTTCTTTGCCGCCGCCATTGCCATCACCGCCGCCGTGCTGTACTGGTACACCCGCTGTGTGCGCAGCACCGCACTGGTGGTGGTGTGTTCGCTGGTGGCAGTGATCTGGCAGCTCGGCCTGCTGCCACTGCTGGGTTACGCGCTCGACCCCTATTCGGTGCTGGTACCGTTCCTGGTGTTCGCCATTGGCATGAGCCATGGCGCCCAGAAAATGAACGGCATCATGCAGGACATCGGCCGCGGTATGCATCGCCTTGTGGCAGCGCGGTTCACCTTCCGCCGGTTATTTCTGGCCGGGCTCACCGCGCTGCTATGCGATGCGGTCGGTTTTGCTGTGCTCATGATCATTCAGATACAGGTGATCCAGGACCTGGCCGTCATCGCCAGCCTGGGCGTGGCGGTGCTGATCTTCACCAACCTGATTCTGCTGCCGGTGCTGCTTTCCTACGTGGGCGTCAGTGCCCGTGCGGCGCGGCGCAGCCTGCGCGCCGAAGAGGCCGAGGCCAGCGGGGCGGGCAAGCATGCGGTGTGGCGCTTCCTCGACCTGTTCACCCGCCGACGCTGGGCGGCGGCGTGCATCGCCGTCGCTGCGCTGATGGCTGCCGGGGGCTACGCCGTGAGCCTGCACCTGAAGGTCGGCGACCTCGACGCCGGCGCTCCCGAGCTGCGCGCCGATTCGCGCTACAACCGCGACAATGCCTTCGTCACCCGGCATTACGGCGCCAGCAGCGATGTGTTCGCGGTGATGGTGCGCACCGCCCCCGGTGGCTGTTCGGCCTACGGCACCTTGAAACACGTGGACGACCTTGACTGGCAACTGCGTGGCCTGCAGGGCGTGGACTCGACAAACTCGTTGGCGCTGCTCAACCGCCGGGTGCTGGTCGGCCTCTCCGAAGGCAGCCCGAAGTGGTATGACCTGGTCAACAACCAGGCGACCCTGAACATGGTCACCGCCGGTGCCCCGCGCGGGCTGTACAACGACGACTGCAGCCTGCTGACGCTCTATGCCTACCTGACCGATCACAAGGCCGACACCCTGGCGCGGGTGGTCGACAGCGTCCAGGCGTTTGCCCAGGCCAACGACAGCGAGCAGGCCAGCTTCCTCATGGCTGCCGGCAGTGCAGGCATCGAGGCTGCCACCAACCAGGTGGTCAAGCAGGCCAACCGCGACATGCTCTGGTGGGTCTACGGCGCGGTGATCGTGCTCTGCCTGGTGACCTTCCGCTCCTGGCGCGCGGTGCTCTGCGCGGTGCTGCCGCTGGTACTCACCTCGATCCTCTGCGAAGCGCTGATGGTGGCGCTGGGCATTGGCGTGAAGGTGGCGACCCTGCCGGTGATCGCCCTTGGGGTCGGCATCGGCGTGGACTACGCGCTGTATGTGATGAGCATCGTGCTGGCCCAGCTGCGCCAAGGCGCGAGCCTGTCCCAGGCGTATTACCGCGCGCTGTTGTTCACCGGCAAGGTGGTCATGCTCACCGGTATCACCCTGGCCATCGGCGTTGGTACCTGGATCTTCTCGCCGATCAAGTTCCAGGCCGACATGGGCGTGCTGCTGGCATTCATGTTCGTCTGGAACATGGTCGGCGCATTGATCCTGCTGCCGGCGTTGGCCTACTTCCTGTTGCCGCACCGCAAGGCCTGTACCGAGCAGCTGGCATTGCCGGCGCATGAGCACACAAGGCGCGAGCACAGCAGCGGGATGCTGGAGCAGGGCGCCAGTTTTCGCCCGCTGGAGGAGGTGAGCCATGGCCGCTGAACGCACCGCTGGAAGCGCCCAGGCTGCCTTGCTGCTGTTCGGCAGTTGCCTGCCCGTCCTGGGGGCGGTGCTCATCGCACCGGTGCTACCCCGCATGCACGCGCATTTTGCCGAGACGCCGGGCGTGGCCGTGCTGGTGCCGGTGGCCCTGACATTGCCGGCACTGGTCATAGCCTTGTTGGCGCCGCTGGCCGGGGTGTTGGCAGACCGAGTGGGGCGGCGAGCACTGCTGCTGGCGAGCATGTTGCTCTACAGCCTGTGCGGTTTGTTGCCGTTGTGGCTGGATTCGCTGGTGCTGATTGTCGCCAGCCGCGCCGGCATCGGCTTGGCCGAAGCCGGCATCATGACCTGTTGCACCACGCTGATGGGTGACTACTTCGACGGCCAGCGCCGGGCGCGGTTGTTCGCTTTGCAGATGGTGGTCACCTCATTGGCGGCAGCGTTGTTCATGGGCGTGGGCGGTGCGCTGGGGGAAAGCGACTGGCGGACACCGTTCACCCTCTATGCGGTGGGTGCGCTGTGTCTGCCCTTGATGGCTCTGCTGTTGTGGGAGCCGCGTGCCTGCCAGACCGCCAGCGAAGCCACCGTCGATTCGCGTTTTCCATGGGCGGCCCTGACGCCGTTATACCTGCTCACCGTGCTGGCTGGCGTCAGCCTGTTCATCGTCCCGGTACAGGCCGGTTACGTGCTGCAGTTACTGCACATAGATGCGCCCCGTCAGGTCGGCCTGGCCATGGGCGCCAACCAGCTCGGCGTGTTGGCCGGCGCACTGGCTTTTCGCTTACTGGCGCGCTTGCCGGCTGGGCGGTTGCTGGCCTTGGGCTTTGCCACGGCGGGGCTCGGTGGCGGCCTGATGGCGCTGGCGAGCAGCCACGCGCCAGTGGTGCTGGCGGTGCTGATCAACGGCCTGGGTGTTGGCCTGTTGCTGCCGACGCTGATCACCCTGGTGATGCAGCAGGTTGGCTTCGATCAGCGCGGCCGTGCCACGGGTGGGTTCACTTCGGCGATTTTCGCGGGTGAGTTCGTCAGTCCATTGATCGTCCTGGCATTGACCGCTGGTGTGGCTACGCAACTGCCGCATGCACTGCTGCTGGTCGCCATCGGACAACTGCTGCTGGCGCCTGTGTGCCTGTCCTTGATGCGCCACCGGCGTGCGGTGACGGTGGCAGGTGCACGATGAACGAAATTTTCCTTGGCGGGCGAGCCGGTGCCAGTCGCTCTCTGCGCAGCGCCATGTGGCTGACCAGCACGCGCCTACCGGCCATGGCTGAAGGCGCAGCGTTCATCAGCGAACAGAATCTTATTGTCGACGGTGGCTCGACCATCGGCGACGGCAATTGAAAGGAGACAGCATGCAATCGCTTCCTGCATTCAAACGTGTAGTCACCGGCCACGATGCCGAGGGCCAGGCGGTCGTCGCCAGTTGCGGCCCGACACCGAACAACTTCCCACTCAAGGCGGTGCCTGGCACCCTGTTCTACGAAGTCTGGAACAGTGTCGGCAGCCCGGCGACACTGGACAACGGCGATGATCCGACAGCGCAGCCGCTGCAATTGAGCCCTGGCCCGCTGGGCAGCGTGATTCGAGTGGTGGACATACCGCCCGACAGCGTGCAGAACCAGGTCAGTGCCGAAGATGCAGCCGCTGCCTTCGCCGAGATCGGCGAGGCGAGTGCCGGCACGGGCAAAGCCGATTCGAAGCACAAGCTGATGCACCGCACCGAAACCCTGGACTACGGCATCGTTACCGAGGGCGAGGTCTGGCTGGTGCTGGACGATGGCGAAGTCCACCTCAAACGGGGCGACATCGTGGTCCAGCGCGGTACCAACCATGCCTGGAGCAACCGCAGCGAACAGATGGCCCGGATGGTCTTCATCCTGCTCGGTGGGCGTTATGCCGAGACGCTCAAGGAGCTGCTGCCATGAAGCTCGCCACGTTCGACGACGGCAGCCGCGATGGTCGCCTGCTGGTGGTGGCCCGTGACCTCGGGCATGCGGTCGATGCCAGCGACATCGCCACCAGCTTGCAGGTCGCACTGGAAAACTGGCCCCAGGTCGAAGCCCGCTTGCAGGCGCTGTATCAGCAGCTCAACGACGATGCGGTTGCGGGTGCCTTCGCGCTCGACCTCGCTCGACTGGCTGCGCCCCTGCCGCGTGCCAGCCAATGGCTGGATGGCTCGTGCTTCCTCAGCCATGGCGCGTTGATGCAGAAGGCCTTCAACCTGGACCCGATCGAAGGCGTCGAGCACACCCCACTGATTTACCAGGGTGCCAGCGATGACTTTCTCGGGCCACTCGCGGACATACCCTTGCCCAGCGAGGCCCACGGCATCGACTTCGAGGGCGAGTTCGCGGTGTTGCTCGACGACGTACCCATGGGATGCCCGGCGGAGCAGGCCTTGCAGCATGTTCGCCTGATCCTGCAACTCAACGATGTCAGCCTGCGGGCCCTGGCACCGCGGGAAATGAAGACCGGCTTCGGCTTTCTCCAGGCCAAGCCCGCCAGCAGTTTCGCGCCCGTTGCGGTCACCCCGGACGAACTCGGCGAGGCCTGGCGCGACGGCCGGGTGCACTTGCCGCTGCACGTGCACTGGAACGGCGAGTGGTTCGGCCATCCCCATGGCGGCGCCATGCACTTCGGTTTCCACCAGTTGATTGCCCATGCGGCGCTGACGCGACGCTTGAGTGCGGGCACGCTACTCGGCTCCGGCACCGTGTCCAACGCCGAGCGCAGCGTGGGCTCGGCGTGCATCGCCGAGCGCCGCGCCATCGAAACCATCGCCTGCGGTGCGCCGCGCACGGCCTTCATGCGCTTTGGCGACCGGGTGCGCATGGAGGCTCGCGGGCCCGAGGGCGAGGTGCTGTTCGGGGCCATTGACCAGCGCGTGGTGCGGGGAGGCTGGCCATGCGAGTGATGGTCACCGGCGCCAATGGCTTCGTCGGGCGCCAGTTGGTGCAGCGCCTGCTGGACCTGGGCGAGCTGCGCGGGCGGCGAATCGAGGCATTGCTGGTGCTGGATCAGGCACTGGATGGCCTGCCCGAAGACGCGCGCCTGCGTCGTCATCACGGTAGCGTCACCGACGCGGCCTTGCTGCGTCGGGTGCTGGCTGACGGTGTCGATGTGGTCTTCCATCTCGTCAGCGTACCTGGCGGCGCTGCCGAGGCGCAGTACGAACGGGGTTACCAGGTAAACCTGCAAGCAAGCCTGGAGCTGCTCGACCAACTGCGTAATCCCCTCTGTCCACCGGTGCTGGTGTACGCCAGCAGCGTCGCGGTGTACGGCGGCAAGTTGCCGACGCGCATGTACGAAGGCCAGCCAGCGTCGCCGCAGCTGTCCTATGCGGCGCACAAACGCATGGTGGAGATCGCGTTGCAGGACCTTGCCCGGCGTGGCGAGGTTGACGGCCGCGCCTTGCGCTTGCCCGGTATCGTTGCTCGCCCGCGCGAGCCGAATGGTCTGCGCTCGGCGTTCATGAGCGACCTGTTGCACGCCTATGTGGCCGGGGAGGCCTACACCTGCCCGGTGTCACCCGAAGCGAGCGCCTGGTGGATGTCGGCCCGTTGTTGCGTGGACAACCTGCTGCACGCCGCCGAGCTGGAAGCGCCGGGCAGCCAGCGGGTTTGGCAACTGCCTGTGTTGCATTTGACCATCGCCCAGGTGCTGACCGGGCTGGCGGCTGTTGTTGGCGAGGCCAACCGTGAGCGCATCGCCTTCGCCCCCGATCCCCAGCTCGAAAGCCTGTTTGGCCGCTACCCACCGTTGCGGACCTCGTTCGCCCGCGAACTGGGCTTCTGCCACGACGGTTCAGTGGCCGGCCTGCTGCGTAATGCCCTCGACTTGCCGCCGCGCCACACCCGTCGCGCGGCCATCCGCAAAGGAATCCTCGTATGAGCTTGAACACACGTCGCTTGCTGGACCTGTCTGTCACCCTGGACAACAACCCTTACACTGATCCGCCACCTTTGCTGCCGAAGATCGATTATATGGATCATCAGCAGGGTTGGCCGGAAATGGCCGCGATGTTTCCCGGGCTGCGCAAGGAGGACCTTCCGGGCGACGAGTCCTGGGCGGCGGAGCGCCTGCAGATCACCACTCACAGCGGTACTCACATGGACGCGCCCTGGCACTACGCATCCACCACCGACGGTGGCAAGCCGGCCTTCGGCATCGACGAACTGCCGCTGGAGTGGTGCCTGCAGCCGGGGGTGAAGCTGGATTT
This sequence comes from Pseudomonas sp. Kh14, assembly GCF_900291005.1. Lineage (NCBI taxonomy): Bacteria > Pseudomonadati > Pseudomonadota > Gammaproteobacteria > Pseudomonadales > Pseudomonadaceae > Pseudomonas > Pseudomonas sp. Kh14. The sequence continues at coordinate 100,181 of NZ_OLKJ01000029.1, forward strand.
TCGTCATTTGCCGGATGGCCACGTGGTCACTGCGGCGCAGGTCGAGGCGGAGCTTGCGCGTATTGGTCATGAGCTGCAGCCGCTGGACATCGTACTTGTGAACACCCGCGCGGGCAGCATGTTCGGCCAGCCTGGCTATCTCGAAGCCGGAGTGGGGATGGGCCGCGAGGCGACCTTGTACCTGCTGGAGCGCGGGGTGAGGGTGGTCGGTACCGATGCCTGGAGTTGGGATGCGCCATTCAAGTTCACCCGCGAACGCTTCAGTGAAACGGGCGACGCCTCGATCATTTGGGAGGGCCATAAGGCCGGGCGTGATATCGGCTATGGGCAGATGGAGAAGCTGGCCAATCTGGAGCAGCTACCGGCGGATGGGTTTCTGGTAAGTTGCTTCCCTTACAAGATCCGGCATGCCTCAGCCGGCTTCGTCCGGGCGGTAGCAATCTTCGATTAGGGACAAAGCCATGGGCCGCGAGGAGGGGGCGTGCGCAGCTGCCGGCAGCCGTTGGCCTTCGGGCAGCTGCGGGCGATGGTCAAACGTCCAGCACCAACCGGGCGCTGTGGCAGCCCGATACGCAGGGCGTTATCCATTCTCCGCTGTTGCGCTGGGCATCGCTGAGGTACTCGTCGCGGTGATCAGGCGCCCCCTCGATGACCCGGCTGACACAGGCGCCGCAGATACCCATCCCACATGACACGGGTAGCTCCACGCCAGCCCGCGATGCTGCTTGTACCAAACTTTCGCCCGGTTGCACCTCGACCTGGAGGCGACTGCGCTGTAGCACCAGTGTGCAGCGACGCTCAAGGTGCAAGGAGGGTTCTGCGGCCTGGAAATGTTCGCGGTGAAGCGCCGTGGTTGGCCAGCCGCTTGCCAGCGCGACGTGTTCGACACACGCCATGAAACCGGCAGGGCCACAGCAATAGAGGCTTGCGCTGCCGTCCCAGGCCGGCAAGTGTTCCTCCAGGTACCCGGTGATCATCGGGGCGCGCAAGCCTGCATGAACCTCGGTATTCGCATCGAGGTACTGGACAAAAGGCACCTGTTTGGCATCGCGGGTGAAAAACAGCAAGCGCACCGACCGACCTTGAGCTTGGCATTGCCGGTACATGGCGAGCAGTGGCGTGATTCCTATGCCTGCGGCCACCAAGACGACCTGTCCTGTGCCAGGTTGCAGGCTAAAGAGGTTGCGCGGCAGGCCCACCTCCACCCGGGCACCCAGCCGCAGGTGCTCGTGCAGCCATTGCGAGCCGCCGCGGGAGGCTTTTTCGCGCTTGATGCCCAGGTATACATGACCGTCCTCGGGCAGGCTGACCACTGAGTATTGGCGTACCACGCCATTGCCCAGGCGTAGGTCCACATGAGCACCGGGTGCCCAGTCGAAGGGCAGGGGAGCTGGACCCGGCGGGGCCAGTTCCACACCCAGCACGTCTTCGGCTTCGAGGCGCAGGGCCCGCACCTGCAGAGGCGTCCAGCTCATGCGCGTACCCCCGCGGCCTGTTGCAGACGAAGTACAGCTTGGCGTGCCTGGCTGCCCAGTTCGGCGAGGTCCAAGCCAGGAAGCGCATCGTTTTCCACGCTCAGGCGGCCGCCCACCAGCAATGCCCGCAGCGTCGGACGGCCACCGCCTACCACTGGCGCGATGCCCAGATCATGCAGACCGAAGTAGCGGGGTTGATCGAGGCGATAGATCGCCAAGTCCGCTGCCATGCCGACCTGCAGCGTGCCGATGGCGTCCAGGCCCAGCACCTGGGCGCCACCTGCTGTGCCCCAGCGCACAACGTCCTCCACGGTGGCGACATGCGCACCGCCCTCCAGATCGCCGCCAGCATGGCGGGCCATGGCGCGTTCGCCGGCCTTGGCCCTTTGCATCAGCCAGGCGGCGTGGGCTTCGCTGATCATGTCGCAGGCTTCGTTGGAGGCAGCGCCATCCACGCCGATCGAAACCGACATGCCTGCAGCCTCCATGGCAACGATATCTGCGATACCACTGCCAAGCCGGCCATTGCTTTGGGGGCAGTGGGCGATGCCGGTGCCGGTGGCGCCCAGCAGCTGGAATTCTTCGGTGCTCAGCTTGACCAGGTGCGCGAACCACACGTCCGGCCCGAGCCATTCCTGCTCCGCGCAGAACACCACGGGCGAGAGGCCGTGGCGATCATGGACTTCGTTCTGGTACTCCACGGTTTCGCTCAGATGGCTGTGCAGGCGGATGCCCAGGCGGCGTGCGGTGCGGGCGGTCTCGCGCAGGTGCTCGGGCGGCATGGAGTAGGGGGGGCTGGTCGGCGCCATTACCACACGGCGCCAGGCATCATCGGCGGGATCATGGTAGACCTGCACCAAGCGCTGAACATCGTCCAGGTACTGTTTGAGGGTCTCAGGTCCGGCCGTCGCGGGGCCTTCCGCCTGACGTACCTGGGTTGCGCCGCCCCGGCAAAGGACGAAACGCAGCCCCAGGCGCTCGGCTTCTTCGAAGAGGATCTGTGCGCTGTCGAAGGCCATGCCTGGCAAGTACAGGTAATGATGGTCGGCCACCGTGCTGCAGCCAGAGCGGGCCAGTTCCACCAGCCCGACCCGAGCGGCCAAGCGAAAACTGTGCTCATCGAACAGCCCGCGATAGCGATAGGGTACGGCCCCCAACCAGGCACCGAGGCTCTGGTCGATGCCAGCGGGAATGCCCTTGAGCAAGGACTGGAACAGATGATGATGGGTGTTCACCCAGCCTGGATACACCACGCAATCGGTGGCATCGAGCACTTGCTCACCTGGTAACGGTTGCAGCGGGCCCAGGGCAGCGATACGCCCCTGGGTGATACGGATGTCCGGCCCCACATGGCGCGCGGCGCCGCCGCGCAGGCCAGTGAGGATGGCGCTGGCGTTACGGATCAGCCAGCTGTTGGTGTGTTTCATGTTCGTCTCCATAGGCAGGACGGCGTTTCGCATGGAAGTCAGCCCAGTTCGCTTTCGTGCCAGTGACGCAGGCTCAAGCGCGCCAGCAAAGCCATCAGGCTGAACAGCGCCACGCCGGTCAGGGCGATCAACACCAGGGCGGCGAATAGGCGGGGAATGTTGAGCTGGAATCCCGCTTGCAGGATCTGATACGCCAAGCCCGCGCCCGTGCCACCCGTACCGGCGACGAACTCGGCCACCACCGCGCCGATCAATGCCAAGCCGCTGGCGATGCGCAGGCCAGCGAAAAAGCACGGTAAGGCGCTGGGAATGCGCAAGCGCAACAGCACTTGCCAGCGGCTGGCGCGGTTCAGGCGGAACAGGTTGAGCAGGCCCGGGTTGACGCTGCGCAGGCCCAGGACGGTGTTGGCGATGATCGGGAAGATCGCCACCAGCGTGGCGCAGATCACCAACGCCAAGGTCGTGTCGCTGCACCAGATGATGATCAGCGGTGCGATGGCCACCACCGGCGTGACCTGCAGCAGAATCGCGTAGGGAAACAGACTGGCCTCCACGACGCGGCTCTGCACGAACACGAACGCCGCCAGCGTGCCGATGACAACGGCGAGGGCGAATGACAGGAAGGTGATCTTCAGGGTCATCCACAGTGCCCCCAGCAGCATCGGGCCATCGGCGGCCAGGGTGCGGCCGATATCGGCTGGTGACGGTACCAGGTACACCGGGACTTTCCAGGCGATGCATGCCAGTTGCCAGACGCCGAGCAGCAAGGCGCCAACCAGTAGCGGTGAAACGATGCGTAGTACAGAAGGGTGGCTTAGCCAGGGAGTAGAGGGTCGGCTCATGATGATGCTCTCAGGAAGGGTCGCCATTGGCCTGGGCCAAGAGTCGTGACAGGTGCGCGCATTGCTCGATGAACGCCGGTGAAGTGCGGTATGTCTCGTCGCGTTCCAGTGGGCCGTCGATGATTACATCGGCGATCACTCGACCGGGACGCGCGCCCATCACGATCACCCGCGAAGACAGGTACACCGCCTCGAAGATGCTGTGGGTCACGAATACCACCGTCAGGTCGCGCTGGAGCCAGAGCTGGCGCAGGTCGCTATCGAGCTTGTTGCGGGTGAACTCGTCCAGGGCGCCGAAGGGTTCGTCCATCAGCAGCAGATTGGGTTCGGTGGCTAATGCCCGGGCAATGGAGGCGCGCATCTGCATACCGCCGGAGAGCTCCCGCGGGTAAACGTCGCCGAACTTGCCCAGCCCCACCAGTTCCAGGGCGGCTTGCACCTTGTGCTGGCTCTGGGCCTTGGGGGCGCCGGCCAAGTCCAGGGGCAATCGCACGTTGTCGTGCACCTTGGCCCATGGCATCAGGGTGGCTTCCTGGAACACCATGGCCAAACTGCGCCCCGGTGTGCCTGCGTGGTGGTCCGTACCCGGGGCATCCTTGCCCCACCAGCGCACATGGCCGGCAGAGGGCTGCTCGAGCCCGGCGAACATTTTCAGCAGGGTGCTTTTGCCACACCCCGACGGACCCAATAGCGAGACGAACTCGCCGCGTTCGATCGCCAGTTTCACGCGGCTCAAGGCATGGGTGCCATTGCTGTAGGTTTTTTCCACCTGATTGGCGAACAAAGGAGTGTCCACACCGATGGTGTTCGGCAGGGCCTGCGGCTGGACGTCGGCCTTGGATAGGGTCTGCATCAACATAGCGCTCCCCCCGTGGGTCATGAGCGGTGGTGAATGCCCCGGCGCACCGGGGCGTTGGGCAAGTGTCAGTGGCTGAGGAACACTTCGCTCTCGCCATGGGCTTCAAGCAGACCCAGTAGTTGCCGGCGAATAACCAACCCAGGCTTGTCCGATGGCATGTGCAGTTCCACCCTGCGGCGGGTGTCGACACAGGCGTCAGGATCGGTGGCTTCCAGGATGTCGCGGTCTTCGGCTGTGATCGCCGCGTCCCAGTCGATCAGTTCCTGGGTTGAGCATTGGTCTTCGCTGTCGTTGCGATACAACCACTGCACGAGCATCAGTCGGTTGTCGTCGATGGGCGTGGCGCAGTTGTAGATGATGTGATGGATGCCGCTGTCCGGATACATGCAGCCAAAGCGCCGAGAGAAGGGCAGGTAATAGCGGTTGAGCAGGTGCCGTTGGGTGATCGGCTCGGTCGTACCGGTGATACGGAAGCTTGCCTCGGGGTTGCGGATCGGCACGCGGGTCTCGGCTTCGAAGCCATAATCGGTTTCGCGAAATTCGTAACTGGCCGGTTGCGGCTGGTCGAACAAGCCGAAATTGGCCTTGTGCACGAAGGAAAAATGCGAGTTGTCGAAGGAATTCTCCATGACCCGCAGCGGGCTGGTCTTCCACTCTTCGTAAAACTGGAAGATGCGTCGGTAACCGGGGGTGCCGTCTTCCGGGAACTCAGGGATCGGTTGTAGCGGGTCGTCCAGGCTGACCCAGGCATAGCCGTACTTTTCCTGGCAGTGATAAGCCTTCACCGCGGCACCCGGAGGAATAGCGCCGGTGGGGTTCTGCGGGATCTTTACGCACGTGCCGGTGCAGTCGTATTCCCAGCCGTGATACCCGCAGGCGATATTGCCCTCAGCACTGACGAAGCCTTTGGACAGTTTGGCGGTACGGTGGCAGCAGCGGTCCTGCATTGCCACCGGGGTACCATCGGGACGCTTCCACAACACCAGCGCTTCACCCAGAAGGGTGAATGGCTTGGGGCCGTCTTCGAGGGCTGTCATAGGGAGCAGGGCATACCAGAAACGGCGCAATACCGGTTGTTTGGTAACCAACATAATCAGGATTCCTCACAGCGTTGAGCTTGTTATGGTGTTCAGCGGCTGCCGACCTGCTCGGCCTCAGGGAGTACCTTCAGGTCTTGCACAAAGCGCGTGGTGTAAGCGTTGCGCCACGGTGCGTCGGGACCGAGCAGACCCGCCTCGACCATGAAGGCGCGCGTCGCTTGCCAGCGGCTGTCATTCATGGTGCCGATCCCCTGGGTTGCAGCCTCTCCACCGGTGACCAGGCGATACTGCTTGAGGGTCGAGACGCCCCAGGCCAGCAGTTCATCTGTCATGTTGGGGTTGTCGCGCTTGATCAGTGCATTGCCGGCGCTGGGGTCATCCAGATAGCGCTTCCAACCCTCCATGGACGCGCGCACGAAACCTGCTACCCGCTCCGGGTGCTGAGCGATGATGTCTTGACGGGTGACCACGGTGGATCCGTAGGGTGGATAACCGGCATCTGCGAAGAGGAAAAAGTTAGGGGTGACGCCTGCCTTTATCGCCTGGAACAGTTCCGAGCTGGCATACGCCTGCTGTGTGGTTTGCGGGTCGGCTAGGAAGGGTTGCAGGTTGAAGGTGTAAGGCCGCGCCTGGCTGTCAGCCAATTGATACTTACCCTTCAGCCAAGGCCACCAGGTTTGCTGGCCCGAGGTGGACACCAGCACAGGCTTGCCGCCAAGCCCATCAAGTCCGCTGACGTCCGCGTGGGTCATCAACCCTTGCGGGTCTCCCTGGAAGGGCGCAGCCACTGCGACCACTGGCAAGCCTTGCTCGACACTTTTTAGAATCTGCAGGTCATAGTTGACGATGAAATCAGCTTGCTTGCTGACCAGCAGTTGCATGCCATTGACCTGTGGTCCCCCCATGCGGATGGACACATCCAGGCCTTCCTTTTCGTACAACCCATCGGCCAGTGCCTGGTAGAAGCCGCCCTGTTCGGCCTGAGCATACCAAGAGGTCAGCAACACGACTTTGTCGCCAGCGATCGCCAGGGGAGCGATCGTCAGCGTGGTGGGGAGCAACGCTGCTGCCAACAGCGAGCGTAACGGGCGAGCCAAGGCAAAACGCGTTTTCATCATGTGTTCTTCACCCCGATTCAAAAAACCGCCGTGCGCCTGATAGCGCGACAGCGAAGGAGCCGGGCGGAGAGAACGTGGGAAGAGAATGGCGTCGCGAAGCAAAAGGGCCTGAACTGGCGACTGACATTGCTCTCTTGCCCGGGGCTGCCATAGCCTCGTTCAAACATCCGCTCGGATGTACGCCCCAAAGGACGCAAGAGCAATGCCCCATGCCATGCCTGGCACTGACCGCTTCTACTCGCAGGTACAAGAAGCCAGAAGCATGCCAATTTCATGAAGCCGCTGACTTTGCGGTGTAGCGACCCGCATCCGAGGGGGCCGGCATTGACGCGTGAGTTGAGAAGGTGCAGACCGTACCGATTGAGCACTAATAAAGTGCGCAATGTTCTGCGGGGATGGTGTTCATTGATGCTTAGGATTGCTCACAATAAGTAAATTACGTGTATCCGATTAGTTGGCACGCGCCCTGCTTTGCGCTAACTCGAGTAGAAGCGGTCAGTGCCCAAAGATGGCATGGGACATTGCTCTGGCGGCCTTGCGCCGCTCACCCGGCAAGGGTGGCGCCTCGGCATGAGCCGGGGCCAGAGGAGAGGTCGTCCGCTGCTGCATACCCTTGCTGGCGAAAACCAACAATCACGACCCAAGGGATGCACATGAAACCGAACGCTCTTTCCTGGCTGCCTCACAGCGTCGTCCCACTCTGCGCGCTGGCCACTGGTAGTGCCCAGGCGAATCCGCTGATGTGGAGCAACAACAGCCTAAGCTACCTCTACGGGCACGGTTATAAAGTCGATGGCACGGGCAACGATATCCAGCAAACCATCACCTTCGAGCACGCCAGTGGCTGGACATGGGGCGACATCTTCTTGTTCGTCGACAACAAGTGGTCCAACGGCTTGTCCGGCAACGATGGCTACACCTATTACGGCGAGTTTTCACCGCGACTGTCGCTTGGCAAAATCAGCGGCCACCGTCTTAGCTATGGCATCGTCAAGGATGTGTTGATCGCTGCCACCTATGAGCGCGGAGAAGGGCGCAATCGAAAGTACCTGCTTGGGCCCGCTGTTGACCTGAACCTACCTGGGTTTGATCGTTTTTCACTCAACACTTACTACCGCAAGCCCGATGGGATCACCGGTAAAGCGTCTGGACAGTGGCAGATCAACCCGACCTGGGCGATGACGATACCGCTCGGGCGCTCAGACATTTTGTTCGACGGTTATCTGGAGTGGTACGTCAATGATGTAGGCACGAAGGGTACCTCGAACTATGTAGCCAAGAGTTTCCACTTCAACCCCCAGATCAAGTACGACGTCGGTAAGGCGATGGGGCAAGCGCCGGCACGTTTCTATGCCGGGATCGAGTGGGACTATTGGTCCGACAAATATGGCATCGAAGACAGCCACGGTTTTCCGACCGATCAGAACGCGTTGAGTGCATTGATCAAGGTGCATTTCTAATGTGATGTTTCACACGTACCACTGAGTATCTGGTACAGGCTCCGTTGATCCTCACTCATCAAGCGTTTGTATCGACGAGAGCCGACCAGCAACTGGGGATTGCCCGGCACGCGAATTGCCGCAGCCTTTCTGAAGCGCAATGGGTGTTCCGCCTGGCCCTGTTCGAAACGCCCATGCAGGAAGTGAGCGGCCTGAGGGCGCTGCCCCCCTGCAGATGAGCAGCGTTGCCTCGCGCAGTTCGTCCTGTTGCCCGAGGAGGGGCGTGCAGTCACGGCTTGAAGCAATCAACGCCCCCCCATCCGCTGAATGCCTACCAGCGCGACTTCGGACGTAGGCAAGCAGGCTATGGCCTGGCGGGCCATCGAGCGCAGCACACTGTCCAGATCGTCTTCGTCATACAGGCGAACCCTCGAAGGAGCGGGGCGATTCATGGTGTTTTTCGTTTATTGGATATCACTCTGTTCGGGAGCCTACCCGGGCACCTTGAGGTGGGCTTGATAAAAGCCAAGTGATCGAATCGAAAACAAGCCCGTTTTGCGCATCACATGCGATAAGCCGTGATTATTTCACCTGAGGAAATGTTTGCAGGAGGGTTTTTCTATCGCCATAATTGGTACGTAATTACATGTTACATAACACAGTACAAAATCGTAGGAGCAAGCATGGCCCGTGGCGGCATCAACAAGGTGGTAGTGCAACAGGCGCGTCAGGCACTGATCGCCCGGGGTGAGAACCCCAGCATCGATGCCATCCGTATCGAATTGGGAAATACCGGTTCCAAAACCACGATTCACCGCTACCTGAAGGAACTGAACGGCCAGCAGCCGGTGGCTTCCGAAGGCGGGGTCGCGCTGAGCGATGTGCTGAGCCGCCTGGTCGGGCAACTGGCAACGCAGTTGCAGGACGAGGCCGACCTGAAGATCGAGCAGGCCGAGAGCACATTCACGCAACAGCGCGAGCAGCTTGAGGCGCAGCTGGAAATCGCCCGGCAGGCACTGGCCGCAGCGCATCAGCAACACAAGATCGATGCAGCAGCATTGGCCGCAGAGACCGAAAAACTGCTGTCCACGCAAAGCACGCTGCAGGCCGAACAGCTGCGCAGTGCCAGCCTCAACCAGTCGCTGGGTGAGTTGCAGGTGCGCCTGGCTGACAAGGACGAGCAGGTCAAGTCGCTGGAGGACAAGCACCGCCATGCCCGCGACGCCTTGGAGCACTACCGCAATGCCAGCCGCGAACAGCGTGAGCAGGAACAGCGCCGCCACGAAGCGCAGTTGCAGCAGATGCAGGTGGAATTACGTCAGATGCAGCAGGGCATGATCGTCAAGCAGGACGAACTTACCCGCTTGCACCGTGACAATGAGCGGTTGCTGGGAGAGCATCGTCAGGCGGCCAGTGAATGCCGGGCGCAGGATGAGTTGCTGGAACAACGCGATGCGCAGATCCAGGGGCTGCGCACGATCCTGGCCCAGGCACAAGGCGCCAGCGAAGAGATGCGCCGGCAGCTGGATGTGCAAGCCCAGAGCCTTGAAGCCAGGCGCGACGTGTGCGCCGAGCAGGCGCGGCAGTTGCAGTGGCTTGAGGAACAGTTGAAGGCACGCGACGAGGCGCTGGCGCAGTGTCGGGCGCAATTGGCCTCGGTTGCAGATTAATCAAACTTTTCCTGGCGGGTGGTTTCTTCCTTAGACACTCACCGGAGACAACGCCATGCCTGGATCTCAACCACCACACAAAGAGGGGCCTCACTCGGCCGAGCAGGCCGATAAAAAGGCAGACCTTGGTTTCGACCCCGACTCCCCGGATGCCGAAGACCCTCAAGTAGACCCACAGGGGCCGGCCAAACCGCCTAGAGACATTGAGAAAAAGGAGTAAACCACTGCCTTGATTACTGGTCTCGTCGCCGGCAAGCCATATGCGATCCCTTGGGAACCGACTTGCCGGCGACGGTCACCACAGACGACTGTCAGCCTTCAGCGCGCCTGGCGGCCTCTACGCCCGCCGCCGACAGCTTGATCGGGTAGTGCACGCTGATCTGATGATCACTGCTCACCGCCACGCTACCGTCGTGAATCAGACCGGCTTCTTGCAGCGTCTTGAGCATGCCGGCCACCGCCTTTTCGCCGCGGTAGTTGTCCAGCACTTCCTTGCCTAGCCCTTCGGGGTGCGCATGCAGCAGACGGGTAAGTACTTCGGTCTTCAATGCATCGTTACTCATGTGCGACCTCACTTGCCGTGCTTGGACTGAAGTGCCTTGGCATGCTCCAGGTGCTGTTCGAGTTTGGGCAACGTTTCGCTGGCAAAGGCCTTCAGTTCAGCCTTATCGGACGATGCAGCCTCCTTCTTGAACAGCTCCACCGCTTTTTCGTGAGCGTCTACCTGGTTGTTGAGGTACGACTTGTCGAAGGACTCATCGCGCCATTCCAGGATCATTTTCTTGACCTTGTCGGTCATGGCGGCCTCATCCGGCACGGAAATGTCCAGCTTGCGGGCAATGTCGCCGAGTTTCTGATTGGCCTGGGTGTGGTCGGTGACCATTTGCTGGGCAAACGCCTTGATCTCGGCGTTCTGGCTTTTCTCCTGAGCCAGATTGCCGGTCACCACTTCGGCAATGCCGGCCTCGGTGGCCGCTTCGACGAAATCATCGGAAGTCGCGGCCATTGCGTGCACCGATGCCAGGCCCAGCACCATGGAAAAACCGATGCGTTTGATGAAGAGGCTATTCATGCTTCACTCCTTTAAACCGTGGCGCGACCTCAGTGTCGCGTACGGTTGAGGGTGAAGGCGTGGCAAAGGTTTAATCTTTTTTGCCGCCGGTTCCGATATTCGACGCTGAACTATAGTAAAAGGCGGCGAACGCGGTATGGTCAGGGATTCCAATGTGCGCAGCCCGGAAACAGTATGACGACGGGGTTTTCGCCATAAGTGGCGAGGACCGCGCCGTGGCGCTGTTCCGTCTGGTACTGGCGTTCATGCTGGTTGTGATGCTGGCATTCGTGCTGGTGGAGGGCTGGCGCATCTGGCGTGACTACCGTTTTGCCTATAACAACGCCGAGAACATGGTCAGCAACCTGGCTCGGGCCACGGCACAGCACGCCGAGGACGCTATCCGCCAGGTCGACGTCATTACCGCGGCCTTGGCCGAGCGCCTGGAAGGCGATGGTTTCGATCACATCGACCGGCCGCGCCTGCATGCCTTGCTGGCGCAGCAAAAAAGCATCATGCCGCAGTTGCACGGGCTTTTCGTTTACGGCCCGGACGGCAGCTGGGTCGTCACTGATCAGGCGGCCATCCCGCCCAACGCCAATAACGCCGACCGGGACTACTTCGTCTATCACCGCAGCCATACCGACCCTGGTGTACATATCAGTTCGGTGGTGCGCAGCCGCTCCACCGGCGACCTGATCATTCCTATTTCGAGGCGCCTGGAGTATGCCGACGGCAGCTTCGCCGGTGTACTGCTCGGCACCATCAAAGTGGAGTGGTTCGTACGTTACTACGGGGACTTCAAGATCGACGAGCGCGGCGCGCTGGTGCTGGCCAAGCGCGACGGCACCCTCCTGGTACGGCGCCCGTTCGTGGAACAGGTAATAGGCCGCAGTCTCGCCAACAGTGAGATCTTCCGCAACCACTTGCCATACGCCACAGAAGGGGTAGCCGAGGCGGTAGCGGTAGTCGATGGTACACCTCGGCTGTATGGCTATCGCGCGTTGTCCAGCTATCCATTGGTCGTGGAGGCGGGGCTGTCGCGTGAATCCATTGTCGCGCCCTGGCGGTACGATGCGATCAAGTCGGTGGCGGTCTTGCTGCTGTTGCTGGTGGGGCTGGCAGCGTTTGGCGGTGTGGTGCTGCGCCAACTGCGCGAGCGGATCGTGATCGAGCGGGCGCTGCTCCAGGCGCACCAGACGCTGAAAGCGTTGGCCTTGACCGACAGCCTTACAGGGCTGGGTAACCGTCGGCGGCTGGATGGCGTGTTCGAACCTGAACTGCGCCGTGCACGGCGCCAAGGCTACCCCCTGGCACTGGTGATGCTAGACCTGGATTACTTCAAGGCCTACAACGACCACTACGGACACCCGGCTGGCGACCAGTGCTTGCGACGCTTTGCCGAGGTGCTGCAACAGGCCTTGAAACGGCCGGCCGATCTGGCAGTGCGCTATGGTGGGGAGGAATTTACGCTGTTGCTGCCCGATACCGATGGCCGCGGCGCGGAACTGCTGGTGCAGGAGTTACAGCAGCTGTTGCGCCGACAGGCGCTGGAACATGCCGCGAGCCCGTTGGGAAGGGTGTCGTTCAGTGCCGGGATCGCGGTGGTCGACCTGGCGCGGGAGGGGGGCACTGCCGAGGCGCTGGTCGCGGCGGCAGATGGGGCCTTGTACCAGGCCAAACAGCAGGGGCGGGACGGGTATTGCGTGGCGGGTAGTGTGGCGGCGGGGCAGGGTTGCTGACCTGGCTGGAGAGCGCGGGGGCGCCATGCGTCGCGATGAAACGCTAAAGCCCCAGACGCATTGCACAACGCCCGCTGAGACCGTGAGCATGCTCGCTTGCGAGGATGCTCTGGAGTCGTTCGCAAAGCCGGCTTTCCTGAAGCATCTCGAACCCGAAACGTGCATAGAACGGCGCATTCCAAGGCACATCCACAAAGGTGGTCAGCGTCAGCTCGCCTACACCGGCGCAGCGGCCTGCATCGACCACTTGCTGCAGCAACCGGCGCCCGACGCCTTGCCCCTGGGCCTCCTGGCACACCGATATTTCATGAAGGTGCAATGCCTGATCCGCCAGCCGGGCGCAGGCAAAACCCACAATGCGCCCAGCTGGATCCTGCGCCACCCAACTACCACCTGCCTCGACGAAAGCCCTGTGCGTCGCGCAATCCATGACTTCGCCTTGCGCCAGCCAGGCCAGTGCCGGCCAACTGACAAAAGCCCGGGCTGCCGAGCGCTCGACGTCCGGTAGCCACGTGATGTCTCGCTCAAGGGTAGGGCGGATAAGCATGAGTCACTCCTGTCGTTCTAATCCGTCGCCAGCACCTGCGGCTGTAATTGCCAGCGCACCGAGCTTACACCTTTCTCCAGGCTGACCCTGCTGACCAGGCGCTCCAGTTGCGCCGGCGCCTGCGCGGTGCCCAACAGCTCGGCGCGCACTTCCAGGCGCGCAGGATTTTCCAGGTCCTGGCTCTGCAACGACTGCAGGCGCAGTTGTGGATCGCCCAGGCTATGCAACATCAGGCTACGCACCTGGATCTCATCCTCGCCGCGGCAGACGATACGGACTTCGAAGTGCTGTTCCACCTCGTTGGCCGGCACCACGTCCTGACGGTCGAGGCGCTGGGCGATGTCACGCAACAAGATGTTGGCGCAGAGCACCACCAGGCTACCCAGCGCCGCCTCCATCATCAGCCCGAGGCTGCACAGCACGCCGACCGCAGCCGTGCACCACAAGGTGGCTGCGGTGTTCAGGCCACGTACATTGAAACCATCGCGCATGATGACACCACCGCCGAGAAAGCCGATGCCCGACACCACATAGGCTGCGACGCGCGACGCATCGGCAGGAGCCATGCCTGGCACCGCCTGGGTCATCAATACGAACAGGCAGGCACCGGTACTGACCAGCGCATTGGTGCGCAGCCCGGTCAGGCGTTGGCGCAATTGCCGCTCGGCACCGATCAGCGCCCCCAGCACCAGGGCAATGCTGACGCGCAGCAGAAATACTTTCCAATCCATAGCAAACCTCTTCCGCAGGCACACGCCCGCATGAACGCCATCAGTTGGCGCGGTTGAAATAACCAGAAAATTGCGCAGGACCACGAGGAGGGAAGGAGAAGCGGGGTTAAAGGAAACCACCGTCTTGCCAGCGCGGCCAGACAGTGCAGAACACTGCCGGGCTAGCGCGCCACGCGGGCCTGTCGCAAGCGACTGGGGCTACTGTCCAAGGCAGGTCTCCTGTTGAGGAAGGCAAAATTGCGTCGCGGACCATACGCCGCAGGGCAGAGCAGGTCAAGGGCAAACACATGACAATGGCTTCATCCGGGAACGGCCTGCAGCCGGTCACGCCCACATGGAAAAAAACCTGGGCAGCCGGTAACCTTGCGCCTCCCTTTGCCATCACCCGGACCGTTCCATGCTGTTCAATCTCGCCGTATTGTTCGGCACCCTGGTGGCCATGGAGGGCGTCGGTACGCTGGCTCACAAGTACATCATGCATGGCTGGGGCTGGTGGCTGCACCGATCGCACCATGAGCCACACCTGGGCATGCTCGAAACCAACGACTTGTACCTGGCGGCCTTGGGGCTGATCGCCACGGCGTTGGTGGCGCTGGGCAAAAGCGGTTATGCGCCTTTGCAGTGGGTGGGCGGTGGTGTGGCAGGGTATGGGGCACTGTATGTACTGGCCCACGACGGTTTCTTTCACCGGCATTGGCCGCGCAAGCCGCGGCCAGTCAACCGCTACCTGAAACGCCTGCACCGCGCGCACCGCCTGCACCATGCGGTGAAGGGGCGCACGGGGAGCGTGTCGTTCGGGTTCTTCTATGCGCCGCCGCTGAAGGTGTTGAAGCAGCAACTGCGCAGCAGGCGCAGCAGGCGCAGCCAATCGTGACGCATCCCTGGCACGCACGGCACCTTCCGGGCATTGGGTGACGTCAGTTCACGGTTTCACGCTTGGGCTCTGCCGCCACATGGCCGCGGCTCACCCACCAGCCAAACCCGGCCGCGGTAAAGAACATGATCAAGCTGTACAACGCAGCCGGCACTGCCATGGTCGCGTTGTTCAGCAGCGAAGGGCTCAACGCCAGGGCAATTGCCAAGGTCCCATTATGGATGCCAATTTCCATACCAATGGCAATCGCCTGGCGCTTGGGAATGTTCAACAGCCGCGGCACCCAATAGCCCACCGTCAGGCTCAGTAGGTTGAACAGCAGCGCCGCCAGGCCCACCACCGGTGCGTACTCGACCACTGTCTGCCAGTCCTTGGCCAGTGCCAGGACGATGGTGAAGGCCAGGAACAGCGCAGCCACCAGCTTCATCGGTTTTTCCATGCGCGCAGCGAACGCCGGGGCGAAATGGCGAATCAGCATGCCCAGCGCCACCGGCAACAAGACGATGGCGAACACTTGCATGACCTTGGCGAACTGCAGTGGAATAGCCTGGTCCGAGGCCATGAACCAGCTCAGTGACAGGTTCACCAGCAACGGCATGGTCAGGATCGCGATCAGTGAGTTGACCGCCGTCAGGGTGATGTTCAACGCCACGTCACCGTGGGCCAGATGGCTGAACAGGTTGGCCGTGGTACCGCCCGGCGAAGCAGCCAGCAGCATCAACCCCACTGCCAGGGCAGATTCCAGGCCAAAGCCGTTGGCAATCAGGAAGCACACCAGCGGCAACAGCAGGATCTGGCACACCAGGCCCACCACCACGGGCTTTGGATACTTCACCACGCGAGCGAAGTCGGCCAGGGTCAGCGACAACCCAAGGCCAAGCATGATGATGCCCAGGGCAAGCGGCAGAAACGCAGTGAGCAGGGGCGAGGCGGTCATGAGGGGTATCTCGGGCGAAGGATCTGAAGCAGTGTAGGTCGGCCTTGATTGATAGCTAATTGCAAAGGGCCAGCTCTTGGTAACCGTTTGTTACTACGTGCAGCGGCTGGCGAGGCTGCATGCCGCATTGCAGCAGGCATGCAGGCGAAGTAGCATTCCGTTTTTACCTTAGGATTAGCCTGATATGCCGTTCCAGCAAGGTCTGCTTGCCACCCCGGTGCCGGCCCACGCCCGTCACCTGTTCTTCACCCTGCAGTCGCCCGAGGCGTTGCCTGCCGCGCTGGATGCCTTGCTGCCGCAGGTCGATGGCAAACAGTTGCTGCTGGGCGTAGGCGCCCCCCTGGTCAAGGCCCTGGGCCGGGAAATACCAGGGCTGCGCCCGTTCCCGCTGCTGGATGCCGCGGTGGAGAACCCCAGCACCCAACACGCCCTGTGGCTGTGGCTGCGTGGCGACGAACGTGGCGACCTGCTGCTGCGCGCCCAGGCCCTGGAGCAGGCGCTGGCACCCGCGCTGGGCCTGGCCGACAGCGTTGATGGCTTCCTGCACCGGGGCGGTCATGACCTTACCGGTTATGAAGACGGTACCGAAAACCCGGTAGACGAAGAAGCGGTGCAAGCGGCCATTGCCGCAGATGGCTCCAGCTTTGCCGCGTTCCAGCTGTGGAAGCACGACCTGGATTACTTCAAGTCGCTGCCCCAGGCAGACCAGGACAACATCATCGGCCGTCGCTTGAGCGATAACGAAGAACTCGACGACGCCCCCGAGTCCGCGCACGTCAAGCGCACCGCCCAGGAAAGCTTTGAACCCGAGGCGTTCATGGTCCGTCGCTCGGTAGCCTGGGCCGACCAACGCGGTGCCGGCCTGGCCTTTGTCGCCCTGGGCAAGAGTTTCGAGGCATTCGAAATGCAGCTGCGGCGCATGAGTGGCCTGGAAGACGGCATCATCGACGGACTTTACCGCTTTAGCCGCCCGCTGACGGGGGGCTACTACTGGTGCCCGCCAATGAGCGAGACGGGTGTCGATCTGAGCCCCTTGCTGCGGGCCTGATCTCTAAACATCCAGATACAGAAACACCCGCAGGCGAGGGACAGAGCGGCTAGGCTTGAAAATTTCCGATTCATGACGGGAGATTTTCCATGTACGCACGTCGTGAAGTCCTACGCGCAGGTGCAACATTGGGATTGCTGGCCGCCGCCAGCCCTTGGCTGCACGCTGCCGTGCCGGCGGGTTTGCTGGCCCGTAAAGTCCCGTCCACCGGTGAAGCGTTGCCGGTGATCGGTGCCGGTACTTCGGGCAGTTTCGAAGTAGAAAGCGGTTCGCCCCAATACCTTCAGCTCAAAACGGTGCTGAAGGCATTTTTCGAAGGCGGCGGCCGGGTGATCGACACCTCGCCCAACTACGGGGGCGCCGACAGCATTCTCGGCCAGTTGCTGGAAGAGGGCGGCTGGCACCGCCAGTGCTTCCTTGCCACCAAGATCGCCGCCAATAGCCGGGCTGAAGCCCAAGCGCAGTGGGCCGGCAGCCTCAAGAGCCTACGTACCGACAAGGTCGACTTGCTGCAGATTCACAACCTGCGTGACTGGCAGACCCAGCTGCCTTATGCCCGCGAGCTGAAGCAGCAGGGCGGGACACGTTATGTCGGCATCACCCATTACCTGAACAGTGGCCACGACGACGTCGCCCGTATCGTGCGCCACGAGCCGCTGGACTTCATCCAGATCAACTACTCGGTCAACGCCCCTGACGCCGCCCGGGAACTGCTGCCGCTGTGCCAGGACAAGGGCGTTGCGGTGTTGATCAATCGGGCCTTCGACGATGGCCGGCTGTTCGCCCGGATCAAGGGCCAGGCCTTGCCGGGCTGGGCAGCCGAAGCAGGCATCGGCAGCTGGGCACAGCTGTTTCTCAAGTTCGCCATCAGCCACCCGGCAGTGACGACGGTCATACCCGCTACCAGTCGGCCTGACCGCCAGCTCGATCAGCTCAAGGCCGGGCATGAGCCAATGCTCACCCCGGCGCAGCAACAGGCGCTGATCACGCAGTTTGCCTGACATCATGCAAACCTGGCGGCGGCGCCTGGGCCAAGGGCTGAACATCCAGCCTGGTGAGGGGCCGGCGGTCATCGCCGGCTTGCTGCTGTTCTACCTGCTGTTCACCGGTTACTTCATGCTACGCCCGGTGCGCGAAACCATGGGCGTTGCCGGTGGCGTGGAAAACCTGCAGTGGCTGTTCACCGGCACCTTCATTGCCACGTTGGCGTGCCTGCCGCTGTTTGGCTGGCTGGCATCCAGGGTGCAGCGCAGGCATATCCTGCCTTGGACTTATGGTTTTTTCGCCAGCAACCTGTTGCTGTTCGCGGCACTGTTGGCCGGTAACCCTGACGATCTCTGGACCGCCCGGGCCTTCTACATCTGGCTGTCGGTGTTCAATTTGCTGACGATCTCGCTGGCCTGGAGCGTGCTCGCTGATCTGTTTTCCACCGCCCAAGGCAAGCGGCTGTTCGGTCTGCTGGCAGCCGGGGCCAGCCTGGGCGGGCTCAGTGGCCCTGTGCTTGGCACGTTGCTGGTGGCGCCGCTCGGCCATGCCGGGTTGCTGGTGCTGGCGGCGGTATTTCTGCTGGGCAGTATCGGCGCGACACTGTTCCTGCAACGCTGGCGAGCAGGCCAACCCGTTGCGATACAAACCGAACATCAGGACTCGCGGCGATTGGGTGGCAACCCCTTTACCGGCGCCACCGCAGTCCTGCGCTCGCCCTATCTGCTGGGCATCGCTTTGTTTGTGGTATTGCTGGCCAGCGTCAGCACATTCCTGTACTTCGAGCAGGCGCGTATTGTCAGCGAAACCTTCACGGACCGCACCCGACAGACACAGGTGTTCGGCCTGATCGACACGGTTGTGCAGGCCCTGGCCATCCTCACCCAGGTCTTTCTTACCGGGCGCCTGGCCCGTCGGCTGGGTGTCGGTGTGTTGCTGGTTGCAGTGCCGCTGGTAATGGCTGCCGGCTTCTTGTGGCTGGCACTGGCCCCGGTGTTTGCCCTGTTCGTGGTGGTGATGGTGGTGCGCCGGGCAGGTGAATACGCACTGGTACGGCCAGGGCGGGAGATGCTGTTCACCGTGCTGCCCGCCGAGGACAAGTACAAAGCCAAGAACTTCATCGACACGGTGGTATACCGTGGCGGCGATGCGCTGAGCGGCTGGGTCAAGCGTGGGTTGGACGTCATGGGCGAGCACCCGCAGTTGGCGATGCTGATCGGCGCGCTGCTTGCCGTGGGCTGGGCCGCGACGGGTGGCTGGCTGGGCCGGCGCCAGGCGCGCATGGATAGCCCGCCGCACCACTGACAAGCGCACCAAATACGGCGATGCCATTTATTTAACGCCACCGGTCCGAACCTCTCGTAATAAAGCGAATCTGCCGATATCGCCGAACTCCGAATCTGTGTACGGCATCTTGCCGTGCATTCCGAAGTCATATGAGGTTTGAACACCATGGCCACTAAAGACAACAGCCGCACCGGCAATCAACAAGGCAGCCAAGGCGGTAACAAGAACCCGGGCAATTTCGCCAATGACCGTGAAAAAGCTTCCGAAGCCGGTCGCAAGGGCGGCCAGTCCTCGGGCGGCAACATGCCCCACGACCGTGAGTCGGGCCACAAGGGCGGCCGTTCGTAACTGACCAAGGCGCAGTGCCGGGGCGACCTGGCACTGCAATTTTCCAAGGGGGTACTCCATGCGACTGACTCCACTGATCATCCTGATGGCCGCGCTGAGCTTGGTCGGCGGCTGTTTCGACCGCGACAATGACCACCCCGGCAAAGATTCCGACCCCAGCAAGCCTTCGCTGCAGATGCAGCAACCTGATTCCAAGCCTGCACCGCAGCCTGCGCCCGACCCCGAGCCGATGCCTGGCCAAAAGCCGAGCCAGTAAGAAGACAAGGAGCACGGCATGACGGTGATGAACCGCAATACTGCAAGAGCTGCGCAAATGGTCACCGAATCGACCAGCCTGCGACAACGCTACCAAGCAATGCTCGCAGGCCAGGATGCTGGCAGCGGCTCATGGCTGGAGGAACAACTGGCGGGTGCCGCGAGCATGCCGGACGACTTGCCCGACACACCGTCCGAGTTGCCGGCCTGGAGCAAGAAGCATACCGCCGAGGTCGCCACGGCCTACACCGATTACCGGGCACAACGCCGTCAAGGCATGCCCCGACGTTACTTTTCCAACCGCGCCCACGCATTGTGGTTCCTGCAACAGGTTGCGCCGACCAAGGCCGTGGATGGCGCCTGGCTACAGGGCACCCTGCATCACTGGCGCGATCCACGTTATCACGGGCTGATTCGCACCTATCTGGAAGAGCTCGGCAACGGTGATCCACGCTGCAACCATGTGCTGATCTATCAGCGCCTGCTTGGTCGCCTGGGTTGCGTAGAGGCCATGCCCCTGGATGACACGCGATATCTGCAAGGGGCCCTGCAACTTGCCCTGGGGCAGCACTGCGACACTTACCTGCCAGAGGTGGTTGGCTACAACCTCGGTTATGAGCAGCCACCGCTGCATCTGCTGATCACCACGTACGAGCTGGCCGAACTGGGCATCGACGGGCAATATTTTCAGCTGCACGTGACCATCGACAATGCCGCCAGCGGACACGCCCGCCTGGCAATTCAGGCGCTGAACCAGCTAAGCCCCGCGCATGATCCGCAGGCGTTCTACGCCAAAGCGCGCATAGGTTACCGCCTGAATAACCGGGGTGTCGCCACGCCAGACCTCATCCGCCAGTTCGACCTGCAAGGCGAACTGTTTGCAGCCCTTGAGCGCAAGCGTGTCTTTGGCCAGATGATGCATGCCGACCATTGCCGCCTGCAGCAGCGCACGGTCAATCAATGGCTGGCCGAACCCGGCGCCATGCCCGCATTCGTTGCCGCATTGCAGGCTCAGGGTTGGATCCGCAGAGGGCAGCCGCCAGCAAACAGCCGCTGGTGGACGCTGATCGACGGGCCGACTGCGGCGATGTTCGGGGTGTTCAACGCCTATGAAAAACAGCTATGGCATGACTGGATCGCCGACGATTGGCAGCCGTCCATCCGCCGCGTGTCCCCTGGCAGTTGGGGGCTGCCCGAGGAGCCTGAAGATATACCCAATGACGCCTTGAATGTGGCCCCCAAGGCCTTGATCCAGAGGATGGCCGGCAACCGCCACGCCACGCCGGACGGCTTGTGTGCCACGCGCGCCTACATGCGCGTAACCGGGCTGCGCCAGGAGGAACCGCGTTGATGATGCTCACTCACAGGCAAATCGAGGCAGACCAGGCGTTGCTACAACTGGGACAGCGCCTGCGCGCCGATGGATACCGCTTTATCTGCGTGACACCCGCCACCCACGCGCGCGTCAATGCCCGCGAGGGCTGCGGGCAGGCCAGCACCCTGCGCGATATATTCGGCTGGAGCCGACCTTTCGAGCCAGGTTTGCTGTCGGCAGATCAGTTACTGTTGCTCGAACGTGCGCAGGCGTTGGGTGCACAGGGTGAACGGCTGATCAGCACGGTACGCTGGTCCAGCCTGGATGAATTACTGTTGCTGCATTCGGCGTATCCAACCGACGCCAGCGATGCCGTGTTCTTCGGCCCGGACAGTTACCGCTTTGCCCAGGTCATTCGCGATCACCTCCAGCACTGCCCCGAGCGGGTCGAGCATGCAGTGGATATCGGTTGTGGTAGCGGGGTGGGCGCCTTGCTGATTGCCCGCGCCGCCCAGCACGCGCAGGTCAGCGCCGTTGACATCAACCCCCTGGCGCTGCGCTATACGGCAATCAATGCAGCCTTGGCGGGTGTGAGTAACCTGTCGGTCGAGCCCAGCGACTTGCTGGACGGTATCAGCGGTACGTTCGACCTGATCGTTGCCAACCCGCCCTACATGCTTGACCCCAACGCCCGCATCTACCGTCACGGTGGCGGCGTGCTAGGCGCCGACCTGTCACTGCGTATCGTGGAGCAGGCTCGCGAACGGCTGAGCCGCCACGGTACATTGCTGCTGTACACCGGCGTGGCCATTGTCGAAGGCCGCGACGCCCTGCTCGAAGCCATCCGCCTGCGCCTGGCCGGTCCGGATTGGGCTTGGGTGTATCGGGAAATCGACCCCGACGTATTTGGCGAGCAACTGGCTGAGCCAGGCTACGAACAGGTCGAGCGCATCGCCGCCGTGGCGCTCACCGTTACCCGCAGCCGCTGAGGCAGCATGATCCGGCCCTGTACGTTCGGCATCGAGGAAGAGTACCTGCTGGTGAACCTGGGCTCGGGTCAGGTTCCGGCCACACCGTCACCCGCGGTGATGGGGCGCTGCCGTGAAGCACTTGGCAGCTATTTCGCCCAGGAAATGTTCCGCAGCCAGATCGAGCTGGCGTCGCCGGTGTTCACCAACCTGTATGAAGCACGTGAGTTTTTCCAGCGCAGCCGCCAGCGGCTGCGTGTGGCCTTGGCCGAAGAGGGGATGGGGCCATACGCTGCGGCAAGCCACCCCTGCGCCGCGTGGCTGCTGCAGAAGCCTGCGGCACAAGGGCACTATAAGCAGCTGTTCGATGACTACCGCCATGTGGCAAGGCGTAGCCTGCTCAATGGCCTGCATGTGCACGTTGGCGTGCCGCCAGCTTGTGACCGCATGCAACTGATCAACCGCCTTTTGCCCTGGTTACCGTTGTTGCTGGTGTTGAGCACTTCGTCGCCCCTGTGGGCTGGCCAGCCTACCGGGTACATGAGCTATCGCCGTGTGATCTGTGGTGAGTGGCCGCACATGGGCTTGCCCGAAGCGTTGCCAGACTGGGCCGCCTATCAACGCTACCGTACCCTGTTGCAGCGAACCGGTGCACTGGCTGCCGATGGCGACCTTTGGTGGGCACTCCGGCCTTCGCGGCGCTATCCGACAGTGGAGTTGCGCATCTGCGATGGCTGCCCGAACCTGGAGGACGTTCTGTGCATTGCAGCACTGTTTCGCCACCTGGTTGAACACAGCATTGCCTACCGCCATGACCCGCTACCCTGCAGCCGCGAATTGCGCTGGATCGCCCAGGAGAACTACTGGCGTGCCATGCGCCATGGGCGCCACGCACAATTCATAGGTTGTCACGAGCAGCAGCCGGTCACGGCGCAAAGCTGGCTCGCCCAACTGCAGGCCCAGATACCCATAGACAGCGCGGACGCCGAGCGCGCCTGCCAGCACGCCCTGCACGTGCTGCGCCATGGTACCCATGCCGACCAGCAATTGCGCTGCCTGGCACAGGCCAGGGCAGACGGGCTTGGCAAAGGGCAGGCGCTACGCGCCGTGGTGGCTGCCGGGACTTGCATTTAGCCCGGGTTGACCGACAATGGCCGCGCCCTTTGCAGCCACTCGGAAACACCTGCTCCATGATGCTGATCAAGCAATTCCCCGACATTTCCCTGAATGACACGCTGTTCGTCTTTGCGCTTGAGGCCGAGGCTGGCGATGTCTTTACCGAGGTGAACACCGTGTTCACCGGCATTGGCAAGGTCAATGCCGCGATCGCCCTGACCAAGGCGATCGCAACGCGCAGGCCCAAGCTTATCGTCAACCTGGGCTCGGCTGGCAGCCAGCGTCATGGCAAGGGCGAAGTCGTGTGCTGTAACCGCTTCGTACAACGCGACATGGATGTGACCGCGCTGGGCTTTGCCCGCTATGAAACGCCCTTGTCCGATACCCCGGTGGTACTCGAACACGGGGCGGCAATACCCGGCCTGGCTGTGGAAACCTGTGGCAGCGGTGACAGCTTCGAGATCAACCATGGCGACGCACCTTACGACGTGGTCGACATGGAAGCCT
This sequence comes from Pseudomonas sp. Kh14, assembly GCF_900291005.1. Taxonomy (NCBI): domain Bacteria; kingdom Pseudomonadati; phylum Pseudomonadota; class Gammaproteobacteria; order Pseudomonadales; family Pseudomonadaceae; genus Pseudomonas; species Pseudomonas sp. Kh14. The sequence continues at coordinate 123,761 of NZ_OLKJ01000029.1, forward strand.
ACGTGCTGGCATTGATCGCGCGGGGCGAAGGTATCCCGTTCGTGTGCCTGAAATACATTTCCGATGATGCCGGCAGCGAAGCCGCAGGGGATTGGGCGGTACAAGTGCACCTGGCGGCCGAAGCGTTCAAGCGGGTGCTGTTCAGCCAGGCGTGACGGTTGCCGCAGGGCAGGGCAGCTAAACCTTTGTCGCCCGGCGCAGTCACTTCTGGTATCAGCAGGCAACCCTGGGAGCACCCTCATGGCTCGGGCAATCTGGAAAGGCGCCATCAGTTTTGGCCTTGTGCACATCCCCGTGGCACTCAATACCGCCGTGCGCACCGAGCGCGTGGACTTCGACTGGCTGGACAAGCGCAGCATGGAGCCGGTCGGCTACAAGCGGGTGAACAAAGTGACCGGCAAGGAAATAGACAAGGACAATATCGTCAAGGGCGTAGAGTTCGAGAAGGGCCGCTATGTGGTGATCAGTGAAGAGGAGATCCGCAAGGCCCGGCCCGAAGCGACCCAGACGATCGATATCTTTTCCTTTGTGGAAGCGGGCGATATTCCGCTGCAGCATTTCGATACGCCGTACTACCTGACCCCGGACCGCCGTGGCGGCAAGGTGTACGCCTTGCTGCGCGAGACGCTGGAAAAGACCGGCAAGGTGGCACTGGCCACCGTGGTATTGCATACCCGGCAGCACTTGGCGCTGCTGCGGCCTCTGGACCATGCGCTGGTGATGATCACCTTGCGCTGGCCTGAAGAGGTGCGCGGGCTGGAAACGCTGGAGCTGGATGCCAGCGTGACCGACAGCAAGGTGGAGAAGCGTGAGCTGGAGATGGCCAAGCGCCTGGTAGAGGACATGAGCGGGCCCTGGAAGCCTGAGGATTATCATGACGCCTTCCGCCAGACGATCATGGACCTGGTGGAGGAGAAGGCCAGCAAGGGCAAGATCGAGGCGGTGGAGAAGGGCGACGCAGGGGGGGGCGAGAAAGGTGCGGACATCCTCGACCTGACCGAACTGCTCAAGCGCAGCCTGGGTGGCAAGAAACCGGTGAAGAAAACGCGAAAGGCTTCATGAACACGGCCAATGCCATTAAGTTCAAGACTGCGCCTGCAACCCAGCCAGGTAGTCACCAAACCCTTGTCGGGCGCGGCTGTCACGTCGACTGCTGGTGGCCACACTATGCCTGGCGGTCCAGACGATCTGGGCGCCGCTGGCCTGCAGGTCACTGACCAGTTGCACATCTTCATGCGCCGCCAGGGGCTGGAAGCCACCCACACGCTCATAAGCATCGGCACATACCCCCAGATTCGCGCCGTGCACATGCCGATGCCCTTCACACGCCTGGTAGCGGCTCTGGTACAGCTTGCGCAGCGCAGCGGTCTGCCAGGGTTGCCAGTACTCGACATGCACGGTGCCGCAAACCACCTCGGCGCTACAGGCCAACTGCGACAGCAGCCAGTGCGCAGGGACCCGGCTGTCCGCATCGGTGCACGCCAACCACGTGGCGCCCCGCTCGACCATGTGCGCCGCACCCACGCGACGTGCCATGCCGACATTACCGGCATCCACCTCCAGTATGTGTACGCCGAAACGCCGTGCCACGGCGGCGCTGCCGTCACTGCAGCGGTCCAGTACCACCAGCACTTCCACGTGCATTCCGGCATGCTGCGCCTGCTGGGCAGCGATCAGCACTGCCCGCAGGCATCGCCCAAGGCGGCGGGCTTCGTTATGTGCAGGGATGACAACGGCAATCATGGGCACGTCTCGTCGAGATCGACAACGCTTGGCTGGCATGACCAGTACTCCAGCAAAAAGTCCGCCTCCTCATGGCGGAACTGCTGATGCAACGGCAAATGCCGGGTCAACATGCGGTGCACGTCGCGACCGTCCTGCGGGCAACCCGCGATAGGGTGCTTCCAGTGGCATGCCAGTAACGCGCCGTCGTAGGTAAGGCTGGCCACCGATTGTTCGATCACCTGCAGCCAGTCGGTGGGATCAAGGTAGTAACCCACCTCGCTGAGCACGATCAGGTCAAAGCGGCCGCCCGGCCAGTCCCCCGGTAACCGGGCCCGTTCGACCGAGGCATTGTGCACGTGAGCCAGGCGTTCACGGGCCAGGCCTACGGCCGTCGGGTCCAGGTCCTGGCATAGCAGTTCGGCGCAACGCTCGGCCAGCAGCGCGCTGAGCTCGCCATTTGCGCAAGCTGGCTCGAACACGCGCTGATAGCACTGGCGTGGCAGGCTGGCCATCACCAGCTCGCGTTTGCGCCTCTCGTACCAGCGGGTGCGAAAGGCCCAAGGGTCTTCATTGGTGGCGTATAGCTCGGCAAAATACTGTGGATCGAGGCTCATGACAGCTCCATTCAAAGAAACACCAGTTCGAAAGGTTGCAGAAGGCAATCCAGCAGGTGCGGCGGTAGCACCGGCGGCTGCTCGCCGTCCGGCTGCAGCTGGCTGACGTGGGCGGCCAAGGCCTTGCGCTTGCGTGCCAGACGGCTTTCATCGAGCTGCACGCGGTGCGCACGGGGCCATGGCAGGCGCGGGTCGTCAGGCTCAGCCCAGTGCCAGGCCCAGACCGGTACCTCAGCCAAGTGCACCCCACGGCTTGCCGCTGCCTGCGCAGCGGCGCGGCCGACGGCCTCGTGATCGCAATGGCCATCACTGCGCCAGGTGGTCATCAGCAGGTCATCGGGTCGCAGTAGCTGGATGAGGTGACGGGTCAGAAACGCTTCTTCGCGCGGCAACTGGCCGTCCTTCAGATGGAGCCTGCGCCAGTCCAGGCGTTCAAGGTCCAGGTCGAGCTGTTGCAGGGCCTGTCGGCTTTCCTGGGGACGCTGGCGGCGCAAGCGATGTTCGGTCCAGTGACTGGAGCCGGGGTGGCTGCCTTCGCCGTCGGTGGCGGAGATCAGCACCAGCTCATCCTCACGCCCCTTGAAGCCTGCCAGCAGGCCGCCGGCCATGAGAATTTCGTCATCCGGGTGCGGCGCAATCAATACCAGCCGGCGCCCCGGCGGGCACAGTTGGCGTGAGTCGAGCCAGGTCGCACGCGCCAGGTGCGCGCTTTGCTGCCAGGCTGCCCAAGGCGTGCCACCCGCGGCCTGGATCAGGTTCTGGCTCATAGTTGCCACACCCCGGCTGGCAACTGGGCCAACTGTTGGCCCAGCATCGCCAGATCGCGCTCGGCGTGGCTCTGACGCAGGAACACCGGCAGGTCGGCGCTCAGCCGGGCAAAATGACTGCTGCGACAGAACGGCGTGGCCCCCAAGGCACGCCCGACGTGGCTGATGACCTGCTCTACGGCCTGTTCTACCTGGGCGCGGGTGCGGCGAACTTCGAAACTGGCATCCACACCGGGCTGCTGATCGATCCAGGCAGCGCATTCACGCAATGATGCACGGGCGCCATGCAACGCAGCATCCACAGCGCCCAGATGCGCATCGGCATGCGGGTCTGGGCGGGGTTTGCGGCAATGTTCACGCAGGTAATCCGCCAGCGCCTCGGCCGCGCCGTACCAGCAGGCGGCGATACCCGCACCGCCTTGCCAGAAGCCAGGGCGCGAGAGGTATTGGCCCGGCGCGCCGATGAGCGTGCCTGGGGTATCGTTGAACGCCACCTCGACACTGGCGGTAGTGGCCATGCCAACGGCCTGCCAGTGCTCGATGTTCAGGCCCTGGCTCGGCTGTGACAACTCGATTGCCACCAATTGCGGCTGCTCGGCCTCATCCCAGGCAGTAATCAGTGCGCGATCGATCTGCAAGGCACCGGAACACCAGGCCTTGGTGCCACTCAGGCGCACCTGGTCGCCTTCACGCGCAGTGATGTGGACCCGCGCATCGGGCGGCTCTGCCGCCCATACGCCCCAGATGCCGTCGTTGGCGTGGTGCGCTGCGCCGCATTCCGCCAGGATCGCCAAGGCATCGGTATGGCCCTCATAGAGCTTGGCCAGTGCCAGGTCACAGCCGGCCACCCGTGCCAAGGTCTGCCAGCGACGCAAGGTGTTGCCTTGCCCCGGCAACGGTAGCAGGTCGAGGTGATCAGCTTGCAGCGCCTGGATCAGTTGCGGCAATTGGGTATCGAGGTTGAGCGGTAGCTGGCGTTCGCCAAAGGCGCGTAAAAGGCGGTCAAGGGTGGTCAGGTTGAAGTCCTGAACGATGCTCATGGGCGTGGCTCCCGGGTCGTGTCCAATCGCAGGGGCATCATCTTTCGAGCCCTAGCTGCTTGCGCATGCGCGCGGTGATCGACTGGCGTACCTTGCCCATGTCGGCCCAAGGGTCGTCGACCTCCGCCAGACGCTCGTGCAGGTTGGTGATGTTCCATTGGTTGGCGGCCTTGATTTGCGCCAGTTCCTCACGCCAGATAGGTACCGATACTGGCAGCCCGTCACGGGCTCGCAGTGAATAGGCGCACGCCGTGGTAGCGCCCTTGCCATTGCGCAGGTAGTCGATGAAGATGCGTCCCACGCGATTTTTCGGCCCCGACACCGCGCTCAGGCGCTCCGGAAACAGCTTGGCCAGGTAACTGACGATGGCGTGGCTGAAGTCCTTGACTTCGTCCCAGCCGGCGCGCCGGGTCAAGGGCACAACCACGTGAATACCCTTGCCACCACTGGTTTTCAGGAACACCTTCAGGCCCAGTTCGTCCAGCAGGGTGAGGGCCAGTTGGGTCGCCTCCACCATCGCCTTCCAAGGCAGCGCAGGGTCAGGGTCCAGGTCGAGGACAAAACGGTCCGGTTTGTCGAAATCCTTGTCCGTGGCGTTCCAGGTGTGCAGCTCCAGCGTATTCATCTGCACCGCGCCCAGCAGCGTGTCCGGGCGATTGATGACCATCGCCGCCTGGCCTGCCTCGGCCTTTTCATAACTGAGTACGTTGGGTATGTGCAGCTGGCCCGCGTTTTTCTGGAAGAACAGCTCGCCACCCAGGCCGTCCGGGGCGCGCACCAATGCCACCGGGCGGTGCTTGAGCTGGGGCAGGATCCACTGGCTGATGCCAGCGTAATACTCGGCGACTTCGCGCTTGGTCACACCCGTGGTGGGATCGATGACCCGGTCAGGGTGGGTCAGCCGCAGTTCACCCAGATTCTCAGACGCATTGGCCTGCTTGTGGCGGTTGGATACAGTTTTTGCGGGCATGGCGCGCTCCAGGTCAATGGCGGTTGCCGCCTTGTCATCGCGCAGGCCGTGGAACACCGAATGCCGCACGATGCCGTCACGGGTCATCTGGGCAAAGGCGACTTCAGCCAACAACTGCGGCCGCAGCCAGTGCACACCACGCGCTTCGGCTCCGGCAGGCGGCGAGGGCAGGGCAGGGCTGGCGATTTCCAAGGGCTTGAGCCGCGCGTGGATGCTGGCCAGTGTCGTGGTGTTGAAGCCGGTACCAACCTTGCCGGCATAGCGCAGCTCGCCACTCTCATTGTCGTGCAGGGCCAGCAGCAGGGCACCGAAGCCGCTGCGGCTGCCCTTGGGGTCGGTGTAGCCGACGATCACGAATTCCTGGCGTTGCTTGCACTTGAGCTTGATCCAGTCTGGGCTACGGCGGCCGCTGTAAACACTGTCAGCACGCTTGCCAATCAGGCCTTCCAGCTTCAGCCGGCAGGCACTGTCGAGTAGCGATTCGACAGGTTCGTCGAAGTCGGCGGAATACTTGATGACGTCGCAATGGTTGTGCTCAAGCAGTTGGCGCAACGTATCGCGGCGTTGCTGCAGCGGTAGCTGTCGCAGGTCCTGACCGCCCAGAAATGGCAGGTCGAACAGGTAATAGGTGATGCGTTCGTCGTGCTCGGTATCGAAGGCATTCTGCAACGCCTGGAAGTCAGCCATGCCATTCTCATCAGCCACCACCATTTCGCCATCGAGCCAGGCCGTGTCGATACCGAGCGCGCGCAGGGCGGCAACCTGCCGGGGCATCTTGCTGCTCCAGTCATGGCCGTTGCGGGTGAACAGGCGGATGTCCTGGCCCTCGATGCGGGCCAGAATGCGGTAGCCATCGAACTTGACTTCGTAGCGCCAGTCGCCGCTCGGTGGAGAATCCACCAACGTTGCCAGCTGTGGCTGTAGCTGTGCTGGCAAGGGTGCAGCCTGAACTTTATCGGCGCGTTTACGGCTGCTGCGCGGGGCAGTGGCTTTTTTTGCAGCGGATTTGCGTGGCACCAGCGTGCGCTCGCTGAGCACGCTGTCTGGCAGGGCCTCGACAATGCTGTACTCGGTTTCGCTGCGCGCCTGGGCGTCGTGCGACTTGACCAACATCCATTGTTCTTTCTTGCCAGCCAGGTGTGTGCGAAACAGGTTCCACACGCCGGCTAGCTTCTCGCCTTGCAGGCGGAAACGCAGCTTGCCTTTGGCGTAGGCTTCATGGGCATCGCCTTCAGGCTCCCAGATACCGCGGTCCCAGACGATCACATCGCCTGCACCATAGTGGCCTTCAGGGATATGCCCCTCGAAATCGGCGTAGTCCAACGGATGGTCCTCCACATGCACTGCCAGGCGGCGCACCTTGGGGTCCAGCGATGGGCCTTTGGGGATCGCCCAGCTTTTCAGGGTGCCGTCGAGCTCGAGGCGGAAGTCGTAGTGCAGGTGACTGGCGTCGTGTTTCTGGATGCAGAACTGCAGCGCATGAGCCCGCTTGCCACGTTTGCGTTTGCCGCTGGGCTCGGGTGTAGCGTTGAAGTCGCGCTTGCGCGCATATTCCTGCAAGGGCTTGGCCATGGCGGGCTCCGGGCAGATCACAGTCTCTAAGGTGGGAGGTGCCGGCCGAGGCGGTAGTTCAAAAAACTCTGAATCTTCCGTGAGCTGGCGTAGTCGACCGAATGAAGCCACCTGATGGAGAACGCACATGACCCGACCCGACGCACCTAAGCCATACACCCCCACCGAAATCGATGACACTGAAGACCGCATGGGCAGCGTGCATGAACTGGATTTCGATGAACGCCTGGACGAACGCGAAGGGCGTGTGGGCGACGAGCGACCCGCCGCCGAGGTCGCCCGTGAGTTCCCTCCCCAGCGCGTGGCACAAAGTGGCATGACCGGCGGCGAAACGCTGAGTGACAGCCTGCATGAAGACAATGTCACCTATGACGATTTGAGCCCGGACACCCTGCTGGACGAAACCGGCGCCCGCGACCCCCACGAGCCGGGCGGCAGTGGCGGCCCGGCAGACCAGCGTTTGCGCCAGGTGGATGCCGATGAGATCGGTGGCGGCATTGGCCTGGACGAGGCCGAACTGGCCCGATCCGCGCCGCTGGATGGGGTGCCCTGGACCGATGAAGTGATTGACGACGAGGAGAGCAAGCCATGAACGATCAACGCTGCGCGTGTACGCACTGTTCCTGCACTGTGGATGCCAATGCCTTGCAGCGCGATGGCAAGGCCTATTGCTGCGAGGCCTGCGCCAGCGGCCACCGCAAGGGTGAGCCATGCCGGATGCAGGACTGCCATTGTGGTGAAAAGCCGGGCGAGAGCGCGGTGGACAATGCGCTGGATGAAACCTTTCCAGCGAGTGATCCGATCTCGCCCTGAAGCAGATAGGCGGGCTGCCCTTGCAGGCGATCGCCCCGCCCTTTGACCTTATTCTGGGAGCGGGCTTGCGCTGGCTCCCAGCCTTTTGCCCTAGTGGGTCTGCCAGACCCCGTTATTTCGCTCACAGTCGCTACGGGCCTGGCCGAGGCTCGGGGTGTCGTAATAGTAAGTGATCACCCGCGCATCCTTGGGCAACGCTGGCTTCTTGCCACCGATTGCCTTGGGATTGGCCAATGCCTCTGTGGTCAGGGGAGCGATGCAGCTGCCGACACTCCCATCGGCACACCGCGCTACCTTGCTCTTTTCGCTATTGAGCATGTCCTTGCTTTCGTTGCTGCATGACCAGTTGATCACTTCGGCGGGCATGTTGCTGTAGCTGTAACAGGTGTGCCGCTCTACCGGCGTCACGGCGTCGCTGGAGGAGCGAGTCAGCACATTGCAAGCTTCGGCCCAGGCCTGGCCGCTGGCCAGGCTGGCAACCATCATCATCAAGGCAGGAACACGCATTTTCCACCTCCAGGGCACAAGGCCCTCGTCAGGTCTGAGCAGGCTTGTCGCGCCGGCGCATGGCTTTGGCGCGCTTTTCCAGGATCAGGTAGGTCACCACTGCCAACAGCAGCGGAATCAGGTAGTACAACGTGCGGTAGCCGAGCAGGGCAGCCACCAGCGTGCCCTGGGCCATCTGCCCGTGCAGCAGGGCCAGAAACACCGCTTCCAGCACGCCCAGCCCCGCAGGGATATGCGCCACCACACCGGCCACGCAACTGATCAGCAGGATGCCGAGAATCGATGGGTAGAACGCTTCGCCCGGCAGCAGCCAGAAGATCAGCAGCGCCATCAGTGCCCAGTTGCTGGCACCCAGCGCCACCTGGCACAGCGCCAGACGCAGCGAGGGCAGCGTCACTTCGTGGTCGCGCCAGCACCAGGTGCGCTTCTTGGCGAAACCACAGGCCAGCAGGTAGCCGCCCGCAATCGCCAGCAACAGCAGGCCGATCAGGCGCAGGCCTGTAGTGCCCACCGCCCAGTTACCGGGCATCTCCACCAGGCCCAGGGCGAATACGGTGCCGGCCAGCAGCATATAGCCCATCCAGTTGGTCAACAGCCCCAAGGTGAGGATCCGTGTAATGGTCGCGGTATCCAGGCCCAGCCGGCCATAAAGGCGGTAGCGCAAGGCAACCCCGCCTACCCAGGTAGTGAAATTGAGGTTGAAGGCGTAGCACACGAACGCGACGGGCAATACCTGCCGGGCAGGTAGCGTGTGGCCGGTGTAAGCCCGGGCCAACAGGTCGTAACTGGCAAACGCGAGGTAGCTGCTCAACGCGATCGCCAAGCCGATGGCAAGGGTGCCAGGTTTGTAGGCCAGCAAAGACTGGCGCACTTCGTTCCAGTCCAGGTTACGCGCCAGCAGGTACAACAGCACAGGGATCAGGATCAGAAACGCGAGTGTGAGCAGACGTTTGCCCCACGTTTGCCAGCTTTTGCGCGCCATCAGGAGTTGCCCTCGTGCAAGTTGCCATGAGGTTCGGCTTCCGGCTGCACCGAGCGCAAACGCTGCCGGTGCGCTGGGAACCAGCCCGCAATGCGCGGGAAGTGGCGGATCACGTGGAAGCACACGAAGATCAACGGTGCTCGCCACCAGTAGCCGCGAATCATGCGCTCCAAGGTGACCGGTTTGCATTGCTCGCTGGCCAGTGCCTGCAGATGCTGGTGCAGTTGCTGGTTGAAGGCCCGATCACGAATGAACAGGTTGGCCTCCAGGTTGAACGACAGGCTCAGGGGGTCGAGGTTGCTGGAGCCGACGGTGGCCCATTGGTCGTCCACCAGAGCCACCTTGCCGTGCAACGGCCGCTGGCAGTACTCATGGATCTTCACCCCGTCGCGCAGCAGGTAGTTGTACAGCAGGCGCGACAATGCGCGTACCCAGCGCATGTCGGGTTGGCCCTGCAAGATCAACTGAACCTCCACGCCACGCCGGGCCGCATTGCGCAGCTCGCGCATCAATCGGTAGCCTGGGAAGAAGTAGGCGTTGGCGACGACAATGCGTTGCCTGGCTTTACGAAAAGCCTGAAGGTAGTGCGCCTCTATATCAGTGCTGCGCATGCCGTTGTCGCGCTCGATCAATACAGCACTGCTGCTTCCGGCGGGCTCGGTAACCGGGCGTACCGCACTGGGTGGCTGCAGAACGGGAGACATCAGGCGCTTACTGGCTGCATGTACCTGCGCCACTACCGGCCCAGTGACCTCCACGGCATAGTCCTGCTTGGCCATGGCACCAAAGTCGCCTAAATGGTCGGCGCTGTAGTTGATACCGCCGATGAAGGCCCGTTCACCATCAACCACCACGATCTTGCGGTGCAAGCGGCGAAACAGGTTGGTGCGCATGCCCAACAAGCGCGGTTGCGGATCGAACGCATGAAAGCTTACACCCGCGTCGGTCATCGCTGAAATGAACTCAGCCGGCAGCTCGGCTGTGCCGTAGCCATCCGCGGCCACTTCCACGCGTACACCGCGCCGGGCCGCCTCGATCAACACCTGCTGCAATTGCTTGCCCACTTTGTCGTCGAAGATGATAAAGGTTTCCAGCAATATTTCTTCCCGCGCCTGGGCCATGGCCTCGAATACGCGGGGGTAGTACTGCTCGCCATTGATCAGCAACTGCACGCCGTTGCCGTCTACCCAAGGTCGGTTCACAGATTGATCTCCGCAGCCAGTGGTACGTGGTCGGACAGATGCGACCACGGGTATTTGGACAGCACCTGGGCAGCGCCCGGCACCGCGTTTCGCAAGTAGATGCGGTCCAGGCGCAACAACGGCAGGCGCGCGGGAAAACTGCGCGCCGGAGTGCCGAAGACTTCTGTCAGGTGTTCGCTGAGCACCGCGTCCGCCTTCAGCCGCCAGTCGTTGAAATCGCCGGCGATGATGACCGGCGCGTTGGGTGGCAGGCTGGCCAGCAGGTCCAGCATCAGCTTCACCTGGCGCTGCCGGTGTGCTTCGCGCAGGCCCAGGTGTACGCATACCGCATGCACCTGGTCATGGCCCGGCACCTCCAGCTGGCAATGCAGCAGGCCACGCTGTTCATTGCCCTGCACCGACACATCCAGGTTGTTGAAGCGGCTGATGGGGAATTTCGACAACAGCGCGTTACCGTGGTCGCCATGGGGATACACCGCATTGCGGCCATAGGCGAACTGCGGCCACATGCTGTCGGCCAGAAACTCGTACTGCGGTGTCTCGGGCCAGGCAGGGTGGCGCAAGGCGTGCTGCTGGTGACTGCCGTGCACCTCTTGCAAAAACACCAGGTCGGCGCCGGTGGCGCGAACAGCCTCGCGCAACTCGGGCAAGATGAAGCGACGGTTGAAGAAGGTGAAGCCTTTGTGCACGTTCAGCGTCAACACATTGAGCCGGCGTACAGCGGTCACCTTGTCGATGATGCAGCGTGGGGCGGGCAGGGTCCTGTTCACAAGGCCACCTCCGGCACCACGCCTGGCTCGGTCATCAGCTCATGGTCCAACGACAGCTTTTGCAGCAAGCGCCTGGCGTCGTATGGCGCGTGTACCTTCTGGTCGTTGTCGAAATAGCAGTAGACATCCCGTGCGGCACGCCGAGGCGGCGGCCCCGGCACGACCAGGCGGGCATCGTCCGCCTGGTTACCTTCGCTCCATAGCTGGATACGCTGCTTCCAACGCCGCAGCGCGCGTGCGGTATATCCACTGCTGTACAGCTCCACATCCCCATGCAGGCGCATGTAGACGAAGTCGGCGGTCACATCTTCGACACAAGGCCATTTGCCCGCGCTGTCGGCGACTACCAGCGCCACGCGATGCTTGCGTAAGAGCTTGATGAAGGCTTCGCAGAGAAAACTCTCGTGGCGGATTTCCACAGCGTGACGCAAGCGTGCATTACCCTTGATGGCGAGGCTGCCATTGCCCTTGAGGCGTTCGGCGCAGCCTTGGGCGCGTCCACGGGCGGCTTTGCGGCTGTGTGGCAGCAACTCGAAAAACCGGGCAAAACGGTCTTCATCGAACTTCATGTTGGGTGGGAACTGCCACAGGAACGGTCCGAGCTTTTCGCCCAACAGCAGCGGCCCGGAGGCGAAAAAATTGGCCATTGGCTCTTCGATTTCCTTCAGCCGCCGGACATGGGTGATATAGCGCGGCCCCTTGACCGCGAACACGAAGCCGTCCGGCGTTTCTTCACGCCAGCCCAGATAGCGCTCGGGCGTTTGCAGGCTGTAGAACGAGCCATTGATCTCGATGCTGTTCACCGCCCGTGAAGCGAATGCCAGTTCATCGTCCTGCTTCAGGCCTTTGGGGTAGAAGTCCTTGCGCCAGGGGCCATAGCGCCACCCGGAGATACCGATGCGAATATCGCTCACGCTGCCGTCCTCACTGCCGGTTCCTTGTTCGGTCGCTCTGAAGGTGCGACCGGCAAAGGCCGGCGAGGGTTCACAACGCTTGACCAACGGAAATGCTGACGCCGAGTTGAACTTTGCGGCAGCTGGCGTCTCCACCGCATACCCGTTTCATGGAAGGGTGCCAGGATGACATTGAAGCGTTTCTCCCGTTGCCAGATGGCCGGGTTGGGCGACGATGTGCAAAGCACAAGCAATGACCTGCCATCCGCGGAGGCAAGCATGGCCAGACATATCATCCACTTCACCGGACCGATCAATTCGTCTACCTGCGGCAACCTGATCACGACCTGCTCACGGGCATTGCAGCAGGGTGCCGAGCTTCTGCAACTGAACATCGCCACCATGGGCGGCGAGTGCAGCTATGGGTTTACCCTGTACAATTTTCTGCGTGCGTTACCCGTGGAGGTGCATACCCACAACCTGGGTACGGTGGAATCCATGGGCAATATCCTCTTCCTTGCCGGAGAGCGACGCACGGCTTGCAGTTTCAGCAAGTTTCTTTTCCACCCGTTTCATTGGACCTTGCATGGTTCGGTGGACCATTCGCGTATGTCCGAGTATGCGATGAGCCTGGATTACGACCTGCGCCTGTATGCGCAGATCGTGGCCGAGCGCACGAAAGACGCGGCCGAGGTCCTGGATGTACCGCGCTATCTAATGGCCTATCCAAGGATACTGGCGCCGCGGGAGGCGCTGGAAAACGGAATGATCCATGCAATCGACGAGATGCCGATCGCGTCAGACGCAACGCAGTGGAGTGTGCACGCCTAGCTTACCGAACGGACGCCGCCGTGCCCGCGTCACAAGCCAGCAAGGAGCGGATCAGGGCCTTGATCTCGTCCTTCATCACAGCCACCTGATCCAGGTGGGCAAAGCGGCAGTCGACAATTTCGTGCCGGGCCTTGGGCTGCGGTGCTTCGGCAAACTCCGCTGCAAACACGTAATGCACACGCTCTGGCGTTTCGTGGCGCATCAACAACACCAGCGATTCAGCCTGTAGCCCAGTCTCTTCCAACAACTCCCGCTGCGCGGCCTGCATCGGCGTCTCGCTGGGCTCGATCTTGCCGCCTGGAAGGGTCCACGGCGCCTTGGGCTTTCTCACCCACAACCACTTGTGGCGCTGCTTGCCATGCCGGCAAATGATGGTGGCGCGATGCTTGACTGGTTTCATTCCGGCTCCTGGGCGATTCCTTTATTGCATGAAGTTTCGGCCCTGGCTGGCAATAAACGTTGCGTTGAAGCTGACGAACGGTCACATCCGTCACGCAAACAGCCTGGCTGCATGTTTTTAGTGCCACCGGTCAGCTGATTGTAAAACCATTGAGCACAGCGACAGATCGGGGGCTCGGAAGCTAGGCATGGCATCGATTCATGCGATCAGCCAATCCATCGCAAGGAGAAACGACATGGCGCAGGACCAAGAGCGAACCCGCCAGCGCGGCGGCACCAAGGAAACCAACCCAGGTAACTTTGCCAATGACCGCGAGAGGGCATCGCGCGCTGGCCACAAGGGTGGCCAGGCATCTGGCGGCAACTTTGCCAACGACCGCCAACGGGCATCGGAAGCCGGACGCAAGGGGGGGCGCAACAGCCACGGCGCAGACCGCAGCCAGTGAGTGGGGGCTTGCGCTGAACGACAGCTCCCCATAGGTGCCCAGCAGCGATTTCGGGGTAGCCGCCCCGGAATCGCGCCATGACATTTTGTTAGACAAAATTTTGAATCTTCTGGCCACCGCCCGATCAATCAAAATGTCATCCATGGAGAAGAGGAGGCCCCCTGCGATGCCTAGCCCACAGCTGTACATAATCGATTACAAACTGCATGACCAGCCGCGCAGTTTCATCATTCGCCTGGAACGCCTGGACAATGCCGAGGCCTGGCATTGGGCAAGTTGTGATGCGGGCATCGGCATCATTCCCAAGTTCGGTCGCGAGAAAATCAGGAAGGTCAGTCGGCCGATGGCCGAGCGTTACGGCATTACCGCCGTGAGCTGGCGGATTTCGGGGAGCAAGCCCAACCAGTCGGTGGGCGATCCGGCGGCGATGGTTTAATAGCTCGCCTGCAACCGGTAAAAGAAACTGCAGGAACGGACGGGCCCGCTCCTGCAGGATACGCTGATACTCACCGTGTCAGGCGCCAGACTCAGGGTCGCTGGCCGGGACGCCGGGCCGGTTTTCCTCATCATCAGCCACATTGGGGTCGGTATCCGGGTCGTCTGCCCGATCATTGCGTCGATCCGGCTCCAGCTCCGGCCAGTCATCTTCAACATTGCCGCCACCCATTCGCAGTAGGGAATCCATTGTGCAGTCCTCGTTGATGGTCCTCATGAATTGAGAGCTACAGGTGCACGCCCGAGGTTCACTGAGCATTGGCAGTCGCTGACCAACGGTTTAGATGCCTGCATTCTTCACTTCAGCCACGTACGTGTATTGATCCCAGGTGCCTGAACCGCTACCGGCCTCTTCGCGGGTGAACCCGCTCCTACAAGGGCGCTGTGCCGGTCAGAGGCGGCTTGCCCGAGAAGAGGCCGTAGCTTCAACACATCATGCTGGTTTTTTCAGCACCAAGGTCAGGATGTCATAGCTGGCCACTAGCTCACCCAGCTGATTGGTCACCTCCACATCCCACGCCACCACCCCCTGCGGCTGCCCCAGCGGGCTGGTCTTGCCCTGGTCGATCTTGCGCTTGCAGGTCAGCCGCGCCTGGATGGTATCGCCAATGCCCACCGGGTTGATGAAGCGCAGGGTGTCCAGCCCATAGTTGGCCAGCACCGGTCCGGCACCGGGCGACACGAACAGCCCGGCCGCTGCCGACAGTACGAAGTAACCGTGGGCAATGCGTTTACCGAACTGCGACGCCTTGGCGGCGATTTCGTCGAAGTGCATGTAGAAATGGTCGCCTGACAGGCAGCCGAAATTGACCAGGTCAGCTTCTGTCACGGTGCGGCGATGGGTGAGCAGCGACTCGCCGACACGCAGCTGCTCGAAGTAGCGACGGAACGGGTGCACTTCGGTTTCGATCACTTCGCCGCCGCGCACGTACTCGCCGGTGACCGCCGTGAGCATGCTCGGCGAGCCTTGTACTGCAGCGCGCTGCAGGTAGTGCTTGACCGCACGCAGGCCACCCAGCTCTTCACCACCACCGGCGCGGCCCGGGCCACCGTGCTTGAGCTGCGGCAGCGGCGAGCCGTGCCCAGTGGACTCCTTGGCAGCCTGGCTATCGAGCACCAGCAGTCGGCCATGCCAGGCAGCAGCCACCGGGATAGCCTTGGTGGCCACGCTGCGGTCGGCGGTGACCAGGGTCGCCACCAGGCTGCCTTTGCCACGGGCAGCCAGTGCCAAGGCTTCGTCGAGGTCGTCATAGGCCATCAGCGTACTGACCGGGCCGAACGCTTCGATATCGTGGGCACCGCCCTCGGCATGTGGGTCGCGGGCCTGCAACAAGGTTGGCGCAAAGAACGCGCCTTCAGCCACGCCTTCGCCACGCGGGGCAAAGCCATCGCTGGCGCCGAATAGCTGATCACAAGTCTGCAGCAGGCTGCGCACCCGCTCGCCGACATCGCGCTGCTGGTCATGGGAGGCCAGGGCACCCATGCGCACACCTTCCAGCGACGGGTCGCCAACCACGACCTTGCTCAAGCGCTCGCGCAGGCGGGTGGCGACGGCATCCAGGTGCTTGGCCGGGACGATCGCACGGCGGATGGCGGTGCACTTCTGCCCGGCTTTAGTGGTCATTTCACGCACCACTTCCTTGATGTACAGGTCAAACTCTTCGCTGTCCGGACTCACGTCCGGGCCGAGGATGGCGCAGTTGAGCGAGTCGGCCTCGGCGGTGAACGGCACCGAGTTGCGAATCAGGTTGGGCGTCACACGCAGTTTCGCGGCAGTGTCGGCGGAGCCGGTGAAGGTCACCACGTCCTGCCCCTGCAGGCGGTCAAGCAGGTCGCCGGTGCTGCCGATAACAAGCTGAAGGCTGCCTTCGGGCAGCAGGCCGGAGGCATTCATCAGGCGTACCACGGCCTCGGTCAAATAGC
Source organism: Pseudomonas sp. Kh14 (assembly GCF_900291005.1). NCBI lineage: Bacteria > Pseudomonadati > Pseudomonadota > Gammaproteobacteria > Pseudomonadales > Pseudomonadaceae > Pseudomonas > Pseudomonas sp. Kh14. The sequence continues at coordinate 139,710 of NZ_OLKJ01000029.1, forward strand.
TGGTCGAGGTCGCCGGTTTGACGATGCAGGGCATACCGGCCAGGAACGTTGGGGCAAACTTTTCCAGCATGCCCCAGATAGGGAAGTTGAACGCGTTGATATGCACCGCAACGCCTGCCCGTGGCACCAGGATGTGGCTACCGGCGAAATGGCCTTGCTTGCCCAACGGTATGGCTGGGCCTTCGTGCACCAGGTTACCCGACGGCAGCTCGCGGCTGCCGATGCCGGCATAGGAGAACAGCGTGGCGTTGCCGCCTTCGATGTCGATCCAGCTGTCAGCCCGGGTGGCGCCGCTGTGGTGCGACAGGGCGTAGAGCTGCTCTTTGTGCTCGGCCAGGTACAGGGCCAGGGCTTTGAGGCGTTGGGCACGCTGTTGGAAATCCATGCCCATCAGCGAGGCAAGACCGCGTGCACGCGCGTAGTCCACAGCTTCGGCGAAGTCCGGGCGCTCTTCATGGCTGTAGGCCAGTACGTGGCCGTCAAGGGCGCTGCGCAAGGCCTGGGCGCCGTGCTGGCCAAGCCAACGGCCGACGATGAAACTTTGCAGAGTAGGGGCGGCAGACATGCTGTTCTCCATGCTGTTCAAAAAGTGGGGGGCGCTGTTACCACAGCGCCAGGGTGTAGCCGATGATCAGGCGGTTTTCGTCCACGGCGTTGGTCAGGCCGTTGCCGGAGCGGAAGGTGACATTGCGCCAGCGCAGGCTGACGTCCTTGAACGGGCCACTCTGGATGACATACGTGATGTCGGTGTCGCGCTCGCGCTCACGGCCATTGGTCACGGTGGCAGTTTCCGCGTGGCGACCGTCGGTGTAGCGGGTCATGAAACTCAGGCCGGGGATGCCCATGGCAACGAAGTCGTAGTCGTAGCGCACTTGCCAAGAGTCCAGCCCGGCGCGGGTGAAGGTGTTGTAGGTGACCAGGTTGACGGTGAACGGGTCGCCGCCGTTGACGAACGGGAAGGCGCTGTCACCGGACATCTGCTGCCAGGTGGCGGTGAACTTGTGCGCCCGCACGCCCAGGGTGAACATGGCGTTGAAGTTACGGTTGTCGATGTTGCCGGCACGCTCGGCACCGTCGTTGCGGCTGTCGAAGTAGCGCAGGTCACTGCGCAGGCTCACACCTTCTGCCAGTGGGCGGGTGTCGATCAGACCGACGAACTGCTGACGGTAGATGTCCTGGAGCTTGGCGTAGTAATAGCTGACCGTGGTTTGTGGGGTGATGGCGTAGCTGCCGCCACCAAAGTCCAGGTGGTCACTGCTGACAGCGCCATAGCCGATGTCGTCGCGGCCAGAAGAGTCACGCAGGTTGGCCTTGGTCAGGCGTCCGGCATTGAAGGTGAGGCCATCGAGGTCCTGACTGGTGAGCAGGCCACCCTGGAAGGTGGACGCCAGCAGGCGGGTGTCGTTATACACCACCACCGGCAGGATCGGCTGCAAGGTGCCCAGCCGCAAGGTGCTCTTGGACACGCGTACCTTGCCGGTCAGGCCTAGCTCGCTGTAGTCGTCGACCGGTTCGTGGCTATTCGGGCCAAAAGGCAGCAGGCCGGTGTTGCGACGGTCGCGGCTGGAGTCGAGCTTGATGCCCAACTGGCCCATCGCGTCCACGCCAAAGCCGACCGGGCCCTCGGTGAAGCCCGATTCCAGCTTGGCGGTAAAGCCCTGGCCCCATTCCTCGGCCTTGGCCTGCGGGGCGTTGCTCTGCCGAAAATCACGGTTGATGTAGTGATTGCGCAGCTCCAGGCGTGCATGGCTGTCGCCGATGAAGTCGGCCAGCGCGGGCATGGGCAGGGCGAGGGTGGCCAGCCAGGCGGCTGACATGAAGTGTGTGCGGTTCATTGTTGTTGTTTTACCCGACATGTCTGTTCGTCCTTGAAGTCAGTGTTTGCTGGCGCCAGCCGCGCCGATACCGGTCATGGAGCGGATGAACTGGCCCAGGTAGCGACCGCGCTCTTCAACGGCACGTTCGGAGCTGTCGGTCACCGAGAACACCCAGGCACTGAGGAAGGCCAGGCTCATGGAAAACAGCGCAGGGTTGCTGTAGGGGAACAGCGCCGTTTCGTTGTGCAGTACGTTGACCCATACCGCCGGGCCCAGCACCACCAACAGCACCGCCGAGACCAGCCCGGCCATGCTGCCGCACACCGCGCCGCGGGTGGTCAGGCCTTTCCAGAACATGGAAAGGAGCAGCACGGGGAAGTTGACCGAAGCGGCCACCGCCAGCACCAGGCCGGAGAGGAAGGCAATGTTCTGCGACTCGAACATCAGGCCCAGGATCACCGCCAGCAGGCCGATGACCAGCGTGGCAATGCGCGACACACGCATTTCCTCTTGCTCGGTAGCCTTGCCTTTGCGCATCACGCAGGCATACAGGTCGTGGGACACGGCCGATGCGCCGGACAGCGCCAGGCCAGCAACCACAGCCAGAATGGTGGCGAACGCCACAGCAGAGATGAAGCCGAGGAACAGGTTGCCACCGACGGCCTGGGCCAGGTGCACGGCGACCATGTTGCCGCCACCGATGATGGCGCCAGTGGCGTCGCGGTAGGACGGCTCAGTGCCGACCATGACGATGGCGCCAAAGCCGACAACGATCAGCAGCAGGTAGAAGTAACCTATGAAACCGGTGGCGTAGAACACGCTCTTGCGTGCTTCCTTGGCATCACTGACAGTGAAGAAGCGCATCAGGATATGCGGCAGGCCAGCGGTGCCGAACATCATGCCCAAACCCAGGGAAATAGCGTCCACCGGGTTGGACAACAAGCCGCCTGGGGCCATGATCGCCTGGCCCTTGGCATGCACGGCCACGGCGCTGGCAAACATGGCCTCGGTGCTGAAGCCGAAGTGCTTGAGCACCATGAAGGCCATGAAACTGGTGCCTGAGAGCAGCATTACTGCCTTGATGATCTGCACCCAGGTGGTGGCGAGCATGCCACCGAAGGTGACATAGGCAACCATCAGCACACCGACCAGCATCACCGCGTACAGGTAGCTGATGCCGAACAGCAGCTCGATCAGCTTGCCGGCGCCGACCATTTGCGCCACCAGGTACATCAGCGCCACCACCAGGGTGCCGAAAGCCGAGGTCAAGCGCACCGGGGTTTGCGCCAGCCGGTAGCTGACCACGTCGGCGAAGGTGTACTTGCCCAGGTTGCGCAGGCGCTCGGCAATCAGGAACAGGATGATCGGCCAGCCCGCCAGGACACCGAGGGCATACAACAGACCGTCGTAGCCGTTCATGAACATCATCGCGGAAATGCCCAGGAACGAAGCGGCACTGATCATGTCGCCAGCGATCGCCAGGCCGTTCTGCATGCCGGTCAAGCCGCCGCCGGCGGTGTAGAAGTCGCTGGCCGAGCGGGTGCGCAGGGCAGCCCAGCGGGTGACCAGCAGGGTGAAGCAGACAAACACCATGAACATCGAAATGGCGGTCCAGTTCATTGTGCGCACTCCTGCTTGACCTTGTCGTTGAGCGGGTCGAGCACGTTGTTGGCGCGGTGCACGTAGATGCCGGTCAGAGCAAAGGACAGCAGCACCATCAGCACGCCCACCAGCATGCCGACCGTGGTCACGCCGCCGCTGAGGGACTGGCCGAGGGTGCTGGGCGAAAACGCAACCAGCAGCACGAAGCCGTAGTAGACCACCAGCATGGCCAGGGTCAGGCTGCCGTTAAGGCGGCGTTTGCGCCGCACCAGGTGCTGGAAGTCGGGGTGGTTGGCGATGCTTTCTATGCGTTCGGGTGTCATGGCAAGCGATCTCTTGGTTTTGTAATTGTTGTGTTGAGGTCACGCGGGGTATTGCGTTGCTGCTCAGGCCCTCTTCGCAGGTAAGGATGCCGCCCTAAGGCCCTGCGCAGGCCCTGTAGGAGCGGGTTTACCCGCGAAGCAGTCGACTCGGTCTACAGCTGGTCGAAGTCAAGCACCACCTTGTCACTCACCGGGTAGGTCTGGCACGACAGCACATACCCGGCCGCTACTTCGTAGTCTTCGAGGGCATGGTTGCTGTCCATCTCCACTTCGCCCTCGATCACTCGGCACTTGCAGGTGGAGCACACACCGGCCTTGCACGAGTAGGGCAGCTCGGCGCCAATGGCGTTGCCGGCGTCCAGCACGTTCTGGGTGTTGCGCGGCAGGTCGAAGCTCAGTGCCCGGCCGTCGCTGATCACGGTGATGTGGCTAAGTGCCGAATCCACCTGGCGTGCCGCCTCACGGGCTTCGCGGCGGGCCTCGCTGCCGGCGGCGGCGAACAGCTCGAAGTGAATGCGTTCCTTGGCCATGCCGTTGGCCTGCAGGCTGTCATGCACGGTCTCGGTCATCGCCTGCGGGCCACAGATGAACGCCGCGTCCAGGCCGGCAACGTCCAGCCAGCGCGAAAACAGCTGGCCGCATTTGTCGGCGTCGATGCGGCCGTTGTACAGGTCGACATCCTGCTGTTCACGGCTGAACACGAAAATCAGGTTCAAGCGGTCGAGGTAACGGTTTTTCAGGTCTTCGAGCTTGTCGCGGAACAGTGCCCCCGAACTGGAGCGGTTGCCGTACAGCAAGGTGAAACGGCTGTGCGGTTCGCTGGCCAGCGTAGTGGCGATGATCGACAGTATCGGGGTGATGCCGCTGCCGGCAGCTACCCCCAGATAGTTACCCTGGCGAGCCGGGTCCAGAGGTACGAAGAAGCTACCCGATGGCGGCATCACTTCCAGCTGCTGACCGGCCTTGAGCACTTCATTGGCAAACGCCGAGAAGCGCCCGCCGGGTACGCGCTTGACGGCCACGCGCAGTTCGCGGTCCTGTACGGCGCTACAGATGGAGTAGGAGCGGCGGACTTCTTCGTTGTCCAGCTGAGTACGCATCACCAGGTACTGGCCCTGAGTGAAGCGGAACTGGTCCTGCAGGTGCTCGGGCACATCGAAGGCAATCGATACCGCATCACGGGTCTCATTGCGCACTTGCTTGATGGTCAGGCTGTGAAACTGGCTCATGGTGGTCTCCACGGCTCAAATGCATTTGAAATAGTCGAATGGCTCCAGGCACTCGCGGCAGCGGTACAGCGCCTTGCAGGCCGTGGAGCCGAACTGGCTGAGCAATTCGGTATGGGCGCTGCCGCATTGCGGGCAGCACACCTGGGGCGGTTCACCGAGCAGGCTGCGCTTGCTGGCGCTGCCTTGCGGCGGCGCAATGCCATAAGCGCGCAGGCGCTCGCGGCCCAGTTCGCTGATCCAGTCGGTGCTCCAGGCCGGGGTCAGCCGGCGCTCCAGGTCTGGTGCGGTGAAACCGGCCTGTTCCAGCGCCTGGCGGATATCCCCCTCGATCACCTCGGTGGCCGGGCAGCCAGAGTAGGTCGGGGTGACCACCAGGTGCAGGTGGCCGGCGCGCCAGTCGACGTCGCGCACGATCCCCAGGTCGACCACGCTGACCACCGGCACTTCAGGGTCCATGACCTGGCCCAATACCGCCCAGGCGCGAGCCAGGTCGTCGCCTTGCTGTGCCCGCGCGCCGCGGTCGCCGGCAATCAGTTCACCAGGTTGCATCGGGGTAGGCCCTTGGCAGGAACTGCATTTCGGCCAGCAGCAGGCCCAGATGCTCGGTGTGCACGCCTTTGCGGCCATCCAGGTAGAAGTGGCTGGCGGCCTTGGGCAGCGGCAGTTCGACCGAAGCAAACGTCGCGGTGACCTGCTTCAGCCAGGTGGCGCCGACGGTAGCTGGATCGGCGCCGATACCGCATTCGGCCAGACGGACTTCGTTGTCGCTGGCAGCAGTCAGTTCTACGGTGAAGCGCCACAGTGCCGGGATAGCGGCGAGCATGCGCTGGCGGCTGGCATCGGTACCACCGCCCAGACGTTGTACCCATTCGCTGGACCGGCGCAGGTGGTAGGTGACTTCCTTCAGGGCCTTGGCGGCAATACCGGCGATTCGCGCGTCGCTGGACTCGACCAGCCCCTGCAGCACAGCGAAGTGCCACGCGTCGTAAAGGAACTGCTTGGTCATGGTCACGGCAAAATCACCGTTGGGTTGCTCGACCAGCAGCAGGTTGCGGTAGGCGCGCTCGTCACGGCGGAACGCCAGGGCATCGGCATCTCGGCCATCGTCGAGCAGCTCGGCGGCATACTCCAGCCAGTTGCGGGCCTGGCCGACCAGATCGAGGCCGACGTTCATCAGGGCCAGCTCTTCCTCGATGGCCGGGGCGCGGCCACACCATTCGCAGAGGCGCTGGCCCTGGACCAGGGCGCTGTCGCCGAGCAACAGCAGGTAGGGGATTAGGGCTTCTTTATGCATGGCCCACCTCACATGTGTCCGACTTCGTCGGGCAGCTCGTAGAAGCTGGCATGGCGATAGACCTTGTCGTCCGAGGGGGCGAACAGCGGGTCTTTCTCGTCGGGGGAGGAGGCGGTGATCAGCGCCGAAGGCACCACCCACAGGCTCACACCTTCGCTACGGCGGGTGTAGAGCTCGCGGGCGTTCTCGATGGCCATGGCGGCATCGGCGGCGTGCACGCTGCCGACATGCTTGTGGTTAAGGCCGTGCTTGCTGCGCACGAACACTTCGTAGAGGGTCCAGACAGACATTTTCGATCTCCGCATCAATCGCCGCTCAGGCGGCGTTCTTATTCTGTTGCTTGCGCGCATAGGCCACGGCGGCCTCGCGTACCCAGGCGCCATCCTCGATAGCCTTGCGCCGGGTGGCGACACGTTCCAGGTTGCACGGGCCATTGCCCTTGATCACTTCGTAGAACTCGTCCCACTGGATTTCGCCGAAGTCGTAGTGGCCGCGCTCGGCGTTCCACTTCAGCTCAGGGTCAGGCGCAGTGCAGCCAAGCAGTTCCAGCTGCGGCACGGTCTGGTCGATGAAGCGCTGGCGCAGTTCGTCGTTGGTCTGGCGCTTGATCTTCCAGGCCATCGACTGGGCGCTGTTGGGCGAGTGTTCATCGCTCGGGCCGAACATCATCAGCGCTGGCCACCACAAGCGGTTGATGGCGTCCTGAACCATGTCGCGCTGGGCTTGAGTACCCTGGCGCATCATGGTCAGCAGCATTTCGTAGCCCTGGCGCTGGTGGAAGCTCTCTTCCTTGCAGATACGGATCATGGCGCGGGAGTAGGGGCCGTAAGAGGTGCGCTGCAGTACCACCTGGTTGACGATGGCGGCGCCGTCCACCAGCCAGCCCACAGCGCCCATGTCGGCCCAGCTGAGGGTGGGGTAGTTGAAGATGCTCGAGTACTTGGCCTTGCCGCTGTGCAGTTTGGCGATTTCTTCGTCGCGGTCAGCCCCCAGGGTTTCCATGGCGCTGTACAGGTACAGGCCGTGGCCGGCTTCGTCCTGAATCTTGGCCATCAGCTGCAGTTTGCGCTTGAGGCTGGGGGCACGGGTGACCCAGTTGCCTTCGGGCAGCATGCCGACGATTTCAGAGTGGGCGTGCTGGGAGATCTGCCGGATGAGGGTCTGGCGATAGGCCTCGGGCATCCAGTTCTTGGCTTCGATCTTGATTTCGGCATCGATCTTTTCCTGGAAGTTGCGTTCCTCGGGGGACATCTCTTCCAGCGACTTGATGCGCTTGACTCCGGTTTCCACTAGCTGTGCGTACATGTGCTGCGACTCCTGCTAAGGCATGAGTCATTTGTAAGCGATACAAAAGATAACGTCAAACACATTTATGTGTATCAAGTAAGATTTGTGTATCACGTTGACAGCCAAGAGGGCTGTCGCGCAGCAGCGTTTGCCCGGCGGAACGCAGGCAAAAAAAGGCCCCGGACAATGCCGGGGCCGAAATGGCAGCCGAATGGGTCAGCTGGCCAACCGTTTGTCGAACACGTGGCAAGCCTTGCCCTCTGAGCGCTTGAGCGTGCCGCAGGGCTGCAGGTGCACCTGGGTGCTGATGCCGATGTAGGTCTTGATCTGTTTGCTCAACTCCCCGACAACCAGCTTGCGCTGACCTTCGTCAAGGTACTGGCACTCTGCGCGCAGCTCCACGTGCACCTGGACACTGTCCAGATTTCCATTGCGATACAGATGAATCTCATATAGCTCAGAAAGCTGTTTTATTTTTAGGACCTGCTCCTCGATCTGAGTCGGGAACACATTGACCCCGCGAATGATCAGCATGTCATCACTGCGGCCGGTGATCTTGCCGATCCGCCGCATCGGCCGAGCGGTGCCCGGCAGCAGCCGGGTGAGGTCGCGGGTGCGGTAGCGCACCATCGGCAATGCCTCCTTGCTGAGCGAGGTGAATACCAGCTCGCCCAGTTGGCCATCCGGCAGCACTTCACCGGTAGCAGGGTCGATGATCTCGGGATAAAAGTGGTCTTCCCAGATGGTCGGGCCGTCCTTGGTCTCTATGCACTCCATTGCCACCCCGGGCCCCATGATCTCCGAAAGGCCGTAGATATCGAGGGCATTGATGCCCAGACGCTGCTCAATTGAACGGCGCAGCTCGTCGGTCCACGGCTCGGCACCAAAAATGCCCAGGCGCAGCTTGAGGTCGTGCGGGTCGATGCCCTGGCGCTCGATTTCATCAGCCAGGTTGAGCATGTAGGACGGGGTGACCATGATGATGTCGGGCTGGAAGTCGCGAATCAGCTGCACCTGCTTTTCGGTCTGGCCACCGGACATGGGGATCACGGTGCAGCCCAGGCGTTCGGCACCGTAGTGCGCGCCGAGCCCGCCGGTGAACAGCCCGTAGCCGTAGGACACATGCACCTTGTCACCTTTGCGCCCGCCGGCCGCACGAATGGAACGGGCAACCACATTGGCCCAGGTGTCGATATCGTTCTGGGTGTAGCCGACCACCGTCGGCTTGCCGGTGGTGCCACTGGAGGCATGCAGGCGCACCACTTCTTCCTGGGGCACGGCAAACATGCCGTAGGGGTAGTTGTCGCGCAGGTCGTTCTTGCCGGTGAAGGGGAACTTCGCCAGGTCTTCCAGGCACTTGAGGTCATCAGGGTGGGTGCCGTACTCGGCAAAGCGCTGGCGGTACAACGGCACATTGTCGTAGGCGTGCTTCAGGCTCCAGCGCAGACGCTCCAGCTGGTGCTGGCGCAGGGCATCGACGCTGGCGGTTTCCATCGGGTCCAGCAGGGCACGATCGGCATCATGGTACATGTTCATGGCTTCACTCGAATTGTTCTTGTACGCCGCGCGCCAGCGGTTGCAGGCCACGCGGTGAGTGTCATGGAGGCAGCATATACGGCTGCGTTCAGTTCGGTAACAAGCGCAGGGTCTGAACCGCTCAGAGGCGCTCGATGATCATGGCGATGCCTTGGCCTACGCCAATGCACATGGTGCACAGGGCGTAGCGGCCGGCCGTTTCTTCAAGCTCGTGCAAGGCAGTGGTCACCAACCGGGCACCGCTCATGCCCAAGGGATGGCCCAGGGCGATGGCGCCGCCGTTGCGGTTAACTCGCGGGTCGTCGTCGGCCAGGCCCAGCTCGCGCAACACGGCCAGCCCCTGGGCGGCAAAGGCCTCGTTAAGTTCGATGACATCCATGTCATCCAGCGCCAGGCCGGTGAGCGCCAGCACCTTGCGGGTCGCAGGCACCGGACCAATGCCCATCAGCCTGGGCTCCACCCCGGCCACAGCCATGCCGACGATGCGGCCGCGCGCCTTCAGGCCATGGCGGCGGGCCGCGGCGCTGCTGGCCAGCAGTAGGGCGCAAGCGCCGTCATTCACGCCGGAGGCATTACCCGCCGTTACGCTGCCGCCTTCACGAAACGGCGTCCCGAGCCGAGCCAGCTGCTCCAGCGTGGTGTCGCCGCGCGGGTGCTCGTCATGCTCGACCACTTTGGCAGGGCCTTTGCGTTGCGGGATTTCGACCGACACGATTTCCCTCGCCAGGCGGCCGCGGGCCTGAGCGGCTGCGGCCTTGTGCTGGCTGCGCAGGGCAAAGGCATCCTGGTCGGCGCGGGAGATGCCGAACTGCTCGGCCACGTTTTCGGCGGTTTCCGGCATCGAATCGATGCCGTAGGCGGCCTTCATCAGCGGGTTGACGAAACGCCAGCCGATGGTGGTGTCGAACAGCTCGGCCGCACGCCCGAATGCCTGCTCCGACTTACCCATCACAAACGGCGCACGCGACATGGACTCCACACCACCGGCCAGCATGAGCCCTGCTTCACCACAACGCAGGGCACGTGCCGCATTGCCGATGGCATCCAGGCCGGAACCGCACAGGCGGTTGATCGTGGTCCCTGGTACTTCGACCGGCAGCCCGGCCAGCAGGCTCGCCATGTGAGCCACGTTGCGGTTGTCCTCGCCGGCCTGGTTGGCGCAGCCGAAGATGACGTCATCAATGGCCTTCCAGTCCAGTTCGGGGTGGCGCTGGATCAAGGCTTTGAGCGGGATGGCCGCCAGGTCGTCGGCGCGCACGCTGCTCAGGGCCCCGGCATAGCGGCCAATGGGGGTGCGCACGGCGTCGATGATCAAGGCATCGGCGTGGGTCGGTTCATTCATCTTGCGTCTCCTGCGCCAGCACGGTGCCGCGCACTTTGTAGGATTTGCCATGGAACATCGCCACCAATTCACCGCGCTGGTTGTCGATGCGCACGTCATACAGGCCGGTGCGGCCTTTGCGGCTGACTTCGCTGGCGTGGGCGGTGAGCACGTCATCGCGCAGCGCCGGGGCCAGGTAGTCGATGCTGCAACCCAGCGCCACCGTGGCCTGGTCGTAGCTATTGCAGGCGAAGGCGAACGCCGAATCGGCCAACGCGAACAGGAAACCGCCATGGCAGGTGCCATGCCCCTGGATCATGTCGGCACGCACCGGCATGCGCAGGCTGGCCCGACCTGGGCCGGCATCCAGCAGGGTAATGCCCAGGCCCTGGGTGGCCGGGTCGCGGGCGTACATGGCGTCGGCACAGGCTTGTGCCAGTTCCACTTCAGTCATGCAGGGTGCCTCCTTTGGCTTCACAGCGGCGCAACAACAGGGAAGGGCGGTAGCGGCTTTCGCCATAGCTGCGCTGCAGGTTGTCGAGCACGGCCAGGGTGTGGGCAAGGCCGATGTCTGCGGCCCAGGCCAGCGGGCCACGGGGGTAGTTGACGCCGGCGCGCATGGCCAGGTCGATGTCGGCGGCACTGCCGACGCCCTGGAGCACCGCATCGGCGGCCTCGTTGGCAAGCATTGCCACGGTGCGCAGTACCACCAGGCCGGGCAGGTCGGCGACACCGGTCACTTTCAGGCCGGCACGCTGCAGCAGGGCTACGGCTTGGTCGCGGGCGCTGTCAGTGGTATCGGCGGACCAGCTGATGGCAAGGCGGGTGGCGCTGCTGTAGTCCAGCGCAAGGTCGAGCAGCACCAGGTTGCGCAGCCCGTCCTCACGGGCACGTTGGCTGGCCAGCCGGCCGTCGGACAGGGCCAGGGTGGCGTCGCCCACCTGGATCAGGCCACTACCGGCGCGCTGGGTCACGGCAATGCCGCTTTGGCGCAGGCGCTCGACCAGCGGCTGCATCACCCCCAGGTTGCCCTCGACAACGCAGGCCTCTGCGCAGGCGGAGCTGTGCAGTTCGGCCGGCTGCGGGCGCTCGACGCCTTCGGCATAGCGATAGAAGCCTTGGCCGGTCTTGCGACCCAGGCGGCCGGCGTCCACCAGTTCCTTCTGCACCAGCGAAGGCTGGAAGCGGAAATCGCCATAGAAAGCATCGAATACGGAACAGGTAACAGCGTAATTGACGTCATGGCCAATCAGGTCGGTCAGCTCGAACGCCCCCATGCGGAAGCCACCCGCGTCACGCATCAGCGCATCCAGGCTGGCGCAGTCGGCGGCACCTTCCTGTAGCAGGCGCAGGCTTTCGGCATAGAACGGCCGCGCTACCCGGTTGACGATGAAACCGGGTGTAGAGCGCGCATGGACCGGCTGCTTGCCCCAGACCTGGGCCGTGGCGTAGATGCGTGCGGCCACTGCCGGGTCGGTTGCCAGGCCCGACACCACCTCGACCAGCGCCATCAGCGGTGCCGGGTTGAAGAAGTGCATACCGACCACGTGCTGCGGGCGTTCAAGGCCTGCCGCGAGGCTGGTGATGGACAGTGACGAAGTGTTGCTGGCAAGGATACAGTCGGCTGCGCACAGGGTTTCGAGCTGACTGAACAACGCTTGCTTCACCTGCAGGTTTTCGACGATGGCTTCAATGACCAGGCCGGCATCAGCCAAGGCTTCGAGTGTATCGACGGGGCACAGGCGGGCATTGATCGCTTCGCGTTCAGCGGCCAGCAACTTTCCTTTGTCCACCAGCCGGGCCAGGTGGCGATCGATACCCGTCACCGCCTGGGCGGCAGCACCCGGGCGGTTGTCGTAGAGCTTGACGGGGTGGCCGGCCTGGGCCGCGACCTGGGCGATACCGGCGCCCATGGCACCGGCACCGATCACCGCCACCTGCACATTGCTTGCGAGTGCGCCCATGTTCAGCGCCCCTTGAAGGCTGGCGTGCGTTTGTTCATGAAGGCGCTTACGCCTTCGCGGTAGTCCTCGCTGCGCCCGGCCAGGCGCTGCAGGTCGCGCTCCAGCTCCAGCTGCGCCTCAAAACCGTTGTCGAAACTGGCGTTGAGGCTGCGCTTGATCAGTGCCAGGCCGTAGGTGGGCTGGGCGGCGAGCTGGCGGGCGAGGGTGAGGGCTTCATCACGCAGCGCCGCATCATCCACCACGCGGTGGATCAGCCCCCATTGCTCGGCCTGTTCGGCGCCAAGGCGCTCGCCCAGCATGGCCAGCGCCTTGGCCCGGGCCATGCCGACCAAGCGCGGCAGCAGCCAGGTACCGCCGGAGTCCGGCACCAGGCCGATCTTGCAGAAGGCCTGGATGAAACTGGCCGAGCGGGCGGCCAGCACCAGGTCGCAGGCCAAGGGAATGTTGGCACCGGCACCGGCCGCCACGCCGTTGACCGCACAGATCACCGGCAAAGGCAGGTCGCGCAGGGTACGTACCAGCGGGTTGTAGAACTTGTCGATCGATTGGCCCAGGTCTGGCATTTCGGCGCCTGGGGCAACGTTGCGGTCAGACAGGTCCTGGCCGGCGCAGAAGCCGCGGCCTTCAGCCGTCAGCAGCAACACCCGCGCGTCACTGCTCTGGCGCACTTGCCTGAGCGCTTCGCGCACCTCCAGGTGCATGGCCGTATTGAAGCTGTTCAGCTGCTCGGGGCGGTTCAATGAAAGGAAGGCAACGCCGTCCTCGATGGAAAACAGGATGTGCTGGAAAGTCATGACAGACTCGCTCCGTCAGTCGAGAGAATGAAGTTCAGCGCCCTTGGAAGCGGGCCTGGCGCTTTTCCTGGAAGGCGCGGATGCCTTCATCGCGGTCGGCGGTGCCCGCCAGCAGGGTGAAGGCATGGCGCTCGAAGCGCAGGCCGCTGGCCAGGTCGGTATCACCGGCCTTCAGTAACGCCTCCTTGGCCAGGCGCACAGCCAGCGGCGCTTTGGCGGCGATGCTGCGAGCAACCTGCATGGCGCGTTCTACGGTGAGTTCGGGCTGGGTGATTTCGCTGACCAGGCCGGCCTGCTGGGCGCGGAGGGCAGTGATGGCTTCCCCCGTCAGCACCATCTGCATGGCCAACGGCTTACCGACGGCACGTAACAGGCGCTGGGTGCCGCCAGCACCGGGGATGATGCCAAGGTTGATTTCCGGCTGGCCGAAACGAGCGTCGGTACTGGCGATGACGATGTCGGCGCACATTGCCAGTTCGCAACCGCCACCCAGGGCATAGCCGTTGACTGCAGCAATCAGCGGTTTGGCGAATGCGGCGATGCTTTGCCAATGCGCTACGCGCGGGTCATTGAGGATGCCGACCAGGTCGCGATCAGCCATTTCGCGGATGTCGGCGCCTGCGGCGAATGCCTTGGCGCTGCCGGTAATCACTGTGGCACGGACATGCTCGTCGTTCCCGGCAGCCTGCAGCGCAGCAGCCAGTTCTGCCAGTAGCTCGGTGCACAGGGCATTCAAGGCCTCGGGCCGTTGCAGGGTAATGAGCTGAACGCCATGTTCGGGCGCCTGCACATCGATAAATCGCGGCATCTCGGGTTCCTCTGGCTGCACGCACGGCACATCGCGTGGCCGGCATTTTTTGGAATTGTTTGCAGGGGCGTAATGCGGGATCACGACCAGGTGAGACGAGTATATGCTCTATGCGATACATTTATGCAAGGTCAAAATTGTATTTGCGTATCCCTTTTTTGTTTTTCTGTGATCACAGCTCCAGTGCGATGCTGGCAGAGGAATCGTTTAACCTAGGCTTTTTCTAGCAATAAGAGGTATTTTTTGCCCTGCAGCATGAACTCAAACCAAGTGATACACGATTGACGACCAAATAGATTCTGATACAAGATCGACTGACATTTAAAATCATTTCAAGAGTGTTGCCATGCCTTGCTATCAACTGGACGGCCTGACGCCTGTGGTTCACCCGACAGCCTACGTGCACCCCAGCGCAGTCCTGATCGGCGACGTCATCGTCGGCCCCCGCTGCTACATTGGCCCGCTGGCATCGCTCAGGGGCGATTTCGGCCGCATCGTGCTGGAGGAGGGCGCCAACTTGCAGGACACCTGCGTGATGCATGGTTTCCCGGGGGGCGACACCGTAGTGGAACGTAACGGGCATGTCGGCCATGGCGCCGTGCTGCACGGCTGTCGCGTGGGCGAAGATTCATTGATCGGCATGAACGCCGTGGTGATGGATGGCGCCCATGTAGCACCACGCAGCATCGTCGCGGCCACAGCCTTCGTCAAAGCTGGCTTCGAATGCGCGGCGCAGAGCCTGGTGATGGGGTCGCCAGCCCAGGTCAAACGCCCACTGACCGATCAGGAGCTGGCCTGGAAACAGCGCGGGACGGCGGAGTACCAGCACCTGGCGCAGCGCTGCATGAACAGCATGGTCGAATGCCCACCGTTGGCCGAGGCAGAGCCGGGACGCCCGCGTATGGAAGACACCGGGGTCAGGCCCAAGGGCCAGGCGAGCGCATGAGCCTGGCAGCGACACGCAATGGCCAGGCGGCCCACCGCACAGGTATAGTCGGTGCTTTATCCGCGCACAGTTCGCCCATGAGCAATCTCGCCCCACTGAACCACTTGATCACCCGCTTTCAGGAGCAGACGCCGATCCGCGCCAGTTCCCTGATCATCACGTTGTACGGCGATGCCATCGAGCCGCACGGCGGTACAGTCTGGCTCGGTAGCCTGATCAACCTGCTGGAACCGATCGGTATCAATGAACGGCTGATTCGCACGTCGATCTTTCGCCTGACCAAAGAAGGTTGGCTCACTGCAGAAAAGGTTGGCCGACGCAGTTACTACAGCCTGACAGGCACTGGCCGTCGGCGTTTCGAAAAAGCCTTCAAGCGCGTCTATAGCCCGAGCCAGCCAGCCTGGGACGGGGCCTGGACGCTGGTGTTGCTGTCGCAACTCGAGGTGGGTAAACGCAAGGCGGTGCGTGAAGAGCTGGAGTGGCAGGGGTTTGGTGTCATGGCGCCGAACCTGCTGGGTTGCCCCCGGGCAGACCGTGCCGACCTGGTGGCCACTTTGCGTGACCTTGAGGCCGGCGACGACAGTATCGTCTTCGAAACCCACACCCAAGAGGTACTCGCGTCCAAGGCGATGCGCGCCCAAGTGCGGGAAAGCTGGCGTATCGACGAACTCGGGCAGCAATACAGCGAGTTTATCCAGCTGTTCAGGCCGCTTTGGCAAGGTTTGAAAGAGCAGCCGTTGCTGGATGCTCAAGATTGCTTCCTGGCGCGCACGCTGCTGATTCACGAGTACCGCCGCCTGCTGCTTCGCGATCCGCAACTGCCCGATGAGCTGCTACCAGGGGACTGGGAGGGAAGGGCTGCGCGACAGTTGTGCCGTAACCTCTACCGACTGGTGTTTGCCAAAGCCGAAGAATGGTTGAATGCAGCGCTGGAGACAGCAGATGGCCCATTGCCGGACGTGAGCGAGAGTTTTTACAAGCGTTTTGGCGGGTTGGCTTGAGGGGCGCGCTCGCCTCACAGCGCCGCGGCCAACATTCACGGCGTCGAGCAGGGTGCTTTCAGGGGGACTTTGACCTCACATTCCCCGCCACCTTGTTCCAGTGCCATGAGTGCTGGCATATCGAGAATTTCTACCAACCTGCCATGCAGGTCGACGATACCCAGCGCGCGCAGACGGGCGACGGATCGGCACACGGTTTCCAGGCGTAACCCCAGGTACGAAGCCATGTCTTCACGAGACATGCGCAACATGAAGCCATGGGCAGAGTAACCGCGGCTGACGAAGCGCCTGGAGAGCCCCACCAGGAAGCTGGCCAGCCGCTGTTCTGCTGTGAGGTTGCACAGCATCAGCACGCGCCCGTGCTCACGCACGATCTCCCGGCTCATCAGGCGATTCAGGCTTTGCTGCAGGTCTGGAAACTCACGCGCCAAGGTTTGCAAGCGGCGATAGGGGACGGGGCAGACTTCGCTGTCTTCCAGGGCAATGGCGTCACAGACATGGTGCTCTGTGGCAATGGCATCGAGGCCGAGTACATCGCCCGGCATCCAGAAGTTGATCACCACGCCTTGCCCCTCGGCGGTGTTCAGGCTGGTCTTGAAACTGCCGCAACGTACGGCATAGAGCATGGTCAGCGGATCGTTGGCATTGAACAGCGCAGCGCCCTTGCGAATGCGCATGCGTGGGCCTATCAACGCGCCCAGGCAGCTGTTGTCGTCAACCGGCAGACCAGTGGGGAGGCACAGGCCGCTTACCCGGCAACCCATGCAGTGGTTCGCCAGCGGTTTCAGGTGAATCGGGTTTGCCTTGGACAATGCGTTGGGTGAGTCGAGCAGGGTGACCTTAAGCTGGCCAGGCATTTTCAGGCCTCCTTCGCATTTTTCAGGCCGCCTTGGGCCCCTGCGCCATTACGCGCACCGAGCCCGACGGTCACCCCGGTATAGGGCGACCAATCAGCCAGCATGTCACGCGAGTGGGGGGCTTTGAGGCGGCTTGTAAGCCGTTCGACAAACCGCTCGGCTTCGGCAGCCGTACTGAAACCCACTCGCCAGTCATCCATGTGTACCCAACAGCGTCCCTGCCCTGTGTTCTTCTCGACGTAGACGTTCATCAGGGCCTCCAAAGCATGTATCGGTCGACAATGCAGAATGAAGGCGTCCCTGCCGGCAGCGCAGGTGAAACTCAGGGCGGGGTCGCCATGGGACGCCTGCGGGGCCTGAAGTTGCGGTGATCTGGGTACAGGGTGCGCCGGGGAAGACCCGAGGTATTGATCCGCGTCAACTTCTTGCGCCATGGGCAATGCCATTGGTCGGTAGGTGCCTCCAGTTGATAAACATCAAGTTCGCAACACGTAGGTGGCAGATGCTTTACCTACGTATCGCAACCTCAGAGGTGTGCCATGGAAACTCCGCAAAGACTGCTGCTGATCGCCTCCCCCCTGATGCGCCGAACCCCGGTCTATGACCGGGCTGCTGCGCTGGCCAAGGCCAAGGGGATGGCGCTGCACATTGTGGCTTTCGACTACGTGGAAGGGCTGGCTACGGCGGGCTTGGTGAATGACCAGGCGCTCGCAGTGATGCGCGACGGTTACGTGCAGCAGCACCGTGAATGGCTGGAAACCCAGGCGTTGCCGATGCGGCGCAATGGTGTCACCGTCACAACCGAGGTGGTGTGGGTGCAGCAGCCCTTGGATGAGATCCTGATACACTTGCGTGAGCAACCGTTTGCGATGCTGATCAAAGAGCTCGAGCATGAGCCTTGGTGGATGCGCGCAATGTTCACCTCGCTGGATATCCAGTTGCTGCGCGAAACGCGAATACCCTTGCACTTGGTACACAAGGCCAGCCATGCGTTGCCACGCAGGATTCTGGCGGCGGTGGACCTGTCCAGGCCTGAGGATCAGTTTGAAGGTTTCAACGACCAGATCATCAGCGAAGCGCTGAAGCTGACATTGCAGTGCAATGCCCAGATCGAGTTGCTGTACACCTACGACTTGGGTTCCATGTACCTGGACGCCAGCGGCAGCCGGGAGCATTCGTTCCTGTTCGATTCGAACCAGGCCCAGACCTTGCACGACGTTCAGAGCGCTGCCTTCCAGGCGCTTGCCGAACGCAACGGGATCGCCGTCGAACACCGCCATATGCGTATCGGCGACCCGGCTAAGGCCCTGGCGATGTTCATGGATAACAATGATATCGACGTATTGGTCATGGGTAGTTATCACCACCGTGGCATCGGCTGGTTCATCGGCAGTACTGCCGAGCGCGTTATGCATCGGTTGTCCAGCAGTGTGCTGGTGATTTCTCCAGAGCGCTCCAAAGGCTGAAGCACAAGGCCCGCAAGGGCCTTGTTTTTCAAAGCCGCAGGTCAAGTTCGTGCAGGATCTCGGTCACATCGCCGCCCGGGTAGCGTGAGGTGAAGCCCAGTGCCTTGACCAGCCGGTGCATCGCATAGTTGCTGGCCAGGTCCCTGGAGACCATGCACTGAAAGCCATTGCGTCGTGCGGCTACAATCAGGTGTTGCATCAGGTGCTTGCCCAACCCCTTGCGCTGCCAGTCTTCGCTGACCGCCACTGCACATTCGCACCGCTGACTGCCAGGTATACCTGCATAGCGGCTGACGCCGATTTGTTGCAATTGACCATCTACATGAACCAAGGCGACATAGGCCATGCGCTGGTGATAGTCCACGGGCATGTCTTGCGTGTCCAAGCTAGGCAAGCCACCGCTGAGTCCTGCAATGAAGCGAAAGCGCCGTGATTTATATGCGATTGTGCTCAGAAAACGCTTGTCCCGTTCGCGGTCCTCCTCGCGCAGTGGGCGGATCAGCACCGCCGAACCGTCCTCGAGGTTTTCGACCCAGTGTTCGCAGGTCTGTGGCTGTGCTCTCTGCTGCCCGTTCATGACGCCTCCCGTTGCCTGATCAGTATCTGGTGCAGCTGTTTTAACGTGGCGGGCCGGTTCGGTTCTGACAATCATCAAGTTCAGGCTGGGTAGCGGTTTTCTGATCTGCATCAAGCAGCAGCGATCCTTCGCGCGGAATATCGTCAGCATTACACCCATTCACGAAAGCGCGGAGGTTCACCATGGGGCAATATCGACAATTGCTGGTGCTGCTGACCGAGGTGCAACCGCATTCCGCCGCTTTGCGCCGAGCCCTTGCCTTGGCGCAAGTCAGCGGCGCCAGCGTGCATGTGCTGGGCCTGTTCGAGCCGAGCGAGGAACACCTTCTGCGCGAAGAGCGGCTGAACGAGGCCGATATCAAGCGCCAGTACGAGCACTATCGCGTTCAGTTGACGGGATTGGGCGAGCGGCATCGCGGCAGCGGTATAACGCTGACGGTCGACAGCCTGAATGCGGAGGATATCCGCAGCCAGGCGCTCGATTACATCAGTGAACTGCAGCCCGATATGGTCATCAAGGACAACGAAGCCGCGTCACCCCTGGTGCGCGTGTTCGGCACCCCACTGGATTGTGCGCTGATGCGAGGTTTCAAAGGCGTCAGCCATTTCGTGCCAGCAGGGGCCATCTCATTGCCGCGGCGTGTGCTGGTCGCAGTGGATACGGCGTTCAGTGAGACGCCTGCCGTCCAGGCGTGCTTCAATCGTGGTCTGGTTCGTGCTGCCCAGGCGCTGGCGTTGCAGTGTGACGCGCACCTGCATCTGCTATCGGCCTACAACCTGGCAGGGATATTTGCCTCGGACATGAATGTCACCCAGGCGTGGATCGACGAGATGCGCGAGGCACTGCAGGAACCTTTCGAAGCGCTGGCCGATGCCGAAGGCGTCGCGCCTGACCGCCGACATTTCATGGAAGGAGGCCCGGTGCAGGTGATCCGTGAACAGGTCGCGGCCCTGGACATCGACACGGTGGTGATGGGCGTGGTACAGCCCAAGGGCCTGGACAAACTGCTGGGTGACACCACCGAACGTATCGTCAGCCACCCACCGTGCAGCGTGATCGCCGTTCATTCCCAAATAGCCGAAAGTTGGGAGCCTTGGCCATGCAACTGACTTTTCTTGGCGGCACCGGCACCGTGACCGGCAGTAAATTCCTGTTGAGCCGTGACAGCACGCGGGTATTGGTCGACTGCGGACTCTTCCAGGGTTTCAAGCAACTGCGCCTGCGCAACTGGCAGCCACTGCCCCCGGCGTTGCGGGCGCTTGATGCGGTGGTGCTCACTCACGCCCATCTTGACCACAGTGGTTATTTACCAGTGCTGGTTCGGGAAGGCTACCGCGGGCCGATCTACGCCACGCCGGCGACTTGCGCCTTGGCGGAAATCCTCTTGCTCGACAGTGCGCGGCTGCAGGAAGAGCAGGCAGAACATGCCAATCGCCACGGTTACTCCAAGCATGCGCCGGCGCAACCGCTCTATACTGAGCAGGATGCCAAACGTGCCCTGGCACTCTTTCGCCCCGTAGCGTTACACCAGGTGACCATGATCGCCGAGGGCATGGAGTTACTGTTGCGTACCGCCGGGCATATTCTGGGAGCGGCCACGGTCCAGATCAGCGCCGAAGGGCAGACCGTGCTGTTTTCGGGGGATCTCGGCCGCCCTCAGGATCCGATCATGCGTGCGCCTGAACTGGTCAGGACGGCGGACGTGCTGTTGATCGAGTCTACCTATGGGGATCGCCAGCATTCCGCCGAATCGACCGAGCAGTACCTGGCCAAGGTCATCAACGAAACGCTCCTGGGCCATGGCATTACCCTCGTACCCTCGTTCGCCGTCGGCCGCGCGCAATTGCTCATGTATTACCTGTACACGCTCAAGCGCGACCGGCTGATCCCTGATATCCCGATCTACCTGAACAGTCCGATGGCCACCGACGCCACCGTCTTGTACCAGCAGTACCGCAGTGAACATCGGCTGACCGCAGCCGAGTGCGCCGCGATGTGCAGAGGCACGCACATCATCCGGACGGTCGATGAGTCCAGGCACCTGGACCAGCTGCGCGAGCCCGCAGTGATCATCGCCGCCAGTGGCATGGCGACCGGGGGACGGGTGCTTCACCATCTGAAGGCACTGGCCCCAAACCCGCGCAACAGCATTCTGTTCTCCGGCTTTCAAGCCGGGGGGACGCGGGGTGCCGATATCGTCGCGGGCGCCCACAGTGTGCGGTTGCACGGCGAGGATGTGCCCATCCGTGCACAGGTACACGCGATGGAGAATCTTTCTGCGCACGCCGATGCCGATGAAATCATGGAATGGTTGCGCGGGTTCACCCGGCCACCCCGTCAGACCTATGTGATTCATGGCGAGCCACACGCTGCCGACACCTTGCGGCGGCGGATCAGCCTCGAACTCGGCTGGCAGGTGTGCGTACCTGAATATCAGGAAACGGTTGCCATCGACCCTGTTCGCTAGAGGCTGTTTTCAACGCAACATCACCGAGTATCAAGGCTTTCCATACAGAGCCTAGGCTGGCACGGGAGGTATTCATGAACACACAAGCCAGGGCGAAACTCAGAGCGTGGTTGCATCGCCCCAAGGGCAGCCTGGGGTGGATCGTAGCGATCCTTGTGTTACTCCTCGCCGCATCGGCCTACCGCGGGCTGAGCCCGACCTGGCGCCTGCCCATGCACAATCCGGCCGTGATGCTGGCCTTGCTGACCTTGAGCGTGGCGCTAGGCTGGGCGGTGCAGCGGGGCGTGAAGCGCACCGTTGGCAAAGCCATTTTCAACGGCCAGGAGACAGGCTGGCAGGCTAGACTGGCGTTCCTTCGCTCAGTGGCTCGGGAATCGAACATCCTGCTGGTGGTGCTGTTGTGCCTGGCCCTGCTGGGCACAGGCACCTTGTGGTTGGCAGGGCACTCAGTGACGCAGATCGTAGCGAACTGCGAGGCCAACCTGCAGGCTCAAGTGGATATACCCGAAGATGAAAAACTCACCGCGCTTGTCGGCAAACCGGTGTGCACGTGCCTGGCGCAGACCTTCATGGAGCGCAACGGGGTGCTGCGCATGGCCTTGTTCGAAACCCCCATGCAGGAAGTGAGCGGCTTGAAGGTCCTCACCGCCGATGATGAGCAGCGCTGTCTTGAACAGTTCGACCTGCTGCCCGAGGAGCCCCAGGCAACCGCGCCTTGAACCGGCCCGCCTGTCGGTGCCCTGGCACTGGACGCCGCAGCCAGACGACTGAACCGCCGCTATTTGGCTTTCCAGTACTTCTGCATTTCCAGGAAGAGAAACGAAGCGGTCCAGGTGATCAGCACCAGGCCGGTCAATGCCTGCAGGCCAGTCAGGTATTTCAGGTGCCCGCTAGGGGTGATGTCGCCGAAACCGATGGTGGTATAGGTGGTGAAGGAAAAGTACACGCAGTCCAGGAAACTCCCGTCGAAATTGCCGCTGAGTGTGCCCCAGCCGTCGGCATGGGCCATCAGGTAATACACCAGGGCAAAGCACCAGACCTCAATGGCATGGGCCAGCAGTGCGCCAAACACACCCGCCACGATGCGAAACCGGCTCCAGAGCTTCAGGCGGGGTAGCCAGTCATTCAGGCGCAGCAAGCATTCGTAGTGAATGATAACCACCAGGATCACGACCAGCATGTTGATCAGCGTGACAATGAGCATCGCCTGCACTCTTGCCCTGATGGGCGGTTCATTTCAAGTTGTCGACCAACGCATGGATGGTAGCTCATTGGCCTGCGGCAGCAACGGTGGGAACTCAGCGCGCGATTGACAAATGTCAGGCTGCTGCAGGCGGCGCTACCGATACTCAGGGTGACTTGGCACGCACGAGGGTATGGACATGCAACGCTATCTGCTTTTGGGGTGGACGAGCCTGTTACTGGCGACGGGGTCAGGCTGCAGCCCTTGGCACACCGAAGAATACGATGCGCGCCTGGCGTCAGCAGAGGACAATGCTGCCACTGCGCGGTTGCGTGCCGATCAGGTGTGCTACCGCATCGATCTGGTAGAGCAGACTGCCAACGAGGCACTGCGTAGGGCGACCCAGGCTCAGGATCAGGTTCAACAACTGTTGCAGCAGTCCAGACCCAAGTAGCCGCCATGGCACAGTGATGGTCGGACTCTAGCCTGTTGTTGGTGTGTGTTGGCTTTGCTGACTGGCGGCTTGGCCTACCTGGCGCCACAACCCGCTTGGGCGACGCTGGCCTGGGCGACTGGCGGCGCCGTCATGGCACTGGTACTGGTGGTGGAAATGGCCAGACGCCTGGCCAGGGGGGAGGCGGGCATCGATCTGATAGCCCTGTTGTCGATAGGCGCAGCCTTGGTCCTCGAGGAGATGCTGGTCGCCGCGCTGGTTGCGTTCATGCTGGCCACCGGCCGTGCGTTGGAAGCCTTCAGCTAGCGTTAAGATGGAATCTGTTTTTGTCTCTAATTCGACAATGGAGTGCTGAGATGTTTGTTGATATGGCTGCCTTCACGCCGTGGTCGGCATTGGCAGGCGGGGCACTGATCGGTGTGGCCGCCGGGCTGTTCGCCGTTGCGAACGGGCGCATCGCGGGCATTAGCGGTTTGCTCGGCTCTCTGCTGCAAAGTGGCGGGGAAGGGCGGGGTGAAAAAGTGTGCTTCTTGTTGGGACTCATTGCCGCGCCACTTTCATGGCAACTGTTCTCGGCAATGCCTCCGGTTCACTTCAGTATGGCGCCTTGGCTGCTTATAGTCGCGGGAGTTCTGGTAGGTCTCGGTACTCGCTATGGCGGTGGCTGCACCAGTGGCCATGGCGTTTGTGGCCTGTCACGCCTGTCGCCCCGTTCGGCAGTGGCGACTCTGTGCTTCATGGCCGCCGGCTTTGCCATGGTCTTCGTGGTCAGGCATCTTTTTTCAGGAGCGTGAAATGAAGCGGATCAGTGGCTTCATTGCAGGGTTGCTATTCGGCATGGGGATACTGCTATCCGGCATGGCAAACCCCGCCAAGGTGTTAGGTTTTCTCGACATTGCCGGGCAGTGGGACCCGTCGCTTGCACTGGTCATGGTGGGCGCGATAGGTGTCGCACTGTTGCCTATGACCTGGGCGCGGCGTCACACCACGGCTGTGCTGGGAGGTAAGGTACAGCTGCCTGCCAGGCGTGACATCGACCGTCGACTTGTCGGCGGGAGCCTCGTCTTTGGCATAGGCTGGGGGCTTGCCGGCGTTTGTCCGGGGCCGGCGCTGGTGTTGCTCGCCGGGGGGTACTGGCAAGCCTGGCTGTTCGTGATCGCGATGCTCGTCGGTATGGGGTTATTCAATGTTGCGGAAAGTTTTCGCAGTCGTCAGGGCAGGGTTTGACGATACACAAAACCAGGCACTTACTGAGTGCAACTCTACTAAATGAATATTTAGTGGAGTTATAACCACATGAGGAGAAAAGAGGCTGGAGGAGGTTAGCTTACTCCCTCAAGTGATCGATCATCTTAGCGAAGTACCTGACAACCAACCCCCTGGTGCGCAGTACAGACCTACAGAATCTGCCACGAGGCGTGGGGGCTAATCTGCAGAGCTACGTTAGCACGCCATACTGCACCGTTCAAAATACAACCCGTACGACAACAAGTAGCTGGTGGCCATGGCGACGTAAAAATTCACACTGTAAATCACTTTTTTACGTGTTAACTACAGTGGTTTACACGTAAAAAAGTGATTTACAACCCCCATAGATAGGCCTCCAAACCGGCATTTCACTGTGAAACGCGCCCATCGGAGAGCACAACGCTCTGATGCCAATTAACGGAGCTGTCCACCATCAAATCTAGCGCTCATGAGATCCCTCCGTGGGTGAAGACATGCTTAAAGCCTCACAGCCAGCCCAAAGCATGCTCCCCACATTCCGCAGCACCCCCGAGGTTCTAGTCATCTGCTTGCGACCTCAAAAGACCAATGCACTGGCGAAATCGATTACTGGTGGTACGAACGTAGTCGTGGACAGTGAATTTTCGCATGTGCGGACTCGGTTCAGCATTGTGCCGGCTTGGACAGCAGATGGTGGATACAGCGGTAACAGAAACTAACTCATGAAACAGGAGGAAAAAGCGCCAGCACGTGAGCGACGGTCACACGAACGGCCCGCTGGCTGGAAGTAATTTTTGAACTCGGAGGGAAAACACCGCAGTTCCTGGATTAGTTCCGAAAACGTCCTAAGAATTACTTCCGAGGACTGCTGCGGCTCATCAGCATCTGCAAAGCGTTGACAAACCAGCCGTAAAACCCCTGATAAGCACGATCTGTTGACGTTGTTCCATGCGATGCCCGAAGCGATTCGTAGCAGCTTGGCCCTGAACAGCCTGGAAGATTCCTTCGAGAGATATCGCGACGTTTTCACCAACAGCCGGTATCCATACGAGTCGAGCAGCTGGAAATTTTCCGATCCGGTGCTGATGAGGTTACTGCGGTGGACGCTGGCCAGCGTGGTTGACTATTACAAGGTGCAAGGTTCTCCGGAACCGTTTGTCTTGGATTACATCGCTGAGGTGCAGGCAGGAGCTGCCGGCCCACGGCACGGTACCTTCATACGCAGGTGCTCATAATGCATATTATGTTAAACCAGTTGCCATGTCAGAAATGTTCATGAGCCTTGTAAGACACTGATTCGACAAACCCGCTTCTGGCGTCCACTCTCTCAACGGGCCATGTCCTTCGTGTTCATGGCAAGTCCTTGAATGAGGTGACTGACAATGAAGCTGATTCAGTGCCGTTTCTCTTCAGGTCAGCGTGTACCGCTGCTCGTGCAAGCTGGTAACGCAGCGCCGTTGCCCAAACTCATTCCGTTCATCTACGTCCAACTCAAGCTCAGACACCGCGCATATAGCACTGCTGCGGCTCATCTACGCGCGATTCAGGCTTTCTACAGCTATGCCGAAAGTCGAAACCTAGATATCGATGAGGCCATCGTTGCCTGCCACTTCGAGGCGATTCTGGCGCTACTGGACGGTTACGCCATCTGGCTCCAAAGTGGCATTTGCAGATGTCGCCGACGTCATTGAGCGACGCTTTGAGAGCCATATCATCAACGCTCGGCAGGACCACGCTCGTTACCGCAGCCTGACGGATACGCAACTCCAGATCATTCGCACACTGATTCGCCCGGGCGCTGCGGAATTCGCGCATTATCTAACGTTCTCGATCGACTCTTTCTGACGATTGAACTGGCGCATCCGGGTTTGTTGCCTACTCTTTCTGCGCATGACTTTCGCCACACCTTCGCCGACCGTTTCTTGGCTTACCTGGTCGAGCAGCGTGGGCACGACCTGGAGCGCGCCACGGACGAACTCCGGCGAGTCTGCGGTTGGACTGAGACCTCGGCGATGCCACGTCGTTATGCAAGTCGTTATCTAGCCGAGTCTGCGAACCGCCATAACGCACAGCGTGCCTCGGCCGCTTGGGGCCGACTTGACAGTTAAGAAGGTTCGTCGTGACTAAATCAGCCGATCGCGAACAGGCATCACCCTCCTCCTCTCCTCCGGCCTACGTGTTCGAGGGCCCGGCTCTGGTTGCGATTCGAACTCGCACCACTGATCAGCCAAAGTACGCTGAAAGCGAGATCTCATGCAAATTTCCTTGGACAAGGCAAGAAGTGGTCACGATAGTAAGTACATGGACAAAATCTCGCGAAAGCATCATCTTTTTTAGAACCTTCTATAGATGTGCGCTTGGTCGAGGAATATTAGGCTTCGACAAAGAAACATATCTCGCACTTAAAGAGATAAAGACAAACCGCGTTGATCCTTATGAGCGGATATTCTTATCCCAGTCCGGCCTAGCCCTTAATGAAGAGATTCGACTCCTTAAGCGCATTGAACGAGACCTTTCATCTGATTCTTGGGAGGAGTTCCAGCTAAATATAATTCTTCACTTAGGATTCGAGCTCGCGCCGAGGTCGATCTAATTTCATTCACTAGACGTTACGGATTTTGAGTTCATTGAAAGCGCTGATCATGAGAAGTACTACACCCTATGGCTACCCATGGCTAAAAAGGTCGGCCAGCGTAGACCTGAGCTTTGGTAGCGAATGTGGACCATTATTCGTCAATCCTTGTGGACGGCGTCTCTCGGTTATTGAAATCGGTTCAGGCCTCAAACACGAGCTGGGTGAAGCTGGGATAGATCTGCAAAGCCCGGTAACGACCGGGCTTTTGCCTTTCTGCTGTGTTGCACTGAACTCTCGTAAGACGTTCCCTCGTATTCACCCTTTTATCGCTGTTGTGTATTCAGCCAGACGCGGATTGCTCAGGGCTCTTCGTACTCGGTCTCAGTTTTAGGGCAACGAGGTATCTACAAAACGCAGGGCGATTCAAACTGATCATTCGAACAACCATCCAGACGGTGGCGTGCAACACGGCTAGGTAGGCGGCAACTCAACTGGCAGATCCCTGGCTCGCTCGCGGTCAGCAACGCTCACTACGCAGCGCTCAATGAACTGGAGCTCTTGGGTGAGCTCAATGGCGCGCTTTTCCAGCGCCTTTAATCCGGCCTGATGTTCTTGCTGCACCTCTTCCGGAGCCTTGGCGAGTCCTACCAATTTCCTGCGGCCCTTCTCGATTTTTTCATTCACCTCTGCAAGGTACCTTTCTCCTGACTCTCTCTTTTTGTCCATGAAGAGCTGGCATTCCAGAAAGCGGATGGCATCGTAGATTTTAAGGACCTCACCACTTGTCTTGGAGTGCACAAAGTTCAGGCTTCCTTCATCAAAGGCGTGGTGCTCCTGGTTTTGGCCACTCCAGTTCACCAAGTCATTCTTGATGAAATTGAAATGCGAAAGGTCGTAGTCAATGAAGGGCTCCACCAGCTTGAAGGTGTGCTCCAGGCTCACCTGCAGGTACATACTCTTCTTTAGCTGCGATTTGTTGAAATTCGCGGTCACCTGAACGCCGTTTTCAATGCAGAACTCTAGCACCATGGACTCGAACCAGATCCGGCAATACAGCAATGCTTGCCGAACGTCGTAGACCGACAGCGCCACGTGCACCTTTCTCTGAAAACCGCCTGCATGATCAATGACCACGATGCCTTTGTTCGTATAGCTGAGCACATGGTTTGCATGCTGGTCGGATTGAGGATGGCGATCAGCGATGATGCAGAAGCGCTCCCAGAAGAGGCGATCGTGGGTCGTCACCACCATCTGGATCCGGCGCAGGTAGTCATCATTGAAAAACAAGTCGATGATATTGGATCGGTGATCCGTATCGATCGCGTTGACGACGTCATCAAAAACGATGAGCGGAAAATTGTTTTTCTCAGCCATCGCCAAGAGAATCGACAAGCCCAGCGCCCTCAGATGCCCTTCGCTGAGCACAGCAAACGCATCCAGCAGGGATCCGTTCACGTTGGTGATCTTGATCCGGTAGCTCTCCGTAA
The DNA here is from genome assembly GCF_900291005.1 of Pseudomonas sp. Kh14. Taxonomy (NCBI): domain Bacteria; kingdom Pseudomonadati; phylum Pseudomonadota; class Gammaproteobacteria; order Pseudomonadales; family Pseudomonadaceae; genus Pseudomonas; species Pseudomonas sp. Kh14. The sequence continues at coordinate 167,925 of NZ_OLKJ01000029.1, forward strand.
ACTTTTCAAAGGCCAGCGTCTCTATCTGCTCATGGTCATCGTCGTGGTTATTGATCGCTCGGTAGTACTCGGCAGCCTTGGCTTCGATCCCTGTAATGCGCGCCTTTTCAAGCTCCAGCTTGTAGTCCAACAGGTCGCCGTAGAGCGTTCGGTATTCAGCCTCAAGATCCTTGAGCAACTGGTTGAAATGGCTGTTATCCACCGAGTCATTGAGCAAAGCCGTTCTCTGCCCTATCAGCGCAAGCATCCTGTTATTGGCGTCCGTGAACCCGGTTAGCGCCTGGGTTTTGAGGTCAAACTGTCGTTTCAGCGACTCATCGACCTGCTTGAGGTGTTCGATGAGCGCATCCAGACGAGCCGCTTGAACCTCCGCCTGATCAACCTCCCGTTGCTTGCGCTCGCAGGCACGCAGATAGGCCTCGATCTGGACTGTACTGTCAGCGCAGAGCGCGATGAAAGCATTGAGGACAGACCCCGCCACTGTCGCGCGGTCGGTCGCCGTATGGAACTCGATGAGCACCGCTTCCAATGCGTCCATCGCCATTGGGCAGGGTACATCGGCATAGGCATTGGCCTTCACGGCATTGACCCCAGTCGCGATCCTTGAAGCCCAGAGGACAACCTGAGCGTCATTTTTCAGTTTGGATTGCTTCAGGGCCTCCAGAGCTTCGAGCGCCTTGATCTGATCACGAGCCCTTTCAAACGGGTTCACTGTGACTTGGTCAAGTGGGGTCAAACAGGCGGGACAGGTCTGCTCAGACGGCTGTTCGGCGGCTTCCAACGCTTCCAAGGCTTCAAAAACAGCGCGATAGTTAACGTCACTGGCCATTTGCAGAAACAGTGTTTCGACCTGCTTCTTGCGGCTGAGCAACCGCCTGGCGATGGCAGATGCACGTGCAACATGCTTGATGGGAATGACCACCGGTGCTTTGGCTGCTCGCAGTCGCTCGGCCCCACGGATGTGCATGTCTATCGTCTTGCGCAGCCGCTGCACCTTTGGACGAATTTCGTAATCTTGATCGGCCCTCAACCCCAAGAGTTGGCAGGTCTGCGAAATCGCAGCGTACAGATCTGTCCTGTGCTTGCTACGCAGTTGGCCAAGTTCTGTTCTAGCGCGTTCAAGGTTCGTCAGGGCCTCGGCCTGGTCGGCACGCATGAATGCCTTGAGCGTAAAGCTGTCAGGGCGAACGAAACGAGAAATGACTTCCTGAAGCTCTTCCAGGCCGAACAAGGTCGCCAACACATCACTTTCGCCACTGCCTGTGTCTTTGGAGCCCAAGAGCGAAAACTCCTGAAGGCGATTGCGATCAATAAAGCAGCTCGACCAACTGATACTGGGCGCAATTTTGAGCTTATTCGTTCCCAGGAGAGCGAGCTGGGGCTTGGTTTCCCCTCGCGCAATGTACTGCTTGAGCTTGGTCTTGCGCCTAGCGGCTTCCTTGATGTCCCCAGTGGTGCAAATTTCGATGGCTTCACAGAGCGATGATTTACCGCCGCCATTGGGTGCGTAGAAAATATTTTTCAGCTTACTGAATCGAATGAACGTGCCTTTGTCGTCGGCACCAAACTCGCCAAAGCCCCGGAAATTCCTGACGCGCAGGTAATCCAACGCCCCCAAGCCCGAGGGGGGTGTCCGATCCAATTCAGGCCTTTTATCGAGCACTTTCTTGAAACGAGCAGCGACCCGCTGGTAAAAGGTACTGACTCATTGCGCCTCCTCCCTGTTACACATCAGCGTAACCGGACTGGCATCAGGAAGCCATTACCGAGCGCTTTGGATGAGCCGGGCCTCGGAAAAACTTTGGGCAGTCTCGTACAAAACAGGCACGCACCCAACCTGACTCACACCTCCAGATACAGAGATATTGATCCCAAGTGCGGTTTGGGGGCCTGTATACTCAGGACAAATAGTGCTGCATCAGAACGCAGTTCGAGCCTCCAGCACCCATTTTGATAATACCGAGGAAGCACCATGCCAGTTGACGGGCCTCTACCTGGGACGGGTGATCAGCACGACATCAATGCCGATGCAACACGTTGCCTGATGGCTCGACATCCCAAGGATTGGCGAGTGCAAAGCCTGGAAGGGACTGACGACTATGGCTATGACTTCCAAGTGCAGACCACGCCGAATCAACGCGCGACGGATATTTTCCGTATCCAACTTAAAGGCACCCGCTCTCCGAGCCTGACGGCGGATGGCGAATACATTTCAGTATCTCTGAAAGCCACCACTGTCCGCTATTACGCCCGTGCCGTAGAACCGGTGCTCTTGGTGATCTGCGACCTATCGGTGAACGAAGATCCTGTCGACTGCCCCCTCTTCTATGTTTGGCTCAGGGATGAGCTGAGTCGCATCTCGGTCGACGATCTGTCCGCCGAACGCAGATACGTCACCCTTCGTGCGCCCACAAAGAACGTACTAAAAAGAGCTACGGATCTCTCAAAGGACATTCGCCACCAGAACGAACTGTCTCGCATGGGGCATATCCTGAGTGAGCGCACAGAGCAAACACACCCAGGGATGCAAGCAGATGACCGCTTAACCCTGGTTCAGGGCGTGGTAAAAGGCGTGGCTGCACGAGGCTCCGCACTGATGAACGCCTTGGCAGGCCCAACGGAAGACTACTGGGTCAACCCAGCTCGCGGCACGCTTGCCTGGAACTTGACTCAGGCCAAGGCAGATCTACAGGTCACCGCGCTGGATCGAGCGAAGATCCAGCTCGATGAGGCAGAGCCAAAACTCGAAGGGTCGGCCACCCTTGAGCGCGCAGAATATTGGCGCCTACGTGGCAACTGGCAGGTTCAAACGGGAGATAACAAAGCGGCAGTCTCTTCCTACCAGAACGCGTACGAGGTAACGCCGCTCCCCAAGTTCCAAGCAGCCCAGGTGGAAGCGGAGATCCGCATCCGATTCGAGAACGATAGCGACTCACTTGCAGAGCTACATGATTTACTGGAAGGTGAAGATCCAGCCATCATTGCCATTCGCTCCCGGCTGCATGCCGTGCAAGGGCATTACGAGTTGGCCGTTGAGCAGGCGAATTTGCTTGCGGAACCTCAACGGTCTTTCGCCAGAGCGTTTGCACATTGGCTGTCTGAAGAACCGGCAAATGCCCTGACGGACTGCGAGGCGGGCCTTGAAGCCTGTGACGCGTCCGATGACATTCGTGAACTGTTGCTGTTGCTTAGGGCCCGAGCCAAATTTTCCCTCGCAGTGGCCACCGCCACTACGCCGCGACGTGAATCTATCCCACCCGCAGGTCTTCCGGGTGTAGACCTTCAAAAGCTCGAGGAAGCTTGGGTTGCGATTAACGATGCTGTCCTGTCCATAAAAGCATCTGGCTGGGGCTCCAACATAGAGCAGCTCGTCGACATCTGGGGGGCCACAGCATCGGCCCTTGGCAAGGCAGAGTCGATACTTGCAGACCTGAAGGATGCTGCGCAGAAGCGTCCGGACTTGCCCCATATCCATGAGGTCTTACGCGGCATTGCGGGTCAGTTGGCAGACTTCACCCTCGCGTTGTCGGCAAATGATCAGTTGCCCGACTCACCTGACAAGCAGCTCTGGAGCACGCTTTTGCTCTATGAAACCCGTAAATTTCGGGCATGCTATCAAGGCTTTGGCGCATACGTCGGTAACGTGGGTCGCAGCCATCCCCTGTTTGGGTCGGCTGTCACCGCAGCCTCAATTTCGGCTCACAAATCAGTTCAGACCGGCCTTGTGAACCAGTGGATGGGGCTGCTCGAAGCAGATCCTGCTCTGGCCCCCGAAGCCGCCCTCGCACAGTTTTACCTCCAGTTGGAAATCAGCAGGTTGGCCAAGGATGAGGCGTTGAGGACGCTGCAGGCCAGGTATGAGGAACTGGATCGGCCCGTCAGTATTGCACTCACCCTCATCCACGAGCTTGACCCCACCGATCCGCAAAGCGCGCAGGCGTGTGTTCAACTCTCCGAAAGGATCACTGAGCACTATGTCCTCTCGCCTGCGGTGGCTGCGCGGCTTGGTTTAGCCTTGGTGACTTTGAAAGATTGGCAAGGCCTCGTAGAGCTGTGTCAAAGCAATCGAGTCCGAGTTGAGCCTGGTGATCGAATGGGGGCCTTCGAGGCGTTGGCACTTGATCACTTGGGCGAAACGGAAAAGGCCCGCGATCGGTTGTTGAAAATTGTAGCCACAGGATCTGACGACCCACTGGCCCTGAACACCTATGCGACGATTGCCACACGTTGCGGATACGTCGATGACGCCGTGGAGGCAGCGGAAAGAGCACTCGAAACTGCGAGATCCAAAGGGGAACAATTGGAGTTCGTGAAATTACTGTTCTTTCTCATCCAGTTTTCCGACCCAACGAGCGACCGGCTACTGGAGCTAGCCCTACGAGCAGGCGAATTGGTAGATCAGAGTGTAGAGAGCCAGGAAGGCACCTACTTGATGATGCACCTGAGCGGCACTCTGGGGGGACGCAGTGACATCGAACTTGCCAGGGATAGAGAGCAGTTCCGAACACGCGCTGAAGCATTTTTCAGGAATTTCCCGAATTCCCGGATGCTCTGGAGAGGCGAAATTCGAGAGGGCGCCTCTGGCACGGAGTTGGTGGAAAGCCTGAAAGTACTGACTGGAATGACGCCCGACAGAGAAGCGTTCCAGAAACGGATGGAGCGATCCCTACAGCAGGGATTAAACACCGTCCCTTTCTCGTGGCGCCCGCGGCTGGTGCTGTCTTACATTTCCGATATTGTACACCTGTGGGAAGTTGCCAAGGTGTCCAGCCGGGATGATCGCCAGTATCACTTGGTGATGGTCAACGATACGGGGTGGCAACCGATCGGTGCCGATGCCCTGCGCAAGCGAATGCCTTTGCTGGATTGGACAGCGCTGTTAGTCCTTAACGACTTGGGGCTGATCGACGCCGTCATTACTTTCTTCGGTCAAATTGCGGTTTCCAGGGCCACGATGGAGGAGCTTGCCGAGTTCACGAACCCCGTATTTGGAAGCCCAAAGCGAAGCAAATGTTTGGAGCTACAGAACGCTTTGAAACCCCATCTAGCCTCGATCCTCCAGCCCTCCCCTCCAGAGGAGGCAAGCGAAGCATCGCCCGCCAGGGTCATTGGGCGCAGCAACAGTGAAATGGTGGAGATACTCGGCAAAGAGCCGGAACGGTACCGGCTCTATTCTGATGACGAGTCGCTGCGGATATTTTGTGCCGCAGGTTCCGAGGTCGATGGTTTCTGCACGCTTGATGTCCTGGCCGCACTGACAGAGGTTGGGCAGCTCTCCCCCATTGAAAAAGCCGGCAAAATTGCGCAGCTGTGCGAATGGAAGGTCAGGGTAATCGTGCAGCTGTCCGAGATTGTACGGCTGCTTCCCCCGGCTGCCTTTACTGCACGAACCGTACGTCAAGCCGTAGAAATCCTTGACGCAGAACCCAGGTTCATCTCAGTAGTCTCGGCGCTCTGGGATTACCGCGCGACCTTTGAGAAAGTGTTGGAGCATGCCGCATCGGTGCTACGTATTCTGGTGGATCAGGCTTTGCTTCCTGAGATTGGGCTAGCAGCGCTGATGCGACACTGGCATGTCAAAGCAGCCATGAAAAGTGATGCCCCTGATCAGGCCCTTGAGACCATTGTCATTTTGATCATCGCCGCCGCACTCAGGGGGCATTTGGCAAAGGCCAGCGCTAAAGGACTCTGGGCGGTTTACAGGCTGTTAGTCGAATCTCATCATGGTGACCAGATGGACGAGCGTCTTGAGAGGGTTGCTATCCGGTTGCTGGGTTCGAAATGTGCTCAGTTGGAATCCGTAGCGGCTAGCGAAGGGTTGCGAATCTATACCGAGCTTAATGAGAGCCTAACGAGGGGCACAATTGACCAGTCCGAGTTCGCCAACGCCTACACCACAGCACGAATAGCGGCGCAAAGACCCAAATTCGGAGGATGAGTGCGGCGCCGCAAGCGCTGGACTGTGCGCGGCTTTGGCGTGGCCGAGCCTGAGGGGCACCATTTCTCTACAAAGACTGGTCCGGAAGCTGCTCTGACGATGTGGGCCTGGGACAAGATCCCAGTAGAGGTTTGCGAGCTGCAGCCCTGGAATTGCGTCGCGTCTATTGGAGACCAGTGGCGATTCACGGGTGGAACCTCAGTCCCCATGCCTGCTGAAGCAAGCAGAAGCTAGGAGATGCTGAAAGAAATTTGTACCTTCACCACTTGTTTAAAGTCCGTCGCACATTACGATTGGTTAGAAATATCCAAGGATGGTCGAAATGGCTGGCTTTTTCGTAGAACAGGCGGGATCACTCAACCTTCTTCAGCAAGCTGACGCGCCTAATAGCGGCTTCAGGCCGGGCCAGCTTGGCGCAATGCATGCAACATTGGCCCATTTCTCTGTGCAAGACGATCCCGCGATCATCTGCCTGCCCACTGGCTATGGAAAGACATCATTGATGATGTCGCTACCGCTTCTGCTTGGAGCAACCCGGATCCTCGTCGTCGAGCCATCAAGTGCTCTGCGCAAACAGGTGCACTCGCATTTTTCCACCCTGTCAACACTCAGGCGCATCGGTGCGCTACCTGAAGATGGGCCGCTACCTTCCGCTCACTTGCATTCGGGGCGGCCGATAACACCCGAGGCTTGGGAACAGTTGCGGGAGTTCGACGTCGTGATCTCAACCCCCGGTAGTTCTTCGCCAATGATTGCCCCAGGCGCAGCGCCCGACCTCTTTGACCTGGTAATTTTCGATGAAGCTCACCATGCGCCGGCGGACTCTTGGGCAGCGTATCTTGATCACTACTCGACCGCTCGATTTATATTCTTGACAGCAACACCCTTCAGGCGCGATGACCGCGTTATTCCGGGCAAGCTAGTCTACCGATATCCTGTGATGAGAGCCGTATCTGAAGGGGCGTTCGACCCTATCGTCTTTAGGGAGGCCCCAATAGATAACGAGCTTGATGATGAGCATGTTGATCGGGTGATTGCCCAAACTGCAGTGGCACAGCTCGAAGAAGATATTGCTAACGGTTTTGATCATAGGCTTTTCGTACGCGCCTCGACCATATCTTCCGCGCAAGCGCTCGTCCCGATCTACGAGCAATTGGGCGTTTCCGTCGCCGCCATAAGCAGCCGACTGACCAAACGACAACAGGACTCAATTGAAGCAAAGCTCATTTCTGGTGAATTGAAGGCCATCATCTGCGTAGACATGTTTGGCGAGGGCTATGACTTCCCAAAACTGAAGGTCGCCGCGTTGCACGCACCCCACAAATCACTGGTACCCACAATCCAGTTCATCGGCAGATTCGCTAGGATCGACAACGCCACGGGACGCCCAACCCTCATTGCACCGGCATTCAGATTGCGTGAGGCGACCGCGACTCTGCTCAGAGAGGGAGTCGATCTGGCTCAGATGATTGATGATGCCGCGCTTGCTGAGATCCAGGGCGCAGTTGAAGCCCAAGAATTCATCGAAAGCTTGCCGGTGCGTCGGATGACTGAATCTGACTATGAATCGGTGTCTGCGTTGTCCTTCAATTTGTACGCGCACGTCCGAGGGTTTCACTGCAGTCGCAGGCCGGATTTCGACTTGCTAGGAGAAAAGGTCGGTCGAGTGCTTCGGATTGTGAAGCAGTGGGGAACGCCAGATGGCAATCTGTCTCTCGTATTGACAGCAGATGAAGCACCTCCGAACTGGTCGACCTCAAACACGCTCACTGATATTCGGCACGAGGCCTTCTTGCTGATGTATTTTCCTGAATCGAGCTATTGCTTCATCGGCTCAACCCTCAGGACAGAGAAGCTGTACCTGACCATCATGGATATCGTTTGCCGTGCCGGCAGCCGAGGGTTGAGCTATGAAGAAACGAGCCGAGCGAGGGCCGGACTGGAGGAGATGAGGTTTTTTGCTGTTGGCTTGCAGAACACGACCTTCAATTCGCAAGTCGAAACTTATCGAACCCTAACTGGCCCTCAAGCCGAGCGCGCGGTCACTGCCGGTGACAGCCGCGCTTACGCTCAGGGTCACTACTTCGGAAGTGGCATGAACGGCCAGGTGCGTGAAACCATCGGAGCCAGTAGCAGCTCCAGAATCTGGAGCAATCAGCGCCTATCCGTTCCTGACTTCTTTGCTTGGGTGCAGACGCTTCATGGGCGCATCGTAGGAGATGCTGCGTTTAGCCAAACACACCTCGACTTGGTCAGAACCACTACGACTCTTCGGGAGCTACCAGAAGCGGTGATGGCAGCCAACTGGTCGCGGCAAGGCCTCACTCGCAATCCTCGTATTCACTTCAGGACTACGCAAGAACAAGAATTACAAACCTCTAGGCTTGTGGAGTGGGATATACAGGACTTTGAGTGCGATCCACAAGCCGGGCACTTGGATTTTTCGATCGTTCATGCTGAGGGGCAGATCCGTATGCGCCTGAGTCTTGAGGGTGGCCAACTGATTCGCTGCCTGGAACCAGATGCCACAATGACGATCGAGTCTAGCCAGGATGGCTGGATGCCATTGGCCGATTGGCTTAGTGAGTACCCTCCTATTTTCTATGCAACAGATAAGTCTTCGTTTGAAGGGCTAAACAAAATCGCTGCCCCTCTTCTCAGATCCCTCGCACTTGCTCCAGGTGATGCGGAGTCAATCGATTGGACAGGTTGCGCGATCGAGGTGGAGTTCCTGCCGAACAATCAGGAGCCTCGCACACTGGCGCGACGTGCAGAGCTCAATGGCCAAGCAACTGTGCAGGAGCACTTGGAGCAATACCTTCTGACGCTTCCAGATCTCCGGTGTTTGTATTACGACCATCGCTCAGGCGAGGCCGCCGACTACATCTGCGTTACTGTCAATGCAGCCCATGAAGTGAACGTAACCCTCTATCACTGTAAAGGTGCAGGAGGGCCAGCTAATGGAGGGCGAGTTGGTGATGTGTATGAGGTTGCGGGACAGCTGGTAAAGTCAGCTTACTTCTGCAACGTCGCGACCTTGCTGCATCATATGGAAGATCGCATGCATCGCAGACACACATCTCCTTCGTACTTTGTCAGCGGGGACTGGGATGAAACCTACAAGTTGCTGCGGTCAACACCTGCAACAGCTCTTACCTTCACGGTGGTAGGCGTTCAACCTGGCATTCGGCGCACCATGGTTGATGAGCGCATGAGCGATTTGATGGCGTTCTGCATAGGCTACGCACGTCAGGGCGCGGCAAAAGCTTACTGGCTAGTGAGTGAGTAGCTGTAGCGGGTGCTGGAAGATGCGATGTGTCGAGGTTTCGCACCGCCCGGCCTGAGGGTGAACTTAAATTCTACTTGGCACTACCACAGATCGGCGCCCAGCCATTGCATTGCAATGGCTAGCAGTTATCAAGATGCCTCGAGAATTATCCAAATGCACTCAATGGATCGCTGCCCTCCCCGATTCATCGCTGGTTGCTCGACGTATTTCTTTTGTATTCCAGCACCTGATGTCAATCCGATCGTGAATGGCCCAGCATAGTCGAGCCCATCCACTTGATTACACGCTCAAGCGCGTATGAACTGCGCCAATGAGCGTGCAGTCGAATAAGGCGCTTCACCTGCGCCAAGACCATGCTCCATGGTTCGCGAAGACTGCCCGTCGAATATAGCCACCATCCAATCTCAGTGGTTATAGTCTCAGCCACACTAGGATGGGCAATGAATACATGACCTACGCACTGATAGACAACGCCACCCTCACTGCCGTCCAGCGCGCCACCGGCGCGGTTGCGGTCAAGACCAGCGATACGATCAATGGAGACCTGTGCGCGTTAGAGAATTTCCTGCAAGGCAACCTCTTTTACGACGACCTCCTCTGTATAGACAACTACAAAGCAGATCACAGAGAAAGCCGCAAGCAACAATTCCCCTACCTCAGGTTCTTGTCGCCTTCCGAGTTCGGGCTGGACGGGGTTGATACGCTCGCTCAAAAAGAAGCATCGCTGATTCGTCCTGAAATTCGCGGCGGCGAGTTCGTGGATGAGGACTTTAGTGCCCTTTTGGAGCAACTGAAAATGAACATGGTCTGCACCTGGGATCAAGCCTCCAGTGTGTATTACCTAACCATGAGGATGCTGGGCTACCGTGCGTCCGACGACTATGGCAAATACAGTGCCCTAAGCGCAGCAATCTTCGCAGAGTTAAGCGATGCCAGTGAAACGCGCGGACGTTGGTCGAAAGATGTCAAGCTAGTGGGTTCGGATGGCCACGAATTCAGCAAGTCAGAGTTCACTAGAGAGTATCCTGGTGCCTACGGAGGTCCCACCAAGCAACTCGAGATGTTCGTCGCCTCGCTGAACTGGCTCGCGTACAAATCAATTTATTACACGACTGCAGCCAAACACCTGAAAGCAGACTCATTCATTCATCCCATCAGGCATGCCTATCAAGTGCACTGGATGAAGAAATCCGGCGCCTTCGGCCATGACTTCACCGCCCGCCTCCTGGCAAACCTCTCGGACAAAACCAGTACGAGCATTTCGGAAATCCGGTCGCACGGAGCAACTCAGACCGTTGCTTTGGACCTGCCCTTGTTTTCGGCATGGCTGACTCAATCCGCCGGAAGCGTTTCCAGTGCGATCGAGGCAGCTCGACAGATCCGCAGCGAAGACCATTTCGTAACGATGCGTGAAACCCTAAAGGCCATTCGAGTTGCCTTCGACGAGCAAGGGCTCGCGAGTGGAAACAAGCGCATCACCAAGCTCATGGATGATGTCGACAAGATTTGCGGCGACCTTAAACGCAGCTACGGTCTCAGGTCTGCCCAAGGTATCCAGGGGAGCTTTCTAATCAAGGCGGCAAGCTCTGTTACTAGTCTATTTGGGGTTTCGTTACCCGACCGGGATTTCGCTCTCTCCACTCCCGAGTTCTTGAAGTCAGAATCGACTAAGGCGTTTACAACGGTTGTCAAGGACATCACCAAGGAACTCACTGCCATGGAGCGCTTGGGGGGGGTGCGGGATCTGATGGCCAGGTGCTTCAAGATTGAAGGTGAAGACTTCGGCGGGCCGAAGGTTCAAGAGCCAAAGTTCCGATGGGTGAAGTCTGGGTGGCAGATGCCTATGTGAAGTAGAGTCACCTGCGTATTTTAGGGGCTAATCCGTCATACGAAACGAATGGGACTTTACGAAACCCCAAGAAACCAATCGACGCCCTTCGAAAATTGAAATTCGGTAGGGTTCCCAGCCATCTACGGAAAGGAATTTTGTGATGGCAAGCCCCCAATGCGACTCCCTGCCCGGTACCGCAGCGTCCTCACCGCTGAGGAGCTGCCAAAGTTCGCATCGACCAGACGAGCGGAAAATCTCGTCAATAAACATGGATCTATGAACAATCGCATTCGTTTTGAGCTATTGAGCCAAGTGCAGTGCGCTGGAGAGCGTCTTATGAACATCTGACATCGCCCACTTGTTAAATGAGATGCTACGTCAGAAATGCTCTTGAGCTCCCTTGGATTCGGCGCCGCGTCTTTTTACTTAGACGACTCCTCGGCGCCAGCAACCCTGATCAAGTATGTTTTAGCAGTTGCAGCAAACCCTCCACATCAGCTAACGCTGGAGCATGGGCTCCGGCATGGCGGCAAGATATGGATGCGCAAGCCGCTGAAAATTGCAGGCGCTCTCTCAAGTCCGCGATCCCCAGTAGCTCCGCCGCCAGCCAACCAGCCATACAAGCGTCTCCTGCTCCAACCGTGTCCTCCACCTTCACGGCAATCGCCGGCTGTTCGAGCTGGCTGTCCGGGGTATGGAGAATCATCCCGTGTTCCCCTCGAGTAAAAAGGATCTGCGCCTGAGGATTAAGAGCGCGAAGCTCATCTATTGCCTGGTGTTCTGTCAGCCCTGGATAAATTTGCCGAAGGTCTTCGTCGGAAAGCTTAACCATGTCAGCAAGAGTGGTCATCTTAGGGAAGGTCTGCTCCCGATAATGGCTATCCATTAAATTGCGCCAGTTCGGATCATAGCTAATCCGTTTACCGACTTCTTTGGCCTGCTGAGCAATTTTAACCAGCCTGTCTGCGAGTGGCTGTCGAGCCAAACTGATGCAACTGAAATGGCACAGCTCTACCTGGTTGATCCATCCTTCTGGCATCAGATCCGGATCAAAAAACAGATCGGCATCTCCAGCAAAAAAGTACCTTGGAGGACGGCTGGATGGAATGATGGCGACCAAAGGATCTCGCTCTACCCGTTGGATAAACCTCATATCCAATGCTGCCGCTTCCGACTGCGAAACGATCTCGTCACCCAGTGAATCCATGCTCACCGACCCAGCAAAAGCGCTGCTGACACCCAAGCGACTTAGCGCTCGTGCAACGTTCCAGGGAGCACCACCCGGGTAGCCCATCCACTGTCCAGGAGTGCCTTGGACAAGATCGGTCAGGGCTTCACCAAACACTACTGCGCGAGGCAATACCATCGTCATTTCCTCAATTTTTTGTCGTAGGGAACTGCTGGGTGATCAGACTCGACCGGTAATCACTTACTCAGTGCGCTTTGATGAAAGGCAGGGTTTGTTGAGGTTAGTGAAGTTCTCATAGCCAACCTCAAAGCAGATGTTGGCCGCACGCGTTCATACATTAAAACCAGGTTTCCATTTGTATACCGTATTGCCATACACCTCCGGCTTCGAAGTCCGTCATGCCAAAGGAGTCTGTGGTACTGAATCTGTCCAGATCCGAAGACCAGCTCATGAAGCTTGCGAACACTCGCAGTTCGGGACGTGTAAGAAGATCTCCAACCTCAGGTTTGAATGTCGGGGCGACAGTGAATTTCCAAAAGTTACCGTCGACCGCATTACGTTGTAGGTAGTCCTTCGGGTCCAGGTTCATGGTTTGCCAGCTTATTTCGTAGGCCATCTCGAAATTTCTGTTGATTTTATTGGCCAAGCGCACATTCAGGGTCAGCCAGCGGTAGTCGTCACCCTCGACGTATCTATCCTTGCTCTGTTCGGCCAGCACGCTGGGGCCGATACGCCAGTCGGGCGCAAGGGATGTCTCACCGTAAAGTGCCAGACGCAGAGCGCGGGCATCGTCTATGAGTTCGCCATCTGAGCCGATGTTCTTGACCTCTGCCCCCAGACCTTGCCCATAGAGCAGCGCCGTTTTGAAGAAGCCTTCCCTGCCGAAAAAGTTTTTCTGGTGGTTGGCCACCATGCTGTGCAAGCCGGAGTCCGCAGGCTTCAGGCCCGCTTCATTGGTGCGAGTGCCGAAGTCGTTTTTCTTTGAGCCAATGCCATTGAACATCCACTGCCACTGACCATTATCGAAGAACTGGTTGGAGGTGAGGATGTAGCTTTCCACATCGGCATTGAGACCGCCCTCACTGAAATCCCCGTAGTTACGCCCGATCAACGAGTAATTCGAGCGCCAGTTCTTTTTCATCTGTACGTCGTAGATACCACCCCCGGTGCCGGCCAGAAAGACGACGTCCGAGTCCAGCCAATGGATATCGAAGTTGTCCCTGTCGAATCGCTTGCCTGCCCACAGGGTGGCGTTCTCGAACATCGAATTGCCCTTGAATGCGGCGAGATGATCGAGTTCCGCAAATACCTGGCGTACGTTCAGGTTACTTTCAGCGGCCGTCCAGTCATTGGAGCTTTCCACGCCATCGGCGATGGAAACCGTGAATTTGGAATGAGTGCCGTTCTGCGCATAGGCTTCTTTCGACAGGTCTATACGCATGTAAGTATCGTCTTCATTACCCAGTCGCCCGACTGCGCCACCGACTGAACCGGCAGGCGTTGTATAAGGACCGCCCCGCCCGCCCCCCAGGCCATCGTTGATCAGCAATCCGGAGCGGGCGTAACCCTTGAAGCTGAACCCGTCGGTGAGGTGCCCGGTACTGCCCTCCTTCTCCATACTTTGCTGACGGGCTTCGAGTTTTGCCAACCGCGTATCCAAACTGGGCATCACAGTGGTGGTCGCAGTGGACGCAGCAGGCTGCAAGGCGGCAGTGGACTGTTTGAGCTGCTGCAGTTCCCTGGCGAGCGCCTGGGTTTGTTGTTCGGCGGCGGCTGCACGTTTTTCCGCAGCGGCGGCACGGGCTTCAAACGCGGCCATGCGCTCTTCCAAAGTCGCGGCCTGAGCGTTGGCCGCCGAGGTGCCGAGTACGCCTGCGAGTACCCAGCTTGATGCTTTCTGCATGGGGGGATTTCCTGTTTTGTTTTTATTTTTTGTCCTGCGACCGGCCTCTTTTTTCGTGAAATGTTGATTGTCAAAATCAAGAAAAAAAAGGATGCCTCATCGCTAATACGCTGCTACATTTGGCGATGTTAACGTTAACTTTTCTAAAAACAAAAATAAAGAGGGCTTTATGAAACAGCTCAAAACACTCTTTCCAGCAGCACTGCTTGCCCTTTGCGCCGGGCTTCCATCCCTCTCCAGCGCAGGCAATCTGACGATTTCCTGCGGTGCGGTGGGCGCGGAATTACAACTGTGCAAAGAGGCCGTCGAGGCGTGGTCTCAACAGACCGGCAATCACGTCGAGGTGGTGTCCACGCCTAACTCGGCAACCGAGCGGTTGTCGTTCTATCAACAGATCCTCAGTGCGCAGTCCAGCGACATCGACATCATTCAGATCGACATGGTGTGGCCGGGGATGCTGGCCAAACATCTGCTGGATTTGCGCGAGGTGCTGCCCGCCGATGCAACCCAAGGCTACTTCCAGGCGCAGGTGGACAACGCCACGGTGAACGGACGGCTGGTGACGATGCCGTGGTTCACCGACTCGGGCCTGCTGTATTACCGCAAGGACTTGCTCGAGAAATACAACAAACAAGTCCCCCAGACTTGGGAGGAAATGACCGCAACCGCCAAGGATGTACAACAGGCCGAGCGCAATGCCGGCAACGCCAACGCCTGGGGGTACATCTTTCAAGGGCGTGCCTACGAAGGCCTGACGTGTAACGCGCTGGAATGGATCAGCAGCCAACCGGACGGCGGGCTGGTCAATCCACGAGGCGACATCGTGGTCAACAGCCAGGCCTCAAGAGCGGCGTTGACCCTGGCCAAAAGCTGGGTAGGCGACATCTCCCCGCGTGGCGTGCTCAATTACACCGAGGAAGAAGGACGCGGCGTATTCCAGTCGGGCAATGCGCTGTTTATGCGCAACTGGCCGTATGTCTGGGCCTTGGTGCAAAGCCAGGACAGCGCCGTAAAGGACAAGGTCGGGGTCGCTCCCCTGCCCCGCGGCGGCGAGGCCGGCAGCCATGCATCCACCCTCGGAGGCTGGGGCCTGGCGATATCGCGCTACAGCGCCCATCCCAAACTTGCCGCCGAGCTGGTGAGCTACCTGACCAGTGCCCAGCAGCAAAAACATCGTGCCCTGATAGGCGCCTATAACCCGGTTATCGAGTCGCTGTATCGAGATCCCGAGCTGCTCGCGGCCATGCCTTATTACGCTCAGCTGCACAGCATTCTCAACGACGGGGTCATGCGCCCCGCTTCAATCACCGCCGCTCGCTATCCACGGGTCTCCAATGCGTTCTTCGATCGAGTGCACGGCGTGCTGGCAGGCGAGTTGCCCGTCGATCAGGCGCTGGTCGAACTGGAAAGCGAACTCACACGCATCAAACGCCGGAACTGGTAGGCCACAAGGAAGAAAATCACCATGCCTGTCTCTACTACCCATGCCTCCTGTGACGAGCGCCTGCTCACCAGGGAAACGCCCATACAGAGTCGCCGAGTACGCGCCGCCTGGCTATTTCTGACACCGATGTTGCTGTGTCTGACCCTGGTGGCGGCATGGCCGCTGCTGCGCACATTCTGGTTCAGCCTGACCGATGCCAGTCTGGCGGACAGCAGTGGCGGTTCCTTCGTAGGCATGAGCAATTACCTGTTCCACGACGGTTCCAACTGGTCGGGCATCCTGGTCGATCCACAATGGTGGAACGCTGTGCGCAACACGTTGTATTTCACTGTGGTGTCGGTGGGACTGGAAGTCATCCTTGGGCTGTCGGTGGCGTTGCTGTTGAACATCCAGTTCACCGGCCGTTCCCTGGTGCGTGCGTTGATTCTGATTCCCTGGGCGATTCCGACCATTGTCTCGGCGAAGATATGGTCATGGATGCTGAACGACCAATTCGGCATCATCAATCACCTGATGCTGAGTCTCGGCCTGATTGACGCTCCTCTGGCCTGGACGGCAGATGCGGATCTGTCGATGTGGGCAGTGATCATCGTCGACGTGTGGAAGACCGTCCCTTTTGTCACGCTGCTGATGTTGGCGGCCTTGCAGATGTTGCCGAGTGATTGCTACGAAGCCGCCAGGGTTGATGGTATTCATCCGCTGAAAGTGTTCTGGCGTGTCACGCTTCCCCTGTTGATGCCTGCATTGTTGGTGGCCGCGATCTTCCGCATCCTCGATTCCCTGCGGGTATTTGACGTCATCTATGTGCTGACCTCAAATTCTTCTAGCACCATCAGCATGTCGGTCTATGCCCGCCAACACCTGGTGGAGTTCCAGGATGTTGGCTACGGCAGCGCGGCCTCGACTCTGCTGTTTCTGGTGGTTGCGGTAATCGCCATGCTTTATCTCTACCTCGGACGCCGTCAAATGGAGGTTCGATCATGAGCCAGCGCCTACTGAAAAAATCGCTGTTGCGCCTCGGATTCTGGTGTCTGATCGGAGTTTTGCTGCTGTATGCGGTCTTCCCTTTCTACTACGCCATCGTGACTTCGCTGAAGCCGTCCAGCGCCTTGTTCGAAGTGAGCTACTGGATCGAACACCCCGACTTCTCCAATTATGCGGCGGTACTTCACCAAGCCTCATTCCTGCGGGCAATTGGTAATTCGCTGGTGGTTGCGCTGTGCGTGGTGACGCTGGCGCTGTTCCTCAGCCTGACCGCTGCCTATGCCTTGGGCCGGGTGAAATTCCGTGGGCGTGGGACAGTATTGATGATGGTCCTTGGCGTCTCCATGTTTCCCCAGGTCGCGGTGCTGTCGGGGCTGTTCGAAGTGATCCGCGCCCTGGGCCTGTACAACACGTCCTGGGCGTTGATCCTGAGCTACACGATTTTCACCCTGCCCTTCACCGTCTGGGTGCTGACCACGTTCATGGGGCAATTGCCCCATGAACTGGAAGAAGCGGCAATCATGGATGGTGCTTCGCCCTGGGTCACGCTGACCCGCGTGCTGTTGCCGCTGCTCTGGCCCGCCCTGGCCACTACCGGTTTATTGGCCTTCATCGCAGCGTGGAACGAGTTCCTGTTTGCCCTGACCTTCACCCTCACCGACACCCAACGCACTGTGCCGGTCGCCATCGCCTTGATTTCCGGCGGCAGCCCCCATGAGCTGCCTTGGGGGCTGTTAATGGCCGCATCGGTGCTGGTCACCGTCCCGCTGGTGATTCTGGTGCTGATCTTCCAGCGCCGAATCGTTTCCGGCCTCACTGCCGGCGCGTTAAAGGGTTGATGCCCAACAAATACAAGGAACAGCATCGTGATCAAATTGAAACTGGACAACGTGAACAAACAACTGGGTGGCGTGCGGATTCTTCGCGACATCAACCTGGAGATCGCTGCGGGTGAATTCGTGGTGTTCGTCGGCCCGTCGGGCTGCGGAAAGTCGACCCTGCTGCGACTGATCGCCGGACTGGATTCGATCTGCGCCGGCGACCTGCTGATCGACGGGCGACGGGTAAACGACCTGGAGCCGCGCGAACGTGGCGTCGGCATGGTGTTTCAGTCATATGCGCTGTACCCGCACATGAGCGTTTACGACAACATCAGCTTTGGTCTCAAACTGGCCAAGACCGAAAAGACCAGCCTGCGCGAGCGCGTGCTGAAAACTGCGCAGATCCTGCAATTGGACAACCTGCTGCAACGCAAGCCAAAGGAACTGTCTGGAGGCCAGCGTCAGCGTGTGGCGATGGGCAGAGCCATGGCGCGGGAACCGGACATCTTGTTGTTCGATGAGCCACTCTCCAACCTGGATGCTTCCTTGCGGGTGCAGATGCGCAACGAAATCGCCCGGCTGCATGACCGACTGGGCTCGACCATGATCTACGTCACCCACGATCAGGTGGAAGCAATGACCCTGGCCGACAAAATTATCGTGCTCAATGGCGGTCGCGTGGAGCAGGTCGGTTCACCGCGCGAGCTCTATGAACGCCCATCGAGCCGCTTTGTCGCCGGTTTTCTCGGTTCGCCGAAAATGAATTTTCTACCGGCACGCCTGCATGCCCCGGGCGAAACCAGCCTAGTCGATACTCCCGTTCTGGGTATGACCGCCCTGCCCTTCGACAGCTCGGATCTGGCGGCGGGCACGCTGCTGAGCTTGGGGATTCGCCCGGAGCACGTATCGCTCAAAGCGGCGGAAGAAACCGCCGGCATCGTCGTGATGGGGGTCGAGTACCTGGGTAGCGAAACGTATGTGCACCTCGAAACAGGTCAGGACGAGCTTCTGACTTGTCGTTGCGAGGTCAACGCCGGATGGCAGGCAGGCGATCGGGTCGAACTGCAACTGGACACAGACCACCTGCACCTGTTCGACGCCGACGGCAGGGCCTTGAAGCGCCACCCACAAGCCATTGAAAACCTGCCGAATGACATTTCTCTGCGTTCAGTCCGAGCACGCGCCCTATGACCTTGTCTTTGAATACCATGAGCGACCCGATGTCTTCTTCCCTTGAACTTGCGCAGCGTGCACTGAGTGAGGGTATCTCGCGCGTCATCCACGATTATCGCCCGGGCTATCATATTGCGCCGCCGGCAGGCTGGATGAACGACCCTAACGGGGTCGTGTACTTTCGTGGCGAATATCACGTGTTCTATCAGCATTACCCCTTCGACGCGAAATGGGGCCCGATGTATTGGGGCCACGCCAAGAGTGCCGATCTGGTTCATTGGCAGCACCTGCCCATTGCACTGGCACCCGGCGATGACTTCGATCGTGACGGTTGTTTTTCCGGTAGTGCCGTGGTGTGTGGCGATACCCTGGCCCTGATCTACACCGGGCACACCTGGCTGGGGGAAGTGGGTGACGAGCGCTTCATCCGTCAAGTCCAGTGTCTGGCAACCAGTAGCGATGGCATCCATTTCGTCAAACATGGCGCCGTCATCGACACCGCGCCGCACAACACCATCATGCACTTTCGCGATCCCAAGGTATGGCAGGAGGATGACTATTGGTACCTGATTGCCGGCGCACGTCTGGGCGATGTGCCGCTGCTGCCGTTGTACCGCTCCACGGATCTGCACGTCTGGGAGTTCCTTGACTATGTGTCCGGCGGCAGCGAGGGTGATGGCTATATGTGGGAATGCCCGGATCTGTTTCGACGGAGTGGGCGCGATGTACTGCTGTACTCGCCCCAAGGCATGCAAGCCGATGGTTACGACCGCCTCAACAAGTACCAGACGGGTTATCGAGTAGGCCGACTCGATAGCGAATGGCACTTCACGGGAGGGCCTTTTATCGAGCTGGATAACGGCCATGATTTCTATGCTGCGCAAACGCTACTGGCCGCTGATGGTCGGCGCCTTGTGTGGGCGTGGCTCGACATGTGGGAAAGCCCGATGCCGAGCCAGGACCATCACTGGTGCGGCATGCTCTGTTTACCGCGCGAACTTGAACTGTGCGCCGATCGCCTTTGCGTGTATCCGGCACGGGAGCTCACCGCCCTACGCAAGACGCCATTACCGAGTACGCCCTGGTGGGATGAGACGGGGTCCCGGTGGGTGCCGGACGTGAAAGGCGATATGCTCGAAATCCACGTGCATCTGGACTTGCTCGGCTGCACCGACGGCCACCTGGGAATTGCATTGCGCTGCAGCGACGATGGCCGTGAAGAAACCCTGCTCTACTACGATGCATCACTGCATCGCCTGGTGCTTGACCGTAGCCGCTCGGGTGCGCAAGTCACAGGCCAGCGCAGCGTATCGATAGACCCGACACAAGAGCGACTTGAACTGCGCGTGTTCCTCGATCGCTCCTCCATCGAGGTATTCGACGAAAACGGGCACTTCAGCCTCAGCAGTCGCCTCTATCCGCGGCCCGACAGTCTGGGCGTGAAGCTTCTGGCTAGCGGGGGTGGTGGGCGTGTCTCGATTCCCAAGGCGTGGTCTCTCGGTTCTGGATGGCTGTGAGACAGCTCATTCGAGTCGCGAGAAGTCCGGGCAATGTGTCATGATTCGGCGTCAACCTGACCGATTTCGCCTCACATGACTTCAGTGAAAGACGTTGCACAGCTGGCCGGCGTGTCCCTGATGACGGTTTCTCGAGCGCTCAACACTCCGGAAAAACTGAGCGCCGAAACCCTTCTGCGGGTGCGTCGTGCCATTGATGAACTGCAATTCGTACCGAGCCTGTCGGCGCGCAGGATGCGCGGCGACAACCTCCAGTCGCGAACCATCGGTGTGTTCGCGCTGGACACTGCGACCACACCATTTGCGGTCGAGCTGCTGCTGTCCATTGAGCAGACCGCGCAGCAAGCCGGCTGGAATGTCTTTATCCTCAACCTGTTAAGCAACCCGCCCACTGACCAGAACATCGACCTAATGCTGTCGCACCGTCCGGACGGCTTGATCTTCAGCGCCATGGGGTTTCGCCAGGTGTGCATTCCCGAGCGGTTGAAGAGCAAACCACTGGTACTCGCCAATTGCCTGACCGATGACAGTCGCCTGGTGAGTTATGTGCCAGACGACGAAAAGGGGCAGTATCGAGCCGTACATCACGCGTTGAGCCAAGGCTATCGGCGCCCGCTGTGTATCAATCTGCCAAAACAGAGTCTGGCTTGGGGCTTGCGACAAAAAGGCCTGC
The DNA here is from genome assembly GCF_900291005.1 of Pseudomonas sp. Kh14. Taxonomy (NCBI): domain Bacteria; kingdom Pseudomonadati; phylum Pseudomonadota; class Gammaproteobacteria; order Pseudomonadales; family Pseudomonadaceae; genus Pseudomonas; species Pseudomonas sp. Kh14. Next base: position 188,687 of record NZ_OLKJ01000029.1, read on the forward strand.
AACGTGCCTGTCAGGAATTCGGCCTAGCGCCTGGCGCACTCCTGCAATACGACCTTTCCGATCATGACGCCTATGGTGAAACCGCAGCCATCCTCGACCGACATATCATCGAAGGTCGCCCCCAATTCGACATTCTGATCTGTGGCAATGACCGTATTGCCTTTTGTGCCTATCAGCTGTTGTTGGGCCGTGGCCTGAAGATTCCCGCCGATGTCGCTGTGCTCGGCTATGACAACATGATCGGCATCGCCGAACTGTTCATCCCACCGCTGACCACCGTGCAATTGCCATATTACGAGATCGGTCGCAATGCTGCCCGGCACCTGATCCAGGCCCTCGAGGTATCGGGAGCCCAGCCAGTTGATTGTCCGTTGGTGGTCAGGGCATCACTATAAGAATCAGTAAAGCGAACAGGCGCTCATGAATAAGATCAGCAGTGCCAACGGCGTTGATCCACCAGTCAGTTGACCAGATACGCAGATTTCCCCAGCCAAGCCCACGCAGTAATGCTCCCGCCGCTTGTCTCTATCGCGCGCCGTAGCACTGTGATGGTAATGCGAGGTCGCTGGCCTGTTCTTATGAACCCAAACGGATGAACATTTCAACGGCATTAGCCCACAATCCCTCAGCAAAGCAATGCGCCCGCCCACTTATGAACAAATGACATCGCCCACTTGTTAAATCAGGTGCTAGGTCAGACATATTCATGTGTCAGCGTTTACTGATCGATATGGCGAACCCGTCTTGCATAATACTGCGTCGCCTACGGTGAACAAAAGCAGTCGCACTGTTGTCTTAGGGACATCTGGTGCCCCACAGCTTATGCGGGGGCTTTTATCAAGGCTCGCTGTTGGGGTTGCGTGATGGGCATCAAGCCTTTCGTGGGCGCGCTGTTAATGCTCTCTTCCGTTGTTGGCTTGGCTGTCGCTGATCATCGCCATGAGAAACGGGAAGACGAGTACAGGGACGGTCCGTGTCACGTCAAAGAGGTCTCGGACAAGGGCGACTACAAGCTGGAAGTCAAATGCCCGGATGGGCGTGGCAGGACTTGGCCTCGGGGTGAATGGAAGGAGGAATACTGGGACGGTCCGTGCCGGGTGAAGGTCGAAGCCAAGCGGGACGAATACAAGAAAGAAGTAAAATGCGAAGGCCGTGACGATGACTGAAAACGAGGGAAATAAAGTTCAGTTCAAAAAACAAGGCGAAGCTGCGCTAAACCGGTGAACCATTTACATGGCCGACACGTCCACCACAAAAGAACAATGAGTCGACATAAAAATGGCAACGGATCCCGTATTGGCCGTGCTCGGCTACCTCAAAGACCACCATCTGGTACTTACCACTGCCGAGTCCTGCACAGCAGGCTGCATGGTCGCTCTGCTAGCGGCATTCCCAGGCACAGGCGAGGTCCTGGAAAGCGGCTACGTCGTGTATTCGCCCTCCGCCAAGAAGCGTCTGCTAGGTGTAAGCGCGGAAACCATCGAACGGTACGGGCTGACTAGCGAACCAGTCGCATGGGAGATGGCCCTGGGGGCGCTGAAGGACAGCGATGCCAATGTCGTTATCGCAACTACAGGTTTAGCCGGGCCTGACCCAGCAGCTGGGGTTCTACCCGGCACGCTTTGCTTTGCGTGGGCTTTTGCCGGCGAACCGATAGCCGTGTTTACCCGTACCCAGCGTTTTTTTGGTGAGCGAGCGCAAGTCATGCACGACGGTGCCGTCTATGGACTGACGCGCCTGATCCATTATCACGAGCGCTGGCTTCGTGGGGAGCGCGCTTGAAGGGGGCAGGTAATGACAGGCAAGAAGGCGACTTTCGACATCGAATACTGCAGGTGAACCCCTCGACTACCCTCCTCCACCTTTTGCGTAAGCACTTGGATCATGCGGATTCCAAAGACGCAGACTTAAAGCCCAAGCTTCGGATCAGATCACGTGCCGCTTCGAAGAACATTGGCTTGAGGTTTGAGGTTTGAAGGCGGCGCAGACTTCTGCCACTATTTTTTGGAGGTGAGACATGGCGGGTGAAAAATCTATCTCTGCCCTACTACGCGGTATGAGCCCAATCCTCAACGAAGGTGAGTACGTCTTCTGCACTGTCGCTGACTTCGCAGGACTGAGCCCGGACGACTTGGTGGGTAGCTTCAAGGAGAAAGAAGGCTTGACCTTGATCATCGAGCGAAACCGAGCAGAAACGCTCGGGCTGAAGTTTGATTTCGTCGCTGCGTGGATCACCCTGACCATCCATTCGGCCCTCGATGCAGTTGGCTTGACTGCGGCGTTCTCGACTGCTCTGGGCCAAGCAGGGATCAGCTGCAATGTGATCGCAGCCTATTTCCACGATCATGTCTTCGTAGGTAAAGATGATGCGCAAAAAGCAATGAAGGTGCTGAACACCCTTTCCCAGGCTTCTGAGTGAAGCCGGTCGAGACGCCTTATCGCTCAAGGCATTTACGCAGCCCCATCATCGCTGTGCCACATCTGAGTCACTTGACCACCCGCCACCCAGGGCGAGGTAGGCAGCAATAGCAGCACGCGCCGCTTCAGTTTGCGCAACTGCTCGGGAATCTGATGTCCTGAGAAGCTGCTGATCTGCGTTCAGAACGTCTATCAAACTGGCTACACCGTTCTGGAATGCTACAAAGGACGAACGTCGTGCTCGCTCCAGGGATGCCTCACCGCGTTTGAGCGACTGTGCCTGCGCTTGCCGATTGATCAATGCAGACAAAGCTGTTTCAACATCTTCCGAAGCCTCCAGCACAGACTGCCGATAGAGGGCCAGGGCTTCGGCTTCACGTCCTTTGGCCTGGTCTATCTGCGCGTTGATACGGCCAAAATCAAAGAGTCGCCACCTCAAGCCGAGCAATACGGCTGATTGGTTGGCATCGCCCGTGAAAAATGGTCCGCCAGAGGTAGACGCGCTGCCGATCAGCCCGCCTATTGAAAATTTTGGGTAGTACTCACTGATCGCACTGCCGATCATGGCATTGGCAGCCATGAGCCTGCGCTCGGCGGCGATCAGGTCGGGCCGACGGCGGAGCAGATCGGAAGGTTTGCCGATTTGCGCAAGCGCAGGCACCTGAGGGATTGACGAGGCCATTGCCATTTGGGCTCGGTGGGTACCTGGCGCACTGCCCAGCATGACATCCAAAGCGTTGAGAGCCGCATCCAGGCCCGCACGCAAAACCGGCACGGTTGCCTCGACTTGAGACAGTTCGCCCTCGGTTTGACGAACCTCGTAGTCAGGCGCCAGACCTTTGCGGTTGAGCAGGTTGACTTTGGCCAGAAGGTCTTGCTGTGTCTGCACCTGGTTCTGAGCAATGGCCAGACGCGCCTGCAGCCCCCTCACGGTAGTGTAGATATCTGCTGTTTGCGCGGCGACGGCAAGACGAGTTGCGATTGCCACCGCCTCAGAAGCCTGGTACTCACCGACCGCGGCTTGCCGATCACGACGAAGCCCGCCAAACAAGTCGATTGCCCAGCTTGCTTGCAGATTGAGTTCATAGCTGTTGCCGTAGCGGTCATAGTCAGGCGTTGAGTTCAGCAGCTGGCCCAAGGGCGCTTCAACGGATTGCCGTGAGCGTGCAGCTTGGCCATTGATACCCGCGGACGGCACAAGCGCCGCGGTCGCTGAGCCCAGCGCTGCGCGAGCCTGAGCTACACGGGCCTGTGCCTGCGCCAACTGCAGGTTTTGCCCCAGCGCCTCGGTCACAAGCCTGCTCAACAAAGGATCCCCAAATCCTTCCCACCAGACATCAAGGCTGCCGACCGATGTGTCGCTTGCGGTCAACGGCTGTGCATCCGTGACGTAATGATCGGCCAGCGCAACCTCTGGCTGTTTATAATCCGGGCCAACCATGCACCCTGCAGTGAGACTGGCGCTCAACAGCAGAGCAATCGTTCGGTAGGGAAGCATGATGATTCTCATAGACCAAGAGGAGGTGTGACCATATTATATTTTGGTCACACTCTGTCAATCAGTTCCAGGATGCTTCAAAAATGAGTAAATCTTCTCCACCCTCGCCGGCGCGCGGACCAGCCGACCACGACGTGAGGGATCAGATCATCCAGGCTGCCATGGAGCACTTCGCCCATTATGGGTACGACAAAACCACTGTCTCTGACTTAGCCAAATCGATTGGCTTTTCAAAGGCCTACATCTACAAATTCTTCGAATCCAAACAAGCGATCGGAGAGGTGATTTGCTCCAGTCGGCTTGCGCTGATCATGCAGCGCATTGCGACGGCCACCAGCGACGCCCCGACTGCATCGGAGAAGCTGAGACGTCTATTCCGAGCGATCGCTGAAGGCGGGGCTGACCTTTTCTTCCACGACCGGAAGCTCTATGACATAGCGGCAGTGGCATCGCGCGACCAATGGTCGTCGGTCAAGTCTCATGAAGCCAATATCAGTAAGGTCATTCTGGAGATCCTGACACAAGGCCGCGACGCAGGAGAATTTGAACGCAAGACACCCCTGGACGAACTGACGCTGGCGATTTTTCTGATCATGAGGCCATACGTAAATGCCGCGCTCCTTCAGCACAACCTGGACACGCTTCAGGATGCGGTCGTCCAACTGCCGGCTTTGATACTCCGAAGTCTCGCCCCCTAGCAGATTGTGACCATTGACAATATTGGTCACTGGTAGAAAAATGGGATTCCTATATCGCCTTTTGAGAAAGGGATCCCATGCGCCTGCGTCCTGCCGCCATAGTCGGTTGCTTACTCCCACTCGCCCTTGTCGCTTGCGGGGACTCTTCACCTGGAAAAGACCCGAGAGACACACCGCCGGTCGTGAAAGCGGTCTCAGTACAGGACGCGTCAGCCCTTGCACGTTCGTTTTCCGGAGTAGTGGTCGCTCGCACACAGAGTGACCTCGGCTTCCGAGTATCCGGAAAAATCTTGCAGCGCCTGGTCGATACCGGACAAACAGTCAAACGCGGTCAGCCCTTGATGCGCCTGGATCCGGCGGATCTGAATCTGCAGGCGCGCGCGCAGCAAGAGGCAGTAACTGCTGCTCGGGCACGGGCCAAGCAGACCAGTGACGACGAAGCTCGCTATCGAGGGCTGGTGGCCGAGGGCGCGGTCTCGGCATCGTCCTACGACCAGATCAAAGCTGCGGCTGATGCCGCCAAGGCGCAACTCAGTGCCGCGCAAGCTCAGGCTGACGTTGCCAGGAACGCCACTGAATATGCGGTCTTGCTAGCCGACGCCGATGGTGTGGTGATGGACACGCTGGCCGAACCGGGCCAGGTCGTCAGTGCTGGTCAAGCGGTTGTAAGGCTGGCCAGGGCCGGGCAACGAGAAGCTGTCGTCTACTTGCCAGAAACACTCCGACCTGCGCCTGGCTCGACTGCGCTCGCCACGCTATTTGGCAAGCCTGCGCAGGCCGTACCCGCCAAACTGCGCTTGCTTTCGGATGCAGCAGACCCCATCACGCGCACATTCGAAGCCAGGTACGTGCTCACTGGGCCTTTGGCGAGCGCGCCACTGGGTGCAACCATTACGCTTGAGATTCCGGATACCGATACGGATTACGGAGCTAAGCAGATACCCATCGGCGCGCTCTTTGACCCGGGTAACGGAGCAGGGGTTTGGGTGATAGCTGGCCAGCCGGCCAAGGTGTCATGGCGCGCGGTGGAAGTGCTTAGTGTCAGTGACGAAAAAGCGGTCGTGAAGAGTGACCTGCACGCTGGCGATCGGATCGTGGCACTGGGTGCGCATCTGCTGCGCGATGGCGTCGAGGTCATGGAACAGGCTCAAACAGCTCAGGTCATGGGGCACCAACCATGAGCCAGCTTCGTTTCAACTTATCGGCGCTCGCAGTACGCGAGCGAGCGATCACCCTCTTCCTGATTGTGCTGATCGCCTTCGCCGGCACGCTGGCCTTCTTCAAGCTGGGCCGAGCAGAAGATCCGCCCTTCACCGTCAAGCAGATGACGGTTATCACTGCCTGGCCCGGCGCCACTGCGCAGGAAATGCAGGATCTGGTGGCCGAACCGTTGGAAAAACGCATGCAAGAGCTGCGTTGGTATGACCGTACCGAAACCTACACCCGGCCTGGGTTGGCGTTCACGATGGTATCGCTGCAAGACAAGACCCCACCTTCGGCGGTTCAGGAGGAATTTTACCAGGCCCGCAAGAAAGCGGGTGATCAGGCCAAGCTCATGCCAGCGGGCGTCATTGGCCCAATGCTCAATGATGAGTTCTCGGACGTGACATTCGCGGTCTACGCGCTCAAAGCCAAAGGCGAACCGCAGCGCCAGTTGGTACGCGACGCCGAAACACTGCGCCAGCAGCTGCTGCACGTGCAGGGCGTCAAGAAGGTCAACATCATCGGGGAACAGGCTGAACGGATATTCGTGTCCTTTTCCCATGACCGCCTGGCCACGCTCGGAATCACGCCACAGGACATTTTCTCGGCCCTTGACAACCAGAACGCCCTGTCACCGGCGGGCTCGGTCGAAACGCAGGGGCCACAAGTGGTGGTCAGGGTTGACGGCGCCTTCGATCAACTGGCAAAGATTCGCGAAACCCCTGTGGTCGCCCAGGGCCGCCCCCTGAAACTGTCGGATGTGGCCGACGTTGAACGCGGCTATGAAGACCCCGCGACGTTTCTGGTGCGTAACGATGGCGAGCCAGCCTTGCTGCTTGGCATTGTCATGCGCGAAGGCTGGAACGGCCTCGACCTTGGCAAAGCCCTGGAGGCCGAAACAGCCAAAATCAACGAAAGCATGCCCTTGGGCATGACGCTCAGCAAGGTCACCGATCAGGCAGTGAACATCACGTCCTCCGTCGACGAGTTCATGATCAAGTTTTTCGTTGCCCTGCTGGTCGTGATGCTTGTCTGCTTCCTCAGCCTGGGCTGGCGTGTCGGCGTTGTCGTCGCAGCCGCGGTGCCATTGACACTGGCGATCGTATTCGTAGTGATGGCCGCAACAGGCAAGAATTTCGACCGGATTACGCTGGGTTCGCTCATCCTGGCCTTAGGGTTGCTGGTCGACGACGCGATCATCGCCATCGAAATGATGGTCGTGAAGATGGAAGAAGGTTACGACCGCATCAAGGCTTCCGCATATGCCTGGAGCCACACGGCAGCCCCCATGCTGTCTGGCACATTGGTTACCGCCATCGGATTCATGCCTAACGGTTTCGCCCAGTCCACTGCCGGCGAATACACCAGCAACATGTTCTGGATTGTCGGCATCGCCCTGATCGCATCCTGGGTGGTGGCGGTAGCGTTCACCCCCTACCTGGGCGTGAAGTTGGTGCCTCGGATCAAGACGGTTGAAGGTGGTCATGCCGCTATTTACAACACCCGTCATTACAACCGATTCCGCGCGTTGTTGGGCTGGGTGATCGCACATAAATGGCTCGTGGCAGGCACCGTGGTTTCGACATTTGTGGCCGCCGTGCTTTGCATGGGATTGGTAAAGAAGCAGTTCTTCCCGACCTCAGACCGGCCCGAAGTGCTTGTGGAGCTACAGATGCCTTATGGCACCTCCATCGAACAGACACATGCCACTGCGATCAAGGTGGAGTCCTGGCTACGTCAGCAAGAGGAGGCAAAGATTGTCACCACTTACATCGGCCAAGGCCCGCCCCGCTTCTTCCTGGCAATGGCCCCTGAGTTGCCCGACCCGTCCTTTGCCAAGATTGTCGTCCTGACCGAAAACCAGGGCGCTCGTGAGGCCCTCAAGCTTCGTCTTCGGGAGGCGGCCTCCGAAGGTCTGGCACCCGGCGCTCAAGTGCGGGTAACACAACTGGTATTCGGGCCCTACTCCCCCTACCCGGTCGCCTATCGGGTGATGGGCCCGGATGCCTCGCAACTGCGCCAGATTGCAGCACGCGTCCAAAGCGTGCTGCAGGCGAGCCCCATGATGAAGACCGTCAATACGGACTGGGGCCCGCTTGTTCCCACGCTTCACTTCTCCCTGAATCAAGATCGCCTGCAGTCGGTTGGCCTGACGTCCGCCTCGGTGTCGCAGCAGCTTCAGTTCCTGCTCACCGGTGTGCCGATCACGTCGGTCAGGGAAGATATCCGCTCTGTGCAGGTTGTAGGGCGTGCCGCTGGCCAGATCAGACTCGATCCTGCCCAGATCGAGAATTTCACCCTGGTAGGCTCGAACGGTCAGCGCGTTCCGGTTTCGCAGATCGGTGATGTGAGCATTCGCATGGAGGACCCCATCCTCCGTCGCCGGGACCGAACGCCCACCATGACAGTGCGGGGTGACATCGCGGAAGGGCTGCAGCCGCCTGATGTGTCCACGGCGATCTGGAAAGACCTCCAGCCCATCGTCACGCAGCTGCCTGCGGGCTACAAAATCGAAATGGCAGGCTCTATCGAGGAGTCGGCCAAGGCCAGCCAGGCTATCGTCCCTCTCCTGCCTATCATGATCGCCCTGACTTTGTTGATCATCATACTGCAGGTGCGCTCTATCTCGGCGATGGTCATGGTGTTTCTGACTTCACCGCTGGGGTTGATCGGCGTAGTACCCGTATTACTGCTGTTCGGCCAACCGTTCGGCATCAACGCGTTAGTCGGCTTGATCGCGCTCTCCGGGATTCTGATGCGCAACACCCTCATCCTGATCGGGCAGATTGACCACAACCAGCTTGAAGGACTTGCGCCCTTCGACGCCGTGGTCGAGGCCACAGTGCAACGCGCACGCCCGGTCTTGCTCACGGCATTGGCAGCCATCCTGGCCTTCATCCCCCTCACCCATTCGGTGTTCTGGGGCACCTTGGCCTACACCCTGATCGGAGGCACGTTCGTGGGCACGATCATGACCTTGGTGTTCCTGCCGGCGATGTATTCCATCTGGTTCAAGATCCGCCCCAATAGCCGCATTGCCAAGCCAGAGGCTGCACATCGCGCCTGAGTAGACATTGCCTTCAACCCGTGCGTGCCCGATGCAATTCGAGGTGCGCTCATGATCCAACGAGAGGTCGAAATGACTCACAACGTTAATCAAAAACGCATCGTGGTGACCGGCACCGGCGTTGTCAGCCCGCTGGGCTGCGGCGTAAAGGAAGTCTGGCGGCGATTGCTGGCTGGGCAGTCCGGGATTCGCGCGCTTGCTGGCGATGTCGTCGAAGGCACTGGCGTGTCAGTGGGCGGCAGCGTGCCCACATTGGCCGAGGATGCCGTGGCAGGCTATCAACCCGAGCGGGTCATCCACGCCAAGGAACGCAAGAAGATGGATCGGTTCATCGAGTTTGCGCTGGTAGCAGCGGATGAAGCATTGCAGCAAGCCGGCTGGCATCCCGAGCGTCAGGCTGAACGCGCACGCACCGCCACCATCATCGCATCAGGCGTCGGAGGCTTCGGCGCCATCGCAGAGGCGGTGCGCACCACTGACGCACGTGGCCCTCGCAAGTTGTCGCCCTTCACGGCGCCATCGTTCCTGGCCAATATGGCAGCGGGTCATGTCTCGATACGCTACGGGTTCGAAGGCCCACTTGGGGCCCCCGTCACAGCTTGCGCTGCGGGGGTGCAGGCCATTGGCGACGCCGCTCGGCTCATCAGAAGCGGCGAAGCGGATATTGCGATCTGCGGTGGCGCCGAAGCGGCAATCGATCGTGTGACGCTAGGCTGCTTTGCGGCTGCACGAGCGCTCAGCACGGGCTTTTCGGATAGCCCTGAGCAAGCCTCCCGTCCTTTCGATAGCCAACGGGACGGGTTTGTCATGGCTGAAGGGGCTGGCTTGCTGGTGATCGAGTCGCTGGAACATGCGCTGGCCCGTGGCGCCAAGCCCCTGGCCGAACTGGTCGGCTACGGAACGAGCGCTGATGCCTACCATCTGACCGCTGGTCCCGAAGACGGGAGCGGTGCCATGCGTGCCATGCAACTCGCGCTGCAACAGGCGTCGGTAGCGCCTGGGGACGTGGACCATATCAATGCGCATGCGACTTCGACCCAGGTTGGCGACAAGGGTGAACTTGCAGCGATTCGCGCCGTATTCGGTAGCGGCAGCGGCGTGGCGATTACATCGACCAAATCGGCCACCGGCCACCTCTTGGGGGCGGCAGGCGGTGTCGAAGCCATTTTCACGGTGTTGGCGCTGCAAGATCAGATCGCTCCACCAACGCTCAACCTGACTCAGGTCGATGATGCTGCGCTTGGCCTTGACCTGGTTGCACGAGTAGCCCGTGAAATGCCCATCGAATATGCCTTGTCCAATGGTTTCGGATTCGGTGGGGTGAACGCCAGTGTGCTGTTCCGTCGCTGGGAGGCCAACGTATGAACAGCCAACTCGAAACACACGCCAACGAAGCTGATGGCGATGCTCAGAAGGCCAACGTCCTGACGGCCAAGGTCATCCTGTTACTGGCAGCACTCGCTGCCATCAGCAACTTGTCCACCAATATCATCCTGCCCGCTTTTCCTGAAATGGCCCGACAGCTCAACGTCTCATCCCAGGAACTCGGGCTGACGCTCTCCAGCTTTTTCATTACGTTCGCCTTCGCCCAATTACTGGTAGGGCCGCTTGCCGATCGCTATGGCCGCAAGCGGCTGGTAGTAGGTGGGCTTATGATTTTCGTGGTGGGTACGTTTTGGGCGGCTAACGCCACCACACTCGACATGCTGATCCTCGGACGGGTAATCCAGGCCGTTGGCGTGTGTGCCGCCGCGGTTCTGGCCAGAGCCATCGCTCGCGATCTCTATGAGGGTGAGAACCTGGCACGCGCGTTATCGCTGACGATGATCGCTGCCGCCACAGCGCCAGGCTTCTCACCTTTGATCGGCAGTATGCTGAACACCACTTTGGGTTGGCGCGCACTTTTCATAGCCGTCGGCATGTCGGCAATCCTTATCGCGCTGTTCTACCTCAGAGGGATAGGTGAAACCCTTCCTGCCCATCGTCGGGTGACTCAATCAGTACCTGCGATCCTGATCGCATACGGCAAACTGGCGTCCAACCGCCTCTTCATTTTGCCCGCACTCGCGACCAGCCTGCTGATGAGCGGCTTATTCGCCTCGTTCGCCGCTGCGCCGTCAATCTTGATGGAAGGCATGGGGCTCAGCTCGCTCCAGGTGGGCCTGTATTTCGCGGCAACTGTCTTCGTGGTCTTTGCCGCTGGCTTGGCTGCTCCTCGCCTGGCTCACCGTTGGGGTAGCCGCGCCATTACTTTGTCAGGCCTCGCGACTGCGTGTACGGCAGGTGCATTGCTGCTGGTCGGCCCAAGCAATCCAAGCTTGGGCTGGTACTCATTGTCGATGGTGCTTTTCCTATGGGGTATGGGTATTGCCAATCCGCTGGGAACGGCCTTGACCATGACACCGTTCGGGAAAGAAGCAGGACTGGCGTCAGCCCTTTTGGGGTTCCTGACCATGGCGATCGGAGCAGTGTCGACCTGGATGGTTTCCACGCCGAAGTTTCCCACGATTGCCGTCCTGGGAGCTACTCAAACCTCGGTGTGCGTTCTGGCAATGGTGCTTTTCGCTTGGTATGTCAAACGAAAGGCAATAGTCAGGTAGGAGTATGTCTGCATGAGGTTTGCTCCTGCTTCGCCTGGGATGTGCAATATCAACTGCATGGCCTGGGCAGCACCGGAGGCGACCGCCTTCACGCCTTGAATCCTGGGCGATCCGGTCATCGCGCTCACGCAGCAGCCAGCGGCCGTAATTATTCAAGAAGCATTAGCGGACGCTCGGGTTTTCCAAAGCGAAAGCAACACGCCGCCAATCAGCAGGCCGATTGTAATGCTCAACGATATTTCGGCTGGCACTTTACCCACAATGTCATGAAGGAAAATTTTCGAGCCGATAAAGACAAGCACCAGAGCCAGCGCATATTTAAGGTAAACAAAGCGACTGATCATGGCAGCCAATGCAAAATAGAGCGCTCGCAAACCGAGAATGGCAAAGATATTCGACGTATAAACGATGAACGGATCCTGTGTGATAGCAAAAATCGCAGGCACGCTATCAACAGCAAATACCAAGTCTGCACCCTCAATCAAAATAAGTGCAAGGAAGAGCGGTGTCACCCATAGAATTCTTTTTCCTGACGCATCGGGCAAGCGAACCACAAAGCGTTGACCGTGCAATTCTTTGGTGATGCGTAGGTGGGTGCGCAGGTAGTTGACGAAACGGTTGTTTTCCAAGTCAGGCGCATGATCGACGCGAGCGAATAGCATCTTGACCCCGGTGAAGACCAGGAAAGCGCCAAAACAGTAAAGTATCCAACTGAACTGGGCGATGAGCGCAGCCCCTAGGCCGATCATGATAGCCCTCAAGACGATGACCCCCATGATCCCCCAAAACAATACTCGGTGCTGGAACTCCCGAGGAATGGCCAGGAAGCTGAATATCAGCGCAATAACGAAAACGTTATCCATTGACAGGGATTTTTCAATCAAGAAACCTGTCACATAGTCCATGCTGGCGTCGCTGCCTTTCTGGAAATACACCCAGACCGCGAACAGAAGGCCCATACTGATGTAGCCCGCAGACAGCAACAAGCTCTCTTTGACTCCAATCTCCCGATTCCCGCGATGGAGCACACCTAAGTCAAGCGCCAACAGTGTTAGCACAACAGCGAAAAAGGAAAGCCAAAGCCAGAGATCAGTACCAAGAACCTCTTGGTTCAGATACACACTAAGGGCAGACATGAGCCCCTCCTGTATAGTCGTAGTTGAACAACTATGACTCCGACATGGCGGCATAACCGTCAGAGGGGCCCGGCGTCACGAAGAAAGAATTTATCGGGCGCGAGTAGGCCGCAAGTAGAAAACATTTACAAATCGTGTCCATGACAAGCTAAAACGCTTGCAGTGAAAAACTAACTTCGCACACCTGATTGCACCAGCCTCATCGGTGCCCCGCACGTTATCAACGCCTTCATTGGAGCAAAGCGCCGCTCGCTCGCGTCGACCTGATGCAGCGCCTTCCGTCGGTCAGAAGGCACCCTCCCACGCACGCCAGGCCGAACATAGGGTGAACAATCCAAAAAGGCGTTTCACCATGACACCAGCAAAACCTTTTACGTTAATGCTTGCACTTTGCCTGGGCTGCGCTTCAGCACTTGCTTCGGCCGCCACAGACCTGAACCATCAGCGCGCCCCAGGCATGCAATCGAACGACAATGGACAAATGAACGGCCAAGGCGGAGCGACTGGCTCGGGAACACCCGGCGATGGCATGGGTACGGGTGATGGCGGCACTGACGACAATGGGACGGACAATACCGGCGGTGACGGTACCGACAGCGGCTCGGGAACCGGCAGTCATGGCTCTGGTAGTAGCGGCACAGACGCGGGTGGTGTTAGCAGTGGCTCAGCCGGAAGTGGATCTGGCGCAGGTTCCGGCAGTTAGCTGAAAGGGCCGATCGACACGGATCACCCGTCCATCACCGGGTGCGTCAGTTCTGTCCTGGTTTTCAACGGTTCATGCAACCCACGCAGGAGGAAATACCATGCCACGCGGGGACAAAGACAAGTACACGGACAAGCAGAAACGCAAGGCCGAGCACATCGAGCAATCTTACGAGGACAAGGGCGTGGGCAAGGATGAAGCCGAAGCGCGCGCCTGGGCCACCGTCAACAAACAATCGGGTGGCGGTGAAAAGCACGCAGGCTCGGGAAGCAGGACACCGTCGCACGTGAAGAAGACCGCACGCTCGGATTCGGCCAAGCGCGCCGCTGAATCTCGCCAGGGGCATTCGCGGACGTCGCACGCGTCGCTGGAATCGCAAAGCAAGGAAAGCCTTATGAAAGAGGCACGCAGCAAAGACATCAAGGGGCGCTCGACCATGACCAAGGCCCAGTTGGTGGAAGCCCTGCAAAAACACGGGTGACGGCCAGATGTGATCGGCAACTTGGCAAGCCGGCTGAACGTTTGCTCAACCGGCCCGGTCGCACAACAGAGACGCAGCCGGCTGCGCGAACCCTGACCGTGAGGACCTACCATGAGCGCGATCTCTCCCAATGGGGCTGTAGAACACCCCATCGGCCTGACCCTGAATGGTCAGCGCCTGACCCTGCAGGTGAATCCTTGGACCACACTCCTCGACCTTCTGCGCGAGCAGTTGGACCTGGTCGGCACCAAGAAGGGTTGCGACCATGGCCAGTGCGGGGCCTGCACGGTGCTGCGCGATGGCAAGCGCGTCAATGCCTGCCTGACCTTGGCCATCATGTGCGACGGGGCCGAACTGGTGACCATCGAAGGGCTTGCCAGCGGCGAGGTTCTGCACCCCGTGCAGCGTGCATTCATTACCCACGATGCTTTCCAGTGCGGTTACTGCACCCCGGGACAGATCTGCTCCGCAGTCGGACTTGCCCGCGAAGGGCGCGCCTACACCCGCGAGGCCATTCGCGAACAGATGAGCGGCAACCTTTGCAGGTGTGGTGCATATAGCAACATCGTCGCTGCGGTGGAAGAAGCCCTACCGTTGATGACGGACCTGGCCCCGCCACAACGAGGGCCGCATCCATGACGCCTTTCAGCTACCACAAGCCCGCATCAATCAGCGAAGCCGTGAGCCTGGCTGACGCCAGCTCGCACTTCATTGCCGGCGGCACCAACCTCGTCGACCTGATGAAAGAAAACGTGGTTCGCCCCAAGCGCCTGATCGACATTTCCGGCCTTGGGCTGAACGGCATCCACCCCACGTCGAACGGTGGCTTGTGGGTCGGTGCATTGGTAAGCAACGCCGACCTGGCCTGGCACCCGATGATCGAGCAGCACTATCCATTGCTGTCGGACGCCATCCTGGATGGGGCATCACCGCAGTTGAGGAACATGGCCAGCACCGGTGGCAACTTGCTGCAACGCACCCGTTGCTACTACTTCTACGACACCGGCACCCCCTGCAACAAACGTGAACCCGGCAGCGGATGCCCGGCGCGTACAGGCTCGAACCGTATCCACGCGATTCTTGGTGCCAGTGATGCCTGTGTCGCGACCCATCCCTCGGATATGTGCGTGGCATTGGCAGCGCTCGAAGCCGTGGTGCATGTGCAGGGGCCGCGCGGAGAGCGCCAAATACCTTTTGCGGCATTCCATCGCCTCCCCGAGGACACCCCGGAGCGAGACAATCAGCTGGCAGTCGATGAACTGGTGGTCGCCATCGAGCTGCCGCCCCCGGTGTTCGAAAAACATTACCGTTATCTGAAAATTCGCGACCGCGCCTCCTACGCGTTCGCGCTGGTGTCGGTCGCCGCAGCCTTGAGCTTTGATGGCCAGGTGATCCGGCAAGCTCGCCTGGCGCTGGGCGGCGTTGCCCACAAGCCGTGGCGAGACCCGGTTGTGGAGCGCATGTTGGCCGGCCAGACGCCTAGCGAAGCGCTGTTCACCCAGGCCGCAAAAACGTTGCTGCAAGGTGCAAAACCTCTGAGCCACAACGGTTTCAAGGTCACGCTCGCGCAACGTGCAATTGTGCGGGCATTGGATGACGCGGCGCGCCGCGCCGCTGACGGAGGGACACGAGCATGATCAAACCCACACCGGTAGCCGGCACGTCCCTGGACCGCGTAGACGGCGTGGCGAAGGTCACCGGGCAGGCGCGTTACGCGGGCGAATATCCCGAAGTAGGCCTGCTCCATGGCAGCGTGGTGTCCAGTACCATCGCCCGAGGTCGGGTACTCAACATCGACAGTACACAGGCGATGCGCGTGCCCGGGGTGATCGCCGTGCTTGATCATGGCCATCGTCCACATATTTCCAGTTATGACGACGACTACAGCGACGCCGACGCCGCGCACGGGGCGCCGTTTCGGCCCTTGTTCGATGATCGAGTGCTCTACAACGGTCAACCGTTGGCGCTGGTGGTTGCCCAAACCCTCGAGCTGGCCCGGTATGCAGGTTCGCTGATCAGGATCGAGTATGCCGAGGAGGCCCACCAGACCGACCTTGGCGCATGCCAACAGTCGCATGCAGCACCCGCCAAGACACCGGCGCCGCGTGGTGACTTTGCCGCGCAGTTTGCCGGTGCCCCGGTGCAGGTGGATGCCACCTACCTGACAGCCAACGAGTACCACAACCCGATGGAGCCCCATGCGTCAACCGTACTCTACAAGGGCGACGGCACGCTGGAAATCCACGACAAGACCCAAGGCACGCAAAACTGCCAGGACTACTTGCACAAGGTGTTTGGCCTGCCCAAGGCAAACATCCGCGTGCGCGCGGCATTCGTCGGCGGTGCCTTCGGCTCGGGCTTGCGCCCGCAGTACCAGTTGCCGCTGGCAGTGATGGCGGCGTTGCACCTGCAGCGCTCGGTGCGCGTCACGCTGACCCGCCAGCAGATGTTCACCTTTGGCTACCGGCCCCGCACCGAGCAGCGCCTGCGCCTGGGTGCTGACGCAAACGGGCAGTTGCTGGCGATCGCCCACGATGCGCTTGGCCAGACCTCTCGCGTCGAGGACTTCACCGAGCACGTGGTGGAATGGAGTGGCATGCTCTACCAGTGCAACAACGTTGCCCTCAGCTATCGCCTGGCCTCGCTCGATGTGTACACCCCGCTGGACATGCGTGCGCCTGGCGCCGCGTCGGGGATGATTGCCCTGGAATGCGCCATGGATGAGCTTGCCTGTGCAGCGCAGATTGACCCGCTTGACCTGCGCCGGCGCAATTTCGCCGCCAGCAATGCCAACGAGGGCAAGCCCTACTCCAGCAAGGAACTGCTGGCGTGCTACCGGCAAGGTGCCGAACTTTTTGGCTGGCAAAACCGTAATCCGCAACCGCGCAGCATGCGCCATGGCAACCAGCTGGTCGGCTGGGGCATGGCCGGCGGCGTCTGGGAAGCCATGCAGATGAAGGCCAGCGCCAAAGCGAGCTTCGATGGCCAAGGCCACCTCACCGTCTGCAGTGCCACCACCGATATCGGGACCGGCACCTATACCGTCATGACGCAGATCGCAGCCGACGCGGCTGGCGCCAGGGTGCAGGATGTCACCTTCGTGCTGGGTGACTCTTCACTGCCCACCGCACCGCTACAGGGAGGTTCGTTCACGGTGTCGTCGGTCGGCTCGGCCGTGCGCCAGGCCTGCCAGGTACTGCGCACCAAAGTGCTGGAACATGCACGCAAGATGTACCCCCAAGTGGCCAGCACGGCCCGGGAGCAGATCATTTTCGCCGATGGCTACCTGCACGCGGGCAGCCATCGCCTGGCCTTGGCGGACATCATCGCCAGCGCCCCGGAAGGTGAGTTCGAAGTGCAAATCGACGCCGAGCCCGGCGCCAGGCGCCAACCGTTCTCCACCGCCACGCATTCAGCGGTATTCGTGGAAGTTCACGTCGACGAGGACCTTGGCACAATCAAGGTAGTACGGGTAGTCAGCGCCGTAGCGGCCGGACGGGTAGTCAACCCGAAAACCGCACGCAGTCAGATTTTGGGAGGCGTGGTCTGGGGGGTGGGTATGGCCCTGCACGAAGCCGCGTTGACCGACCATCGGCTGGGCCGCGTGGTCAACCACAACCTGGCGGAGTACCACATCCCGGTCAACGCAGACAGCGGGGATATCGAGGTGATCTTCATTGAAGAGCACGATGACATCGTCAACGAACTGGGGTCCAAAGGGGTCGGCGAAATCGGCGTCGTTGGGGTGGCTGCCGCGGTGGCCAATGCGGTCTACCATGCCACCGGCAAGCGTGTGAGGGAGTTTCCGATCACGCTCGACAAAGTGCTGTGATCGGGCGGGGACCAAGCCCCCACTCTCATGCCTGGGTTTAGACGGGACCCTTGGGAAAGCGTTCGATTGGTAATGGAATGCGCATCACTGCGGTTCTTTGAGGGGACACCCCATAGTTATATGTCGCGCTCATTCCTTTACCCCTGAGGTTGCGGGCCGGTGCGCTGAGCAGCTGAGTTGAACCCTACTGCTTGTGGCCCACTCCACCCAAGGCAACCGTGATTTTTCCCTGCCCTTCAAGGAGTGACTCATGAACGCAATCGAACTGTTGATCCAGGACCATCAATTGGTGAAGAAACTGCTCGAGGAACTGTCCTCGACCACTGAGCGTGCCGTGAAGAAACGGGCCGAACTGCTCGAACGCATCAAGCAGGAATTGAGCATCCACACGGCCCTGGAGGAGGAGATCCTGTACCCGGCGATCAAGCAGGCGGGCGGCAAGGAAGAAGCGAAGTTGTATTACGAAGCCAAGGAGGAGCACCGCACGGTCGACTCGCTGGTCATTCCTGACCTGCTGCACACCGAGACCGGGACCGTGGAATTCGCCGGCCGGGTCAAGGTAATGAAGGAGCTGCTGGAGCACCATATTGAGGAAGAAGAAACCGAGCTGTTCCCCACCGCCCGCAAGCTGTTGGGCAAGCAGGAACTGGAGGAGATGGGTCAGGCCATGGAAACCCAGAAGAAACTGCTCAAGGGTGAACAGCGCGCAGCCTGATGCACGCCCGCGCGCTCACCCGGGCGCGCGGGTCCAGGCCTACTCGGTGGTGATTCGACCAGAGTGGGCAAGACGGATGGGCGCGAAGCTCCCTAAATCCGGCGGCCGCGAGTGTCGGCCAAGCGTTCTGAACCAGGGTATGTGTTCGCCAGTCCTACTTCCAAACGCAATCAGTTGGGTACCGCGTGATGAATGACTGGATCGACTTTCTCGAATGGCCTGCCATGGTCCTGACCGTGCTAGCTGCCTGGTGCATCGGCTCAGGGCGCCCAGGCCGGCGCAAACTGGGCTTCTGCTGCTTCATTGCCAGCAATGTGCTGTGGGCAACCTGGGGATGGCAGGCGCAGGCCTGGGCGCTGATCATCCTGCAGGTTTGCCTGTGCGCGATGAACCTGCGGGGCTGGAAGAAAAACGCCGCGATGCAACCGGGCTGATCGCCTGAACTTTTTCCTACCTCTTGGCTTCCCCTGCATTACCAATCACGGAAATACATGGCTGCAGGAGCAAACTCCATGAGCGCATTGGCCTACCACGGCGCAAACGATGTCAGGGTCGATACCGTCCCAGCCCCCATCATTCAAGATCCGGACGATATCATCCTCGGGGTAACCGCAATCGCCATATGCGGCTCGGATCTACACCTTTATCGGGGCAAGATCCCGCAGACCGAGGATAGCCATCTATATGGAGGCATCCGGAGGGCAAGCCGATTACGTTCGAGTGCCGAAGCCAATGTTGGCCCGTTCAAGGTGCCAACCGACTCGCCCTGGAGGAAGCGACCATGGGCTGCAAGCTCTTCGACCAGAAACAGGACAACTGCCGCAAGGTCATTCTGGTTCCCGACGCAGCATCCGGCACCTTGGGCCCCGATTACGTGTAAGCCATAGGAGACAAGCCTATGAACGACCCTGCCATGTATTTCTGGATTGCAGTGGCGGCAATTCTGCTGCTCATCGACTTATGGGCCATCGTTAGTGTGTTCAGAAGCGACAAGTCCGATGCCAGCAAAGCGCTATGGGCCTTGGTGATCGTCCTGCTACCGCTCGTGGGCCTGGCAATCTGGGGCGTTGCCGGGCCGCGCGGGATCAAGCGCGGCACCGGGCCGACATCCGACGAACACAGCAAAGGTTGAACGTTTTGCAGCACACATCGAAAGGGGTTATTACCATGATCGATCAAGCGACAGGCATGAAACCAGGCGAACGTTACTGCGTGGAGAACGTCGAGCGCGCCCATCAATTTCCCGGTTTCTTTCTGGACGGCAGATATTACCTTGGCCCTGAACTGCTGACGGCTGTCGGCTGGCTCGAAGGCACGAAGTTCATCTATGACAGCCTGGATGCGGAAGGTGAGCCCGTCTTCCCCGATCGGGTGGCCGGCACCATCGAGGGGTTGAAATTGGTGCTGATCGACGGCACCGCCCTGGAGCTCTCGAGGATAGAAGCCAGTGCTTTCCTCGGGTCTGCGACTGACGAGTTCGAGCAAGATCCGCTGCCAGCCGAGCCGTCACGCCCAACACAGGTAAAAGGCCCCTTGCGCGGCAAGGTCGTGGTCATCACCGGCGCTTCAAGTGGCATAGGGAGGGCCACCGCGCATGCGTTTGCCTGCAAAGGTGCTCGCCTGGTCCTGGCCGCACGGGATGAAGAAGCGTTGTTCGAGGTGCTGGACGAGTGCACCGATTGCGGGACAGACGCCGTGGCAATCACCACCGACGTCACCAGCAGCGACCAGATGCAAGCGCTGGCCGCGCAGGCCGCCGAATTTGGCCATGGCCGGATCGATATCTGGGTCAACAACGCCGGCGTCGGCGCGGTCGGCAGCTTCGAGGAAGCGCCACTGGAAGCCCATGAACAGGTCATTCAAACCGACCTGGTCGGTTACCTGCGCGGCGCTCATGTGGCCCTGCCCTACTTCAAGGCGCAGCGCAGCGGCACCCTGATCAACACGCTGTCATTGGGCAGTTGGGTTGCCCAACCCTATGCAGCAGCCTACTCGGCAAGCAAATTCGGCCTGCGTGGCCTGACCGATGCGCTGCGGGGAGAGTTGACGGAATTTCCCGATATCCATGTCTGCGATATCTATCCAGCGGTCATGGACACGCCAGGGTTCAGGGATGGCGGTAACTACACCGGCCACGCGCTCACCCCGCCTGGGCCGGTCTACGATCCAGAGTGGGTGGCAAAGGCCATGGTCGCATGCGCCATTTCCCCTCGTGCACACACCACGGTCGGCACCGCCGCGCGCCTTGCCCACCTGGCCAGCTTCCTCGTTCCAGGTCTACCGCTGCTTTCGGGATGGCTGACACGCTGGGGCATACACCGCAGTCCCACTGCAGCGATTTCCTCGGGCAACCTGTTCGAACCACCCAGTGGCCGGCGCAGCGTGGACGGCGGCTGGCGAAGCCGCAAAAACAACACACCATTGTTGGTGAGTGCAGCAGTCCTCGGCATTATTGCCGGGCTAGTCATTACCCGCACGCAACGCAGGCGCCGCTGATGTGAACCGCTGAACATCCAGCGAGGACGACTGTATCAGACCTGTGCCCTGTCCTGAGGCCGTCCGCCATACGCCTGACAAAGCGTTTCCTGGGTCATGCGGACTCCAAAGAAGCAGACTTAAAGCCCAAGCTTCGCATCAGGTCACGTGCCGCTTCGAAGAACATGGGCTTGAGGCTTTCGGCGTACTCTTCAGTTAAACGACTCGCAGGCCCTGAAATCACAAGGGCGCCCATGAGTTCCTCTTGGGCACCGTAGATGGGCAGCGCCATCGAAGCCGCATGAGGGTCCGTTGCGCCTTTGGAGTAGTAAGGTTTTTGCAAGGCAATGCCGATTTGATAGGGAGCGCGCAAGGCCTGCGCACCCGCTGCTTCATCCATCGGACGCATGTCACCAGGCTGCAGGTTCAGACGCAGTCGATGCGATGAATTGACCCGATATTGGCACATCCGATACGCACCGTGACGCACATAGAAGGAAGCGGTTTCACCCGACTGTTCAGCCAGATAATGCAAACGGGGCATCACGTGCCTTTCGAGGTCTAGCGCCTCCTGATACACAGCGTTCAAACGCATGACTTCGCTCGCCAACTGATAGCGACCATCAGCCATGCGCGTAATGAACCCGTGGTTCTCCAAAGACACCATCAAACGCATGATCGTGCTCTTGATGAGCCCGGTACGCTCAACCAGCTCGACAAGGCTCAGCGCAGAGTCGCCTACCTGAAAAGCGGTAAGCACGGTCAAAACACGGTCTGCCGATGCCACACCATTCACCGCTGGACGCGGCCGCGCTTTTGCCATTTGCAAAACCTCACACGATTGAGGCCCTCCATTCAACGCGAGGGCAGAAAAACCTCATTATCCGACAACGGTCGGCCCCCGCCAACGTAGCATGCGCCGTGGGCCAGGTAAAAACGCCAGCAGGGCAATGCCTGCGCCTGCTGGCAAGAGGTCAATCGTGATCGTATGAGGGTGTGTTCATCGCCTTGAGGACAAAGGCGTCTGCACTCTCCCCGTGGCCAAAGGCAAGCCGAACTGGACGCTCAGAACAGCGGCAGAGTGTAGTTGATGATCAGACGATTCTGGTCACCACTGCGCGCTACCTCGCTGTGCGACTTGCCGTTGCGCCAGGTCACACCAAGCCCTTTGAACGTGCCGCCCTGAATCACGTAATCCAGCGAGAAGTCTCGCTCCCACTCTGACTGTTCGGCGCCGCCGGCGGTCTGGATGTGGTCGCCTTTCAAATACATCACCGAAGCTTTCAGCCCCGGTATGCCGTTGGCAGTAAAGTCATAGCCATACTGGGCAAATCCGGTACGCTCACCAGCGCGCGTGAAGCTGAGCAGCATCTTGTCGGTCCACAGATACAGGCTGCTGCCGCCAGCCCCCTTGTCGATCGAACCCTGGTTGATCTGCACGAAGTTGCTATCGTCGGAAACGCTCTGATACCCCAGGGTCAGCGAGTGGCCCCGCAGGCGATAGGTGAACGCCGCACTCCACAGGTCATTATCGATCTCGCCATCGCCACCCTCGGTGAAACCACCGACGGTATAGCCCTGGCTACGCCCTGAGCTGCTGCCGTTGGCACCGTCCGAACGGGTGCGGAAATAGCGCAGGTCAGTGGTCAACGAGCTGTCATCGGTCAACACCAGCCTGTGATTGAGGCCGGTGAACTGCTGCAGGTAGTAGTCTTCGAGTTGCCCGGCGTAGTACTGCACCAGCAGGGAATCGGTGACACGGTAATCAGCACCGGCAAAGTTGAAGCGATCACTCTCCTGGGTGCCACCGCTTACGCCCATGCCGGTGAGGTCAGTCGATGCTCGCCCCCTGGCGCGGTTCAGGGCGCCGCCGATCAGCGTCAGGTTTTCGATGTCCTTGGACTGCAGTTGCACGCCTTGGAAGGTCTGCGGCAGCAACCGGCCATCAGAGGCCACCAGTATCGGCAACTTGGGCATCAGCTGCCCCACGCGCAGCTCGGTCTGGCTCATTTTCATCTTGGCGGTGACACCGGCGCTGCTCCAGCGGTCAGCTGCGCGATCGCCATCGGAAGGAATCATGCTACCGCCCTGATGCCGTCCCCTGCCGCTGTCTAGCGTCAGGCCCAACATGGCCGTGGCATCCACGCCGAACCCTACTACACCCTCGGTATAGCCCGAGCGCAGGTCGAGAAGAAAGCCTTGCGCCCACTCCTCGGTTTTAGAGGGCTCCGCCGTGCCTTCACGGTTGTCGCTGTTGAAGTAGAAATTGCGCATCGACAGATTCGCATGGCTGTCACTGATCACGGCGGCTTGAGCAGACAAGCCGATGACACTGCCGCAGGCTGCCAGAGCAATGCGACAGATCGAACGTAGGGCTTTCAAGAAAAGAGACTCCAAGGCATAGCTGTTGTTTTTTTTGAAATGGCATTTCTTTTATATGGACTCAGATTACCCTGAATTCGTCAATAGGTGAGGTAAATCGCCGATAGACGCCAGCATAACGCGCAGCGTCCGCTTTCCCATTCGTCGGAATATGGTTTATTTTGCAACATCATTTCATTATATAAACCAAAACAACAATCGGACGCCTTGCCGTCCCCCGGCCCTACAGGAGCGCTCCATGAGCTTCTTTGCTGCCCCGCCAACCGTGGAAACTGCGGTATTCACCCGCCTGCCCGACCGCTTCCGTGACCCGCGCCCGACAGCCTGGGCCAATGCCAACCGCCAGGGCCGTGCCATCGACTCGTTCCTCGAAGGCCCATCGTTCGATCGCCAAGGCCACCTGTACGTGACCGACATACCCAACGGGCGAATTTTCCGCATCTCGCCCCAAGGCGAATGGGAGTTGGTGTGCCAGTACGATGGCTGGCCGAACGGCCTGAAGATTCACCAGGATGGGCGCATCTTCATCACCGACTACAAGCGCGGGATCATGTTGCTCGACCCGCAGACAGGCGCCATCGAGGCGCTGCTCGACTCGGCCGGCTCCGAGGGCTTCAAGGGTGTCAATGATCTGGTGTTCGCCCCCAATGGCGACCTGTTTTTCACCGACCAGGGTCAGACCGGCCTGCAAGACGCCACAGGCCGGGTGTACAGGCTCGACGCCAGCGGCAACCTGACCTGCCTGCTAGGTACCATCCCCAGCCCCAACGGCATTGTCTACGACCCCCACCTCAACCACCTGCTGGTGGCCGTGACCCGTGCCCAGCAGATCTGGCGAATTCCCCTGGGCAATGGCTCGATCGTCGGCAAGGTCGGCGTGTTCGCCCAACTGCACGGCGGGCTGGGCGGGCCTGACGGCCTGGCCTTGGATGCCCAGAGCAACCTGTACATCGCCCACACCGGTTTCGGTTCGGTGTGGAAGCTGTCGAAAGTCGCCGAACCACTAGAGCGCATCGTCTCCTGCGCCGGTATCAGCAACACCAACCTGGCCTTTGGCGGCGATGACGGCCAGACCTTGTTCATCACCGAATCCGAGACGGGCAGCATCTTGCAGGTCAGGACCAAGGCCCCAGGCCTTGCGATGTTCTCGCACCGCTGATAACGCCCAGCCTCACTGACAACAACTACAAGAAGACCAGACGACATGAACAACCAAAATCTCAGTTTACCCCCGCTGAGCGAGGCCGAAGGCGAACGCCTGATGCACCGCGTGCTGTGGCGCCTGCTACCGTTCATTTTCTGCTGCTATGTCATCAGCTACCTGGACCGCACCAACGTCGGCTTCGCGGCCATCTCCATGAACCAGGACCTGGGCCTGACCGCCACCATGTTCGGCTGGGCGGCCGGGCTGTTCTTCTTCGGCTATTTCATCTTCGAGCTGCCCAGCAACCTGCTGCTGCAACGCTTTGGCGCACGAGTGTGGATCGCCCGCATCATGGTTACCTGGGGCTTGCTGTCGATGGCCACGGCGTTCGCTACCGGGCCGATCAGCTTCAGCATCCTGCGCTTCATGCTGGGCGTTGCCGAGGCAGGCTTCACCCCTGGTATCTACCTGTTCTTCACCTACTGGTTCCCGGGCAAGTGGCGCGCCAAGGCTACCGCTGCGTTCCTGCTGGGCATCCCCACCGCCAACATCATCGGCTCGCCGCTGTCCGGCTGGCTGATGCAGCAACACGACGTGATGGGCCTGAAGAACTGGCAACTGCTGCTGGTCACAGAATCCTTGCCGGCCGTGCTGCTGGGTATCGCCTGCCTGTGGGTGCTGGTCGACAGCCCCGCAAAGGCCAAGTGGCTGAGCGAGCGGGAAAAGCAATGGCTGGGCAACAGGATTTCGCAAGAGCAGCAGGCGATCGGCGCGAACCATGGCCATACACTGCGCTCGGCACTGACCAACCCAAAGGTGTTCACCCTCGCCGCGATCAACTTCTGCTGCATCGTGGGCTCGGTCGGCATCGGCATGTGGTTGCCGCAGATCATCAAGGGGCTGGGCATCTCCGCAGGCACGCTGGGCTTCGTAGTCGCATTGCCTTACATCCTGGGCGCCATCGCCATGACCCTATGGGCACGCCTGGCCAACCGCAGCGAACAACGCCTGCCCTACGTGGTCGGCGCGCTGGGGATGGCCGCCCTGGCCTTGGTCACAGCCGCGCTAGTCGCAGACCCGCTGGTCAAGATCGGTGCGCTGTGCATCGCAGTGGCCAGCATCCTGTCCTTCCAGGCTACCTTCTGGGCCATCCCCTCGACCTTCCTCACCGGCCGCGCAGCCGCCGGCGGTCTGGCGATGATCGTCTCGATCGGCAACCTGGGCGGTTTCACCGGGCCGTTCATGATCGGCCTGATCAAGGACGCCACCCACAGCTTCGTCATACCGTTCTTCGCAGTGGCGGCCATTCTGGTGATCGGTATCATCCTCATGATCTGGCTGGGCGACCCGGCCAAACGGCAAGCCCCCCAGGGCCAGGCCATCTGAGCACTCAATGGCGGCGATACCTGATGTACTGCCCCGACAGCCCCAACATCAGCACCGCGCCGGCGATCCCCAGTGTCGCCGGTGCGCCCCATCGAGCGGCGATCAAACCTGCGGCCATGCCGCCCAAAGCCTCGAAACCAAAGCGCATGGCAATGTAGAAGGCGATGACCCGGCCGCGCAAATGGCTCGGCGCGCCGCTCTGCAATTGCATGTTGGTGCTGACGTTGCTCAAGGTGATACCAAAACCCAATACCGCCAACCCCATCAGTGCCAGCGGCAGCTCCCCCGCCAGCCATAAGCCAATCAAGGCGACCGCGCACGAAAGCGCACCGGCATCGGTGAACTGGCGCAGCCGCGGCAAGGCGCCGCCCACCGCCAACACCAGCGTCGCCACGAACGCCCCCGCACCTGCCGCCCCCCATAGCCAACCCAACACCCGCGCGTCACCGGCGAACACCGCCCTGGCCAGGATGGGTAGCAGTGCTGCGTAGCAGGAAGCCAGCAAGTTGACCATGATCACGTTGACCAACAGCTGGCGCACGTTGCGGGTCTGCCACATATAGTCCAGGCCCTCGCGGAACACCTGCGCGGTTGAGCCGCCGGCCTTGGGGCTGGCAATGCCGCGGACCTTCAGCAAGCCACCCAACAGCGCGAGAAAAGCTACGGCAGTGAGCAGGAAACACGCTGCTTCACCGGCAAAGGCAATCAGCGCCCCAGCCAGTGGCGGGCCGACGAAGCGCGCGGCATTGATCAGCATGGCATTGAGCACGAGCGCATTCGGCAGGTCGCCCGGATTGTCGACGAAGCTGCCGATCAGCGCCTGGCGCAGCGGCGTTTCAAGGGCGTTGAGCAGGCCCAGCAGCAGGGCCATGCCAGCGATGAACGGCCCGTCCACCCAGCCCAGCCAGGTCGCGACGCCCAACACCAGCGACTGCACGATCAGGATCAGTTGCACGATGATGAGCAGGCGGCGTTTGTCGTGGCGGTCTATCCAGGCTCCTGCTAGCGGGCCGATGAGCAGTTGCGGCGCCAGCGAAAGAAAGGTGATCAGCCCCAGCAGCACGGCCGAACCGGTCAGGTGATAGGCCAGCCAAGCCAATGTTACCTGCTGCACCCACTTGCCCAGCGTGGAAACACCCTGGCCGACGAAATAGATCTGGAAATTGCGATGAGAGAGCGCCCGCACAGCGGCGGGCCAGCGCGTGCGATACGGTGGTGATGAATCGGACAAGTCTGCGAAACCTCAATAGACCCGCGACCGATACCGAACCATCAGCCACTGCGCACCCCATCGCAAGGTGCACAGCTGATGCTGGTTCAGCCTGGCAGCAGGCAACCTTTCTTCTTCAAGGACTCCAGGACCCAGGAGCGGTCGTTGGTGCCTTGGGCAATTTTTTCCATCTGCGCGGTTTCGGCAGCGTGTTTGGCGGTGGCGCCCGCGTAGACCTCGGCAACATGGTCGTAAGGCACGCACAACAGGCCATCGTCATCACCGATCACCAGGTCGCCCGGCTCGATCACCATACCATCAATGGCGATCGGCACGTTGATCTCGCCCGGGCCATCCTTGTAAGGACCACGGTGCGACACACCTGCAGCGAACAACGGGAATTCGCCCGCGCCGATGTTGGCAGCATCGCGGATGGCGCCGTTGATGACGATACCGGCCACGCCACGCTTGACCGCGTAGGCCACCATCATTTCACCGATCAGGGCGTTGGTCAGGTCGCCGCCGGCATCGACCACGATCACGTCGCCCCGCTGAGCGATGTCGATCGCGTAGTGCAGCATGAGGTTGTCACCTGGACGGGCTTTGACGGTCAAGGCCGGACCGCACAGCACGCCTTCGTGATGCATGGGGCGCAGGCGGGCACCACCTGCAGTCATGCGGTTCATCGAGTCGCTGACATTAGCGACCGGAACCTCACGGTAGCGTGCAACCCACTCATCGCCGACTTTACGTGCGCGCTCAAGTACTTGGAAGCCAATGCTCATGTGACATACCTCTCTTGGTGTTATTCGATGGAATCGGTATCTGCCGAATCTGTTTTTAGAATGTCATTTCATTGTCCGTATATCAATGGATTTTTTGAGGCCTATGATTGCGGCTCGACAGAGATCTGTCTTATTTTCTTGCAACAGCGTTTCATTATGATAGGGTTTAGACCAATGCCACAGATACGCGGCAGACCGCCCCTGAATTGCCCCTGACAAGAACAAGGTAACCACGATGTCCCGTACCATTCTGCTGACCGGCCCCGAGCTCGCCGCCGAGGCCATGAACCTTGCCGCCGAACAGGGCGTCAGAATCGTCCCCACTACGCCCTACCTGCCGGCCGAAGAACTGGAAGCGATCATTCGCGCTGAACAGCCCGATGCCATCGTGGTACGCCAGGGCAACCTGACCCGCGCCATGATCGAGGCTTCGGACAAACTGAAAGTGATCGCAAAGCACGGCGTGGGCTACAACACCATCGACATCCAGGCCGCCGCAGACCGCTGCATCCCGGTCTCGATCGCCGTAGGCGCCAATGCCCAGTCGGTGGCCGAGCTGGCCTTCGCCCTGATGTTCAGCGTGGCCCGCCAAACCGCACTGCTGGATGCGCGCATGCGTGACGGGCATTGGGACAAGGCCTCGGCCAACGGTATCGAGCTGTCGGGCAAGACCTTGGGCCTGATTGGCCTGGGCTCGATCGGCGGCATCCTCATGGACCTGGTGGCGCCGCTGGGCATGAAGGTCAAGGTGTTCGACCCCTACCTCAAGCAGCTGCCAGAGCGCCCGCACGTCGAACGTGAAGAGGATTTCGATTGCCTGCTGGCTGACAGCGATATCATTAGCCTGCATTGCCCACTGACCGAGACCAATCACAACCTGATCGGCGCTGCCCAGCTTGAGCGCATGCGCCCAGGCGCCATCCTGATCAACACCGCCCGTGGCGAGCTGATCGACACCAACGCCCTGGTGAAAGCGCTCAGCGAACGCCGCATCGCCGGTGCCGGCCTGGACACCTTCAATCCCGAGCCGCCGCCTGCCGACAGCCCGCTGTGGGGCCTGCCGACCTTGGTCGCCACACCGCATGTCGGCGCCAACACCACCGAGGCCCGTGACCGTGTAGGCCTGGTAGCGTTGAAACAGATTCTCGATGCCTGGGCGGGCAATGCTCTAGACCCACGTTGCGTGGTCAATCGCCACCTGTTCGCCAACTGATCGCCCCCTCTCGCGCGCCGCTTCGCGAGAAGGGGCACGCTCCCGACGCGTCACTCCAGAAAAAAAACAATTGGAGAGCACCATGACTTCAGCAACACCCCTGCCGGACGATCTCGAACGCAGCACCATGCACCGTGTCGCCTGGCGCCTGCTGCCATTCCTGATCATCTGCTACCTCATCGCGATCATCGATCGCGGCAACATCGGCATGGCATCCCTGCAGATGAACGAGGACCTGCAGCTCACGGCCAAGGTCTTCGGCTTTGCCAGCAGCCTGTTCTTCTTTGCCTACTTCTTGGTGGAAGTGCCCAGCAACCTGGCCATGCAACGTTACGGCGCACGTATCTGGATCGCCCGTATCATGATCACCTGGGGCCTGATCTCGGCAGGCACGGCGTTTGTCCAGGGCGCCAACTCTCTGTACGTGATGCGTTTTTTGCTCGGCGCTGCCGAGGCCGGTTTCTTCCCAGGTGTACTGCTGTACCTCACCTACTGGCTGCCGTCGGCCTACCGTGCACGCATGGTGGCGCTGTTCATGGTGGCGATCCCTGCCGCCAACTTCATCGGTTCGCCGCTGTCGGGCCTGCTACTGAGCCTGGACGGCTGGATGGGCCTGCGTGGCTGGCACTGGCTGTTCATTCTCGAAGGGATACCTGCCGTACTGCTTGGCGTCGCCTGCCTGTTCGTGCTCACCGATCGCCCCGAGCAGGCCAAGTGGCTGAGCGACGAGCAGCGCGGCTGGCTCACTCGGCGCCTGGCTGATGAAGCCTCGAAAAAGACCGCCATCGGCCATATCTCGCTGTGGAAGCTGCTGCGCCACAAGGACATCTGGGTGCTGGCACTGATCTATTCGGGCGCTTCCGCCGCTGGCAGCACCATGAGCGTGTGGGCCCCGCAGTTACTGAAAACCTTTGGCCTCAGCGCCATGGAGATCGGCCTGGTCAACGCCATCCCTTACGGCATTGCCTCGGTGCTGATGGTCATCTGGGGTCGCAGCTCCGACCGTACCGGCGAGCGTCGCTGGCACACCGCGATGACCATGCTGCTGATCGCGGCGGGCCTGCTGATGACCTTGTTCACCTCGTCTCTGCCGGCAACGGTGGTGATGCTGACCATGGTTCTGGTGGGGGCGTATTCGATGAAAGGGCCGTTCTGGGCGCTGGTGTCGGGTTGGCTGTCTTCGTCGACCGCTGCTGCGGGCCTTGCAGCCGTGGGCGCCATGGCCAACCTGATCGGCGGAGGCCTCATGGTCAATGCCTACGGCGCCATTCACGATGCCACTGGCAGCTACTCTCTGGCGCTGATGCCATTGGCCGCGCTGTGCACCGTGGCCGGTGTCGCGGTACTGGTAATCGGCCGAAAGCGCCAGCGCGAGCAAGCTGAAACAGCCGGTGCCGTCAGCGCAAAATAAACCGCACAAGCCGCACTTCGATGCCCACTTTCCTGCCCAGGGAATGTGGGCATCGTCATTTCACAACCACCAGAAGCTGTCGCCTCCAAAGGTGCCATTGCCGATGCCGTGCAGCGCGTGATCTTGGTTTCGATGCGGTACTTGTCGCCGACGGTCACAGCTGTTCGGACACGCCAGTGATGAACGCTAAGGACATCGTTTCTCATCACAATGCAACGCTTGACGGGCCGTTCTGCCATCTAGTCCGGGCTGAGGAGTGGAGCTTCCTGTAGAGCCCGAAACTGAGGATCTGCGTCGATCTTGTCCAGCAGTTTATTCTCCCGCTCCAGCAGCCCCAGGCGAAGCGGCTTCCCGCCTCTGCCTGCTCAAGCGTAAGGGCGTGACTTGCAGCTTGCTCTTAATGTTATGTTATAACTAAGCGCATTAAAAGTTACCTCTGGCTCGCCTGCGAACCGGCCATGGCCGGCAACGGGTACCAGGCCGGGGCCGTCGTGCGATGCTGACCGATGAGGAAATGGCCCAGGAATCGCAAGCTGGCAGGCCCCTTCCCCGGCTGGAACTGATTCATACCCCTTGCTGCCACGTGCAAGGCTCCCACCAATGGATATACATGATGAGCTCAGCATTACCCGACGTTTCCGTCACCGACCTGGCCCCCAGCCTAAGCCCGTTGCAATGGGTCGGCATGCAGGGTATCGACCTGCCGGTAAGGATCGAAGAACCGACCTACCAGCGTGAACTGCACGCCCGGGCGGATGTCCAGGTCGACCTGCCGGCACCACACGTCAAAGGCATTCACATGTCCAGGCTGTATCGCCTGCTGGACGCCTGGGGACAGGCTGCGGCGGTGTCGCCGGCAAGCCTCTTTGCGCTGTTGCAGGAGATGATCGACAGCCATCAGGATTGCGAAAGCCGCAATGCCAGGGTGCGCCTGGATTTCGACTTGCTGGTTCGCCGCCCTGCACTGGTGACCGAGGGCCTCTCTGGCTGGAAGTCGTACCCGGTTCACGTGCTCGCCACGAAGGTCGGCGGGGCACTGAACCTGAGTATCGAAGTCAGGATCGGCTACTCCTCGACCTGCCCCTGCTCTGCCGCTCTCTCCCGGCAATTGATTGAGGACGGCTTTCTGCAAACCTTCCAGGACCAGCCACTGCTCGAAGCCAGCGCCGTTGCGCAGTGGCTGCGCAGCAACGCGTCGCTGGCAACGCCGCACAGCCAACGCAGCGAAGCTCGGGTGCGTGTCGCGGTACCTGCCGACGCCCCTGATCTCGGTTTGCTGGCCCTGATCGACCAAGTCGAAGGCGCCTTGCGCACGCCGGTTCAGACCGCCGTGAAACGGGCTGACGAACAAGCTTTCGCGGCACTCAACGGGCAAAACCTGATGTTCGTCGAGGACGCTGCGCGGCGTATTCAGGTAAGCCTGCAGGGTTACCGCGATAGCCAAGTGCACGTTCGCCATCTGGAAAGCCTGCACCCGCACGACGCCTCGGCCTGGTCCGCCCCGCAGGCCTCTGCGCATCACTATTAACTAGCGTTACGTTATTACATCCAATAACATGCGCGAACCAACACATGAAAATTTCCTCACCAGGACTCATTTGTCAGGCCTGGCGCCAAGACGCACCCAACACTGCAACGTTATAGCGTGAAAAACGGAGACTTTACGTGAACCCTCGTGCCCCCCTTCTGGCCGGCCTGACGCTGGGCTTGTTCGGCCAGCCGATTTCAGCGGCACAACCCTTGCTGCTGAACGAAACCTCCATCACCGACGCCTACCTCGAAGAGCGCGCTGACGGGCCGGTGCAAGGCTATCGTGCCAACCGCTCTGCCACGGCCACCCGCACCGATACCGACATCCGCGACACGCCGCAGAGTATCGATGTAGTGCCCGCGCAGGTGATCAAGGACCTCAACACCACCCGCATCGACCGCGCCCTGGACTTTGCCGGCGGCGTGTCGCGGCAGAACAACTTCGGCGGCCTGACTTTCCTCAACTACAGTGTGCGCGGCTTCACCACGGGCGAGCTGTACAAGAACGGTTTCGCCATCAACCGCGGCAGCTACAGCTCGCCGGACACGTCCAACATCGAGCGCATCGAAGTGCTCAAAGGCCCGGCGGCCAGCCTGTACGGCCGTGGCGACCCTGGCGGACTGGTCAACATCGTCACCAAGCGCCCCCAGGCCGAAGCCTTCAGTACCCTCACCCTCAGCGCAGGCAGCTGGGACCGCTACCGCACCGCCCTGGACGCCAACTCGCCACTGGACAGCGAAGGGAATCTGCTGGGCCGGATCAACCTCGCCGTCGAAGACAACGACAGCTTCCGCGATCATGTCGGCAGCGAGCGCCGTATCGTCAGCCCCTCCCTGAGCTGGCAACTGTCACCCGACACCCGACTGATGATCGACACCGAGTTCTCCCGCACCGAGTCGGTGTTCGATCGCGGCATTCCGGCGGTCAACGGCGAAATGGGGTCGGTCAAGCGCTCGACCTTCCTTGGCGAGCCGAATGACGGCGATATCCGCAACGACAACCAGACCCTCGACGTGGCGCTGGAACACGTGCTCAACGACAACTGGAAGCTGCGCCTGGCCAACCACTACACCCAGGGCACGCTCAAGGGCAGCAGCTCCGAGCCCCAGGCCCTGGTGGGCACCACCATCACGCGCTTCTATCGCGAACGCGACTTCGAATGGAACGACAACATCACCCAGGCCGAGCTGCACGGGCAGTTCGAGCTGGGTGGCTGGCAGCATCAGACCCTGGTGGGGCTGGAGTACGAAAACTACCGCAACAGTCAGAAGTACCCGCAAAGCGCCACCTCCGCAGCGTATGGGCTGGATATCTACAACCCGGTATACGGCAAGCCGAAGCCAGCCATCACCCGTGCCAACGACTTCTTCGAGCACACTGAAAGCTACGCGATCAACCTGCAAGACCAGATCGCCTTCACCGAGCGCTTGCGGGGGTTGCTTGGCGTACGCCTGGAGCGCTTCGAGCAGACCTCGCAGAACCGCACCACGGGTCTTAGCAACAGCCAGGAAAAGGACGTTGCCACACCGCGCATCGGGGTGTTGTACCAACTGACCCCGCAAGTCGGCGTGTTCGCCAACGCATCCACTTCGTTCAAACCCAACACCATCGGCACCCAGGGCCAGGTGTACAAGCCTGAAAAGGGCTTGGGTTACGAGACCGGGGTCAAGCTCGACCTCCTCGACAGCCGCCTGGGCGCGACCATCGCCCTGTTCCATATCGACAAGGAGAACGTCATCACCACCGACGCCCTTGGCGAGAGCGTGGCGGCGGGTGAAGCGCGCAGCCAAGGCCTGGACCTGCAGTTCAGCGGCCAGCTGACCGACGCGTTGCGAGTGATCGGCGCCTACGCCTACATCGACGCCGAGGTCACCAAAGGCGACGCAGCCCTGCCCAAAGGCAGCGACTTGCTCGGCATCGCCCGTAACAGCGGCAGCCTGATGGGCGTGTACGAATTCCAGGACGGTGCCCTGCGCGGCTCGGATGTGGGCGCAGCGGTGAACTACGTCGGCGAACGCTCCGGCCAGGCCGGCAGCGACTTCACCCTGGACGCCTACAGCACGGTCGACCTGCTGGCGCACTACAAGGCCAGCGAACAGGTCACCGTCGGCCTTAATCTCAACAATCTGTTCGACCGCAAGTACTACGAACGCTCGTACAACAGCGCTTGGGTGCTGCCCGGGGAGCCACGCAACTTCAGTGTCAGCCTGACCCTTAGCCTTTGAACCGAGGAACCATCATGCATCCATCGTTGAAAGTCGCGTCCCTGTTGACCCTGATGGTCAGCGTCCACGCAGGCGCCCACGGCCTGTGGACCGAGGAGCGACGTGGCAATATCGAGGCCGTGTACGGCCACGGCGCCGAGGATAACGCCTACAAGGCGGAAAAGATCAAGCGCGCCTGGGCGTTCGACGCGACCGGGAACATGGTCCCGGTCACGGTCGAGCGGCTGGCGGATCATGCCGTGCTGCGACCACTTACCCCGCCTGCAGCACTTGCCGTGCTGCTGGACAACGGGCCTTGGTCGCAGCGCCCGGACAAGCAATGGGTCAGTCAGGATCGCACCCACGTCAAGGATGCGATCGCCTCCACCCACAGCTTGAAATACAGCCTGGCGATCTACCAGCGCGGTGCTCGCCTGCCGAAACTGGACATGCTGCGTTTGGCGATCGTTCCCCTGAGCGACCCTCTGCAAGTCGGGCCAGGCAAGACGCTGGAAGTGCAGGTACTGCTCGATGGCAAACCGGCTGCTGATATCCCGCTGCAGGGCGATTATCGGAGCGCCCCTCACCAGGTCAGCGCCACCACGGACAAGCAAGGCCGGGCACGGATCACCGTACGCAATGAAGGACTCAACATCATCGCGGCACAGGCTACCCTGCCAATGGCAGACGGCAGCCCCGTGGCCCAGCAGAGTCTGTTCAGTTCACTGACATTCCTGGGTGAGCCGCACCACGAGTAACATAAGTGACCTACCTCGGCCGTGACGGCCGAGGTATGGCAGTTAGAGACGTTCGCAATGAGTGCCTGCAAGTCGATTACCTGCATGATGGGCACTTGCATTACATGCAGGGCGATCATGTCGATGACACACTAGGTCGTTTTTGCCGAGCCCCCAGCGCCAAGTGAACAGGTCAACACTTGCGGGCGCTCCTCGGGAACTACAACCGGAGCAGCAGGCATCCGGTATTGGTTCTCCCACTTCGCCACAACCAGAGGCGCCAGTGCGTTGCCCAAGACATTCAGCGCCGTAATCGGCATGTCCATCAAGCGATAGACTCCGGCGATGAACGCAATACCTTCCACCGGCAGACCTGCACTGGTCAGCGTAGCGGTCAAGATGACGAACATGGCACCCGGGACGCCGGCTGCGCCCTTGGAGGTCAGCACCATGATGATGATCAGCATCGCCTGGTCAGCCAAGCTCAGGGGAATTTCATAGAGCTGCGCGATGAACAGCGTGCCGATGCCCACGAACAGCGATGCGCCATCCAGATTGAAGGAATATCCCGTAGGGATAACCAACGTCGCAATCGAACGCGGCGCACCGTAGGCCTCGACCTTCTCAATCAGTTGGGGCATGACAGTCGCCGAGGCGGCGGTACTGAACGCCAGGATCAACTCATCCTTGATCGCCTTGATCAGGTCGAAGATGTTGATCCCTGCAACCTTCGCGATGCCGCCCAGCACGACCACGCCGAACAGAATGACCGCGACGTAGGTGACGGCAATCAGTTTTGCCAGAGGCAGCAACGCGGAAAGCCCGAAGTTGGCTACCGTCACGCCGATCAGGCCAAAGATCCCGATGGGCGAGTAGTGCATCACGATATGCGTCACCTTGAACATCGTCGCGGAAATGGCATTGACTACCGCGATCAACGGCATTTTCTTCTCTTTGTCCAGAGCACTTAGCCCAAAGCCGAACATGACCGAGAAGAACAGGACAGGCAGCAGCTTTCCTTGCGCCATTGCACCGACGATATTGTCCGGGATGATGTTGAGGATGACTTGACCAAACCCTGTGTTCTCCGAGGTAGACGGAAGCGAGAGCGTTTGGGTGTTTGCCAGGGTCGTCAAGTTGGCACCTACGCCTGGCTGCGCAAGATTGCCAACCAGCAGGCCACACACAATTGCGATGCTGGTCACGACAAAGAAGTAGAACAAGGCTTTCACCCCGACCCGCCCTATCGCCTTGCTATCACCATTGCCTGCGATCGCGCCGACCATGCACGCGAATACGAGGGGTATGACAATCATCTTCATCATCTTGATGAAAATGTCGCCGACGGGTTGTAAAAGGCTGCTGATTATCCAGGCTTTATACTCGGGAAAGAAATTGAGAAGTGCCCCCACTACAACCCCGAGCACAAGACCTGCAATAATTCTAGTCACCAGACTAGTCTTTGCCATACGTCCTCCAGTTATTATAATTTGGACTGTACATTGGCCAGCAAAAATGCCAAACACATCGTTGGAGCCTGTTATTTTTATTGAGTGGCCACTCACCGATACACGCCTCTTATCTCACGCAGACAAAGCGGGAGGCGCGTCCCGAAGGTTTATGCCAATCAGGTGGCAAATACACCTTCAAAGTCCTTGAACCCTTTGATCTCGATCGGGTTGCCACTGGGGTCCAGGAAAAACATCGTTCGCTGCTCCCCAGGTTGGCCCGGGAATCGTACAACCGGCGGTATATCGAACTGCACGCCATGAAGCGCCAGGCGGTCTGCCATCGCGAACCAGTCATCCAGATGCAGCACCAAGCCGATATGCGGCATCAACACTTCATGGTCGCCGACTTTACCAGTACGGGTAGTTGGAAAAGGCACACCTTTGTGAAGCGAAATCTGGTGACCGAAGAAATCGTAATCCACATAAGTTTCACTCGTGCGGCCTTCTTTGCAGCCGAGAATGTTACCGTAGAAGTTACGAGATGCTTCGAGATCTGTAACATGGTATGAAACATGAAATAACGATTTCATAACTGCCCTCTTTGGTTTCTGATATAACTTTTTGGAAGGTTAGCGTAGCCTCGCGCACGTGCTAAAGCGCATTTTTCCATCTCTCAGCAAAAGGAAATGTTTTGGACACTCGATTTCTCGAAAGCCTGATTGCGGTGATAGAGACTGGCTCGATTGCAGCGGCTGCTCGACGGGAAAACCTGACCGCACCTGCAGTCAGCCAACGTATACAAGCACTCGAGAAATCGCTGGCGTGCGAACTCCTGAACCGAAGCGCACACGCTGTCGAACCTACCGAGAAATGCCTGTCGTTGTTGCCGAAAATTCGAGATCTGATCCAGGGGGCAGCAGAGCTGAAAGAGGATCTGGACACCAGTAGCCTGACCGGGTACCTCAAGATCGGCGCAATTTCTACAGCGTTGACAGGCCTATTGCCGGAGGCCATGAATCAGCTATCAAGTATTGCCCCGCAACTGAGGCTACGCATCACGCCAGGAGACTCGCGCAGTCTTTACGAACAAGTAGCCTGCGGAGAGCTCGATGCGGGAATCATGGTATGTCCGCCCTTCACCGTCCCCAAAACCATTCGTGTACAGGTGCTTCGCGAAGAACCCCTGATGCTTTTGACCAAAGACCCGATTGACAAGCGCGACATCCGATCGACGATTCTTGGTCGAAACCTGATTCGATATGACTCAAACGCCTGGGGTGGGCAGATTGCACAGCAGTACTTGAATGACAATAACCTGCAACCCGATGTCCTCTGCAATCTGGATGCGCTAGATGCAATCTACATCATGGTCGCAAAAGGTATGGGGGCCTCCGTCGTCCCGCTATGGGCGGGATTGAAAACTGACGACGTACAGGCAACGCCAGTGTCGGACGCTGACCGCTACATGCGCCAGGTAGTCCTGCTTTACAAGTCCAACCCCAGAAGGCCTAAAGCGGTGGAGGTTTTGAAGGAACAGCTTATGAATAACTGCAGCTTCCCATAGATCACTCGCGCTCTGCGTTGACTGCCTCAGCCATCATGCTTGAACTGACTCGGGGCCGGATCTCACCACGCCCATACTGGCAACAACAGGAGTGGCGGCCTACATCTCCGAGGGTGTCACCCATCTCTCGTTACCCCTGCGCATTTCAACCCGGCTGCAGCCGACATGCCGCGCGATTGTTTGTACACGCGAGCAGGGGACTTGTGCTTTACGAACTCCGCGCTCTTGCTGCCGAACTCATCGGTGAGCACTGAGTCTCGGTGCGCCTGTACATGAAGCCGACATTGCTGCGATGGCCCTCCCCCGGCACTACCCGATTGAATATTCGTGCTTGAAAAATCCCCCCTGTTCAGATGCGCCAGAAGATGTAGAATCCCTCGCCAACCTCTAAACCTGATCATTCAGTTGTCACGCCGAGTCCTGCAATGAAGCTGGCCCACCACACACGATCACAGGTCGCCTGGGTGCTGTATTTCAGCATCCTGTTCGGCTCGTTGCTGTGCGCCATGGGCCATGGGCAAATGGCCGGGTTGCGCCTGGCTGGCATGGATGATGCCGCCTGGTGCACGGCCGACAGCAGCGGCATGGTCCAAGGTGAGCAAGACTTCAGCGATCCGAGCCTGCCTGCCGGCGGTGACTGCGTGATCGCCAGCCTGTTCAGCGCCACACTGCTGGCCGTCTTTTTCGGCCTGCTGACCCTGCTCACCGGCGAGCCGGGCAGCCCCTTACCCAACCAACCTCCGCCACGCCTGCCCAAGCAGCGCTGGCCACTGGTCAATCCCCGCGCCTCTCCCGCTTCGCTTCTCGCGTTCTGACATCGCCATGTCCCCGTGCCGCCTGATCGGCAGCGGGCGTGTGCTCACCGATTTCAGCCAGGAAGCCTTGCATGTTCCGCATGACCACTTTGGCGCTGCTCGTTGGCAGCGCAACCTGTGCCTGGGCGCAGGATGACACCCTGACCCTGCCGGCCAGCAATGTCACGGCCGCAGCCAATCAACCCACGGAGGCAACCCGCCTTGACCTTGATCGCCCCATCGAAAGCGGCTCGCGGCTGAACCTGAGCGCCAGGGAGAACCCCGCTTCCGTCAGCGTTGCCGACCGCAAGACCATGGAGCGCATTGGCGCACGTAACTTCCAGGACGCCGCCAATGCACTGCCCGGGGTTAACGCCTCGGCTCCGCCCGGCTGGGGGGGATATGTGTCGTACCGAGGGTTCAACGGTGCCCAGATCAGCCAGTTGTTCAATGGCATCAATTTGCAGTATGGCGGCGCGGCGCGCCCGGTGGGCGCCTGGATCTACGACCGCGTCGAATTGCTCGGCGGGCCATCCTCCTTCCTCAACGGCAGCGGCGCTGTCGGTGGCAGCCTCAATTTCATCACCCGGCTGGCAAGCCGTGACGAAGACACCTTCGAAGGGCGCGTCAGTTATGCACGCTACGACACCATGGAAACGTCGGTCGCCTTCAACAAGGCGCTGAACACGGGCGACGGCCCACGCCACTATGCCCGCCTCGACTACAGCCGCACCAGCACCAACGGCTATATCGATCGCCAGGAGAATGGGGCCGGCAACCTGGCCTTCTCGCTGCTTAGCGACATCAACGACCAGCTCTCGCACACGCTGGCCATCGAGTACCTGGAAGAGCAAGAGGACAGCCCCTACTGGGGCTCACCGGTATTGCAGCCTCTGGTCGGCACTCTGCACATCGACAAGCACAACCGTTTCAACAACTACAACGTCGAAGACGGTCGCTACGAACAGCGCACCCGGTGGCTGCGCTCGATCACCGACTACCGCTTCGACGACAACACCCAACTGCGTAATACCTTCTACCACTACAACGGCCAGCGCGATTACCGCAATCTTGAGGTGTATCGCTACAACGCCGACAACAGCGCCACCGCTCGCTCGGGCGGCTATCGCCAGCGGCACGACCAGGAGGTCAACGGCAACAAGCTCGAGCTGACCCACCAGGGCCAGTTGTTCGGCCTGGCCAGCGACTGGGCGTTCGGCATGGACTACAGCACCAACCAGCAAACCAACTACCCACTATCCAAGGGGGCGTTCGACACGGTTGACCCGAACGGCTTCGAACCCGGGCACTTCCTCGATATCCCCGGCATGGACGCGCCCATGACCAAGGGCAGAACCACCACCACCGACACCACCTCGGCCTTCGTCGAGAACCGTACCCGCCTGACCGATCAACTGTCATTGATCACCGCGCTGCGCTACGACCATATCGACTTCGACGTGGTCGACCATGTGGCGCGAGCCAGGCTCGACCGACGCTGGGACGCCATCACCGGGCGCCTAGGCCTGGTCTATGACCTGACCTCCAACGTTAGCCTGTACACCCAATACAGCACCTCGGCCGAACCACCAGGCGGAACCCTGACCAGCGCCTCGATCAGCCAGGTCGGCGACTTCGACCTGAGCACCGGCCGTCAGGTCGAAATAGGCAGCAAGTTCGACTTCCTCGACGGCCGCGGCTCGGCCACGGCAGCGGCGTATCGCATCGTGCGCAAGGATATCTCCGTGCCCTCCTCGACCGTGCCCAACACCACCGAGCAGGCGGGCCAGCAGACCTCCACCGGCATCGAGCTGGCAGCCTCGTTCAAGGTGACGCCCAAGCTGCTGGCGGCTGGCAACTTCAGTTGGGTAAATGCCGAATACGATGAATTCAACGAGACCATCGGCGGCGTAGTGTACTCGCGCAAGGGCAAGAACCCGGTCAACATCCCCGACCGCGTGGCCAACCTCTGGTTGACCTACGACCTGGCGCCCGGCTGGCAGGTCGGGGCCGATGCCCGCTATGTCTCATCGGTGTACGCCAACACCGCCAATACCGCATGGGTACCGTCGTACACCGTCTACGGACTGTCCATGACCCACGACCTGGACAAGCACGTGCAAGTCAGCGCTCGGCTGCGCAACCTCACCGACGAGGTGTATGCCCGCTTCATCCACCAGACCAACACCCAGTACTACCTGGGTGAACCGCGCAGCCTGGAAGTCGCTGTGCAGTGGCGCTACTGATGAATCGCTGAAGATTGTCCCGGCGTACCGTGTGGACAGGATCGGCGGTGACTTCACCAACGAGATGACCGGCCAGGATTACGACATCAACGACTACGGCCTGATCAGACAGCCCAAGCTCAGCGTTGTCTATTCACCCTGGAAGGTCACCAGCTTTAATGCCAACTGGGATAGAACGTTCCAGGTGGGTACGGGCGCAGCCGCCTACAAAGTGCCACCGCGCAACGAAGACCTTTCTCCATCGATCAACGTAGGCTGGGAAACCGGTGTCACGTTCACGCCAGCCGGTTGGGTCGATGGCCGCGTCGCCTATTGGCGCCCGTGGGTCTGGCAACGCCCTCAGCTGCCTTGGCTTGCTCGACCGCTTGTTGGCCCTCGCGATCAATTGGCTTTCGAAGTGGCGGAAAACAGGCTATGTTCGTGACACGGAGCTTGCGAGGGGGAACCTAGCCTTCGGTCAAGAAAGGGATCCGCGCAACGACATGAAATGCGGAAAACGTCGCAGGTGCCGTAGCCGTGGTGATAACCAGTTCTGCACCGCCACCACCTACCGCAACGCTTTCTGAATCCAGCAATCAAACATGGCGAAGGGCATCACATGTGAACGCCAGGAGGCTTTTCCAGGGCGCCGTCAAAGTGCCGGTATCCGCTACCGGTCACGAGTGGCGGCACCAGCCATGACAAACCTTGATCCCCGCGATGAAATAGCGCACTCCGTACGGAGGGATCGGCTCGAACAGCTGTTTGTTCAGTCAGCGCCCGCTGTGCTTGGCAGCTTCCTGGCCGCCGTAATGCTGTGCTGGTTAGGCTGGGAGCGTTTCGACCAGCAAAGGGTCATGGTCTGGATGACGGTATTGGGCCTGTCGACCGGCGTGCGTAGCGCCATGTTCTTCGCCTATCTGCGAGCACCCGCCAACCAGCGCACGGCCGAACGCTGGGAATGGCGTTACTGGGTCACGCTGATGCTGTCGGCGGCTATCTGGGGTTGGGGCGCCTTTGCCGTAATGCCCGCAGACGACGCGCTGGGGCAGACGCTGATCATGCTGTTTGCCGTCGGCATGTCTGTCAGCGCGGTGTCATGCTACTCCTCCTACCGCAACATGACCCTGGTGTCGATGGGCCTGGTCTTGCTGCCTTCTACGGGCTGGCTACTGCTGCAACCTTCCACGCTGCAACAAGGGATAGCCTTGGCGGTGCTGGTGTTCGCCTGGTTCGTGGTCAGCGCGACGCGAAGCCTGTCCTCGGCATTGACGACGGCCTGGCGCCTGAAACACGAAATGCAACGCGCGCATCGGCTGGCCATGGTGGCCTCGTGCACGGACGAACTGACTGGCCTGAACAACCGACGTGCTTTTTTCGACAACGCGTCGACGCAACACGCCCAGTGCAAGGACGCAGGTGCATTCATGGCCGTGTTGATGCTGGACGTCGACCATTTCAAACAGATCAACGACACGTTCGGGCATGCCGCTGGCGACCAGGTGCTGCAGCGCATCGGTGCAGCGATCAGTGCCAGCCTGCGTGACAACGACATTGCCGGCAGGCTGGGCGGCGAGGAGTTCGCCATCCTGCTGCCCAATACGCCGCCAGACACGGCGATTGAGGTTGCCGAGCGCCTGCGGGCCCGGATAGCCAAACTGTGTGTGAATGAGCAACACCCGGTCACCGCAAGCATAGGTTTAGCGTTCGCCAAGGCCCCTGCCACTGAGCTCGGCGCCTTGCTCAGCAGTGCAGACAGCGCCATGTACCTTTCCAAGGTATCGGGCCGTAACCGGGTCACGGTCGCCGAACCGGAGCAGGAGGCATTGCGCAAGCAGCACTAGCCCCCAAGGAAGCGCTATGCAGGGTCCTGAGCCGCAGCCTCACCCGGCTCCGGGCGTTGCGTGCGGGTTCGGTGTTTCAGCAGCGCACGTGCCGCCAACGCCGCGAGCACCAGGCCTGGAGCCGCGGCCATCAGCAGCCCCCCCGCACCTGCACCTGCTGCAAGGATCTGCCCGGCCGCCAGAGGACCGGCCATGGAACCCAGGCGCCCCACCGCCACCGAAGCGCCCAAGCCCGTTGCGCGCACCTGGGTCGAATACAGCGTCGGCGCCAGCGCGTACAGCACCAACTGGCCACCAATGGCGCAATACCCTGCAGTGAACCCGGCCAGCAACATCAGCCCGAAACTGCTCGACAGCCCCAGCCCCGCCAACGAAGCCAGCATGCCGGCGTAGGCGATCAATACCGCCCGCCCGGCAAACCCGCGGTCCATCATCCGACCGGTCAGGAACGATCCAGCCGCCCCACCCAGGTTGAACAGGATCTGCACGGCGCCCGCCTGCGGTCGGCTGAAGCCTTGGCCGATCAACAGCGACGGCAGCCAGTTGAGCAACATGTACAACACTGTCAGGGTGAAGAAACATGCCACCCACAGCAACAGCGTGCGGCTTGCCTGCTGCGGCCCGAACAGTTGGGTAAGCACACCTTCACTG
The DNA here is from genome assembly GCF_900291005.1 of Pseudomonas sp. Kh14. NCBI lineage: Bacteria > Pseudomonadati > Pseudomonadota > Gammaproteobacteria > Pseudomonadales > Pseudomonadaceae > Pseudomonas > Pseudomonas sp. Kh14. The sequence continues at coordinate 232,045 of NZ_OLKJ01000029.1, forward strand.
CCAGCCTTGGCAACGCCTTGGGCACGGAATGCCTGGGACTCTTTCAGCCAGATCATCAGCACGAAGGCGATCACGATCGGTGCGATGCCGCCGACGTAGAACACCGTACGCCAACCGTCGCCCACGCCGGCCATGCCGATCAGCGACGCAACCGCCCCGCCCAGCGGCACACCACAGTAAGTCAGGCTGACCGCCGTGCTCCGCAGACGCTCAGGCGCCGCCTCGCTGGCCAGTGCGATCAGGATTGGCAACGCCGCCCCCAGCCCGAGCCCTGTCATCAGCCGCGCGATCAACAGCGAATCGTAGGTCTGGGCATGGGCGGTCCCTAGCGAGAAGCCGCCAAACAGCAGCACCGCCACGATCAGGATCGCTTTGCGGCCAAAGCGGTCTGCCAGCCAACCGCCGATCAGCGCGCCGGGCAGCAACCCCAGCAACCCGGCACTGAATACCCAACCGAGCATGGCAGGGGTCAGGTTGAATGCCTTGGCCATGTGCGGCGCGGCAATGCCGGTGGCCTGCAGGTCCAGCCCTTCCAGCAAGGCAACGAGAAAACACAAGCCGATGGTGAGCACGGCCTTGCCCGATGACGCGGATGAATGATGCATGTGTGGCCCTCTGTTGTTGTTATCGGTCGAGTGGTCAAAGGCGGAACGTGGCGCGTACTGAGACAAACGACGAATCTTCGCCGCCAGCCTCCTTGATGGCCGTGCCCACGTCGTAGTACTTCAGGTCAAGGTCCAGGGTCAGGTTGGGAGTGGCAAGCCAGCGCGTGCTGGCGCGGTAGATGGTACCGACATGGCGGCCCGTGCCGCGGGTGTTGGCCAACATGCTCATACCGGGCATGTACACGCCGTCTTCCTCACGCTGTTTCCACACTTCGAAGATGCCGGGCTCGATGCGCAGCGTGCGCCAGGGCGAGAAGCCGAAGGTCGGCCCCACCACGATGATGTTGCTCAGGGTGGTGAGGCTGGCTTCGCCATAGACACCATTGCGCGGGTAAAGCGGGTCGAAGGTGCCGACTTTTCCGTCGCCCAGGTCACTGTCGCCGCTTGCGGCATCGATGCGCATGGCCAGGCGCGGTTGCCAGGGGTGGGTGAAGGTGAAGCCGCTGTCGCTCGACAGCGCCCAGGCGCGGATCGACGCGTTGCCCAGGTGGCCGGTCTGCCCGACGAGGTTCCAGCTCCAGTCCAGTGCCTGATGGCGGCCGAACAGCCGCGTGCCGAAAGTGTAGCGCTGCTCGTCACCCGACTCGCCGGCCAGACTGCGGTCGTCGGTTTCCAGGCCAAAGGCTAGCAGGTCCATGTTCCACGACGCCGACAGCGGCAAGGTGCCGTAAAGGCCGTAGAATTTGATGTTGTTGTTGCTGCCGTCGTCCCAACTGTCTTCACCGGTTTTCAGCGGGCGCACAGCGAATGCATCCAGCTTGCGTCCGTCCTTGAGGTTGAGGCTGGCGCGCACGCCGTCGAAGCTCAGGCGGATATTCGGCGCGTCGCGGTAGGTGACCAACACCTGGTCGCCGAAGCCCATCTCCTGGCGACCTACGCGTGTGGTATAGCGCCCGGCGGCGAAATCGTGGTTGAAATCGACGAAGGCCTGTCGCACTTCATTGCGGCTTTCATCATTGGGCGAGTACAAGTCCTTGCCAAAGGCACGGGTATTCTCGACCTGGACGAAGGTACGCACGGCATCGTCGAACAGGTGCAGGTCGGCATGGGCCTGCAGCCGTTGCTGCAGATAGGAATCGTCGTTCAGCCCGCGCAGACCAAAGAAGGGTTTGTCCGAAGCATCGGCCCGGTAGCGGGCCTCAGCCCCGAGTTGCAGCCAGGCCGACTCTGACAGCCGATGGTAGCGCAGGCCATCGAAGGGGGCAGTGGCCTTGGCGGGGTCGTCGAGAAAGCGGTAGTCCTCGATCCAGCGAGGGGCCCCTGGCCTCCCCGGCCGGCTCTCTTCAAGCGGGCTGGCCGCGTAGGCGGACTGGCACAGCGAAAGCACCATGAGGGGCAGGCATACCCCGTTCAACGGCTTGATCATCAGAATTTCCCTTCACTTGTTTTTATAATTGTTCTTACAAACTGGATAACTCTGTTAATGATTATTTTTGTTAACCATATGCGCCGTCAATAGCGTTTTGCCGTGTACAAGGAATGATCAGCATCAAGCGTTCGCTAATCGCACACTTCTGCAGCGAGCGGCTGCGACATTCATTCATCCGTCGCTAGAATCCAGTGGCGTGCTGTCTATTCAGAGGCCATGCGCAAAATTCGAGTCCATTACAAAAACAAGAGTCCCCCCATGAATTGCCTCCGCCCCCTTGCCGCCCTCGGCGTGCTCATGCTCGGTGCCAGCGCCATGGCCGCACCAACCGTTAAACAACCAAACATTCTGCTGGTGGTCGCTGATGACCTCGGTTTCTCCGACCTGTCGGCCCTGGGCAGCGAAATCCAGACGCCCAACCTGGACAAACTGTTGGCCGACGGCCGCCTGATGCTCGATTTCCACGCCGCGCCCAGTTGCTCGCCGACGCGGGCGATGCTGATGTCCGGCAACGATCCACACCTGGTCGGGCTGGGCATGATGTCGGAGACGCGCAAGCGCCTGCCGGCCGGCGCAGAGGTACGCGCCGGCTACGAAGGCGTGCTCGGTGCCAATGTCGCGACCCTCGCCGAACTGCTGCACGACGCCGGCTACCGCACCTACATCGCCGGCAAATGGCACCTGGGCATGCAACCGGCCCAGCAGCCACACAACCGCGGCTTCGACCAGGCCTACGTGCTGCTCGAAGGCGGCGCGGCGCACTTCAAGCAGGCCAACATGGACCTGCAGTCGAACTACAGCGCCACCTATCGCCACAATGGCGAGCCGATCGCGCTGCCCGACGACTTCTATTCCACCACCTGGTACACCGACCGCCTGATCGACGCGATCGACCAAGGCAAGGCCAGCAACAAACCGTTCTTCGCCTTTGCCGCCTACACCGCGCCGCACTGGCCGCTGCAGGCGCCGGATGCGTACCTGGCGCAGTACCGAGGCCGCTACGACCAAGGCTACGAAGTCATCGCCCACGAGCGCCTGAAGCGCCAGCGCGAAGCCGGCCTGGTGCCCGCCGACTTCCCCCTGCAAGCACAACTGGAAGGCGTGCCGAGCTGGGCATCGCTGAGCGATGAACAAAAAAGCCAGTCCGCCCGCACCATGGAGGTATACGCCGCCATGGTCACGGCGCTGGACGCCGAGGTGGGGCGCCTGGTGGAACACCTGCGCAAGACCGGCGAGCTGGAAAACACGATGATCCTGTTCATGTCCGACAACGGTCCGGAGAACGCCACCCGTGTCGACCCCGAGTGGATCAAGGCAAACTTCGATAACCGCCTGGACAACTACGGCCGCCGCGATTCGTTCCAGATGATCGGCTCGGCCTGGGCCCAGGTCAGCGCCCTGCCCAGCCGTCGCTACAAGATGACCACCTACCAGGGCGGCATCCGCGTACCGGCCTTCGTCTACTACCCGGCCACCATCAAGGCCGGCCGCAGCGAAGAGCTGGCCAGCGTCCGCGACATCATGCCGACCCTGCTGCAATTGGCCGGTGCGCCGATGCCCGGCGTCAAGTACCGCGACCGCGATATCGTGCCGCCGCAAGGCACATCGGCGCTGAACTACCTGCAAGGCAAGGACAGCCAGATCCACGCCCATGACGAAGCCCTGGGGTGGGAAATCAACGGCAGCGCCTCGTTGCGCAAGGGCCCGCTGAAGTTGGTGTGGGATGCCACCGACAGCAAGCCAAGCTGGCACTTGTATGACCTGCGCAAGGACCCTGGCGAGCACCACGACATCGGCGCAGGGCACCCCGAGCAGGTTGCGCTGATGCTGCGCGACTGGAAGGCTTATGCCCAACGCGGCAACATCGCGGTCGATGCCGACGGCCGTCCGGCCAGCCCGATCCTGGTCAAGCAGCAATGATCGCCCGGGCAGCCGGCTGCGCAGCACTCGCCGCCGGCCTGCTCGCCGCCGCCTATGCCGTGTGGCCGCAAGCCCCGGCGCCGGCGCTGCTGTGCACGGGCTACAGCGGCCTGCCCGCGCAGCGCCAAGGCCCTTGGCGGGACGGCATGGTGCACGTGCCTGGCGGCGAGTTCAGCTTTGGTTCAAGCCGCTTTTACGACGAAGAAGGCCCGCCTCACCCCGCCAAGGTGTCCGGCTTCTGGATTGACGTGCATCCGGTCACCAACGCCCAGTTCGCGCGCTTCGTCAAGGCCACCGGGTATGTCACCCATGCCGAGCGGGGTACCCGTATCGAGGACGACCCTGCCCTGCCCGACGCGCTGCGGGTACCGGGTGCGATGGTGTTTCATCAGGGTGCGGACGAGCTCAGCCCCGGCTGGCAGTTCGTGCCCGGCGCCAACTGGCGACACCCGCAAGGGCCGGGCAGCAGCCTGGCCGGGCTGGACAATCATCCGGTGGTGCAGATCGCCCTGGAAGATGCCCAGGCCTATGCCCGCTGGGCAGGCCGCGAACTGCCCAGCGAGGCGCAGCTGGAATACGCCATGCGCGGCGGCCTGACCGATGCCGACTTCAGCTGGGGTACCACCGAGCAGCCCAAGGGCAAGCTCATGGCCAATACCTGGCAGGGTCAGTTCCCTTATCGCAATGCGGCGAAGGATGGTTTTACCGGTACATCACCCGTGGGCTGCTTCCCGGCCAACGGCTTTGGCCTGTTCGATGCCGGCGGCAATGTCTGGGAGCTGACTCGCACGGGCTATCGGCCAGGCCATGACGCACAGCGCGACGCCAAGCTCGACCCCTCAGGCCCGGCCCTGAGTGACAGCTTCGACCCGGCAGACCCCGGCGTGCCGGTGGCGGTAATCAAAGGCGGCTCGCACCTGTGTTCGGCGGACCGCTGCATGCGCTACCGCCCCTCGGCACGCCAGCCGCAGCCGGTGTTCATGACGACCTCGCACGTGGGTTTCAGAACGATTCGGCAATGAATGGCAACGGCGTGGCGGCCGCGTCGATGGCCGCCACCTGCCGGTCGAGGTCGGGCAGCAGGTAGCCGAGGAAGAATCCAACGCTTTCCTGCTTTTCCCGGCGCTGCGCCGACCCCACTGGCAACGCCTGGATGCAGCGCGCGCTGCGGGCCCAGGCGAAGGCCTGCAGCACCGTTGCGCACAACTGCAGGAAGTCGCCTGCGGCGCGGTACGGAAATTCGGGATCGCCCGCGGTCATCGACAGCACCTTGGCCAGCACTGCCTCCAGCGTGTCGCACGCGCTGCCCAACGCGGTGGCGGCTGCACCAGCGTCCGCAGCGGCCTCGGTACGCAACTCACCCAACAGCAGGGCGAAACCTTCCCCCCCATCGCCCAATACCTTGCGCAGCATCAGGTCGTTGGCCTGTATTTCGTTGGTGCCTTCGTAGATCATCGCGATGCGGCTGTCGCGCAAGGTCTGCTCGATGGCAAACTCCTGGGTGTAGCCATAGCCACCCAACACCTGCAAGGCCTTGCTTGCCAGGATGAACCCCTGCTCGGTGAAGGCCGCCTTGACGATGGGGGTCAGCAGCGCCGCCAATGTCGCGGCCTTCGCCCGTTGTGCAGGCTCGACGGCGGCGACGGCGATATCCAGCCACTGGGCCGTCCAGTAGGCCAGCGCGCGCATCCCCTCGGTACGCACCCGCAACTCCAGCAAGACCCGACGCATGGCCGGGTGCAGGTGGATCGGGTCGGCGCCCTGGGCGCCCCCCTTGGCCCGCCCCGGGGCAGTCATCTGGCGCCGCTCCAGGGCATAGTCGCGGGCCTGTTGCCAGGCGGCCTCGGCATGCCCCAGCCCTTGCAGGCCAACATGCAGCCGCGCGGAATTCATCATCACGAACATCGCCGCCAGGCCGCCATGGGGCTGGCCTATCAACCAGCCCCGGGCCCCCTCCAGGCGCAGTGCGCAGGTGGCGCTGCCACGGATGCCCAGCTTATGTTCCAGGCCGTCGCAGTACAGTGTATTGCGCTGGCCATCCTCCAGCCATTTCGGCACCAGCAACAGCGAGAGCCCGCGGTTGCCGGGCGGCGCATCCGGCAACCGGGCCAACACCAGGTGGAGTATGTCGCGGGTCAGGTCGTGTTCGCCGCCAGAGATGAACAGCTTGTTGCCACTGACCGCGTAGCCACCGTCGCCCAGGGGCACGGCGCGGCAGCGCAACAGGCTTAGATCGCTGCCGGCCTGGGGTTCGGTCAGGCACATGGTAGGCAGGGTGGCACCACTGACGATGCCCGGCAGATAGCGCGCCTGCAGCTCGGCGGATGCATGGGCTTTCAGGCACAGGTAGGCACCGTGAGCAATGCCGGTGTACATGGCCCAGCCGTGGTTGCTGCCGAACAGCATCTCTTGCAAGGCCGCCTCCAGCACTAACGGCAGCCCTTGGCCGCCAAGCGCCGGGGCGCATGCCAGCGACGGCCAGCCACCGTCGACATAGGCGCGATAAGCCGCCGGGAATCCGTCCGGGGTGCGTACCTCCCCGCCCTCCATCTGGCAGCCCTGGCGATCGCCCGAACTGTTCAAAGGGGCCAGCACCTGCTCGCAGAAACGGGCCGCCTCTTCCAGTACCTGGGCCGCCAGGTCGAGGTCGACGTCGGCATATGCCGGTAATTGCGCCCAGGCCTGATCGGCCCGCAGCCAGTGTTGCAGGACGAACTGCATGTCGCGCAGGGGCGCCTTCCAGGTCATCGGATACCTCCGGGTCAGGCAACGAAATGAGGGTTTTCGATCAGCAGCGCCATGCCTTGGCCACCGCCGATGCATGCCGCTGCGATGCCATAGCGCAAGTTGCCGTCGCGCAATTGACGGGCCAAGGTGTGGACCAGGCGCAGGCCTGTAGCGGCCAATGGGTGACCAAGGGCGATAGCGCCGCCATGGACATTGAGCTTGTCCACATCGAGTTCGAGCGCCTGGGCCACCGCCAGCACTTGGGCGGCCTGGGCCTCGTTGATTTCCAGGCGGTCGATCTGCTCCAGGCGCAGGCCGCTGCGCTCGAGCAGCAAGGTAATGGCTGGCGCCGGCCCGATGCCCATGAGGCCGGGCGGCACGCCAACAGCCGTGGCCATCAGCAAGCGCGCCAAAGGCGAATGAGTGCAATCGGAGTAGCGCGTGACCAAGGCTGCCGCCGCGCCATCGACCACCGCGCAACTGTTGCCAGCCGTCTGCACGCCACCGGCGTGCACCGGGCGCAGCCGAGACAGTGCGGCGGCATCGGTAGGCCTCGGGTGGCTGTCCTGGCTGACCTCACTCACGCCACGCGGCAATCCAATGCCGCGTGGCTGGCAGCCTTCTGCCTCCAGTGCCTGCGCGGTGACGCTGACGATTTCCTCGTCGAACCAGCCCTGCGCCTGGGCTTGCAGGGCCCGCTGATGGCTGCGCAGGGCCCACGCGTCCACCGTTTCACGAGCGAGGCCATAGGCACGGGCCAGGTTTTCCGCAGTACCGATCATGTCCACGCCGGCAGCCGGGTCGTACAGGGCTTCCCAGAGAAAGTCCTTGAACCCGACCGGCGCCCCCAGGCGAAAACCGCCCCGGTGTTCATAGGCCGCGATCGGATTGCGCGACATCGACTCCGCGCCCACGCACAGCACCTGGCGGGCGCCACTGCGCAGCTGTTCACCGGCCTGACGCAACAGTTCAAGGCCCGTGCCACAGATGCGCTGCACCGCCAGTGCCGGTACCGACTGCGGCACGCCACAGTAGAGGCCGACATGGCGTGGCAGCATGTAGGCGTCGAAGCTGGCCTGGGCCATGCTGCCGGCGAGCACGCTGTCTACCGCCTGAGGGGCGGCAGCTGCACGTGCCAGCACCGCGCGGCCGGCCTGAATGCCCAGGTCGATGGGCGAGATCGCGGCCAATGCGCCACCCAGGTCGACCCAGGGCGTGCGCACCATCTGGACGATGGCCGTGTCCTCGAAGACGGTGCACAGCCCGGCCGCACTCAAGGCCGCACCTTGGCGTGCAATGCGTCGGGGTCTTCGCCACGGTACAGCGCCTCGACCTGAGCGGCGCGCCGCTGCAGCACGGCGCGCTGATTGATCGAGCCCTTGTCGGTGATTTCACCGGCGTCGATCGACGGCGGCTCGGCCAGCAGCGACAGCCATTCGATACGGCTGGCGTTGCCCTGGGCATCGCGGTTCAAGCGCTCCAGCCAGTCAGCGAACCAACTGCGCACGGTGTCGTTGGCCAGCACCTGCGCATCGCTGGCATCCTCTGCCGGCCCGGCCAGGCGCCGACACTCGGGCAGACGCGGGAAAACCAGCAGGCCCAGGCATTCACGGTCCGGCGCAGTGACCACGATGTCCTGTACGTAAGGCGAGCCCTCCAGCACTGCGCGGTTGCGCAGCGGCCCGACACTGACGAATACCCCGGACGAAAGTTTGAAGTCCTCAGCGATACGGCCATCGAACATCAGGCCAAGCTCGGGCTGCCTGGCATCGGCCAGCTTCAACGCGTCGCCCGAACAGTAGAAACCCTCCTCGTCGAACGCCTCGGCGGTCTGCTGCGGCGAGCGCCAGTAGCCCGGCATGATATGCGGGCCACGGAAGCGCGCCTCAAGCTTGTCACCCACAGGCACCAGCTTCACTTCGCAGCCAGGTGCCGGCAGCCCGACATAGCCGGCCATCGACAACGGCCCGGTGGTGAAGGTGCACGATGGCGAGGCTTCGGTCATGCCAAGGCCGGCCATCATGCGGATGCGTTCGCCGCAGTGTTGCTCGGCTATGCGGTCCAGCCGGTCCCAGACGCTTTGCGACAGGCCTGCGGCGGCAAAGAAGAACAGCTTGATGCGGGCAAAGAACACCTCGCGCAGCGCGGGGTCCTGCTCCAGTGCCTTGACCAGTTCCTCCCAGCCCTTGGGTACGGTGAGGTAGGCCGTGGGGGAAATCTCGCGCAGATTGCGCAAGGTCTCGGCGAAGCCTTGCGGGGTCGGCTTGCCGGCGTCCAGGTAGAAACTGCCCCCGTTGTAAAGCACGATGCCGAGGTTGTGGCTACCGCCGAACGTGTGGTTCCACGGCAGCCAGTCCACCAGCACCGGCGGCTCCTCGGCGAACGTCGGAAAAGTCTGCAGAAGCATCTGCTGATTGGCGCACAGCATGCGCTGGGTGGTGATCACCGCCTTGGGCAGCTTGGTCGAGCCCGAGGTGAAGAGGAATTTGGCGATGGTGTCCGGCCCGGTGGCGGCGAAAGCCGCATCGGCCGCCGCCAGGTCACCCGGTTGTAGCAGGCTGTCGAAGCTTATATGGGGGCGACCTGCGACCTGGCCACGCACGCTGATCACGCCGACCAAATCGTTCAGCACCGCCTCGAAGGCGCGCTGGAACGGCTGGCTGTCGCTGACGAAGACCACTCCGGGGGTGAGCACCTCGCAGACATGGCGCAACTTGGCGAAGTCTTGCGACAACAGCGCGTAGGCCGGCGACACCGGGCAATAGGCAATACCGGCATACATGGCGCCGAGGGCGATTTGCAGGTGTTCGATGTCGTTGCCGGAAAGCAGCGCCAGCGGGCGCTCGGCACTGAGGCCCAGTCCTAGCAAGTTGGCGGCGATGGTGCGCACATCGGCGAGCATCTGCACGTAGCTGATCGAACGCCAGGCACCGTCTGCCTGGCGTGCCGCGATGAAAGTGGTGTCCGGGCGCACCTGGGCCCAATGCACCAGGCGCTCGAGCAGGCGCGCCGGCAGCGGCGCCAGTGGCTCGACAGGTTGCATGCGCAGCACGTCGTCGACGTGGCTGACCTGCACCTGGGGATGCCCGATGGCCACCTGGCGGTAGCGCGGACGTTGGCCAGGGTCGGTCGACCCTGAGCGGGCTTCGTTATTCACGCAGGTTGCTCCTTGTTCTTGTTGTACATCCTGCCGCCGCCCGAAATGACGGGCGGCGGTCATCTTGCCGGTGGCCTGGGCCTGCCGCGGCTAGATGGGATAGTGACGCGGACCTTGCTGGAGGGTGACCCAGCGCAACTGGGTGAACTGATCGATGGCCGTGCGGCTGCCGAAGCTGCCATAGCCGCTGGACTTGACCCCGCCAAACGGCATCTGCGCTTCATCGTGAACGGTCGGCCCGTTGATATGGCAGATACCCGACTCCACCCGTTGAGCCAAGGCCAGGGCGCGGCTGGTGTCGCGGCTGAAAATGGCCGATGACAGACCGAACTCCGAGTCGTTGGCCAGCTGCAGCAAGGCTTCGTCGCCTTCGGCGCGCAGTACCACCGCCACCGGGCCGAAGGACTCCTCGCGGTACAGGCGCATGCTGGCATCGACGTTGTCGAGCAAGGTCGGTTGCAGGATGCTGCCTTCCAGCTGGCCGCCGCTGACCAGGCGCGCGCCCTTGGCCACGGCATCGTCGATCAGTGCCTTGATGCGCTCGCCGGCCGCTGCGCTGACCAGCGAGCCGAGCACCGAGGTGCTGGCTTGCGGATCACCTGCACGCAGCCCGGCGATCTTCGCCGCCAGCTTGTCGACGAAGGCGTCGGCAATACGGCTGTCCACCACAAGGCGCTCGGTGGACATGCAGATCTGCCCCTGATTGAAGTAGGCACCGAAGGCCGCCGCTTCGACCGTGGCGTCCAGGTCGGCATCGTCGAGCACCAGCAAAGGCGCCTTGCCGCCCAGTTCGAGCAGGGCCGGCTTGAGGTGGCGGGCCGCCAGTTCGCCGACGATGCGCCCGACGTGCGTCGAACCGGTGAAGTTGACCCGGCGTACCGCAGGGTTGGCGATCAGCCGCTCGACGATGGCCGGGGCATCCTGCGGCGCATTGCTGATGACATTGACCACGCCGTCGCCGATGCCTGCATCGTGCAGCACCTGGCCGATCAGCCGATGGACCGCCGGGCTCAGCTCCGAGGCCTTGAGCACCACTGTATTGCCGCAGGCCAGCGGCATGGCAATGGCACGCGTGGCCAGTATCACCGGGGCGTTCCACGGTGCGATGCCCAACACCACGCCGCAGGGCGCGCGCAGGGCCATTGCGAAGCTGCCGGGAACGTCCGAGGGGATCACTTCACCGGTGATCTGCGTGGTCATGGCTGCAGCCTCGCGCAGCATGTTGGCGGCCAACTTCACGTTGAAGCCATACCAGTTGGCCATGGCCCCGGTTTCACCGGCGGCGGCGATGAACTCGGCGGCCCTCGCCTGCAACAGATCAGCGCCTGCCAGCAAGCGGCTGCGCCGCTCGCCCGGTGCCAGGGCGGCCCAGGCCGGAAACGCCGCGCTGGCAGCAGCCACCGCGGCATCGGCATCGGCCAGTGTGGCGGCGGCAGCCTGCGACACCACCTCGCCAGTCACCGGGTTACAGCGCTCGAAGGTTCGTCCATCGCTGGCGGGGCGCGACTGCCCGCCAATCAGCAAAGGCACCTGCAACATGCTCATTCCTCTTGTTGTCGTTATAGAGAAATACCCGCGGGCTTTGGCGCGGCACACCGTCGCCCGCGGTGCGACTCAGCGCTTGTAGGCCTGCAGGCCTGGCTTGATGCTCTTGTCGTCGAGGAACTGCTTCATGCCCTGCTCGCGGCCGCCAGTAGTGTCCAGCAGGCGCGACTGGTCGAGCTTGGCGTAGAGGTAGTCTTCGTTCTGTTCCCAGGTCAGCTCGCGGCAGCGCTTGAAGCCATTCTTCGCGGCGCGCAGCACCACCGGGTTCTTTTCCAGCAGGTTCAGCGCCAACTCGCGGGTGGTTTCACGCAGCTCGGCCAGCGGCACACTGTCGTTCACCAGGCCCATCTCGGCAGCCTTGCGACCATCGAAGGTCTTGCCGGTCATGATGTAGTACAGCGACTGACGATGGCCAACGGTATCGGCCATGGCCTTGCTGACCAGATTGCCAGGCGGGATGCCCCAGTTGATTTCCGACAGGCCGAAGGTCGCTTCGTTGGCGCAGATCGCCAGGTCGCATGCCACCAGTGGGCTGAAGCCGCCGCCGAAGCACCAGCCGTTGACCATGGCGATGGTCGGTTTGGCATACAGACGCAGCAACTTCCATTGCCATTGCGAGGCTTCGCGACGAATCTTTTCCTGGAGGATTTCCGGGCCGGCGTCCACCTCGCGGAAGTACTCCTTCAGGTCCATGCCGGCGGTCCAGGACTCGCCGGCACCGGTCAATACCAGCACGCCAGCGTCAGCGTCCTGTTCGAGGGTTTCCAGCACGTCGACCATTTCCCGGTTCAGGGTGGGGCTCATGGCATTGCGTTTTTCCGGGCGATTGAGGGTCACCCAGGCGATGCCCGCTTCCAGTTCGACCTTCACGGTGGTCCAGCGGCCTTCATATTTGCTCATGGTTCTGCACTCTTGTTGTTCGAGGTGATGGGGCCACGCTAACGGGTCAAATTAGTTATGTCAATTAACCATTAACAAATTTATCTTTAACCCATGGGTAGGCGCGCTGCCTTTTTCCAAAGCCTCTCTAGCCGAATCGCATAAGGACAGGCAAAATAGGTAACTTTATTACCCATGATCGAGGAGCATGAACCCTGATGGCTAGGTCTGCCCGTAGTACCGACGACGCTTGCGTGGCTGCTCCTGTGGGAGAAGGGGTGCTTGAAGACTTGATCGGCTACGCCTTGCGACGCGCGCAATTGAAGCTGTTTCAGAACCTTATTGCCCGGCTCTCGGCCCGTGACCTGCGCCCGGCACAATTTTCCGCCCTGGCGATCATCGACCAGAACCCCGGGCTGATGCAGGCCGACCTGGCACGTGCGTTGGCAATCGAACCCCCGCAAGTCGTGCCAATGCTGAACAAATTGGAAGAGCGCGCGCTGGCCGTGCGCGTGCGGTGCAAACCGGACAAGCGCTCGTATGGGATTTTCCTGAGCAAATCGGGCGAAGCCCTGTTGAAGGAGTTGAAGCACATCGCCGCCGACAGCGATCATCAGGCGACATCCAACCTCTCGGATGACGAAAGGACTGAACTGTTGCGGTTATTGAAGAAAATCTACCGGGACTGACTCAGTCAGCCCAGCGTGGTGAAATCCGATCGACCTGTTGCGCCTCTTTGACGTCCCAAGAAAGCACCTTGGCAAATCAACCCAGAGGCGAGGTACTCATGAACGACCGCATCATCGCGCTTTTCACCGAAACCACCGTTTTCGGCATCTCCATTCTCAATCTGCTGGTGGCGCTGACAGTCGCCATCGTGATCTTCCTGGTCGCCCGTGCCACCATCAGCTTCCTGATGCGCCGGGTACGGCGCTGGTCCGAACACGAGGGCCCATTGAGCCAGATAATGGCCAAGGTGCTTTCCGGCACCAGTAACGTTCTGTTGTTGCTAGCCTCATTACTGGTAGGCCTGAGCATGCTCGACCTGCCCGAGCGCTGGCTGAGCAGGGTCAGCAGCCTGTGGTTCGTGGTCGCTGCCTTGCAGATTGGCCTGTGGGCCAACCGCGCCATAGGCATGGGCCTGAGCCGCTACTTTGCCCGCCACCGTACCGACGGTCTGAACCAGGGCAGCGCACTGGCAACCCTTTCGGCCTGGGGCGCGCGGGTCCTGTTGTGGTCAGTCGTAGTGCTGGCGATGCTGTCGAACCTGGGGGTGAACATCACCGCCTTCGTCGCCAGCCTGGGCGTGGGCGGCATCGCAGTGGCGCTGGCTGTGCAGAATATCCTTGGCGACCTGTTCGCTTCGTTGTCGATCGCCGTGGACAAGCCGTTCGAGATCGGTGACTTCATCGTCATCGGGCCCCTGGCGGGCACCGTTGAGCACGTCGGCCTCAAAACCACACGCATCCGCAGCCTCGGCGGCGAACAGATCGTCATGGCCAACGCCAGCATGATCAGCAGCACCATCCAGAATTACAAGCGCCTGCAAGAACGTCGCATTGTGTTCGAGTTCGGGCTTTCCTACGACACGCCCACCGAGGCCGTGAAGAAAGCGCCAGGCATCGTCGAAGACGCCATCAAGGCCCAGGAGCAGGCGCGTTTCGATCGCGCTCACCTGCGCGGCTTCGGCAAAGAGGCACTGGAGTTCGAGTGTGTCTACATCGTCCAGGACCCAGGCTACAACCTTTACATGGACATTCAGCAGGCGATCAACTTCAGGCTGCTGGAGCGGTTCTCGCAAATCGGCGCCAAGTTCGCCGTGCCGGTGCGCGCGATCAAGGTCACGGCATTGCCAGAGGCCTCCGGCCTGCATGGCCAGGCTCGCGAAGGCCTGAGCATCAGAGGTGCTTGATGCTGGCACCTGCCCGGTTCGTCAGATAGGTGCGCCGCAGGGCGTGCACATGCGCACGCCCTGCCCGCGCTGAAACGCTATTTCAGCGCCGCGATGAAGCTGTCTTTCAGCACCTCGAGAAGGAAGTCCGCATTGGACCGGCTGAAAATCATCGAAGGCCGCATTTTCAGCACGTGGTCATGCGGGCCTTCGGTGCCGATCAACACGCCGCGCTCCCGGGCACCATCAGCCACTTTTCTGGCAAGGGCCGTGGCTGGCGCCTTTGACTTGCGGTCAGTGACCAGCACGATGCCGAGGAACAGGCCCAACCCGCGCACATCGCCAATCACATCGAATTGCTGCTGAAGCTCGCGCAAGCCCTCGAGCAGGTAATGGCCGACACTCAAGGCGTTTTCTTTCAACTGGTCGCGCTCGATTGCATTGAGTACCGCCAGGCCTACCGCGCAGGACACCGGGTTACCGGCGAAGGTATTGAAATACTCCATGCCGTTGTTGAAAGCATCGGCAACCTCGCGCGTGGTCACTACCGCCGACATCGGGTGGCCGTTACCAATGGGTTTGCCCATGCTGACGGCATCCGGGACCACGCCCTGGGTCTCGAATGCCCACCAGTGGCTGCCGACCCGGCCAAACCCGACCTGAACCTCATCGGCCAGGCACAGCCCACCTTCGGCTCGCACCATGGCGTACACCTCCTCGAGGTAGTGTTCGGGCAAAAACACCTGCCCCGCCACGCTCGGGATCGACTCGGCAATGAAAAACCCCGGGCGCTTGCCTGCCTTGCGCATGGCATCCAACTGCTCTGCCACCGACTCGGCAAAGCGCTTGCCGTGCGCTTCCACGGGCCATTGCTCGGGGGCGTAGTAGCTGTCCGGGACCACGGCCTCGTAAACATGCGCCGCCCTGCCCTTGCCCGCCTTGCGCTTGTACTTGTAAGGGCTCAGATCGATCAGTTCCTGAGTAGTGCCGTGGTAGGCCCAGTCCAGCACGATCGCCTGATCACTGCCTGTGAAGTTGCGCGCCATACGCAGCATCAGGCTGTTGGCCTCACTCCCCGAGCAGCCAAAGGATGCTACGCAAAGGCCCTCGGGCAAAGTGCCGGTCAGGCGCTCGGCGTACTCGACAATGTTGTCGTGCAGGTAGCGGGTATTGGTGTTGAGCAGCGCAGCCTGGCGGGTCAAGGCTTCGACCACGTCGGGATGACTATGGCCCAAGTGGCACACGTTGTTGAAACAGTCCAGGTAAGCCCGCCCGAAGTTGTCGATCAGCCATACGCCATCACCGCGCACGAACTTGATCGGATCGGTGTACGAAATGGACAGGTTGGGTAGCAGCAGTTCCTTGCGCCTGGCAATGATCTGGGCCTTGGGCATGCCCTGCTGGCTGTAGGTCTCTGGCGGGATACCGGCCAGGGCCGAGGCATCGGGGAACAGGTCGGCCCACGCTTCGCGGTACGCTGGCTCACCCACGCCAATGACCTCGCACGTGCGCAACTGGGTATCGGTGACCACCTGCAGATGCAGGTGGGGAATCCAGCCGCCGTTCTCGTGATCGCCGCCCATGTAACCGACCAGGTCGCCGGCTTCAAGCTTGTCACCGGCCTTCAAACGGCTGAGCGCCTCGTGGGCCATGTGCCCCCACAGCGTCAGAAATGGCGGGCAACCGGGCGGGGTATGCTCGAGCATCACCAGGCCGCCATAACCCAGCGGGCCTGGCTCAACCTCGACGCTTCTGACGGTGCCGGCAATCGGTGCGTACAACGGCGTACCCGCTGGCATCAGCAAATCTACCCCCACATGCAGGGTCCGGTGCTGCCCCTTGATAAAGCGAGACTCAAAGGCGCTGTCGGTATAGACGGCACGTACCTCGCCCCATGGCCCGATGCCCAGCGGGGCCTTGTGCGTGGCAGAGAATTCATTCCACCACCGCGTCGCATCTGCCGGGCGCTGCTGGGCCGAGGCAATGGTCATCTCATGTCTGGCATCGCCAAACGGCGCGATAACCTTGTCGAGAATGGCGGCTGACGGGCGCACCAGGTCGGCAAACGACTTGTGGTTGTCGGCAATCCAGCGGCGGACTTCCCCCGCACCTTCGATGGCATCGAAACCACAGGCCTTGCGCAAAATGCCGGTGGCCAACCGTGGGTTGATCGAATCGAGCTGTTCCAGTAGACGCCAGGCAGGCGCTTCACTGATCGCCAGGTAGGGGTTGTCGTCTGTCTGATCCTGCCGGGAAGCGGAGAACGTCACGCTGATAACCAAGCGCATGGCTATCAGGTTGAACAGCACATCAAGCTCTTGCGCTTGCAACGGGTACTTCTCATGGAAGCCGGCCACCAGCGCAGCAGCAGCGCCAATCGGATCGTCCATGTCGAGAATGGCGTACGCGCTGGCGATCGCGACCTCGGCAATCAGAACGGTGTGCACGGCATCGCCAAAATCGATGAAGCCAGTCACGTTACCGGCCGTTTCGGCATCGACCAGGATGTTCCAGTCGTTGGCATCGTTGTGGATCACCTGGGCCCGAAGGGAAGCCAGCTTAGGCTGTACAGTCTGTTCGAACCGGGCGATGAAGCGTTCGGCAACAGCCCGGCGATCAGGGTCCTTTATGCAGTGCAGCCGCGAACGGGAGCGCGCAGCATGGCGTAAGTCCCAGTCCAGGTCGCGGACTGCGCCCGGGTGCATGAAGCCCTGCAGGGCACGGTCAAGTTCACCGAGTGCCTGGCCGAAGTTTCTCATCAACGCCAAGGAGCGTCTGGCCTTGGCAAGTGGCGTGCCGGCCAGCCAGCTGACCAGGCGCAAAGCGTGCTTTTCACCGGTGCTGCTGGCCACAGACGGCAGGTAGTCGCCCGTCACGCTGGCCCGCAGGTGTGGTACGCCCAAATGCGCGCCATGCACAGCCAGGTGATCGAGTAGCGCGGTTTGAAACTCGCTTTCTACCCTAGGCTCGCTGGCATTGACGATTTTCAGTATCCAGCCTGCATCTACGCCAGTCTCCAGGCGGTAATTGCGATCACGCTCCCCATCCAGGGGCGTTGCAGTGCCGGTGACATCGAAGAAATCTTTTGCAAGGCTCTCTGCATCGCTAGCCGAAAACCGAGGTGCCGGGTGGGAAAGGTCTGTCATATCATCAGGTTCCGAGCGCGCTGATTGTTTTTCAATAGCTTGTCATGCGCCGCCGAAACGGACACCCTGCATACGGTCGGGCGCAACAGGCATTATGCCGGTTCCGACCGGCATAATGACGGCAAGCTTATCAAGGGGCTGCAATGCGTGACCTGGACGCTAAAGATCGTGAGATTCTTGAGGTACTTTCGAAGGACGCGCGCATTGCGCTCAAGGCGTTAGCCGGCCGCATAGGCCTTTCCCGAAGTGCCACCACCGAGCGCGTCGCCAACCTTGAACGCAGCGGGGTCATTCGCGGTTATCGCGCTGACATCGGCGAAATAGACGCCAACGTGATACGCGCGATCTTGCTGGTGACGTTGCATCGCACGCCTGCCATGAAGCTGCTCGACCAGTTGGCAACGGACGCGCGCGTACGGCGGGTTTCGTCAGTGAGCGGTCAGCTCGACCTGGTGGTTGAAGTGGAGACCCGAACGATCGACGACCTCAACCAGGTACGCGACAAGGTGGCACGTCACGAATCAGTGGATGACATTACCACGTCGGTAGTCCTGCGCCGTGATATCGACCGCCAAGGCGCCTGATGCCTGCAGAGGCAGTAGATAGGCCATACTCACCCTAGCCTCACAGGTGTCGAAGCACGCCCTGAATCTCGCGAACGACCTGCCGCGTTGCCTCGTCGACGGTCCCTTCATTGCGGCACAGCACCCAGCCTTGCTCTGCAACCGCACGCTCGAACGCCTCGGTACAGGCAACCTGTTCGTCCAGGTTATGGATCACCGTACTGCCCAGCCCACGCGTGCGCGCCGCGGCCCTCGCCCATGAAGTTTCAGGCTTCGTGACAACGCCGACATGCAAATCGGGCACTTGCACGTTTCGTTCGAGGTTCAGGCGCAGGATCTTGTCAAACGGCACTGTACGGCGAAACGCAGCGTCAGAGGGGTACCAGCGATCAATCAGGATGATGCTGTCAGCGGGCTGCCTGGGCAGTACATGTCGGGAAATCCAGGCTCGGCTTTCAGCGAAGCGCTCGCAAACCTTGAACTCAAGGTCCTGGCAAGGGCTTCTGGAAAGATGGTTGACCAGGGCCATGGTCTCGCCCCGGTGAGGATCATTCTTTCTTTCGCAAAGGCGGATCACCTTTATCCCGTCCAGCCGTAACGCTTGAGTGACGGCCTCCAGCAGCGTGGTCTTGCCGGTACCCTTGGGCCCATCGAAGGAAATAAACAGCGGGGGGTTCATCTTGCAATACCAGTTGGCTCAAGCGCGGGATAAGACCATTGATCGCAGCTGCCTTCAAGCGATTCTCGACGGGAGCACATCCGTACTCCAATGCGGTGACCAAAGCATTGCCTTGGGAATGGACCGGCATTGCCCGACCCGCCATCCCCAAGGCGTTCAATGCCTGCTAGGCTGACGGACGATGGCGGACCTGCTGCCCGCCTCCCCTTACCCACAGGCACGGGCCAATGACCTACAACCCCCACGTTAACCTGACCAACTGCGACCGGGAGCCCATCCAGATTCCCGGGAGCATCCAGCCCCATGGCTGCCTGCTGGCCTGTGATGCCTCGGCGACCGTGGTGCTGCGCCATTCGGTCAACGCCCCACAGATGCTGGGTGTAGCAAGCGATATCAATGGTCAGAAACTGCACGCGGTGCTGGGTGACGAGGTAACGCATACGCTTCGCAACGCACTTGCCCGTACCCGGGACGCCTCGCGTCCCGCGCTCAGTTTCGGCGTGACGCTGCCCAACGGCGAGGCCGTCGACATCGCCGCCCACTTGTACAAAGGCACGGCAATCCTCGAATTCGAACCCGCCGGGGCGAGCATCGCCGAACCGATTGAACTGGCGCGCACGCTGATTGCCCAACTGCGCGAAATCGACCAGACCAGCAAGCTGTTCCGCGACGCCGCCCGCTTTGTCCGGGCGGTGCTCGGTTACGACCGGGTGATGATCTACCAGCTGGGAGCCGACGGTGCCGGCAAGGTGGTTGCCGAGTCCAAGCGTAGCGACCTCGAAAGCTTCATGGGCCAGTACTTCCCTGCCTCCGATATCCCCCAGCAGGCCCGCGCGCTCTACCTTCGCAACCCGATCCGGGTAATCTCCGACGCCCAATTCAATACGGTCGCCATCAACCCGGTCCTCGACCCATCGGGCGAACCGCTCGACCTGTCCTACGCGCACCTGCGCAGCGTCTCGCCGATCCATTGCGAATACCTGTGCAACATGGGCGTGGGCGCCTCGATGTCGATTTCCATCATCGTCAACGGCGAGCTGTGGGGAATGATTGCCTGCCATCACTACGCACCGCGCACGCTGGCCATGGGGCAACGTGTGGCCGCCGAGATGTTCGGTGAGTTCTTCTCCCTGCATATCGAGACCCTGCGTAGCCGGCAAAAACTCGAAGCCGCCGTGCGCATCCACAAAGCGCTGGACAGCCTGCTGCGCGACGCCAACCAGGCGGCGGACATTGATGGGTTCTTCCACGCACGCCTGCCCCGGTTGATGTCGCTGATTCCCTGCGACGGCATCGGCATGTCGCTGCTAGGCCGCTGGTCGTGCGCAGGGCTGGCGCCGCCCCAAACGGCCGTGCCTGATCTGCTGCGTCTGGCAGACATGGTCAGCGAAGGCCGAATCTGGGCGTCCAATCGCCTGTCGACAGTGCTCCCGTCGGCCCAGGCGTATTTTAATGATGTGTCGGGTGTGCTGATTGTCCCGATGTCGCAACACCCCAGGGATTACTTGATCTTCTTCCGCAAGGAGGTGGTCGAGACACTCGACTGGGCCGGTGACCCGAACAAGACCTATGACAGCGGCGCGTTGGGCGACCGCCTGACGCCACGCAAAAGCTTCGCCATCTGGAAAGAAACCGTTCACCAGCAGTCGCTACCCTGGACCGAGCAGGACCGCCAGTTTGGCGATGCCATCCGTACCGCTATCGTCGAGGTGGTGCTGCACAACAGCGAGCTGCTCGCCAGTGAACGCGCCAAAGCTGAGGTGCGCCAGCGCATGCTCAACGAAGAGCTCAACCACAGGGTCAAGAACATCCTGTCGCTGATTGGTGCACTGGTTGCCCATCCGACCCCGGAAAGCCAGACCCTGCAGGACTATGTGGCAACGCTCAAAGGGCGTATCCAGGCCTTGTCGCTGGCCCATGACCAGGTGGTGCGCGGTGACGGTGGCGGGCGCCTGGCGAAACTGCTGGAGGCCGAGCTTTCCCCCTATCGCACGGCTGCCGGCATGATCGAGTTGCTGGGCCCGAACGTCATCCTCGATGCGCGCGCTTACTCGGTCATGGCCCTGGTGCTGCACGAGCTGGCCACCAACGCGGCCAAGTACGGTGCGTTATCGCGGGCCGGCGGCAAGCTTTCGGTGAGCTGGGCAATCGACGCCACCAACGCTTGTGCCATCAGTTGGCGGGAAAGTGATGGGCCAACGGTACGCCCACCCAGCCGCAGCGGCTTCGGCACGGTGCTGATCGACCGCAGCATCCCGTTCGACCTGGGTGGCACCAGCGCAGTGGAATATCACCCCGAAGGCCTGCAAGGCTTTTTCAGAATCCCGGCCAAGCACCTTTCCGTAGCCGAAGCGGCAGAAACCGCTCTCCCGGCCACGCCTCTGGCCCGTGCAAACGGTGCGTTTGCAGCGCGCTCGGGCTTGTGTGTACTGATACTCGAGGATCAACTGGTGATTGCAGTCGGCCTGGAGCAAATTCTCAACGATGCACAAATCAAGGACGTGATCACCGCCAGCTCCGAGGACGAAGCCATGCAACTGCTTGGCAGCCACAAGCCGGATGCGGCAATACTGGATGTCAACCTGGGCACCGGAACATCCATTTCCGTAGCGGATGAGCTGGTTCGCCGGCAGGTCCCGTTCCTCTTTGCCACCGGCTATGGCGACGGCATCAGCATTCCCGAGCACTTGCAGCATGTACCCGTCACCCGCAAGCCATATGATGCCAATTCCATTCTGGCCAGCCTGCAAGGTCTGCTTGAGCTGGGGTGAATGGGAAACAGCAGCAGTCTTGTATTACGAAAAGGCCCGTAAAGCCGACACATAACTGTCAGCTATACGGGCCTCTTCGCAGCACCAGGCCGCGCCGGCAAAAGGACGGCGTCGGCCTGTCAGGGCTTACACCGCCAGGGCGCGCTCACGCAGCTCGCTGTTGAGGATGCGGTCGTTCTCGCTGTAATCGACCGGNGTCAGGGCTTACACCGCCAGGGCGCGCTCACGCAGCTCGCTGTTGAGGATGCGGTCGTTCTCGCTGTAATCGACCGGGCAGTCGATCACGTGCACACCCGGGGTCTTGATGCAGTGCTCCAGCAGCGGCAGCAGGCCTTCGGCGCTTTCCACGCGGTGGCCGTTTGCGCCGTAGGCTTCGGCATACTTGACGAAGTCCGGGTTGCCGTAGTCCAGGCCGAAATCGGTGAAGCCCATGTTGGCCTGCTTCCAGCGGATCATGCCGTAACCGTCGTCACGCAGGATCACCACGGTGATGTGCATGCCCAGACGTACTGCAGTTTCCAGTTCCTGGCTGTTCATCATGAAGCCGCCGTCGCCACACACCGAGATTACCGGGCGGTCCGGGTGCACCAGGTGCGCAGCCATCGCCGATGGCAGGCCGGCGCCCATGGTCGCCAGGGCGTTGTCCAGCAGCACGGTGTTTGGCTTGTGCGCTTTGTAGTTGCGGGCGAACCAGATCTTGTAGATGCCGTTGTCCAGGGCGACGATGCCTTCGGACGGCAGTACACGACGGATGTCAGCCACCATGCGCTGTGGGTAGACCGGGAAGCGGTCGTCGTCGGCGCCTTCGGCGATCTGTGCTTCGTTGGCTTCACGGATGGCCATCAGGCGGGTGAAGTCCCAGTGCGACGTGTCGTTCAGCGCTTCACTGATCTGCCATACGGCGTTGGCGATGTCGCCGATCACTTCTACTTGCGGGAAGTACACGGCATCGACTTCGGCAGCGCGGAAGTTGATGTGGATGACTTCGGTGCCGCCACGGACCATGAAGAACGGTGGCTTCTCGATCACATCGTGGCCGATGTTGATGATCAGGTCGGCGGCTTCGACGGCGCGGTGAACGAAGTCGCCCGACGACAGCGCAGCGTTGCCGAGGAAGCGCGGGTGGCGCTCGTCGACCACGCCTTTACCCATTTGGGTGGTGATGAACGGGATGCCGGTCTTGTCGATCAGTTGCTTGAGGACCTTGGCGGTCATCTTGCGGTTGGCACCGGCACCGATCACCAGAATCGGGTTACGCGCGTTCTGCAGTTTCTCGACGGCAGCTTCGATGGCCACGTGCTCGGCCAGCGGGCGGCGGTGCAGGCTGCGCGGGATCGGCAGCGCGTCGGTCTGCTCGGCGGCGATGTCTTCCGGCAGCTCCAGGTGCACCGCACCCGGCTTTTCTTCTTCGGCCAGGCGGAAGGCTTCGCGCATGCGCGCCGGGATGTTGTCGGCCGAGGCGAACTGGTGGGTGTACTTGGTGATGGGGTCCATCATGCCGCACACGTCAATGATCTGGAAGCGACCCTGCTTGGACTTCTTGATCGGCTTCTGCCCGGTGATCATCATCATCGGCATGCCGCCCAGGTAGGCGTACGCACTGGCGGTTACCAGGTTGGTGGCTCCAGGGCCGAGGGTCGACAGGCTGACGCCGGTCTTGCCGGTCAGACGACCGTAGGTGGCAGCCATGAAACCTGCAGACTGCTCGTGACGGGTCAGTACCAGCTTGATCTTCGACTTGCGCAGGGATTCGAGCAGGTCGAGGTTTTCCTCACCGGGAATGCCGAATACATACTCGACACCTTCGTTTTCCAGGCATTGCACAACGACATCGGCGGCCTTGGCTTT
>NZ_OLKJ01000030.1:0-8859 GCF_900291005.1 Pseudomonas sp. Kh14
TCACCGGGAATGCCGAATACATACTCGACACCTTCGTTTTCCAGGCATTGCACAACGACATCGGCGGCCTTGGCCATTTGGGGTACTACCTCAAAATCTTTGTGGGATTGCAGATTTATTAAGCTGCGTGACTGAGATGTTGCAGGATGTCTCAGTGGCGCGCATCGTAGGCCCTCTGGTTAATAATAATAAATATATTGTTATGATGCTTAGCATCACAGTTCGTTATGAATGCATCTCGCATGAAAGGTAGCACCCCTCAATGAACCTCAAGGCATTGCGCTGCTGTGTCGAAATCGTCCGCCAAGGCAGCTTCACCAAGGCCGCGCAGCACCTGCACATCGCCCAGCCCGCGCTGAGCATGGCCGTTACCCGGCTGGAAGAAGAACTGGGGGTAACCCTGTTCAACCGCACCACGCGCAAAGTGATCCTCACGGCAGAAGGCGAGCAGTTCTTGCCGCGCATTGCCTCAGCCCTGCGCGAAATGGACGTTGCCCGGCAAGAGCTGCGCGACATGGCCGACCTCAAGCGCGGTGAAGTGCGCCTGGGTATCCCGCCGATGTTCGGCCTGCACTACGTCCCCGGGTTGATGAACGCCTTCCGCAAGTCGTACCCGGGCATTGCCATGACCGTGTTCGAAGGCAGTGCCGAAGACATTGGTCATCGCCTGGAGCAACGGGAAATCGACCTGGCGCTGCTGGAGTCCCGGCGTGTACCGCCCGACAAGGAGTCGATCCTGCTGGGCAGCGACGAGATGCTGGCGTGCATGCACCCTGATCACCCCTATGCCGGCAAGGCCTACCTCACCGCCGAAGACCTGCGCAATACCGACATGGTGGTGTTCGATCGCACCTTCGTTCAACGCCATCTTCTGGATGCGTTCTTCGCCGAACATGGCATCACTTACCAAGTGGCGCTACAGAGCAACTTCGTCTCGCTGGTAGTGCAGGCCGCGCTGGACAACATGGGGGTGGCGACCCTGCTGCGCTCGGTGCAGCAACGCACGCCAGGCATCGTCGGAGTGCCGTTCCGGCCAGCACAACAGATGAGTTTCCGCTTGTGCTGGCGCTCGGGGGAATACCTGTCGCTGGCCAGCAAGCGGTTCATCGACTTTGCTGCACAGACGCATTACCTGGAGCGGTGAGGGCCAGTCTTCTGGGCGAGATGAGCAATCACCTGCTCCGCGGCACGCCCCAGGCAGCCTTTGAAAAAGTGATTGGCACCGGCGTATACCGACACTGCCCGTTGTTCAGGGCCAGCCCATTGCAGCAGGTTGGCCAGCGGTGCCATTTCATCCTGTTCACCCTGCAGTAACAGGCAATCCCCAGGCAGCGGCAATGGCTCGTAATAGCGCCCTCCCGGTACATCCCCCACCGGCAGCCCCATCAATGCGACTGCCTGCAACTGCCCTTCCAGCGCACAGGCAACCCGGGCGAACACGTAGGCCCCAAAGGAAAACCCGACCAGGGCTACCGGCAGCTCGGGCTGTTGCTGGTTGAAGTGACGGATGACCGTGATGCAGTCCTCGGCTTCACCGATGCCCTGGTCGTGCGCGCCTTGGGTCTGCCCCACCCCACGAAAGCTCGGCCGTACCACTTGCCAGCCGGCTGCACGTAGCTGCCGTGCCAGGGTCAGCGGCACGATATGCCGTGGGCTACCGCCCAGCAGCGGTTGCGGATGGCTGACCAGCACCAACCCTTTGGGTGGTCCGTCGGGGTAGTCGATCAACAGCTCGATCTGGCCGACGGCCCCATCGATAAGCAGCGGGTTGCGCGGGGTATCTGACATTGCAGTTGTCCTTGTGAACCGAGTGTGTGGCGCGTGTACACCGTTTGCCGAGCGTTGGCGCGTCACCGCCCGCAGTCTAAAAGAGCAGGCATACCCGCTGCCACAGGATCCAGCCACTTCCGCCAGGGCGTAGCAAGAGCGCCCGCACTGAGCAGGAAACGGGCTGACAGGCGAGGAAGCCGGGGCAGCATCCTCGACGTTGCAGCCATCGATTGACTATTATCCCGCCTTGAACGTTTCAGCATGTTTCAATAGGGATACAGATGTCAGTCCAGGAACGCCCCCCGCTACCCAGTAAAAACACCGTCGCCAAGATGGAAGCCGCCATGGCACTGGGCAGCTTTGCCATCGGCACCGGCGAATTCGCCATCATGGGCCTGATGCCCGACATTGCCAGCAATTTGCAGTTGAGCGAACCACAGGTGGGCCATGCCATCAGCGCGTATGCGCTGGGGGTAATGGTTGGCGCCCCGACACTGGCCATTCTCGGTGCCAAACTGCTGCGCAAGCACATGCTGCTGCTGTTGATGCTGCTGTATGCCGTGGGCAACCTGGCCACTGCCTTTGCCCCCTCATTCGGTGGCCTGGTCGCATTTCGTTTCATCAGCGGCCTGCCCCACGGCGCCTACTTCGGCATTGCCGCAGTGGTGGCCTCGAGCATGGTGGCCAAGGATCAGCGCGCGGGGGCCGTTGCCCGGGTGATGATGGGCCTGACCTTGGCCATGTTGCTCGGCAACCCGGTTGCCACCTTCCTGGGCCAGTACTTCGGCTGGCGTTCGGCATTCGTGCTGGTCGGCGCGATCGCCCTGTGCACCATCGCCCTGGTCTGGCGTTTCGTGCCCCAGCGCCACGACGAACCACGCAGCGACCCGCGCAAGGAGCTCCAGGCCTTTGCCCTCCCACAGGTATGGATGGCGCTGGCCATCGCTTCGATCGGTTTTGCCGGCATGTTCTGCGTGTTCAGCTACCTGGCACCGACCATGCTGCAAGTGACCCAGGTGTCGCCACAGTGGATTCCGTTCGGTCTGGCGGCGTTCGGCGTGGGCGGTATCGTCGGCAACATCGCTGGCGGCAAGCTGTTCGACCGCCTGCAGTTCCGCGCCGTGGGCTTGGTACTGATGTGGTCGGTCGCCGTGCTGCTGTTCTTTACCTTCGCCGCCCAGGCGCTGTGGAGCCTGCTGCTGGGCATCGGCCTGGTGGGCACCATGATCGCCCTGGCGGCACCGCTACAGATTCGCCTCATGGACATTGCCCATGAGGCACCTAGCCTGGCAGCGGCGTCGAACCATGCGGCGTTCAACCTGGCCAATGCCCTGGGGCCATGGCTGGGAGGCATGGCGATCACTGCAGGCATGGGCTGGACCAGCACCGGGTACATTGGCGCCGCGACTGCGCTGGTTGGTTTGAGCATTTACCTGGTGGCGCGGCGGATGAAAGGCGGGCATTGAAGCCGGCATGGTCATAGAGGGTTACCCTACCCCTTCATGCACCCGCCACTGCCGAGTCATTCATGTTCGATTGGGAAGACCTGCGCCATTTCTCCGCCTTCAGCTCGGCCGGCTCGCTGTCGGCCGCTGCCAAGACCCTGGGTGTCGACCACGCCACCGTGGCCCGGCGCATCGCCTCGCTCGAAGCTTCGCTCAAGCTCAAGCTGGTCGACCGACGTCCCCGCGCTTATGCCCTCACCCACGAAGGCCAACGTGTTGCGGAACTCGCCGAGCAGATGGCCATGTCCTCTTTTGCCCTGGAGCATTTCGCCAGCGCCGGCCAACAGGCAGTGGAAGGCGAAGTGGTGCTCTCGTCACCACCGGCGCTGCTGGGCAGCATCGTCGCCCGGCGCCTGGGCGAGCTGTACCAGCGCTACCCACAGCTGCGCCTGAAGCTGGTAGGCAGCAAATCCAAGGCGTCCTTGGTCCGCCGCGAAGCTGACATCAGCATCGCCCTGGCCAGGCCGACAGAGCCAACTCTGGTGGTCAGCCTGCTGGGACACCTGGATTACCGGCTGTATGCCTCGCCCGGTTACCTGGCCAGCGCAACGGTCAGGCGCTACATCGGCTACGACGAGTCTCAGGCCCGTTCCCCACAACAGCAATGGCTCAACCTCCAGGCCGGCCAGCAGCCGTTCGCATTGCACAGCAATGACCTGCGCATCCAGGCCCAAGCCTGTGCCGGCGGCATCGGCATCGCCTGCCTGCCCGCGTTCATGGCACAGGAACACGGTCTGAAAGAGGCAGGCAGCGCCCAACAGACAATGAGCATCGAAATCTGGCTGGCCGTGCATGAAGACGTGCGCGCCACACCGCGGATCAAGGCGGTTACCGACTTCCTTCAGCAACAGGTGCGGCCGCTGCTACGCTTGTGAATTCTTGCAGATGGCACATGCATCAATACGGAATTTTCGCCCAACCCTGCCAGCGTTAGGCTAACTCCATCACTCACGCCCTTGAAGGAAACGACGATGCAGTACGTAAAGCTGGGTAGCACTGGGCTGGACATTTCAAGGCTGTGCCTGGGCTGCATGACCTTCGGTGAACCCGACGCCGGCACTCACCCCTGGACCTTGGGCGAAGACGCCAGCCGGCCGATCATTCGCCATGCCGTCGAGCAAGGCATCAACTTCTTCGACACTGCCAACAGCTATTCCGCCGGCACTTCGGAAATCATCCTCGGCAAACTCCTGAAGGAGTTTACCCGCCGCGAAGAGACCGTGATCGCCACCAAGGTGTTCTTCCCTGCCAACATGTGGGAGGGCGCCAGCCGGCCCAATGAGCAAGGCTTGTCACGCAAGGCGATCATGGCCAACATCGACGCCAGCCTCAGCCGCCTGGGCACAGACTACGTCGACCTTTACCAGATCCACCGCTGGGACTACCACACCCCCATCGAGGAAACCATGGAAGCTCTGCATGATGTGATCAAGGCCGGCAAGGCGCGCTACATCGGTGCATCGTCGATGTATGCCTGGCAGTTCGCCAAGGCGCAGCAGGTAGCCGCCAACCATGGCTGGAGCCGCTTCGTGTCGATGCAGAACTACCTCAACCTGATCTACCGCGAAGAAGAGCGAGAGATGATCCCGCTGTGCCTGGATCAAGGCGTCGGCCTGATGCCCTGGAGCCCGATGGCGCGCGGCCGCCTGACCCGGCCGCATGGGCAGCAAACCCAACGCACGCGCACCGATGTGTCCGGGCAGTCGTTCTATGAAAAGACTGAGGTGGAGGACGGCCGGGTAATCGATGTGGTCGAGCAGATCGCCAGCGAACGGGGGGTGCCGATGGCCCAGGTTGCGCTGGCCTGGGTGCTGGGTAGGGCCGGCGTTAGCGCCCCTATCGTCGGCGCCTCGAAGCCCGCCCACCTGGACGATGCCCTGGGCGCACTGTCACTGCAGCTGAGCGAGGATGAGGTGGCGCGCTTGCAGGCCCCTTACGTTCCCCACGCGGTCACCGGCTTCAAGTAGCAATGGCTTGCGGCAGTTCGATGCGCACCCGCAAGCCCCCTGTGGCGGCGGCCAGCGCGGTGATGCTGCCACCGTGCAAGGCGATGGAACGCTGGGCGATCGCCAGCCCCAGGCCAAAGCCGTCGCTGCTGTCGGTGCCACGGTCGAACGGTTCGAAGATACGCTGCAGGCGCGCCGGGTCGACGCCTGGGCCATGGTCGCTGACGCACACCTGCAACCATTGCCCCCCTGGTGCCGGTGCGGCCTTCACCAATACCGCCGTGCCGGTCTTGGTGTAGCGCACGGCATTGCGGATGACGTTCTCGAAGGCCCGGTACAGGAGTTCTTCATGGCCATGCATGAGAAACGCGCCCTGAGCCAGCAAGGACACTTGGCACTGCTTCATGCCTGCCTCGAAACGGGCATCCTCGACGATCTGCGCCAGCAGTTCGACAACATCCACGCTGGCGAAGTCATTGTTGTCTTGACGGGACTGGGCACGGGCCAGGGTCAGCAGTTGCTCGATCAGGTCGTCCATGCGCCGCGACTCGCGCTCGACCCGCTCCAGCATGTCGGGCCGGTCGGGTTGCTGGCGCATCAGGCCAATAGCTGCGTGCATGCGGGTAAGCGGTGAGCGCAGTTCGTGGGAAATATCGTGCAGCAGGTTCTGCTGGGCCTGCACCAACGCCTTGAGTTGGCCAGCCATGCGGTCGCAGTCCTCGGCCAGCTCGACGATCTCGTCGTGGCGCTTGCCCAGCCGGGGTTTGACGCGCACATCGAACCGGCCCTGAGCCACGTGGGCCATCGCCTCACGCAACCAGGCCAGTGGGCGGGTCAGGTACAGGCTGCACAGAAAGGCAAACAGCGCACTCATCAGCGTGCCGGTAAAAAGAGGGCCCACGCCGCGAGGGCGCGCAGGCTCACCAAGCACCGTGGCCACCGAGGCACGCAGCACCAGCGCGCGACCTTGGCGGTCGCTCAAGGCTTGCTCGAAACGCGCCTCCGGCACCGCCCGGCCGGCCAGCAACCGACCCTGGCTGTCGTAAAGGCCCACCTGCACATCCGGCGGCTGCGGCGATACATCAAGCAGCTGTCGGCCTGCCTGCTCGCCGTAGCGCTGCAACATCTGCATTTCGGTGGCCAGCAACGAACGCAGTGCCGGGGTATCGCCACGCCAGTCATTGAGCATGAAAGCGCCCGCCCCCACCAGAAAGGTCAGGCAATTGGCCAGCCAGAACGCCAGAAACAGTTTCCAGAACAGACGTCGGCGCATCATTCGACGATCAGCATGTAACCCATGCCACGCACGCTCTGGATCCAGCTGCTGCCGTCGGCACGCGGGCCAAGCTTGTGCCGGATGCTGCTGACATGCACATCAATGCGCCGGTCATAGCGGGTTAGTGGCCTGCCCAAGGCGTTGAGTGACAAGTCCTGCTTGCTGATCAGTTGACCAGCCTGGCGGGCCAGCGCCTCAAGGAGGCTGAACTCCGAGCCGGTCAGCTCCAGTGTGGCGTCGCACCAGTGCGCCTCACGACGGCCAGGCCACATTTTCAATGCCCCGGAACGCACGTGCTCAGGCGTAATGGCCTCTCCCATCAGCTGCGGCTGAACCCGACGCAGTATTGCCCGCAGGCGTGCCACCAGCTCACCGGGAGAGCTGGGCTTGGGCACATAGTCATCGGCCCCCAGCTCCAGGCCGGCAATGCGGTCGATGTTGTCACCGCGTGCCGTCAGCAGCAGCACCGGCACCTGGCTACGTGCACGCACGCGGCGCAGCACCTCGATACCAGAGATGCCTGGCAGCATCACGTCCAGCACCACTACCTGAAAATGGCCGGACAACGCCAGGGGCTCGCCTTCCTCACCAGTGCCCGCGGCCGTCGCTTGGAAGCCTTCGCGCGCCAGGTACAAAGAGAGCATTTCAGTCAGTTCGCGGTCGTCGTCGACCAGCAGCACAGGAATCATCAGGGCCAGATATCGCAATTGCAGGGGGGGCAATGATCGCCCTGCAAGCCGGCACTGTCACTGCCGCCCGGTCGGACTTTACACATCTTTACCCTCGGCTAACCGCGCCGTACACAGCCCGCCCGTATCCTCATCGCCCGCTGCTTGCGGGTCGCCCGCGCTTGCTGCCCTCCGAATCCGCTTGTCTGGAAACCCCGATGAACTACCCGCGCCTGTTGCTCTCCATCCTGTTGCTGAAAGCCACCCTGGCCCAGGCCTCACCGTTCAGGATCGCCGACATTCGCGTCAACGGCCTGCAGCGGGTTTCCGCTGGCAGTGTGTTCGGTGCCTTGCCGCTGAACGTTGGCGACCAGGCNATTCGCGTCAACGGCCTGCAGCGGGTTTCCGCTGGCAGTGTGTTCGGTGCCTTGCCGCTGAACGTTGGCGACCAGGCCGACGACCGCCGCCTGGTGGACTCGACTCGTTCCTTGTTCAAGACCGGGTTCTTCCAGGACATCCAGTTGAGCCGCGATGGCAATGTGCTGATCATCAATGTGGTCGAGCGCCCATCGGTGTCGAGCATCGAGATTGAAGGCAACAAGGCGATCAGCACCGAAGACCTGATGAAGGGCCTGAAACAATCGGGCCTGGCCGAAGGCGAGATCTTCCAGCGTGCCACCCTCGAAGGTGTGCGTAACGAGCTGCAGCGCCAGTACGTGGCCCAGGGGCGCTACTCGGCCGAGGTTGACGCCGAAGTAGTGCCACAGCCGCGCAACCGTGTGGCGCTGAAGATCAAGATCAACGAAGGCACCGTCGCCGCCATCCAGCACATCAACATCGTTGGCAACAACGTATTCGATGACGAGACCCTGGGGCAGCTGTTCGAACTGAAGACCACCAACTGGTTGTCGTTCTTCAAGAACGACGACAAGTACGCCCGTGAAAAACTCTCCGGTGACCTGGAGCGCCTGCGTTCCTACTACCTGGACCGCGGCTACATCAACATGGACATCGCCTCCACCCAGGTGTCCATCACGCCGGACAAGAAGCACGTCTACATCACCGTCAACATCAACGAAGGCGCGAAATACACCGTTCGCGACGTGAAGCTGTCCGGTGACCTCAAGGTGCCGGAAGACCAGGTCAAGTCGCTGCTGCTGGTGCAGCCGGGCCAGGTGTTCTCGCGCAAGGTGATGACCAGCACGTCCGAGCTGATCACCCGCCGTCTGGGTAACGAAGGCTACACTTTCGCCAACGTCAACGGCGTGCCGCAACCAAACGACCAGGATCACACGGTCGATATCATGTTCGTGGTCGACCCGGGCAAGCGTGCCTACGTCAACCGCATCAACTACCGCGGCAACACCAAGACCGAGGACGAAGTGCTGCGTCGCGAAATGCGCCAGATGGAAGGCGGCTGGGCGTCGACCTACCTGATCGACCAGTCCAAGACCCGTCTTGAGCGCCTGGGCTTCTTCAAGGAAGTCAACGTCGAGACCCCGCAGGTGCCTGGCACCGACGACCAGGTCGACGTCAACTATAGCGTCGAAGAGCAGGCCTCGGGTTCGATCACCGCCAGCGTCGGTTTCGCCCAGAGCGCCGGCCTGATCCTGGGTGGTTCGATCAGCCAGAGCAACTTCCTCGGTACCGGTAACAAGGTATCCATCGGCCTGACCCGTTCGGAATACCAGACC
>NZ_OLKJ01000031.1:0-134748 GCF_900291005.1 Pseudomonas sp. Kh14
GTTCGATCAGCCAGAGCAACTTCCTCGGTACCGGTAACAAGGTATCCATCGGCCTGACCCGTTCGGAATACCAGACCAAGTACAACTTCGGCTTCGTCGACCCCTACTTCACCGCCGACGGCGTCAGCCTGGGCTACAACCTGTTCTACAACAGCACCGACTACAGCGATTACTACGACGATGGGGTTTCGTACTATGCAATCAACAGCTACGGCGCCGGGGTCAGCTTCGGCTACCCGATCAACGAAACCTCGCGTCTTACCTACGGCCTGACCCTGCAGCACGACGACATTTCGCCCGGCACCTACAGCGCTGACGAGATCTACGATTTCATCTCCCGCGAAGGCAAAAGCTTCAACAACCTCAAGGCGTCGATCGGTTGGTCGGAATCTACCCTCAACAAAGGCGTGCTAGCCACCCGCGGCCACTCGCAGAGCCTGACGCTGATGGCTACCACCCCTGGCAGCGACCTTTCGTTCTACAAGCTTGACTACAACGGCCAGGCTTTCCTGCCGGTCACCAGCAACACCACGCTGCGCCTGCACACCAACCTGGGCTACGGCAACGGCTATGGCTCCACCGACGGCTTGCCGTTCTATGAAAGCTACAACGCCGGTGGGCAGGGGTCGGTACGCGGGTTCAAGGACGGCACCCTCGGCCCGCGCAGCACGCCGGCTACCGGGGCCTATTCCAGCGCTGGGCAGGCTTACTATTCCGACCGCGACACCGATGTGCTGGGGGGTAATATCCTGATTACCGGCGGTGCCGAGTACCTGTTCCCGCTGCCCTTCGTGCAGGACCAGAGCCAGCTGCGCAGCTCGGTGTTTGTCGATGCCGGCAACGTATATGCCGACACCTGCTACCTGTCCACCACTCAAGGCTGCGGCAGCGCCGACCTGGCGCAGATGGCTGTGTCGCTGGGGGTTGGCGTGACCTGGTACAGCCCGATGGGGCCGCTGAGTTTCAGCCTGGCGGCGCCATTGAAGAAGCCGGATAACGCCGAAACCCAAGTGTTCCAGTTCTCGTTGGGGCAGACCTTCTGAGGCTGCTCTTGAAATGAACCGCGCAGCGGGGCTGAGCATTACCCGCTTTTACCCCCGCTTTACCCAAGTTGACAGTCACCTTGCCTAAGCTGGCCAGCACTCGAACCCCGCCCAGCAGGACACCCTCATGCCTCCGTTCACACCCTGTTTCCCTACATCACTGCGCGAAAATGAAATACCCCTCGCCCTGCTCGATCTGGTGCGGGAACGCCTGGCCGCCCTGCTTGGCCCACGCTTCACGGTGGTACTGGGCGGTAGCGGCAACGGCGATGGTGTCAGTCATTACCACCTCGCAATCCAGCACAACCAGAGCGGGGTTTCCCTGGAGGACTACGGTGACATCGGTGCCGGTTTCGTCGAGCACCTGCTGCGCATGGGCACCCAAGTGCGGGACATGCTCGACTCAGCCACATTCAGCCGTATGGGCAGCGACGACCCTGGCCGACCATTGGTATGGCTCCGTGAGCTGGTCAGCCCCGGGGAAACCATTACAATGCCCGGCCCAACCTGAAATATGTTTTCCCCATGAAATCACTGCTTTACGCCATAACCTTATTATTTTCCTTTACCCTCCCCGCTCTGGCCAATCCGCCGGCCACCTTCACCGAAGCCAAGGTGGTGGCCAAGCAGAAGGTCTACCTGGACCAGGCCAGCAGTGCCATGGGCGACTTGTACTGCGGTTGCAAATGGACCTGGGTGGGCAAGTCTGGCGGACGCATCGATGCCGCCTCGTGTGGTTACCAGACGCGCAAGCAGCAGAACCGTGCCGAACGCACCGAGTGGGAACACATCGTGCCCGCCCACACCTTCGGCAACCAGCGCCAGTGCTGGAAGAACGGCGGCCGTGAGCACTGCGTGGACAACGACCCGGTGTTCCGCGCCATGGAGGCCGACCTGTTCAACCTTTACCCGGCCGTGGGTGAGGTCAACGGTGACCGCAGTAACTTCAACTACGGCATGGTCACTGGCAATGCCGGCGAATACGGCCAATGCACCACCAAGGTCGATTTCGTCCAGCGCACCGCCGAACCGCGTGACGAAGTCAAAGGGCTGGTGGCCCGCACCACGTTCTACATGTTCGACCGCTACAAGCTGAACATGTCGCGCCAACAGCAACAGCTGCTGATGGCCTGGGACAAGCAACACCCGGTGTCGGCCTGGGAGAAAGAACGCGACCGGCGCATTGCCGCGATCATGGGCCATGCCAACCCGTTCGTAAGCGGCGAACGCAAGTGGACCGCCGGCTACAAGCCGGTTGGCAGCGGCGTGGTACAGGCGGTGCCGGTAAAAGCGGCCAAGCCAGAGGCCAAACCAAGCCTGGCCAGTGCCGGTTCGGTCGGTGCCGTGCTTGGCAACCGCAACAGCCACGTCTATCACTTGTCAGTCGGCTGCCCGGGCTACAACCAGGTTGCAGCGAAGAACCAGGTTACCTTCGCAAACGAAGGTGAAGCGCAGGCAGCGGGGTATCGCAAGGCAGGCAACTGCCGCTGATCGTTTCAAAGGCTGCGCGGCCCCTGTGGGAACGGGGGCGCGTCAGCCGTTGACCAGGTTTACCGGCCGTTCACCGGCCAGCGCGCTGAGCAGGTTGTCCACCGCGCAACGCGCCATGGCCTGGCGGGTTTCCTCGGTCGCCGAGCCGATATGCGGGGTCGCTACCACGTTATCCAGCTGCAACAGCGGCGAATCGGTCGGCAGCGGCTCGTGCACGAACACGTCCAGCCCCGCACCTCGGATGCGCCTGGCCCGCAGCGCTTCGATCAGCGCCTGCTCATCCACCACACGCCCGCGTGAGATGTTCACCAGGATTGCCTCAGGCTTCATCAACGCGAGTTCCCGTGCGCCTATCAGGCCTTCGGTGCTGGCGCTCAATGGCACCGTCAGGCAAACGAAATCTGCCTGCTGCAACAGCTCATCCAGGCTGCACTGGCATGCGGCATAGCGTGCTTCCACCTCGGGCTTGGCACGCTGGCTGTGATACAGCACGCGCATGCCAAAACCAGCGGCCGCGCGCCGGGCCAGGGCCTCGCCAATGCGGCCCATGCCGACGATGCCTAGCGTCTTGCCGTGCACATCACTGCCAAAATGCGCCGGCCCCAGGTTGGCCTGCCAACGGCCGTCACGCACCCAGTTCGCCAGCTCCACCACCCGCCTGGCGGTAGCCAGGATCAAGGCAAAGCCTGTGTCGGCCGTAGTTTCGGTCAACACGTCGGGCGTGTTGGTGAGCATCACACCACGCCTGCTGAGTTCAGCAATGTCGTAGTTGTCCACGCCTACCGAAACGCTCGACACCACTTCCAGTTGCGGGGCAAGGTCGAGCAGGCTGGCATCCAGGCGCAGGCTGGCCCCCAGTAACCCATGCGCCCCCGGTAATGCATCGCGCAGGCGGGCCAGGCCATCGGGCTGGGTGGTATCCACCCAGGTCACCTCGACGCGATCTTGCAGGCGTGCCATCAGGTCTTCGGACAGGCGTTTATACAGGACGATTCGCTTCTTCATTGCAGGTTTCCTAATGGTTCATGGCCAGGCGCGAACTATCGCGCTTTGCCCGGCCAGAGGTCTGGGAAGTATTGAGCGCAGCGGTAAGCGCCACTGCCGTCAGCAGCGCACCGCACATGAACAGATAAGAGGCGCCGGGCCCGCCCGTAGCCCCATTGAGGTAGCCCACCAGCCACGAACCGCCAAACGAGCCCAGCGCCCCCATGCTGTTGATCAGCGCCATGGCGCCGCCTGCGACGTTGGCCGGCAGGATCTCGGGCACGATCGCGAAGAATGGGCCATAGGGTGCGTACATACAGGCGCCAGCAACCACCAGCAATGCATACGACAGCCAGAAATGCTCGCTGCCCAAGGCGTAGGAACCATAGAACGCCAACGCGGCAATCAGCAGCGGCGGCCAGACGAAGCGCTTGCGCTTTTGCAGGCGGTCGGACGCCCAGGACACGCCCACCATCGCCAGCACCGCCGCCAGGTAGGGCACCGAGGCCAGCCAGCCGGCCTGCACGATATCGACATTCGCCGCCTGCTTGAGGATCGACGGCAGCCACAGCACGAAGCCATACACGCCGATGCTCCAGCAGAAGTACTGCAGCGCCAGGATGATCACTTGCGGCGAGCGGAACGCTTCGCGGTAGTTCTTTACAGGCTTGATACCCTGCTGCTCGGCAGCCAGTGCCTGCGCCAAGGCGGCCTTTTCCTGCTCGCTCAGCCAAGCCACCTGGGCCGGGCGGTCATCCACCAGGCGCCACCAGAAGAACGCCCAGATCACGGCGGGCAGGCCTTCGATGATGAACATCCAGCGCCAGTCGTAATGCTTGATCAGGTAACCGGACACCACCGACATCCACAGAATGGTCACCGGGTTGCCCAGCATCAGGAATGTATTGGCGCGCGAACGCTCGGCCCGGGTGAACCAATGGCACAGGTACACCAGCATGGCCGGCATGACCGCAGCCTCCACTACCCCGAGCAGGAAGCGGATGCCGATCAGCATGTAGACGTTGCTGACCATGCCGGTAAGCGTGGCAAGGCCGCCCCACAGGATCAGGCAGACGAAGATGAGCTTCTTCACGCTGCGCTTTTCAGCGTAGATGGCGCCGGGCACCTGGAAGAAGAAGTAACCGAGAAAGAACAGCGCACCCAACAACGAAGACAGCACCGGGGTGATGTGCAGGTCTTCGGCCATGCCGGAGGCGGCGGCGAAGCCGTAGTTGGCGCGGTCCAGGTACGCCAGGCTGTAGGTGACGAACACAATCGGGATGATGTACCACCAGCGGCGAGGTGCCAGGCTTTGGCTTTGCATGGATTGTTTCTCCTGAGCTTGTTGTTTTTGTTGCAACAGGTGTTTCGGGATCGGCTCATGCGCTTCTGCGCAGGTCGTAGGCCTCCAGTTCATCGCGCAGCGGCAGCCCTTCCATGTCGCCCCGCGACTGCACGGCACGGCTGCCGCACCAGTTGCCGCGCGCTACCGCCTCGGCTACCGGACGGCCCTCCAGTAGCGCACTGAGCACACCGACGGCAAAGGCATCACCTGCACCGACGGTGTCCACCACGCGGCTGACTGGCACGGGGGCTACCTGCCCTTCGCCCTTGGCGCTGCGGAAGTAGGCGCCAGCGTCGCCCAGCTTGATCACCACCAGTTCCACCCCTTGGTCCAGGTAGAACGCGGCGATATCGGCCGGGGTGTGCTGACCAGTCAGCAACCGCCCCTCTTCCAACCCCGGTAAAACCCAGTCGGCCTTGGCCGCCAGGGCATTGATTTCACGCACCATGCTGCTTTGATCGGGCCACAGCGAGGGGCGCAGGTTAGGGTCGAACGATATGCTGCGCCCGGCTGCGCGCATTGCATCCAGCAGCGTGTGGGACAGCGCCCGCGAGCTGTCCGACAGCGCCAGCGGAATACCGGTAGCGTGCACGTGCCGAGCCTGCAGCCAAACGGGGCTCACCATCGCAGGTGACAGCCTGCTGGCCGCCGAACCGCGGCGAAAGTACTCCACTGCCGGGTCGCTGCCATCATCGCTGCGGGCCTTGAGCTGAAAACCCGTCGGGTAGTTGGCATCCACCTCGACGCCGGAACAGTCAAGGCCTTCGCCGCGCAAGCTGTCGAGAACGAAACGGCCCAGCGAATCGTCACCTACCCGGCTCAGCCAGCGCACCTTGAAACCCAGCCGCGCCAGGCCAATCGCCACGTTGCTGTCGGCGCCGGCGATGCGTTTGCCGAACTGTCCGACACCGGCCAGGTCACCGGCTTGCTCTGCAACGAACATGGCCATGGTCTCGCCGAAACACAGCACGTCATGTTCATGCATGGTCCAGCTCCTGCGCCGCGCCCAGTGCAGAAAGGTGACGCACCTGGGCCCGCGTCAGCGCCAACAGGTCTTCGCCCACCAGGGGGTACTCGACGGCGCGCACCACGCCCGGTGCGAACTCGGCCATCAGCGCTGCCCACTCCTGCAGGTCCGCAGCCTGCGGCGGTATGGCCACCAGACGGCCATCGGCCCGGCGCTGCACAGCCTTGCAATGCACATAGCGCACCCAACGGCCTAGCTGCCTTGCAGCTTGCCGCGCAGGCTCGCCTTGCCACTGCCAGTTACCGATATCGAACGTCATGCCCAGGCGCAGCCCAAGCGGGTCGACACGCTGGAAAAACTGCAGCATCGGTTCGATCCTGCCACCTTGTGCGGTCTGATCGTTTTCCACCAGCAACAGAGGCCCCTGCGCAGGCAGCAGCGACGCCAGGGCCGTCACATCGCAGTGCTCATCGAAGTGCCCCAAGGAAACCTTCAGCGCCACCGCGCCAAGCGCCCGGGCAATTTCCAGCTTCTGCACCAGCAGCGGGTCGGGCACGCCTTGAGCGTTCCACAGTTCAAGGGGGGTGGAGTACAGGCATTCCAGGCGCAGCGCGGCAATGACCCTACCGAGCGCAGCTGCGTCCGGTGCGCTGGCGAACAATTCTTCGCGCAATTCGACGCGGCTGACGCCAGCGGCTGCCAGCAGGTCCAGAAACTGCTCCTGGCCACGTTGGCGCACAAAGTCGGCGCCGTAGCTGGAGAGACTGATGGAAACGGGGTTCGCTTGCATTGTTCTTGTCCTTATGAAACCGGTTTCATTTTTGATCAGCAGCAGGCACAAGCCTGCCGTTTTCTTACTGGGGTTGGGTTGAACCGCGGATGATCAGGTTGGCTTTGAAGTCGATGCGCCGGGCTGCGCCGCTGTCGCCGCGCAAACGACCGAGCAGGCTTTCGAATGCCGCCA
The DNA here is from genome assembly GCF_900291005.1 of Pseudomonas sp. Kh14. Classification (NCBI taxonomy): domain Bacteria; kingdom Pseudomonadati; phylum Pseudomonadota; class Gammaproteobacteria; order Pseudomonadales; family Pseudomonadaceae; genus Pseudomonas; species Pseudomonas sp. Kh14. The sequence continues at coordinate 6,795 of NZ_OLKJ01000031.1, forward strand.
CGCCGATACGCTCGGTGGGCTGGGCCAGTGCGGTGATGCCTTTGCCGACCAAGGGGTACCAGTCGAGGTCGTCGAGGGCGATCAGCCCGACATCGGCAACCAGGTTGCGCCCGGCCTCGAGCAGGGCCCGGGTCACCGCCAAGGTGGCAACGCCGTTGAAGGTGAAGATGGCTTGCGGACCATGACCACTGTGGGCAAGAAACGAAGCCAATTGGCCCTGCAGCCCGGCACCGATTTCGAGTACCTGCTGACGCATGCCTGGCCGACGGCTGATCGATGCGCCGAACGCCTGCACCCGCTCCAGGCGTGAACTGGTGCCATCGAGGGGTTCGCTGACCGCCAGGATGTCGCGGTAGCCCTGGGCCTGCAGGTGGTCCAGGGCCTGCTCGACTGCATCAGCATTGTCCAGGCCGACAAGGTCAACATTCAGCTCGGGCAATTGGCGGTCGACCAGCACCATGGGGATGTCACGCTGCAGGTTGAGCAGTTCGCCGGGGTGGTGACCGAGCGTGTTCACGATCAACCCTTCGACGTTGTAGCTCTGCAGGGCCACCAGGTGGTGACGCTCCTGCTCGTCGTCGCGGTTGGTGTTGCAAACTACCAGGCTGTAACCATGCTGACGGCAGGCGGTTTCCACGCCATGCATCACGGCCACGGAATAGGGGTTGAGGATATCGGCCACCAGCATGCCGATCAGTCGCGTCTGGCCGCGCTTGAGGCCGCGAGCCATCTGGTTGGGGCGATAGCCGAGGCGTTCGATGACCTCTTCCAGCCGCTTGGCCGTGGCTTCGGCCAGCAATTGGCGGTCGCCACCGATGTAACGGGAGACGGTGGCTTTGGAAACGCCAGCAACACGCGCCACTTCGCTGATGGTGACCCGTTCGCGGGTATGGGCAGGCGCGTCGGTCATGGGTTTTCCTTATGATTGTTTTAATAGTGATGAAACCGGTTTCAATACAGCAAAAATGCGCGGGTTCGTCAACAGGCCGTTGGTCGGACACGGAGACATAAAATGTTAAATCGCATTAAGAATATTGCATAGATAATTGATATTAATAGATTTATATCTGTCGGCAGGGCTTGTCCTGGAATCTGATTACGTTAGGGGATGGCACGGGCTTCGCCCGTGTTCGCGGGTAAACCCGCTCCTACGGGCGAGGGCGCAGAAATACATGTCAGCGAAGCGACTTCACATCACCGGCCGTGACCGCACTGCCCTGGTTACCCCAGCTGCTGCGAATGAAATTCACCACCTCGGCAACCTCCTGGTCACTCAGACGCCAGCCGAAAGCCGGCATGGTGAAGTTCGACGGCGCACTGTGCGTTGCCGGTACCGTGCCACCGGCGAGCACCACATGGATCAGCGACGTGGCATCCGCAGTCTGCACCACCGGGTTGCCGGCCAAGGCCGGGAACACGCGGGTGTAACCCTGCCCGTCGGTGCGGTGGCAGGCCGCGCAGTTGTCGATGTACACCGCCGCCCCAGGCTTGCTGTCGTCACCCTTCCATAGCGCATCCGCGACCTGCTTGTCGTATACATGCGGCTGGTCATCCGGATTACTTGGCGGCAGGGTTTTCAGGTAGCGGGCGATAGCGGTCAAGTCAGCATCACTCATGTGCTGCATGCTGTGCTCGACCACATCGCTCATGCCGCCGAACACGGCGCTGCGATCACTGCGCCCAGTCTTGAGGAACTGCACCAACTGCGCTTCGCTCCAGCTGCCCAGGCCGTCTTTGTGATCGCCACGCAGGTTCTTGGCAATCCAGCCTTCCAGCGGTGCGCTGCCGGCCAGAAACTGCTCGCCATCAGCAGCGCTCAGGGCCTTTTCCTGCATGGTCAGCGCCCGCGGCGTATGACAAGCACCACAATGCCCAAGGCCCTCGACCAGGTACGCACCGCGGTTCACCACAGGGTCAGCTGTCGCCGATGCCTGCCAGGGCTTGGCCTCTGGTGCGAACAGGCCGCGCCAGATTGCCAGTGGCCAGCGCATGCTCAGCGGCCAAGGAATGTCAGAGGCCTTGTTCGCCTGCTCGACAGGCGCCACGCCCTTCATGAAATAGGCGTACAGCGCCTGCATGTCCTGCTCGCTGACCCGCGCATACGACGGGTATGGCATGGCCGGATAGAGCGTACTGCCGTCCTTGCCGATACCCCTGCGCACGGCCTGGTCGAAGTCTTCGAAGCTGTACTGGCCAATGCCACTGGCCGCCGGGGTGATGTTGGTGGAGTACACCGTGCCAATCGGCGTTTCCATCGGCAACCCACCGGCAAAGGGTTTGCCGTCTTTGGCGGTATGGCAGGCCACGCAGTCACCGGCGCGGGCCAGGTACTCGCCCAGGCGTACCTGCGCATCGTCATTCGCTACGGCCTGTGCAGCCGCGCCGGCACCCAGCACCAAGGTTGCGATCAACAGTGTCTTCATGCTCATCGCTCCTCAAGCCTGGACCAACGGACCGGGGTTTTTCAGGTACTGCTCACGGATGGCGCGAGCCGACCAGTACGTGAGTGCGGCCACCAGCCCGGTCGGGTTGTAACCCAGCCCCTGCGGGAACGCCGAAGCCCCCGGAACGAACACGTTGTGTACGTCCCAGCTTTGCAGGTAGCGGTTCAGTGCACTGGTCTTGGGGTCGGTGCCCATGATCGCCCCGCCGTTCAGGTGGGTGGTCTGGTAACTGGTAGTGTTGAAGTGGTCCTTGACCTGCTTGCCCAGCACAGCAATGGCCTTGGGGTTCATCGCCTGGGCGATCTTGCTCAGCTTGTCGACCATGAACTGGTTCATCTTGATGTCGTTTTCCTGCCAGTCGAACGTCATGCGCAGCAGCGGCTGACCGTAGGCATCGCGGTAGGTGGGGTCCAGGTCCAGGTAATTGCCACGGTAGGACTGATGGGCGCCGTGGGCGTCCATCGACACCTGGTGGGTGTAGTAGTCGGCCGTGGCTTTTTTCCAGGCACTGCCCCAGGCCGGTGTGCCCGGCGGGTTGGAGGTACCGGCAATCGGCCGGCTGCCGGCCTGGTTCACCCACATTGGCGAACCGCCGACGAAGCCGTGCGGGCCATGGTCGAAGTTGTCGGCGTTGAAATCGTCGATGGCAATGCCATTGCCACCTGCGCCGATGAAGTTGTTGGTGTAGGTGTCCTTGTCGAAGAACGCCTTGACTGTCCCCATGTTCTGATAGGCGAAGTTACGCCCGACCACACCCTCGTTCTTCACCGGATCGTAAGGTTTGCCAATGCCGGAAAGCAGCATCAGACGCACGTTGTTGAACTGGAAAGCCGCCAGAATCACCAGCTCTGCCGGCTGCTCCACCTCGCGCCCCTGGGCATCGATGTAGGTCACGCCGGTGGCCTTGCGCTTGCTGTCGTCCAGGTTCACCCGCAGTACATGGGCATTGGGCCGCAACTCGAAGTTGGGCACCTGGCGCAGCGCCGGCAGGATATTCACGTTGGGCGAGGCTTTGGAGTACATGTAACACACGTAGCCGCTGCAGAAACCGCAGAAGTTGCACGGCCCCATCTGCGCCCCGTAGGGGTTGGTGTATGGCCCCGAGGTGTTGGCCGACGGCAGGTTGTAAGGTTTGTAGCCCAGTCTGGTGGCAGCCTTTTCGAACAGCCTTGCCGATACAACGTTCTTCTGTGCGGGCAGCGGGAACGGGTTGGAACGGTCTGGCGCATAGGGGTTGCCGCCCTTCCCTTCACCGACCACCTGGCCTTTGACGGTCCAGGCCTGGCCTGAAGTGCCAAAGACCTTTTCGGCAAAGTCGAAATAGGGCTCCAGCTCTTCGTAACTTACGCCGAAGTCCTGGATAGTCATGCCTTCGGGAATGAACGTGCGCCCGTAGCGCTCTTCATAGTGGCTGCGCAGGCGCAACTCGACGGGGTCGACCCGGAAGTGCACACCCGACCAGTGCAGGCCCGCGCCCCCCACGCCCTTGCCCGGCAGGAATGCGCCCAACTGGCGATTGGGCAATGCCACATCATTCACGCTATGGCGGACAGTGACGGTTTCTTTCGATACATCGACGAACAGCTTCTTGCGCACGCTGTAGGTCAGCTCATCAATCACCTGTGGGTAGCTGCCTTCGGGGTAGGTATCCTGCATCGGCCCCCGCTCCAGGGCTACCACGTGCAGCCCGGCCTCGGTCAGCTCTTTGGCCATGATCGCACCGGCCCAGCCGAAGCCGACGATCACCGCATCCACTTTGTTCAACACAGTCGCCATGCCTCAGGCCCTCTCACCACGGATCGATACAGCCGGGAACGGGTAAGGCTCATTGCGCTCGACCCAGTCCATGAAGTCGGCGCGGGCGCCGGGGAAGCCGATCTGGGTCCAGCCGACCATGCCTTTGTTGCCGCCATGAATCGGGTCGCAGAAGAACCCTTCACGCGTGTTTTGCACCAGCAGGCTGAAGAACACCTTGGCCGGAACGGTGTCGAAAACCAGCTCTCCTGCCTCCAACTTGCTGAGAATGCGGTCCCGGGTAGCGCTATCTTGCGCAGCAAAAACCTGTCCGCTATTGGCCTTGCACCAGCCGTCCACGGCAGCGATGCCCAGGCGGTAGATTTGTTGCGGGCTGAGCTGCAGCTGGTAGCCCAGCTCGGGCGCGGCGTCGGCGTTGAACGGCCCTTGCATGTACCACTGTGCGCCGGTCGCGTAGGGGGTATTCATCTGCCGGTCGATGAACTCGGCGGCACCCGCTTCGAGTGCCCCTGGGCCAAGCTCATCGGCCGGGATGATGCGCGACACGGCGGCTTGTACAAAAGCCCATTCTTCGGCGCTGAAGAATGTTGGTTGATAATTGCCCGCAGGCGGCGTGGCCGGCACTTTCGGTTGCTGATGCGGTTGCGGGGCCGCAAGCAGCTGGCTGGCGCCCACGCCAAGCCCCGTGCTGGCCACTGTAACGACAGGGATCAGGGTCAAGGTCTTGCGCAGAAAATCCCTGCGCGGGTTGTCTGGGGCATGCTCAGGCATTGCGAATCCTCATCGGCTGTGGGGGTGGCCTTGATAAGCGCCATCTGATTTTCAATTGAGAGGTGATCTTGATAGGCCATCAAGACACAGCCGAATAATCTAGCGCGTTCAGAAAGGTTTTGAAACCGGTTTCATTTCTGCCTTCTTACCTGGCTTGACCTCCACTGCACGCCTAACGGCCAAGGTTTTTTCCACACCAGCCTCACCCTCTGCCGACATCCCACTGCCTACAGTGCCGTCGCTCTTGCATTGAGCAGATTGACTGAAGTGGCAAGCATGCTGCACGACGTTATCGACGACTCCCCCGTTTCACGGCTTGCGCCGATATACCAATGGCCTTGGGGCACGGCGCAATGGGTAGTCTTGTGCCTGCTGCTCTTGTTCTGCGTAGCGCAAGGCTGGGCGCAGCAGCGCGCGACCATCCCCAACCTGGGCAATCCCCATCACCTGCAACACAGTGGGCTGTATACCGATTGGGCGAAAGGCTCGGTGATTGTCGTACTGCGCCATGCCGAACGCTGCGACCGCTCCAGTGATGCCTGCCTGGATGACCCCAGCGGTATCACTGTCGTGGGCAGGCAGGTGGCCACCGATGTAGGCCTCGGGTTGCAACACCTTGGCCTGGGCGCAGTTGATGTCTGGACCAGCCCAGAGGTGCGAACCCGGCAGACCGCACAAGCCATGTTCGGTAAAACCATTGCCACACAAGACTGGCTTAATCAGTGTGACGGCCACTTTGCCGAAAATGCCTTTGCCCTCAAGCGAAAAGGCCACAACCTCGTGCTGGTCAGCCACAGCGGCTGCATGGAACAACTGGAGCAGGCGCTCAAAGCGCCTTCTAGCGCAACAGCGAACAGCTATGCCAGCGCCCTGTTCATTACGCGTGGCAACGATGGCAAGACGAAGGTGCTCGGCCAGATGGCGGCCAATGAATGGCACACACTCATTGATGCCAAGGAACTCTGAGCATTCCCTGCTTGACCCGGCCACTGGCCAGTTCCCGCTGCTGCACAACCCGTTATTCGAGAGAATCACCCACAAATGGCCACGCATCCTGCCGGACTGGACCGGTGAACTGGCCGTCATAGGCAGTTTGCTGTCGTTCATCTGGCCGCGCTTGGCCAACCGCCCCCAATTGGGCCTTGCCCAGGCGCTGGAAAAGGTCCGTATTGCACCGGTACTGCGCTTTGCCACCCAACACCGACGCGACCTGTTGTTCGTGGTGGTAGCGTTCGCACTGAGCACCACCGTGATTCACTACCTGAAAAGCCATACCAGCGTGTATTGCCCTGTGGAAACCACGTTGTATGGCGGTTCGCAGCCCCGGGTCGAATGGTTCGAAAACTTCTCTTTATGGAGCAAGCCCGGCGATGGCCGTTGCTGGCCGGGTGGCCATGCATCCAGCGGGTTTACGCTGCTGGCGCTGTATTTCGCTCAGAACTCGGCTCTGCATCGAAAACCGGGTTGAAATTACCGGCCCCCAATCCCCAACCTTGGGGGAACGCTGCCCACCGCCAGCCGCTGGCATAAAGCCCTACTGAAAATCTGAACCCCCTGCCCCACAAGGCCTGCACAGCATTTTTCAGGGTTTGGCACAGGTCTTGCCGATCTCCTCCCAGACGCCCCAAGTCCATGGGCCCGTTTGCAGGAGGAATTGACTCATGCACCGACCGATACCCCACCCGCTGGCAGTGGCGATTTTCGCCGGCATGCTCCAGCTTCCCGCGCAAGCCGCCTTGAACGCTGTCGATCCAGGCGCTTACGTCCCAGCCAATGGCGGCTTCCCCGCCTGGTACCAGGACAGCCACGGTCGTACCCTCGACCTGTGCCTGACCAAGGCGGTCAGCTCCCGGGTCGCCGGCGCGCCCGGCGCACCTTCATACATGTGCACGCTGCTGCCCACGCCTGGTGTGTTCGACGATACCCAACCCATCGTCTTCCCCACCAACTTCCCTGACGAAGCGTTCTGGTTCACTGCTGACGCTGCCATCGTCGACGCCGCCAGTGGCATCGACCTCAGCTACGGTACCGCGATCGAAGCGGCATTCGCCGCCGAAGAACCTGTCGAGGGTGACCAGGTCAGCTTCGCCCGGGTCCGTATCCGGGTCGACGTACCCACCGCGGGCACCTACGTGGTCACCCACCCCTATGGTGTTGAAGTGTTCGATGTGCCCGTTGCAGGGCGCCGGGCGATCAACATGACCCGCGACATCGGCATCGCCGGCGCAGGCGACTTCACCGGCGCACTCAAGGGCGATGTCGGGCCGTTCCTGCGCAGTGTCAACGGCCCCTACACCGAAGGCAACGAGCGCTTCATCGGTGACCCGAACCTGGAAGAACGGGTGACGGGCAGCCCATTCAACACAAACTACGTACGCATCGAAGGCCCTGGTGGCATCGACCTGCGCACCGAGCTCTTCGCTGTCTCGGGCAAGCTTTCCGAAGTGGCCCTGCCCACCCCGCTGATGCCACAACGCAGCACTTACTCACGCCATACCGAGAACGGCGACCTGATCGCCCAGCAAGACATCTTCGTGTTGGCCCCGCCGCCACCGGCAAGCGTCACCCTGACCAGCCAGACCCCCAACCTGAGCCTCACCGAGGCCAACGGCACCGGCGCCTGGTACGCCCAGTCAGCCCTCAACCCGGCGGCCGGAACCATCGTGACACTGTCCGCTGACAACAGCGTGGCAATCCCGACCAGCAGCCTGACCACCAGCAACGTTCCCCTGACCGACCTGGTCACCATCACGCAAGCCCAGTACCGCCTGTCCACCGGCGAGCTGACCCTGGTGGCCAGCACCAGTGACGAAACAACACCTCCAGTACTTACCGCACATACCGGCAACGGCACACTGATCGGCAACCTGGGCGGTACCGGCGCCGTGAAGACGTTGAGCATGACCCTCTCGCCCATTCCGCCGGCCAAGGTGCAGGTCACCAGCGCCAACGGTGGTAGCGACACCGAAGACGTGGTGCTGGTGCCATGAACAGACAAAGGCTCAGCCTTCAAGGAGGCAGCATGAACACTTGGTCGCGCCGTGCGCTGTTGGCCGCCGGTTTCTCTCTTACCGTTACCAGCGCCGCGTTCGCCGCGCTGTCTGATGTCGATCCGGGGCCCTACACTTTCGCCACAGGTGGCTATCCGATGTGGTACAAGGACAGCCTCGACCAATCCCTGGAGCTGTGCCAGTCGCGTGCCACCAGCACCCGTGCGCCAGGCGCACCAGGGGCGCCCGCCTACATGTGCACCTTGTTGCCCGAGCCCGGGGTCTATGACGATGCCCTGCCGCTGGTATTTCCAGATAACTGGCCACCCGAGATGTTCTGGTTCCTGGCCGAAACCTCGATACCACAAGTGGGTAACAGCGGATATGAACTGGAGGTCTACGTTGCCGGTATAGAGGCAGCCTTCGCTGCTGAAAACCCGGTAGACGGTGATCAGCAAAGTTTCGCCCGCATCCGTATCCGCGCATCGGTCCCACGCACCGGTACCTACACCATCACGCACCCTTACGGGGTGGAGACGGTCAACGTCACCACGGCAGGTCGTCGCGCGATCAACATCACCCGGGACATCGGTATCGGTGCTCCGGGCAACTTCCAGGGGGCGCTGGGGGGGGCGATCGGCCCTTGGCTGAAGGGGGTTGGCGGGCCATATACCGAGGTCAATCCTGACACGGGCACCACCGAAACCTACATCGGCGACCCCAATATCACCGAAGCGGTCACGGGTAGCCCCTTCAATACCAACTTCGTGCGCATCGAAGGGCCCGCGGGCGCCATTCAGACCAACACGTTCACCGTGTCTGGCAAGGTGCTGGACCAGCGAGCACAAACCCCGGTCACCCTGGAGCGCGCCACCTATTCGCGCAACGGCAGCGGCACCCGCGTGGAAGTGTTCGCCAAGGCCCCGAGTGAGGCCAGCTTGTGCATGCGCAATGGCCTGGCACTGATCGGCACGCCGCCTTCGCCTTGTCAGTTCACCCTGACTTCGGACAACAACGGGTTGTTCTTCAGCCAGCAGTTCAACCAGTCGGTGCCGCCAGCGGTGGTGGTTGTCACCGCCAGCAACGCAGTCGGCGGCACCCAGCCGACTGCGCTCTCGAGCAAGCTCAGCGACGTGGTCAAAGTCAGCACCGCACGCTATGACTGGGCCAACAAACGTCTGTTGATCGAGGCCAGCTCCAGCGACGAAGTAACGGTCCCCGACCTGCTCGCCCAAGGCTACGGCCGCATGTCGAAATCGGGCACACTGCAAAGCATCACGGTCAACGATTTGGCTCAACCGCCCGCTACCGTTACGGTCAAGTCTGCCCATGGCGGTAGTGATGTGGAGCCGGTGATCGTGGTCGGCAGCGCCCCGGTCGAGGCCGCCAACCAGCCACCGCTGGCCCAGGCCGATGTCGGCAGCACCAGTGTCGGTGTACCGATCACACTCAACCTGTTGCTGAACGACAGCGACCCGGATGGCGACGTGCCGCTGACCATCAGCGACCTGACCCAACCCGGGACCGGCCTTGGCGGCGTCGTGCTGAACGGCACCACCTCGGTTACCTACACACCGCCGACCGGGGCCACACAACCGCTGGTAGCCAACTTCAGCTACCGGGCGGTGGATGCCAAGGGCCTGAAGTCGGAACCGGCCACGGTCACCATCAACGTCGCACCTAACCAGGCACCGACTGCCAACCCGGAAACCGTCGCCACCTTGGGCGTGCCATTGACCATCAACGTGCTGGCCAACGACACCGATCCAGAAGGCAACGTACCGCTGAGTGTGGCCAACATCACCCAGCCGGCCGCCGGCCGTGGCACGGTCAGCACCGACGGCACAACCGTGACCTATACCCCACCGGCCACTGTAACCACAGCCTTCACCACCACCTTCACCTACCAGGCACGTGACTCGCTGGGGGGGCTGTCCACCCCAAGTACGGTCACCGTCAACGTGTCGCCTCGGCCTGCCGCTGAAACCTTCGCCGTCACGACAGCCACGGTCACGGCGCGCTCCAACAACCGTTACAACTGGGACATCAGTGGCACCTCGTCGGTGACCACCGGCAATACCGTAACCGTGCAGGTAACCACTACCACGGGCGTCCAGACCTTGGGGACGGCCACGGTAGCGCTGACCGGCCGCTGGCGCCTGGTGGTAAGCAATAGCACCACGATCATCCCGACTGCGGCACCGACGGCGACGATCACCACCAGCCAAGGCACCACGCGCACCGTCAACGTAGTCGTGCAGTAAAAGCCGGAGGCTTCGATGAAACGGCTGTACTCCCTGTTGCTCTGCCTGGCCCTGGTGGGCCAGGCCTGCTGGGCAGAGGACCTGATGGACAATGCCGACCTTGCACCCGGCAACGACCTCGGTGAACCAGTGATCATCCGCCTGCTGCCGGCCGGTGCCGGCCAGGCTGCGGTGATCGAGCAGCAAGGGTCAGGCAACCGCGCCGCCCTCGACCAGAACGGACAGGCCCTGCTGGGCCGTATCGTCCAGTCCGGCGGTGCCCAGGAAGCGCACATCTTGCAGGAAGGCAGTGACCTGATGGCCATCATCAGCCAACAGGGAAATGGCAACAGTGCGTCGATTCGCCAGAGCGGCAGCAGCAACAACGCCGCCATCGAGCAGATCGGCAACGACAACAGCGCCAGCATCGTGCAGTCCGGCTCAGGGCTCAACAGCTCCGTGACCCAGGCTGGCAATGGCCAGCATGTTCAGATCACCCAATACCGATAGACCTGGAGGCACCACCATGTACAAGCTCGCTCCGTTAAGTGCCGCTATCGTCCTGGCCCTCGCAGGTCAGGCCATGGCTGCTGACAGCACCTCGTCCCAGACCCAGGACGGCAAGGAAAACATCGCCGAGGTCTCTCAGACCCAGGCATCCTTCGCCTCGGCCACCCAGAACCAGACTGGCAAGGGCCACAACCACCTCGCCGTGCAGGCCGAAAGCACCAGCGATATACACCAGAGTGCCACCGGCCAGTACAACGCTGGCTACGCTGAGCAACTGTTCGAGAACGGCAGCCAGATCACCCAGCAGGCGGGAGGCAGCTACAACGATGCCTTCGCCAGCCAGTCGATAGGGTCGAATAACGAATCGCTGCAAACCCAACAAGGCGTCGGCAATAAATCCACCGTGTGGCAGGACAGCCAGGAAGGCAGCAAAGCCACCAGCTTGCAATCCGGCCAGCGCAACGAGGCGTTCATCGAACAGACCTTCGGTGGCAGCAACAATCGCAGCACCGTCAACCAGACCGGCCAGGACAACTACGCCACCGCCGAGCACCTGAACCAGGTCGATGGCGATATCCAGGTCTATCAGGATGGCCACGGCAACTGGGCCTATGGCGACCAGCGCGAAGGCACAGGTGGCACCATTGCCATTGGCCAGTACGGGGGCGGCAACTCCGTGGAAGTGTGGCAGGACACACAGATCGGTAGCCAGGCCTCCGTGGTCCAGACCGGCCAGTCGAACGAAGGCTATATCGACCAGAGCTTCGGCGTCAGCAACAAGGTCAGCCTGTCGCAGCAAGGCAATGCCAACGCCAGTTGGTCGGACCAGTTCGAGACCAACAACTCGACCACCACCATTACCCAGACCGGCAACAACAACCTGCATTTCACCTATCAGAATGGTGAGAACCTCAACCTGACCATCAACACCCAAGGCAATGGCAACAGCATCACCGCCAGTAACTGGAAAGGCGCCAAGATGGGTGGCCAGTTCGGCACCAACCAGAACGCCACCATCAACCAGACGGGCAATGGCAACGGCGTCAATCTGACCCAGAAGGGCGCTGACCAGCAGGCCACGCTGAGCCAGACGGGTACAGGCAACCAGATGTCGACCAAGCAGGATGACGTCAGCAACGAGCTGTACTTCGAACAAAACGGCACTGACAACATTCTGATCGCCGACCAGCGTGGTACCGACAACTATGCCTACGGCAGCAGCCAGGGCACCGGCAACACCATCACGCTCGACCAGTCCGGCTATAGCAACCAGAGCTACACCAACCAACTCTACGGAAGCGGAAACGAAGCCACCATCAAACAGACCGACAGCATCAACGTCGCCTACGTGACCCAGGGGGGCCAAAGCAACAAGGCGTTCGTCGACCAGAGTGGTGTCGCTCAATCCGCCACCATCACCCAGCTGGGCAGCGCGAACCTGGCCACTGTGACCCAGCAGTAAGCCGCTCCCCCTTGAACCGCGGTGCTTCTCTCCCTGGTGCCGCGGTTCCTTTTTCTGTTATCCCGCCCTCTGCCATCATTCGATCCGGCCGGCGTGTGCAATCCCCTGACGTGTATCTGTCGGGTACAATGGCAAACCGCTCGAAGATGTGCAGCAGCATGATCCAGTCCGACCTCGACCTGTTCGGCACCCAGCCGCAACGCCTGGCCAGCCACACCGTGCTGCTGCCCGGCTTCGCCCTGGCCGAAACCGAGGCGCTGCTCGATGCCCTGCGTCCGGTGCTGCGTGCTGCGCCGTTCCGGCACATGTACACCCCTGGAGGTCTGCGCATGGCAGTGGCCCTGACCAACTGCGGTACGCTGGGGTGGGTGAGTGATCAACATGGCTACCGCTACAGCCCCACCGACCCACTCAGTGGCCAGCCCTGGCCCGCCCTGCCCCCGGTTTTGCTCGCCTTGGCCTCCCGCGCTGCAGCCATGGCCGGGTTTGACGGTTTCGTGCCGGATGCCTGCCTGGTCAACCATTACCTGCCGGGCACACGCCTGAGTCTGCACCAGGACCGCGACGAGCAGGATTTCGGCCAGCCGATCGTGTCGGTGTCGCTGGGCTTGCCGGCGGTGTTCCTGTTCGGCGGCCTGCAGCGTGCCGACAAGGCTCAGCGCATTGCGCTGAGCCACGGCGATGTGCTGGTCTGGGGCGGCGAAGACCGCTTGCGCTTCCACGGCGTGCTACCGATCAAACCCGGTGTGCATCCGCGCCTGGGCGAACGGCGGATCAACCTGACCTTGCGCAAGGCGGGTGCCTGAACAGAGGCCGTCATCTGCCATCCAGCGCAAAACAAGATGAACGCACATGAAACACATTGAACATCTTGGCCAGGCAAGCTTCGAATGATAAGCCGCCTTTCTTTTGTCTGGAGCCTGCCATGCCCAACCCGCCTGGTTCTTCGAGCCGTTGCAACGGAGCCATGTACCGATGAAGATGCCTGGCCGCGCACCCAATGCTTCGCTGCAGCTCGATTACGTACGCGACACCCTGTTCGGCCCGGTGGCGCAACGAGTGGAATGCCAATGCCAACTCGCCGCCCTCAACCTGCAGGGTCGCCCAGGGCTGCGCCTGCACGTTTGCCCCCCACTGCCTGACAAAATCGACCGAGCTCACAGTGTGGCCTTCGTCTGGGATGGGCGGAGTTACCACGGCGTGGTTCGCGAGAAGGGAAAGTGCGGCGACGGTGGCCTGAACCTGCTGCTGGAACTGCAATAAGCCGATCAACGGCGGCCATCCAGGCTGAACTGGCTGACAGCCGCGTGTCTCCATAGCAAAAGGGCTCTTGCCTACCGGAGAACGCTATGAACAGTCCGTTATTCAAGCTCTTCACCCACCCCGCCGACGCCTGGCTGGACATCCGCCGGGCCGAGGAAGACAACCCACAGCAATACCTGCCACGCCTGCTAGCCTTGGCGCTGATACCCGCCGTGTGCCTCTTCGTCGGCACTACCACCTTCGGCTGGAGCTTGGCGGCCGAGGAGCGGGTACGCCTTAGCATCGGCAGCGCCGCGCAATTGGCAGGCCTGCTGTATACCACCACTGTGATAGGTGTGATGCTGATGGGAGTGATGATCCGCTGGATGTCACGAGGGTTCGATACACAGCCCAGTCTGAACCAGTGTATCGGTTTTGCCGCCTATTGCGCCACGCCGTGGTTCTTTGCCGGAGTGGTTGGTCTGATGCCAATTCGTTGGCTCGCCTTTGCCGCGCTAATGGCTGCCTCTGTGTATGCCAGCGTGTTGCTGTTTGGCGGGTTGCAGACTTTCATGCGGCTGAAGAAAGAGCAGGCGTTATTGTTTGCAACGTGCGTTTGGGGGGTAGGGTTGCTACTGCTGGTGACCATCCTTGTGGCAATGATCCTGTTCTGGTTCAACGGCCTGATGCCGGAATACGTACGCCCGGCCAGCCTGGACTGACCGGGGCACGACAGGCGCGTTCAGGCGATCGCCTTGAGCGGCGCCGGGTGGTTGTCACGCAGCGCATGCAGCTGGTCCACCAGGTTGACCAGATCACGGCAACTGTTGAGGTTTTGCAGCGCGACCCCGCTGAGCGTCACGCCCTGATCGAGATCCTGGCCCTGACCCAGGCGGATGGTCAGGTGGGCGCCGTCCGGGCAGCTGACTTCACAGCGGTCTGGCAAGCAGGCCTGCTCGATCAGTTGCCGCATCTCTAGTATCGAAACGCCTATCAACGACATGGTACGACCCTCTCTGTGGGATGGCCTGTTGTTTGGGAGTACGCCTTTGTCGGGCGGGGCGCCAATTGATATTGCGCATGCTCGGCCAGCTGTCCATGCGCCCGGGCAATGAGCTTGCGGGGGATCCTTTAGCACCTTAGTGGAAGATTCTCCGCGGGGGCCGAGTGTTCGACTGCATTAGCAGACTTGACGACGAGTGGTCTTGGTCAGCAAAGCGTTGACCGATGTACAGCCGGGTCGCCGTGGGAGAAGACCTGCCAGCGACAGGGGCCGGAGCAGGCCAACAAATTAACAGGATCAGTGCGCGGCGCCTCCCCTCTCGTCCTGCATCTGTCCAAACCGCCCAGCATGAAAATCATCGAACGACTCGGCAATCTCTGCCTGGCTGTTCATCACGAACGGGCCGTAGCCGACGATCGGCTCATCGATTGGCTCACCGCTGAGCAGCAGCACACTTGCATCGTCCAGCGCCTCGACAGCTACGTCTACACCCTCCCGGTCGAGCAGCACCAGGCTCGACGGGCCTGCTTCGCGCTCGCTATTGATTCGAACGTTACCACGCATCACCACCAGCGCCGCATTGCGACCGGCAGCAACCGGCAACTGCAAGGCCGCGCCGGCGTTGAGCCGCAAATCCCACACGTCCATCGCGGTGAAGGTTCGAGCCGGCCCCTGGTGGCCGTGATAGTCACCGGCAATCACCCGCAAGCTCCCGGCATCACCGTCGAGCGCTTCCACGGAATGTCGCCGGCCAGCAGCGTCTGGTAGCCGGCCGCTGCACGCTTGTGCCGCGCCGGCAGGTTCACCCACAGCTGGACCATTTCCAGCGTGCCGCCACTGCGTGCAAAGTCGGGGGAATGAAACTCTTCATGAATGATGCCGTTGGCCGCCGTCATCCACTGCACGTCACCTGGGCCGATCAAGCCGCCAGCACCGGTGGAGTCACGGTGCTCCAGTTCACCTTGGTAGACGATGGTCACGGTCTCGAAGCCGCGATGCGGATGCTGGCCTACACCGCGTCGTGCTTGGGTAGGGGCGAAATCATGCGGGCCAGCGTAATCCAGCAGCAGGAACGGGCTGATCCGGCTGGCCAGGTTGTCGTAGGTGAACAGGCTGCGCACCGGGAAACCATCACCCACCCAATGGGCGTGGGGGCTTCGGTGAATACCCAGAATCGTTTTCATGAGAAGGCTCCTCTCTTGGCTGAGATAACCTTATCAATGATGTTAATCACGCGGTAGATGGCTAAAATGGCATGCATCGTCCCACCTGCGGAACAGTCAACCCTGCAAGAAATCGAGCACTTGCTCGGCCGTCATGGCCGGGTCTTCCTGCATGAAACAGTGCCCACCGGGAACTTGCCGTGCGGTCACATTGCGGTTGAGCAGCGCCAGGCGATTCACCGAGTGTGGCACGAAGGGATAGGTGTCTTCTCCGTACAACACTCGTGTCGGCGTCCTGATTGCGGCCAGACTGGCCCACATGCGTTTAGGGAACGAACTGAAGATCTCCACTTCACGGCTGGGCCGGCACTTGAGCACTACGGCCTCGCCACACTCACCGATGGCATGCTCGACATAGGCCTGCAGTGCCGCATGGGTCCAGCCTTTGAAGATGCCGCGCCCTTCCAGCGAGGCCAACGCCGACTCGCGATCGGGCCAGTGGCTGCGGCGGCTGGCAGCCTTGCGGGCCAGCGCATGGCGCTGATGCAGGCCGACCAGGGCTGCCGCCCCCATCACGCCGATCATGCGTCGGCTGAAGAGTACCGGGTCGAGCAGCACGGCACGTGCAAACAGCTGCGGCTCACCGGCCAGGATCAGCCCCGTGAGCACACCACCGAAGCTATGCCCAGCGGCAAACCTTGGTACGTCGCCGTACTCGCCACGCCCGGCCTGAAAGGCTTCCACTGCCAAGGCAGCAGTGCGGTTCCAGCCGCGAAACACCCCGCCATGATCACTGTCCCCATGGCCCTGAACGTCGCAAAGCCACAGGTCGAAATGCTCGCCCAGGCGCATCAGCAACGGTTGGTAGGCCAGGCAACAGAAGCCGTTGCCATGCAGAAAGTGCAGCAGCGGTTTGCCACTGGCCGGAGTTCGCCAGCCACGCAGGGTGAAACCTTCGGCGCATTCGTGGGACCAGGGAATCAACTGCATCGGCTTACTGTACTCTCGGGGTCAGGAAAACGCTGATTCTACAAACAGCAGCGGGTACAGGGAAATCACCAGCAACAGGGCCATCACGACATTGAACAGCATCAGCCAGCGCGAATTTTGCAACAGGTTGCGCAGGGCGCTGCCGAACATCACCCATACCCCCACGCTGGGCAAGTTGACCAAAGCGAACAAGGCCGCAATGACGATCACGTTGGTTACATAGCCTTGCGCTGGCGTGTAGGTGGTAATCGCCCCCACCGCCATCACCCAAGCCTTGGGGTTGACCCACTGGAACGCCGCCGCACCCCAGAAGCCCAGCGGTTTGCGGGCACTGGACGAGGCCGTGCCGACCGGCCCGGAAGTGGCGATCTTCCAGGCCAGGTACAGCAGATAGGCGGCGCCAGCGTAGCGCAGCACCGTGTACAGTGGTGGCCAGGCCTTGAATACCTCCCCCAGCCCCAGGCCGACAGCCAGCACCATCATCATGAAACCGAAACTGATACCCAAGGCATGAGGAACCGAGCGGCGCACGCCGAAGTTCACCCCCGAGGCCAGCAACATGGTGTTGTTGGGGCCAGGCGTGATGGAAGATACGAAGGCAAACAGCACAAAGGCGGTCAGCAGGTCGGCAGAGGCAAGCATGGCGGGCATTCCACTTTCTTTATAGGTGCTGTCACACTACCGGAGTCGCCTCTCCCAGCGACCGTTACAGTTTGATTAAATTATGCAGATACAAATCACTGTATCGCCAATCCGGACCAAGGAAGCCGTCACCATGAGCCTCACCTTTCGCCCTGCCGTGCGTACCGATGCCGAGCAGATCCTCACCTTCATCACCGAACTCGCCGAGTACGAACGCGCCCGCCACGAGGTGGTCGCCACCCTTGCCGACATCGAGCACAGCCTGTTCGACGAAGGCAGCACTGTGCACGCCCTGATGTGCGAGCGTGATGGCCGTGCAATCGGCTTTGCCGTGTACTTCTACAGCTACTCGACCTGGCTCGGGCGCAATGGCATCTATCTGGAAGACCTGTACGTAACCCCCGAACAACGCGGCGATGGTGCCGGCCGGCAGTTGTTGCAGCACATTGCCCGCGAAGCGGTGGCGAACAACTGTGGGCGTCTGGAATGGAGTGTGCTGGACTGGAACGAGCCAGCGATCGGCTTCTACCAGAAGCTGGGGGCCGAGGCGCAGGATGAGTGGGTGCGCTACCGGCTGGATGGCGACAAGCTGGCGGCATTCGCCCGCGGGTGATCGCCCGGTTTCTGCACTTCTGCCTGCTGGAAGAAGACTGCAGGCCTGAGAGCCTGTCGTACCTGCTGTTCGACGGCCTCGCGCGCTGTATGACATTGACGCCAAGCCCGCCCCATGCTCTCCTTATGCCTCGCGTTCAGGTGCCCCTCAGGGGGTGAAACGGGAAACCGGTGCGTCCCAGGCCCTTCAGCAGGGCCGGACAATGCCGGTGCTGCCCCCGCAACGGTAAGCGAGTGAAGCGTCTGTACCACTGTGCCTCGTAGTACGGCATGGGAAGGTGACGCGTTCCAGGAGCCCAGCTCTTCCTCGCAAGCCCGGAGACCGGCCTGGCGTTCATGAACACCCCGCGGTGGGCGGGCGCTGTTGCATTCCCTTGGGCGACCACGTCCGGGGCTGCCGCGCTCGCCCATTGCCCACAAAAAGCAGAGGATCGCGTCATGCCCGTCACCAGCGCCAAACAACACAGCCTTGCTACCCCCGTTACGCTCAGCCAGCGTGTAACCATCGCCGTCGGTGCCAGCTTGTTGGGTCTGTGCCTGGTCTACTTTGCCGGGTTCTCGCACATCGAGGCCGTGCACAACGCCGCCCACGACACCCGTCACAGCGCCGCCTTCCCCTGCCACTGAGTACGCCTGATGATCACGCGCATTGCCCGTACTGCGGGCTTCAGCGGGCTCCTTGCAGCCCTGTTGCTGACCTTGCTGCAAAGCTTCTGGGTGGCTCCGCTGATTCTGGAGGCGGAAACCTACGAGTCCTCGGCCCCGGCCGCACACCACGAACACGTTGGCGAAGTCGCCGCTCATGAACACAGCGCCGAAGCCTGGTCGCCGGAAGACGGCTGGCAGCGCGTGCTGTCCACCACAGGCGGCAACCTGGTGGTCGCGGTCGGCTTCGCCCTGATCCTCGCCGCCCTGTACAGCCTTCGCGAGCCCAAACGCGCCGCCACCGGCGCACTGTGGGGGTTGGCTGGCTTCGCCGTTTTCTGCCTGGCCCCAACCCTGGGCTTGCCACCAGAACTGCCGGGTACGGCGGCCGCCGACCTGGGGCAACGCCAAACCTGGTGGGTCGGTACAGCCAGTGCCACAGCGCTGGGCCTGGCCTTGCTGGTGTTCGCCCGGCACTGGCTGCTGAAGGCGCTGGGCGCCGTGCTGCTGGTCATTCCTCATGTGATCGGTGCACCGCAACCCGAGGTGCACGAAAGCCTGGCCCCGGAAGCGTTGGAAACCCAGTTCAAGGTAGCCTCCTGGCTCACCAACGCCGCCTTCTGGCTGGCCTTGGGCCTGCTCAGCGCCTGGCTGTTCCGCCGTTCCAGCCAGGCTTGATGCCTGCCTTCTATGCCGGTTTTGGCTGCCGCCGGGGTTGCCCGGCGGATACCTTGCAACGCTTGCTGTGCCAGGCCCTGGACAAACAGGGCCTGGCATTGGCTGACCTGCGCGGCATCGCAAGCATCAGCCTGAAGGCAGACGAGCCCGGCTTGTTGCAACTGGCAGAGCACCTCGGTTTGCCGTTGGTGCTGTACCATGGCGCGCAACTGCAACCCTATGAACCACTGCTCAGCCACCGTTCCGCCGCTACCCACCGGCACAGTGGCTGCTGGGGCGTAGCCGAGAGCGCGGCACTGGCCCTGGCCAACCAGCGGCAGGGTACGGCCAGGCTGCTGCTGACGCGCCAGGTACTGGGCCCGGCGACGCTCGCCCTGGCCTGCTGAGCGTTTCGCCCCCTCATTCTTGCCAGGACTTTGCATGACCATCTACTTTATCGGTGCCGGCCCCGGCGACCCGGAGCTGATCACGGTCAAGGGCCAACGGCTGATTCGTCAGTGCCCGGTGATCATTTATGCCGGTTCACTGGTACCCGCCGCCGTGCTCGAAGGCCACCAGGCCGAAACCGTGATCAACAGCGCCGAACTGCACCTGGAACAGATCATCGCCGCCATGCGCAGCGCACACGAAAAAGGTCAGGATGTGGCCCGGGTGCACAGCGGCGACCCCAGCCTGTACGGCGCCATCGGTGAGCAGATTCGCCACCTGCAGGCGCTGGGCATCGGTTACCAGATCATCCCCGGTGTTACCGCCACGGCAGCGAGCGCCGCCCTGCTCGGCTGCGAGCTGACCTTGCCTCAAGTGGCGCAGACGGTGATCCTTACTCGCTATGGTGACAGCTCGCCCATGCCGCCGGGTGAGCAGTTGGGCGACCTGGCGCGCCATGGCAGTACGCTGGCAATTCACCTAGGGGTCAAGCACCTGTCGCGCATTGTCGATGAGTTGATGCCGCACTACGGCGCGCACTGCCCTGTTGCGGTGGTGCATCGGGCCACCTGGCCAGACCAGGATTGGGTGCGCGGCAACCTCGGCGATATCGTCGAACGCGTAGCGGCCAAGGATTTCCGGCGCACGGCGCTGATCCTGGTAGGCCACGTGCTGGGTGACACACCGTTCGCTGAATCGGCGTTGTACCGTGCCGGGCATGCCCACCTGTACCGCCCTGGCGACTGAACATTGCCAGCCTTGCCTCGGGCGTAGCAGACTCCGGGTTCCCGCCTGCGAACAGGAGTCATGCCCATGCTGGAACTACGCCCCAACTGCGAGTGCTGTGATGCCGACCTGCCGGGTGACAGCCCCGACGTTATGATCTGCTCCTTCGAATGCACGTTCTGCCGTGCCTGTGCCGAAACCCGCTTCCAAGGCCGCTGCCCGAATTGTACCGGGCAGTTGGTAGCCCGCCCGACGCGGGTCGGGCAGGCATTGACCAACAACCCTGCCTCCACGCTGCGGATACACAAACCGCACGCTGCCTGCGCCTGAACAACTGCAAAGACCGGCATCACCGCTTTTTCAGGGTGATGTCTTTCCTGTTTCTTGTAGGACTTTTCAACAATATGCCCTGAGGATTTCAACACTTCTATACTCGGCATTACCAAATTTCGGGAATGGTCGTATCGTGCAGCGCTTCCGATAACCCCACTTACAGACGTATTCCTGAGTGTTCCAGGAAGCGGACCACATCCCTACAGGAGTTTTCCTCATGACAACCGTGCTGATCGTCGACGACCACCCTATTGTCCGGCTGTCGTTGCGCCTACTGCTCGAGCGCGAGCGCTTCCATGTCATCGGCGAGGTCGGCAATGGCAGTGAAGTGGCTCAGGTAGCCCGCGAACTGCGCCCGGACGTAGTCATTCTCGACATCGGCCTGCCCGGCCTGGACGGCATGGAAGTCATCAAGCGATTGCAGAGCCTTGAGCCGGTACCGAAGATCATGGTGCTGACCGGCCAGGCCACCGATCTGTATGTGCGTCGCTGCCTGGATGCCGGAATAGGCGCCTTCGTCACCAAGGAAGAGGACCACGAGGCCCTGCTGTTCGCCCTCAAGGCGCTGATCAAAGGTTATTCGACCTTTCCGCAAATGTCGGTCAACAGCAACTCGCTGGAGAGCGAGCCAGTGCGCCTGGCCAGTCTCTCCAACCGAGAAATGGAAGTGCTGCGGCGCCTCGCGCGCGGCGAGAACAACAAGAACATCGGCACTTGCATGAACCTCAGCGCCAAGACCATCAGCACCTACCGGGGCCGTATCATGGAGAAGCTCAAGACCGAGTCGCTGGTGGAAATGGTCGACCTGGCCAAGCGCAACAGCGTCTATTGAGCGCTCGGCTGCCATGAAACAGTTGCTGGCGAGCGTCCTTCTGGCTATCGGCCTGGCCAACTCCCCGGAACTGCAGGCCAGCAGTGAACCACGCCACCTGCTGGCGCGCTCGATCAGTGCCGCTGCCCCGCTGACGTTATCCGGCGATGATCGCCACTGGCTGAAACAACGCCAACGCCTGGTACTGGGCAGTGCGCGCCCCGACTACCCCCCGTTCGAAATCAACGTCAGCCAGCATGACTATGAGGGGCTGAGCGCAGACTACGCCGGCATCATCGGCGAACAGCTGGACATCCCCATTGAAGTACGTCGTTTTGACAGCCGTCACGAGGCCATCACTGCCCTGCGTGATGGCCGTATCGACTTGTTGGGTAGCTCCAACGCCTTCGAGGCGGCGGACGCCGAGCTAAGCCTCAGCACCCCCTATGCCGACGACCTGCCAGTGATCGTCACCCGTGAAGGGCGCAGCTTGAAAAGTACGCCCGAGCTCGCCGGCCTGCGCCTGGCGATGGTCGATCACTACCTGCCGGCCGTCAGCGTTCGCACACTGTACCCCAAGGCGCAACTGAGCCTGTACCGCTCGACCCTGGCCGGGCTCGCTGCCGTGGCGCTGGGCGAGGCAGACGCCTATCTGGGCGATGCCATCAGCACTGACTACATGATCGGCAAAAGCTTTCAGGGCACGTTGAAAATCGACCATTTCTCTCAATTGGCCCCAGAGGCTTTTGCCTTCGCCATCGCCAGCGACAACCCGCGCCTGCATCGGCTGGTGGACAAGGCGCTGTCACGCATAAGCGAAAGTGAACGCCTGAACATTCTGCGCCGCTGGAGCAGTGGTAACACCAGCCTGCTGCTGCAGCGCCACCTCACAGCCTTGAGCGAAGAAGAAGAATCCTGGATCACCGCCCACCCCACTATCAGCGTACTGGTCAATACCTCGTTGGCACCGTTGACGTTCAACGATGCCCAGCACCGCCCTAGCGGTATCACCCTGGACCTGCTCAAGCAGATCTCGCTGCGCACGGGGCTGCAGTTCAAACCCGTCGAGAGTGCTTCATCGCAGGCCATGATCGACCGCCTGGTGCGGGGCGAGGCAC
Source organism: Pseudomonas sp. Kh14 (assembly GCF_900291005.1). NCBI lineage: Bacteria > Pseudomonadati > Pseudomonadota > Gammaproteobacteria > Pseudomonadales > Pseudomonadaceae > Pseudomonas > Pseudomonas sp. Kh14. The sequence continues at coordinate 29,359 of NZ_OLKJ01000031.1, forward strand.
AGATGATCGGGGCGCTGGGCTATGGTGCCGACCGCTTGAAGCAACTGCGCTATACCCGCCCCTACCTGGTCAGCCCGCGCGTGCTTGTTACCCGCAACGACGGTGAATCACCTGCACAGGCCAAGGCCCTGGATGGCAAGCGCATCGCCTTGGTGCGCGGCTCACCGCAGCAGGCCGTTTTGCAACAGCGATACCCGCAGGCCGAGATAGTCGAAGTTGACAACCCACTGGGCCAGATGGAGGCCGTGGCCAACGGTGTTGCCGACGCGGCCCTGAGCAGCCATATCAATGCTGCCTATTACATCAGCCATGTGTTCAAGGACCGTTTGCGCATCGCCAACATGCTCGACGACGCCCCGGCCATTGCCGCCTTTGCCGTAGCCGCCGACCAGCCCCAACTGCAGGCCATTCTCGACAAGGCGCTGCTAAGCATTCCACCTGAAGAACTGGACCAGTTGATCAACCGCTGGCGCACCAGCACACTGGTGAGCGACAGTCCCTGGCGCGACTACCGCACCCTGGCTTTGCAGGTGCTGGTGCTGTCGGCCCTGCTGCTGGCCGGGGTGGTGTTCTGGAACAGCTACCTGCGCAAGCTGATCAACCAGCGAACCGAGGCACAGCACGCGCTGCAGGCACAGCTCGCGCTGAGCCGCGGGCTGCTGGAACAGTTACGCCAGGCCAAGGACGATGCCGAACAGGCCAGCCAGACCAAAAGCACCTTCCTGGCCACCATGAGCCATGAGATCCGCACCCCGATGAATGCCGTGATCGGTCTGCTGGAACTGGCCCTGGAAGATAGCCGCAGCGGCCGCAGCGACGCCCAGACCTTGCAGACCGCGCATGATTCGGCCATTGGCCTGCTTGAGCTGATTGGCGATATTCTCGACATTTCCCGCATCGAATCCGGGCACATCAGCCTGCAGCCAGTGCCTACCAATCTGGTCGAACTGGTGCGCGCCACGCTGCGGGTGTTCGAAGGCAATGCCCGGGCCAAAGGGTTGCATCTACACGGCGAGCTGCCCGCAGAGCCGGTATGGGTGCTGGCTGATCCACTGCGACTCAAGCAAATTCTGTCCAACCTGATCAGCAACGCCATCAAGTTCACCGACCGTGGTGAAGTGCAGGCATGCCTGCTGCTGCCCAAAGTTGCCGGCCACGGCATTCTGGCTATCGAGCTGGATGTGCGCGACACCGGCATCGGCATCAGCCCCGCCGACCAGGCCAGGCTGTTCAGTGCCTTCGTTCAGGTCGATGGCCCAAGGGCACGTCAAGGGGCAGGCCTGGGGTTGGTCATCAGCCGTACCCTGGCCGAACTGATGGGCGGCGCCCTGAGCCTTCAGAGCGTCGAGGGCGTTGGCACCCGGGTACAAGTCAGCCTGCGGTTACCCGTCTGCGAAGCACCGGCACAAGCGGACCCACAACTCACCACACATGAAAGTAACAGCGGCCCGCTCAATATCTTGGTGGTCGACGACTACCCGGCCAACCTGCTTTTGCTGGAACGGCAACTGCAAACCCTGGGGCACCATGTGACACTGGCGGAGAATGGCGAGATCGCCCTTGCACGCTGGCAGGAAGCGCGCTTCGACCTGGTGATCACCGATTGCAGCATGCCGGTCATGGACGGGCATGAGCTCACCCGGCGCATTCGCAGCCTGGAGGGCGAGCGCGGCCTGCCAGCAGGCCGTATTCTTGGCGTGACCGCCAACGCCCAGGCCGAGGAGCGTACTCGCTGCCTGGCCAGCGGCATGGACGAATGCCTGTTCAAGCCAATTGGTCTGCGCACGCTCAAGATCCATCTGCCCCAGGTGCGCCCTCAGCAGCCGTCGCCGGAGCCTTTCCATAGTGGATTCGACCTGGCCGAACTGCGTCACCTGACCCAGGACGACGAACAGTTGACGCGGCATTTGCTGGAGCAACTGTCGATAAGCGTCGGTGAAGACCTGGCCGCCCTGCGTGCCTTGGCAACAGACGCCCCTGATGAAACCGTGCGCGCCCTCGCCCATCGCATCAAGGGTGGCGCCAAAATGATCAGGGTGCGCACTGTGGTCAAAGACTGTGAAGCTATCGAACACGCCCACGCAAAAGGGCTGCCGACCGTCGAACAACGCGCGCAACTGCAACTGAGCCTGCAGGCACTGCTTGACGAGATGCGCGAGGCGCTCAATGCAATTGCAGCGTCGAAGTTATCTGGCTGATGGCGTCCACGACGTGCCGTGAGCCTTGCTGGATTTCCATGATCACCGTTCCCGCCTCATTGGCCAGCGCCACGCCGTGACCGGTGCGGTTGAGGCTCGATTGCATGCTGGCCACTGCCAATAGCGACAGGTCGTGGTTCTGCCGCACCACATCGACGATTTCCAGGGTGGCCTTGCTGGTTCGCGCGGCCAGATTGCGCACCTCATCGGCCACCACGGCAAAGCCGCGCCCGTGCTCGCCGGCACGCGCTGCCTCGATGGCTGCATTAAGGGCCAACAGGTTGGTCTGGTCGGCGATGCCCCGAATGGTCAGCACAATCTGCCCGATCACATCCGACTGCTTGTTTACCGCGTCGATGCTGCGCGCAGCGTCGTTAAGCTCCTGGGAAATCTGCTCGATTACCTGCACCGCCTGCTGCACCACTTCGGTACCCTTGCGCGCGCAGGCATCGGTCTGCACCGAGCTGGCATGGGCGGCATGGGCGGCGCTTTGCTGGGTGCAGACCTGGTGGGTGATGTCGCTGGCAAACTTGACCACTTTGCACAGGCGGCCCTTGCTGTCGAAGATCGGGTTGTAGGAGGCTTCCAGAAAAACGGTCTGCCCTTGCTTGTTGACGCGTTCGAAGCGGTGCGAGTGGTATTCGCCACGGTTCAGCGAAGCCCAGAACTCTCGGTACTGGGCCGATTCGCGTTCATGCGCCAGGCAGAACAGCCCGTGGTGGCGGCCAACCACTTCATCGAGGCGGTAGCCCATGGTGTCGAGAAAATTCTGGTTGGCCTTGATCACCCGGCCTTGGGGGGTGAACTCGATCACCGCCATGGAGCGGCTGATGGCCTTGAGCAGGCTTTCGCTCTCGTGCTCCAGCACCACCCGCTGGGTGATGTCCGACGCCACCTTGATTACGCTGGTGACTTGCCGATGCTCGTCCAGCACGGGCATGTAGCTGGCTTCCAGCCAGACCTCGCGCCCCGCCTTGTCGATACGCTCGAACGTACCGCTGATAGCCTTGCCCTGCCCCAACTCGCGCCACAGTTGCTGGTACTCGGCGCTTTTTGCATAGTCCGGCTCACAGAACAACCGGTGGTGCTCGCCACGCAGCTCGTCGGCGCTGTAGCCCATGGCCTGGCAGAAGCGCTCGTTGGCGTCGAGAATAGTACCGTCAGGGGCGAACTCGATCATCGCCATGGAACGGCCGATTGCGGACAGTTTGGCTTGCGCATTGGCCAACGCCTGGCGGCTGCGCTGGATTTCTGCCAAATCAGACTTGCGGTGGAAATCGAACATGACGCGGGGCTCCCTATGCGCGGTTTTCTGAGCATAGATCGCCGTTGGCAAGTCGTGGCATCTACAGCGCCTGTCTTGAACCAGCGCGCCCCCCCGTAGGAGCGGGTTCACCCGCGAACACCGGCACAGCCGGTGCCATGCCCCGCAACGCACGCTTCGCAGGTAAACCCGCTACACCTTCGTTTCGGGCCAATCATTCCTGTGGGATTCGCGCGAGAAGGCCTTGGCGGGCACTCTCAGGTGCTCTCCCGCACCATCAGCTCAAAGCCCAGATCCTGCTGCGCATTCGTCACCCGCTTGCCATCCAGCAACGCCAGCAGCGCCTGTGCTGCGCCCCGACCCACCGCGGCCCGCGGTGTGCGAATGGAGGTCAGCCGCGGGACCATATGCGCCGACGCAGGCAAATCGTTGAAACCGACCATCGCCACCTGGCGTGGCACCTCCACACCTTGACGCAAGGCCTGCAGCACCGCGCCCTGGGCCAGGTCGTCGTTACAGAAGAAGATGCCGTCGACATCCGGCGCCTGCTGCATCAGTTGACTGAACAGCGCGCTGCCCAGGGCAATCGACGATGGCTCCGGGGCCAACACCTCCAGCTCGGCGGCCTGCAAACCGGCCTCTGCCAATGCCTGACGGAAACCCTCGGCACGCTGCATCACCCTCGGGTCCAGCTGCGCGGCAATGAATGCAAGGCGCTTGCGCCCGCGCTCGATCAGGTGCCGTGCAGCAGCACGCCCGGCCTGATGCTGCGAGAAGCCGACCGACAAAGCCCCTGGCTCGCCATTGAGCTCCATCATGTGCACACACGGCACGCCGCTGGCAGCCAGCATCTGCCGGGCAGCATCGCTACGCTCAAAGCCGGTCAGCAAAATGCCGCAGGGCTGATAGGCCAGGTAATTGCGGATCAGGTTCTCTTCTTCGGCAAGGTCGTAGTGATAGTTGCCGATCAGCACCTCTAGCCCACGAGGGCGCATGACCTCGTGAATGGCCTCCAGGGTGTCGATGAACAGTTGGTTGGACAACGACGGGATCAACACCACCACCGACTGGCTGCGTGCCGACGCCAGCGCCCGGGCCGCCGGGTTGGCCACATAACCAAGGTTCGCCGCTGCGGCGATGACCTTTTCCACCAGGTCAGGCGCAACGGTGCTGACCCCGCGCAAGGCACGCGAAGCGGTGATCGGGGAAACCCCGGAAAGTCTGGCAACTTCAGCCAGGGTGGGACGACCTGTAGTTCGGGAGCCGGTGCGGGACATGAATGTTGTAATTTTACTACTTGCAAGGAGAGGGAACGGCCACTAAGGTAGCGCTGTCTCAGGATGCAGGCAATGTAATCTTTGGTAGCAGCCACCACGCGCTCGCCACCAGGCGTCCATACTGCGTAAGGACAAGACCAATAACACCGGGGAGGTGGCTGTTCGTCATCGGCGAGACAGCGCTATCTCACCCGCAGGAGGTACTGATGAATTCTCCCCTGTCCGCCATTGTAGTGATGGGCGTGGCCGGTTGTGGCAAAAGCTGCATCGGCGCCGCCATCGCTGCCAGAAGCGGCGGCCGCCTGATTGAAGGCGACGCTTTCCACCCTGCCGAAAACATCCGCAAGATGAGCGCTGGCATCCCGCTGGACGATAGCGACCGTGCCGGTTGGCTGGTACGCCTTGGTGAAGAGTTGCAAACCACCACCCAGGCCGGGGAACGCCCGATCCTGACCTGCTCGGCACTCAAGCGCCGCTACCGCGACACCCTGCGCGAGGCCATGCCCGGGCTGGTGTTCGTGTTCCTCGAACTGTCGCCTGCCGAGGCCGAAAAACGCGTACTGGCTCGCCCAGGGCACTTCATGCCGGCCAGCCTCATCGACAGCCAGTTCGCTGCCCTGGAATCGCCACGCGGCGAGCCACTAACGCTTGCACTGGACGCCACCCAACCGATCGAAGCACTGGCCGAAGCGGTGGACCACTGGCTAAAGCACTGCGGTGAGCCGGGCCTGGCACAAACCGCCTGACCTCGGCGGCATTTCCGTCTCACCAAAGACAGCGCTACCCCAACCCGTAAACGCGGCAAAGACTCCAAAAAGCTACGCCCAAAACAACGATAAGACCGAGGCCTTCAAACCATGTTCGGACTGGCTACTGATACCTTCCTGCTGCTCGACGCGCTGGTTACCATCGTCGGGCTGATCCTGCTGATCACCCATTTCAAGGTTCACCCCTTCGTCGCCCTCACCCTCGCGGCCGGCTTCCTGGGCCTGACTTCCGGCATGCCGGTGGACAAGGTCATGAAATCGTTCCAGGACGGTTTTGGCGGCGTACTTGGCTTCGTCGGTATCGTGCTCGCCCTGGGCACCATGCTCGGCAAGCTGATGGCCGACTCCGGTGGTGCCGACCAGATCGCACAAACCCTCATCCGCGCCTTCGGCAAGAAGAACGTGCATTGGGCGATGATGTTCGCCGCCTTCCTGGTGGGCATCCCGCTGTTCTTCGAAATCGGCTTTGTGCTGCTGATTCCCCTGGTGTTCATCGTCGCCCGGCGCTCGGGCGTCTCGTTGGTGAAAATCGGCATTCCGCTGCTGGCCGGCCTGTCGGTGGTGCACGGCCTGGTACCACCACACCCGGGCCCCTTGCTGGCGATCGGCATTTTCCACGCGGACATTGGCAAGACCATCTTCTACGGCCTGATCGTCGCACTGCCCACCGCGATCATCGCCGGCCCTCTGTTCGGTAACTTCATTTCCCGCTACATCCCAGGCAACCCGTCCCAGGAGCTGATGGACCAGATCGCCAAGGACTCCGATCAGGGCAACCTGCCAAGCTTCAGCATCACCCTGATCACCGTACTGCTGCCGGTCGCGTTGATGCTGCTGAAAACGTTCGCCGACGTGGTGCTGCCTGCCGAGCACATCGTGCGCCAGTGGATGGACCTGATCGGCCACCCGATCACCGCCCTGCTCGCCGCCCTGCTACTGGCCTTCTACACCTTCGGTTCGGCCCGCGGCTTCAACCGCCAGCAGATCATGAAGATGCTTGACCAGAGCCTGGCACCGACTGCCGCCATCGTGTTGATCGTCGGCGCTGGCGGTGGCTTCAAGCAAATGCTGGTGGACACCGGCGTAGGCAACGTGATCGGGCAGATGGCGGTGCAGGCAGAAATTTCGCCGATCATGCTGGCATGGCTGGTGGCGGCGGTGATCCGCATCGCGACCGGCTCCGCCACGGTCGCCACCATCACCGGCGCAGGTATCGTGGCACCGGTGATCGACCTGGTGCCGGGGGTGAACCGTGAGCTGTTGGTACTGGCAACCGGTGCCGGCTCGCTGATCCTGTCGCATGTGAACGACGCCGGCTTCTGGCTGGTGAAGCAGTACTTCAACATGACCGTGGCAGAAACCTTCAAGACCTGGAGCATGATGGAGACGATCCTGTCCATCGTCGGCATCATTTTCATCATGTTGCTGTCGCTGGTGGTGTGACCGTTGATCGGGGTAATGGCACCTTGACGTTCCGGGTAAGGCCGAAGAGAAGTATGAGCCTTACCCATACAGCAAAAGGAGCCTGCCATGCCCCGCTCAATCATCCTGTCGATTGCCCTGCTCGCCTCGCCGCTGGCCTTTGCTGTCGGCACAGGTCCGACCTACCCCGACGACCCGCACAATACGGCGCCACAGCCAGGCGTGGACAGCACCCTCAACCCGATCGAGAAGCCTTTGCCGCGGGACACCGACCCGCGCATACAGGGCAACGAACCGCAAAGCCCGCCGGCGAAGCAGAATGACAACCGCGATCTGCCGGGGATGGATGGCAGTGGGTCGGAAGGTACCGGCCGGCAAGGAGAAGGCAGCTCGGGCACAGGTAACCCCTGACGACACGGCCTGTACTACCACTGACGCTTGTCAGGCCGGGTCAGCCCCAGCTTCTCGATCCGGTAACGCAACATATCCCGCGACAACCCAAGCATCCGCGCCGACTTGGTCACGTTCCAGTCGGTGCGGTCCAGGGTCTTGCAGACGAGGTCGCGCTCCATGTCAGGCAGGCTTGTACCCGGTTCTGGCTCGTGCCGCGGCAGTTCGAACATGGCCGCCATCGGCTGTTGCGCCAACGGCTCGTCAACCAAGGTCATGCACAGGTTCAACTGATGCGCCTGCACCACCTCGTTCGGCGCCAGCAACACAGTCTGCTCCAGCATGTTGCGCAATTCACGCACATTGCCAGGCCAGCTATAACCGAGCAGCAGGCTTTCAGCCTCGGCCGAAAAGCGCAGGTTCGGCTTGCCATAGCGCCGGCTATGGTGGGCAAGGAAATGCCGCGCCAGTAGCAGGATGTCCTGCCCACGCGAATAAAGGCGCGGCACCTTCAGGGCGATAATGCGAAGGCGGAAGAACAGGTCACGCCTGAATTTGCCCTGCTGCACCATTTGCTCCAGGTTACAGTTGGTGGCGCTGATCACTCGCAGATCCACCTTACGTTCCTTCACGGCACCAATCCGGCGGATGCTGCGGTCTTCCAGCAACTTGAGCAGCTTGGCCTGCAGCACCAGGTCCATTTCGCCAATCTCGTCAAGGAACAAGGTACCGCCATCGGCAGCCTCCACCAGGCCTACGCGGCGCTCCTTGGCATCGGTGAACGCGCCCTTCTCGTGGCCAAACAGTTCGGCCTCAAGCAGGTTGGCAGGGATCGAAGCGCAATTGAACTCGATGAACGGCCCCTTACTGCGCGAACCATCGAAATGCAGGGCACGGGCCACCAGTTCCTTGCCAGTACCGGTCTCGCCTTCGATCAGCACCGGTGGCAGGTCGTCACTGGCCATGCGCCGTTCGGCATCGAGTACCTGGCGCAGGGTGTGCTTGAGGGTGAGCATCACTGGCGACTCGCCGATCAAAGCCTGCAACCCGGACTTCTGCGCCTCGCGCTCCTGGTAGAACGACAGCGTGCGCTCCATGCGCTCGGTAGCCAGGGCTTTGTCCAGGGTCAGTTTGAGCTCGGCCAATACCACCGGCTTGGTCAGGTAATGAAACGCGCCCTCCTTCATCGCCTGCACGGCATCTTCGACATTGCCGTAGCCGGTCATCATGATCACTTTCAGGTCCGGCGCCTGGGCCACCAGGGTACGTAGCAGGTCGTGCCCGCTCATGCCTGGCAACGAGTTGTCGGTCAGCACCGCGTCAGGTTGCGCCCGCTTTATGTGCTCCAGCGCCAGCTCCGCGCTATGGCACACGATGACTTCGTAGCCCTTGAGGCTGAGGTAGGTGCGAATGTTGTCGGCAAGGATTTCATCATCCTCGACGACCAGGATGCTGTGGTCCATGTTCCCCTCCCGCTGCAATATTGAATGTAAGGCTGACGCGGGTTCCTTCCTCTTCGCGGCTGCTCAGGCTGACCGAGCCGCCAAAACGTTCCATGATGCGTTTGACCAGGGCCAGGCCTACACCGAGGCCACCCTGCTTGGTCGTGAAGAACGGTTTGAACACCATCCGTTCCTGCTGTTGGCTCATGCCTTTGCCAGTGTCGGTCAGCACGAACTCGGCACGCAGGCCTTCTTGCACATTGACCTGGGCATTGAGCATCCCGCCAGCGGGCATGGCCTCCAGGGCGTTGGAAAACAGGCTGTTGAGAATCTGCGTGAGCTGCAGCGGCTGGCTGACCACCCATTGCACGTCAGGCCCTTCGAAATGGAAGCGCACGCCGTTGCGTTCGATCTGCCGGGCAAAGGCAAGGTGTGTGTCCTCGATGGCCGCTACCAGGTCCACGGCCTCGGGTTTGTCACTGGCCGGGCGCAACGACACCAGCAGGTCGCGCACCCAGCGCGACATGCGGTCGACCTGGCTGATGATGTCAGTGATGTTCTTCTGCGCAGCAGCGTTGGCGGTTTCCTGGGCAAGTTCGGCGCTGGAGCGTATGTTGGCCAGCGGGTTACGCATGCTGTGAGCCACGGCCGACGACATTGCTCCCAGCGCCACGTAGGTTTCGCTTGCCACCAGCCGCTCCTGCTGCAGATGCAGCATGTGCGCCGCACGGCGCACGATCCAGAACAGGCCGAAGTAAATCAACGCCCCACCCACCAGTGTCGAGGCCCAGATCAGCACATAGCCGCGCTGGATGCGCCGGATGAGGTCCTGCGGCTCCTTGTAGATTTCCACCATAGCCAGTACCTGCTTACCCTGGCTGTCGAACAGCGGGATGTAGTTCTCGATGAACAGGTAGCGTGGTGCGCGCTGGAACTTCTGCTCTTCGCGATCCTCGGCGGCCTTGTGATAACTGGCCGACACCGCCTTGCGCGAACGGAAGGCCCGCTCAAGATCGCCATCAACTTCTATCCGCTTGCCGATCAGCTCTACGTTGGTGGACCAGACAATGGTGCGGTCGCGGGCATAGACGTTGGCCAGCAAGGTGTCCGGCAGGTGCTCGACATGATCGAGGAACTCGATACGGGTCGATTCGGCTATGGCCGGGGTGAACTGCAAGTGCTGCTGGTCCAGCCGCGGGTCCAGCAAATCGCCCATGGTGCTGCCAGGCGGCAATTGCGAATGCCGCACTTCGGCCTGGGCCATTGCCTGAATGAACTGCGCTGTAAGCATGGCATCGCGCTCCACGCTATCGCGCACCACGAAGCGCGTCGACACATAACCAAGCCCACCTGCCACCGAGGCAATGATCAACAGGCTGATCACCGAAAACCAGCGCAGCAGGTTGAATTCACGCAAGGGTACGGCCCGTCCGCTGGCGGTCGCATTGGCCTTGTCGGGCGCTTCGTCTTCCAGCATCTGCATCGCGTGGTTCCCGCGCAGGGTATACGTTCAGAACTGCATCAAGGCCAATGGCAGCAGCCACTGGGTAGCAATCCACCTGGGCAGTCGCAGCTGCCATTTGTCGCGTGTCGCGCTTCACAAACTTCGCTGCAAAAACTTGGCCAGCAGAAAAATGCTAAATTAAAACCTTTATTTTTCAGCAGGTTGCCAGAACTTATTAAACGTGATCAGAGGAAGATCCCCCACATTTGGGTGATTTTCACCCAAAACCGTAAATCCTTTACATATCAACATCTTACTAAACTATATTGATGTCATTTGACGTACTCAGGCCAGTCGGAAGCTTAACGAAACCCTCGTGCCATGGCCTTCGCTGCTGCTGAGCCGGACCGTACCGCCGAAACGTTCCATGATGCGTTTCACCAGCACCAACCCCACCCCCAGTCCACCCTGTTTGGTGGTAAAGAACGGCCGAAAAGCCATACGCTGCTGCTCTTCGTTCATGCCCTTGCCATTGTCGGACAAACGCAAGGTCAAGCTGCGCCGGTTGTGACGTACCACCTCGATACGCAACCGCCCGCCCTGCTCCATCGACTCCAGGGCATTGGCGATCAGGCTACTGAACACCTGGCGCAGCAATACCGGGTGCCCCAACACTTGCACGGCCGGTAACGGTTGCAGGTCCAGGCTTACTCCGCCGCGCGCCAGTGGCACAGCGTAGGTCTGCAGGCTTTCCTGCAACGCCTGCGGCAAGTCCACCGCCAACGCCTCGTCGTTCAGCGGCCGCAGTGACTGCAGCATCTGGCGGATCCACTGCGACATGCGATCGACCTGGCTGATGATATCGTTGACTTGGCGTTGCGCCGGGCCTTCGTCGAACGCCAGGGCCAGTTCGGCACTTGAGCGGATGCTGGCCAGCGGGTTGCGCAGGCTATGGGCCACCGCCGAAGACACCTCACCCAGTGCCACGTAGGTTTCGCTGCTGATCAGGCGTTTCTGCTGCACCGCCAGCAGCCGTGCAGCGCGGTGCATGATGCCGTAAAGGCCGACATAGACCAGTGCAGCGCCGACGGTTATGGCCAACCAGATCAGGACCAGGCCATGCTCGATGCGTGCGATCAGGTCATGGGGCTCTTTATAGATCTCGACCATCGCTGTGACCTGCTCGCCATCGGCATCGAACAGCGGAATATAGTTCTCGATCAATAGCTGCCGGGGCGGGATGATGAACTTCTGCTCGGAGCGGGCCTGTTCGAAATTCTGGTAGCTGGCCGAAACCCGCATCTTGTACTCGAAAGCCCGATTCAAGTCTTCGTCGCCTTCAATCAGCTTGCCGATCAGTGCCGGGTTGGTGGACCAGATCACTGTATGGTCCAAAGCATAAATATTGGCCAGCAACATATCGGGCAGGTGAGCGATATGGTCAAGGAACTCGCCGCGGGCCTTGCGCCGGGCTTGCGGGTCGACGTCGGGCAAGTTATTGCGGTCTGTGCGCGGGTCGAGCAGTTCGCCCATGGTCCGCACATTGGGGATCGACACATGGCGCACTTCGGCATCGGCGATGGAGGTGATGAACTGTGCGGTGAGTAACGCATCGCGCTCGACGCTCTCGTCGATGATGAAGCGGCTGGAAATCAACCCCAACCCGGCAGCCACCGAGAGGATGATGGCTAAACTGACCCAGGCATACCAGCGCAGCAGGTTGAATGGCTTGCGCGGGGCGGCCAACTCGCTATCGGCAGGCACGTCAATAGTGTCGGAACGAGGGGCGACGTCCATAACGGACACCTCAGCTGGTCACCTTTAGAAGGTTATAGCCCAGGCTTGGGGAAACCATGGTATTAAATTGATGGCATCCGCCGAAGGGTATTTGACCCCTCCTCACTTCGCCTACCCGAAACAGCCTGAAGGTGGTGCAGACCCTGTGGGAATGCGTGAGCTGCAAGCCAGTCGTTACAAAGGCGAATCGTCAGCCAACCCTTGCAACTTGCGATACTCCCGCAACACCGTGGGCACATAGCGCCGGGTCTCGGCAAACGGCGGCACGGCACCGCGCCGCAGCACAGCATCCGGGCCGGCGTTGTAGGCCGCCACGGCCAAGGTGATGTCATTGTCGAACAGGGTGAGCATCTGCTTGAGGTAGCGTGCCCCGCCTTGCACATTGTCTTCCGGGTCGAGGCGGTCTTGCACCCCCATCTCGCGGGCGGTGTCCGGCATCAGTTGCATCAACCCCACTGCACCCGCCCGCGAACGGGCTTTGGGGTTGTAGCCGGACTCGGCTTTGATCACTGCATGCAGCAGCGCCGGCGGTAGGTTGTGGACACGCGCAGCCGTGGCGACTACCTCGGCGTAAGGGCGGCCGGTGATCATCTGCGCTTTGACCGGCCCACCCTGGGCCAGCGGCTCGTTGATCACCTTCTCGTAGTGTCGCCCGGGTCGATGGACATTGGTCAGTACGTAGCCACCCTTGGCATCGATTGAGATGTACACATCGGCCTGGGCAGCACCTGCCGCCAGCCAGATCAAACCAAGGATGAGTCCACGCATGCCGGTCGCCTCTTCGTCGTGGCCCCCGATGTGGGGGAAATGCCCCGGAAAACCCGAGGACAGTCACCACGACGCAAGCACTGTGCCGCTTCCTGTGCCGCATGACGCAAGGCCCCGAGGCAGACGTGCACGGCTGTTGCATGGTGCCTGTCAACGCTTGTTCCCATGCAGTGGAGGGTTTCACCATGCAGCGCAGAACCAACCCGCAACGTGGCTTCACTCTGCTTGAACTCCTGGTGGTCCTGGTGGTACTCGGCCTGCTGGCCGGCATCGTCGCACCCAAGTACTTCAGTCAGCTCGGCCGCTCCGAGGCCAAGGTAGCGCGGGCGCAGATCGAGGGGCTGAGCAAGGCCCTGGACTTGTATCGCCTGGAGGTCGGCCACTACCCCAACAGCGAACAAGGCTTGCAGGCGCTGGTGGTCGCGCCCAGTGGCGAGGCTCGCTGGACCGGCCCGTACCTGCAGAAGGCCGTGCCGCAAGATCCGTGGGGCCGCCCTTATATCTACCGGCAACCCGGTGAGAACGGCGGTGAGTACGACCTGCTGTCGATGGGCAAGGACGGCCAGCCGGGCGGCGATGGCGAAAACGCCGAAATCACCAGTTGGCAGTAAGGAGAGCGGCCATGCGCTACAGCCTCAAGGCCCTGGGTAGGCAGGGCGTGGTGCAGTTGCAGATCGACGCCGAGGACGCCGACCAGGCCCGCCGCCAGGCCGAAGACCAAGGCCTGCGTGTGCTCAGCCTGCGCAGCAGCAGCGGCGCCCTGCGCGGCATGGCCTGGCGCCGTGAGGCGGCATTCGACCTGGTGTTGTTCAGCCAGGAACTGTCAACCTTGCTCAATGCCGGCCTGCCGCTGATCGACGCACTGGAAAGCCTGGCGGAGAAGAGCCCGGCCGCGACAGCGCGCAAGGTGCTCGCCGAGCTGGTGCGCCAGCTGTACGAGGGCCGCTCGCTGTCCCAGGCGCTGGGCCAGCAACCGCGGGTTTTCCCGCCGTTGTATGTGGCGCTGGTGCAGTCCAGCGAACGCACCGGTGCTCTGGGCGACGCCCTCACCCGCTATATCAGCTATCGTCAGCGCCTGGACCTGGTCCGGCAGAAGCTGGTGGGTGCCTCGGTCTACCCGTTACTGCTGTTGCTGGTGGGAGGCGGTGTGGTGCTGTTCCTGCTCGGATATGTGGTGCCGCGTTTCAGCCAGGTGTTCGAGGGCATGGGCACCGAGCTACCCTGGCTGTCACGGGTGCTGATGCAGGTCGGCCTGTTTCTGCATGCCCAGCAAGCGCCACTGGCGCTGGGCACCGTCGGTGGGGTCGCGGCGCTTTGGCTGCTACGCCGGCACCCGCGTGTACGCTATTGGGCCTCCTGCCAACTGCGGCGTCTGCCCGCACTGCACCAGCGCCTGATGATGTACGAGCTGGCGCGTTTCTATCGCTCGCTGGGCATTCTGCTGCAAGGCGGCATCCCCATCCTCACCGCCATGGGCATGGCCCGCGGCCTGCTCGGCAACGCAGCAGCGCAGGGCCTGGAGCAGGCCAGCCAGCGCGTGGGCGAAGGGCTGCCCCTTTCCGATGCACTGGCCGCTGGGCACCTGGTGACGCCGGTATCCCTGCGCCTGCTGCGCGCTGGCGAGCAGTCTGGCAACCTGGGCGAGATGCTGGAGCGCTGCGCCGACTTCCATGACCAGGAAATCGGCCGCTGGGTGGAATGGTTCGTCAAACTGTTCGAACCGCTGCTGATGACCTTCATCGGCCTGCTGATCGGCCTGATCGTGATCCTTATGTACATGCCGATATTCGAGCTGGCCTCAAGTATTCACTGAATGGCCAGGCCCAGGCTTTCGCGTAACCCGGAGCCCGCGCAGGCGGTGTTCTGCGCCCAACCCTGGCCGCCATCGATAGTTGATCCCCACTTATCATTCAGCGTGATATTAACCTTCGTCCCGTTCGATTCGTGCCTCGCGCGCAACACACTCACACTCCGCCCACTACTAATACTTTGGCGGAGTTCTCCATGGAACAATCACTCAAACCTTTGCGCTTCCCCCTCGCTGCCCTGGCAGTGGTGGTGATCAGCGCTTGCGGTCGAACCCCCGACGCCGTGCAGGCTCCCGCCGCGCCCAAGGTAAGTGTGGCCAAGGTGATCGAACAACCGATCACCGAATGGGACGAGTTCACCGGCCGCCTCGAAGCCCCGGAAACCGTCGAAGTGCGCCCGCGGGTCTCCGGCCAGATCGACCAGGTCGCCTTCACCGAAGGCGCCCAGGTCAAGAAAGGCGACCTGCTGTTCCAGATCGACCCGCGCCCGTTCCAGGCTGAAGTCCGCCGCCTCGAAGCCCAACTGCAACAGGCCAAGGCCACCGCCATCCGCAGCGCCAACGAAGCCCGCCGTGGCGAGCGCCTGCGTGATAGCAACGCCATCTCCGCCGAACTGGCCGAATCGCGCAGCAGTGCCGCCGCCGAAGCCCGTGCCGGCGTCGATGCGATCCAGGCCCAGCTCGACCTGGCACGCCTGAACCTCAGCTTCACCCGCGTCACCGCGCCCATCAGCGGCCGTGTCAGCCGCGCCGAGTTCACCGCCGGCAACATCGTTACCGCCGATGTCACCCCGCTGACCAGTGTGGTGTCCACCGACAAGGTCTACGCCTACTTCGACGCCGACGAGCGCGTGTACCTCAAGTACACCCAGCTGGCCCGTGAAGGCCAGCGGAGCCAGAGCACCCCGGTATACCTGGGCCTGACCAACGAAAGCGGCAACCCGCATCTGGGCCAGATGAACTTCGTCGACAACCAGGTCAACCCGCGCACCGGCACCATCCGCGGCCGCGCGGTATTCGACAACAGCAACGGCCAGTTCACCCCGGGCCTGTATGCGCGCCTGAAGCTGGTCGGCAGCGCCCAGTACGACGCCATGCTGATCAACGACGAAGCCGTGGGTACCGACCTTGGCAAGAAGTTTGTGCTGGTCATGGACAAGGACAACAAAGCCACCTATCGCGCCGTGGAACTGGGGCCAAAGCTGGAAGGCTTGCGCATCGTGCGCAGCGGCCTGGGCAAGGACGACCGCATCGTGGTCAAGGGCCTGCAGCGCGTGCGCCCTGGTTCGCCGGTAACCCCGGAAGAAACACAGATGGCCAGCGAGCAAACCCTCGCCGCCCTCGCCCAGCAGCGTCAGGCCCTGGAGGCCAGCAACCCGGCGCCGAAGGTGGCGGGCAACAACGTGAAAGTCGCCAGCGCCCAGGCGCCACGCGGTTAAGGGACCCTACCGATGAACTTCTCGAAATTCTTCATTACCCGGCCGATCTTTGCCGCGGTGCTGTCGCTGGTGCTGCTGATCGCGGGTTCTATCTCGCTGTTCCAGCTGCCGATCAGCGAATACCCCGAAGTGGTACCGCCCACCGTGGTGGTGCGCGCCAACTTCCCCGGCGCCAACCCCAAGGTCATCGGTGAAACCGTTGCCGCGCCACTGGAGCAGGCCATTACCGGTGTGGAGAACATGCTGTACATGTCCTCCCAATCCACTGCGGACGGCAAGCTGACGCTGACTATCACCTTCGCCCTGGGTACCGATCTGGACAACGCCCAGGTGCAGGTGCAGAACCGCGTGACCCGCACCCAGCCCAAGCTGCCCGAGGAAGTGACCCGTATCGGTATCACCGTCGACAAGGCCTCGCCTGACCTGACCATGGTCGTGCACCTGACCTCGCCGGACAACCGCTACGACATGCTCTACCTGTCCAACTACGCCATCCTCAACATCAAGGACGAACTGGCGCGCCTGGGCGGCGTAGGCGACGTGCAGCTGTTTGGCATGGGCGACTACTCGCTGCGCGTCTGGCTGGACCCGAACAAGACCGCTTCGCGCAACCTGACGGCCAGTGATGTGGTCGCGGCAATCCGCGAGCAGAACCGCCAGGTGGCAGCCGGCCAGCTGGGCGCGCCGCCTGCCCCAGGCTCGACCAGTTTCCAGCTGTCGATCAATACCCAGGGCCGTCTGGTCAACGAGGAAGAGTTCGAAAACATCATCATCCGCGCCGGTGCCGATGGCGAGATCACCCGCCTGAAAGATATCGCCCGGGTCGAACTCGGCTCCAGCCAGTACGCCCTGCGCTCGCTGCTGAACAACCAGCCGGCGGTGGCCATCCCGATCTTCCAGCGCCCAGGCTCCAACGCCATCGAGATCTCCGACGAAGTGCGGGCGAAAATGGCCGAGCTGAAAAAGGACTTCCCGGAAGGGATGGACTACAGCATCGTCTATGACCCGACCATCTTCGTGCGCGGCTCCATCGAAGCGGTGGTGCACACCCTGTTCGAAGCCCTGGTGCTGGTGGTGCTGGTGGTGATCCTGTTCCTGCAGACCTGGCGCGCCTCGATCATCCCGCTGCTGGCTGTGCCGGTCTCGCTGATCGGTACCTTCGCGGTCATGCACCTGTTCGGTTTTTCCCTCAACGCGCTGTCGTTATTCGGGCTGGTGCTTGCCATCGGTATTGTGGTGGACGATGCCATCGTCGTGGTGGAGAACGTCGAACGTAACATCGGGCTGGGCCTCAAACCGCTGGAAGCCACGCAAAAAGCCATGAGCGAAGTGACCGGGCCGATCATCGCCACCGCCCTGGTGCTGTGCGCGGTGTTCGTACCTGCAGCGTTCATTTCCGGCCTGACCGGGCAGTTCTACAAGCAGTTCGCCCTGACCATCGCCATCTCGACCGTCATTTCGGCGTTCAACTCGCTGACCCTGTCGCCAGCCTTGGCCGCGGTGCTACTCAAGGACCATCACGCCCCCAAGGACCGTTTCTCACGGTTCCTCGACAAGCTGCTGGGCAGCTGGCTGTTCTCCCCTTTCAACCGCTTCTTCGACCGGGCCAGCCACAGCTACGTCGGTGGCGTGCGCCGCGTCATCCGCTCCAGCGGCATCGCCCTGTTCGTGTATGCCGGCCTGATGGGCCTGACCTACCTCGGCTTCTCGTCCACGCCGACCGGTTTCGTGCCGGCCCAGGACAAGCAGTACCTGGTGGCCTTCGCCCAGCTGCCGGACGCGGCCAGCCTCGACCGTACCGAAGCGGTGATCAAGCGCATGAGCGAAATCGCCCTCAAGCAGCCTGGCGTGGCCGACTCGGTAGCCTTCCCGGGCCTGTCGATCAACGGTTTCACCAACAGCCCTAACAGCGGCATCGTGTTCACCCCGCTCAAGCCATTCGATGAGCGCAAGGACCCGAGCCAGTCGGCGGCAGCCATCGCAGCCGCGCTGAATGCCCAGTTCGCCGACATCCAGGACGCTTACATCGCGATCTTCCCACCGCCGCCGGTACAGGGCCTGGGCACGATTGGCGGCTTCCGTCTGCAAATCGAAGACCGTGGCAACCTGGGTTACGAAGCGCTGTACAAGGAAACCCAGAACATCATCGCCAAGAGCCACAATGTCCCGGAGCTGGCAGGCCTGTTTACCAGCTACCAGGTCAACGTGCCACAAGTCGATGCCGCCATCGACCGGGAAAAGGCCAAGACCCACGGTGTGGCGATCACCGACATCTTCGACACCCTGCAGGTTTACCTGGGTTCACTGTACACCAACGACTTCAACCGCTTTGGCCGCACTTACCAGGTCAACGTCCAGGCCGAGCAGCAGTTCCGCCTTGATGCCGAGCAGATCGGTCAACTGAAGGTGCGCAACAACCTTGGCGAGATGATCCCGCTGGCGACCTTCCTCAAGGTCAGCGACACCTCCGGGCCGGACCGGGTCATGCACTATAACGGCTTCATCACTGCCGAGATCAACGGCGCTGCCGCCCCGGGCTACAGCTCTGGTCAGGCGGAAGCTGCGATCGAGAAGTTACTGAAAGAGGAACTGCCCAACGGCATGACCTTCGAGTGGACCGACCTGACCTACCAGCAGATCCTCTCGGGCAATACCGCATTGCTGGTGTTCCCGCTGTGCGTGCTGCTGGCGTTCCTGGTGCTGGCCGCCCAGTACGAAAGCTGGAGCCTGCCGCTGGCGGTGATCCTGATCGTGCCGATGACCCTGCTGTCGGCCATCACCGGTGTGATCGTATCGGGTGGCGACAACAACATCTTCACCCAGATCGGCCTGATCGTACTGGTTGGCCTGGCGTGCAAGAACGCGATCCTGATCGTCGAGTTCGCCAAGGACGAACAGGCCAAGGGCCTCGATCCGCTGGCTGCGGTGCTGGAAGCCTGCCGCCTGCGTCTGCGGCCGATCCTGATGACCTCGATCGCCTTCATCATGGGTGTGGTGCCCCTGGTGTTCAGCTCCGGTGCAGGTTCGGAAATGCGCCATGCCATGGGTGTGGCGGTGTTCTCGGGGATGATCGGCGTGACCGTGTTCGGCCTGTTCCTGACCCCGGTGTTCTTCTTCCTGATCCGCCGTTTCGTCGAGCGTCGCCAGGCCCGCAAGGCTGAACACGCTCAAGTGCTGGAGAACCATGCATGAACCTGCTCAAACCCTTGACCCCAAGCCTGCTGGCACTGGCCCTGGCGGCCTGTGCGGTAGGCCCGGACTACCAGGCGCCAGCCACCGAACCTGCACAACTGGGCAGCGATGTGCAGGCCAGGGCCTACGACCGTAGCCGCTTCGAGAGCCTGTGGTGGAAGCAGTTCGACGACCCGGTGCTGAACCAGCTGGTGCAGGCTTCGCTGGACGGCAACCGTGACTTGCGCGTGGCTTTCGCCCGCCTGAAGTCCGCTCGCTCGATTCGAGAAGATGCCGAGAACGACCCGTTCCCGGTGGTTACCAGCCGTGCCAGCAGCGACATCGGTAAGGGTCAGATCCCCGGCCAGACCACCGAACGGGTCAATAGTGAGCGCTACGACCTGGGCCTGGACATGGCCTGGGAACTTGACCTGTTCGGGCGCATCCAGCGCCAGATCGAAGCCAGCGAAGCCCAGGAAGCAGTGGCCGCCGCCGACCTGCAACAGTTGCAGGTCAGCCTGATCGCCGAACTGGTCGATGCCTACGGGCAACTGCGCGGTGCCCAGTTGCGCGAGAAGATCGCCCTGGCCAACCTGAAGACCCAGCAGGAATCGCGCACCATCACCGAAACCCTGCGCGATGCGGGCGTGGGCAATGACCTCGACGTGGTGCGCGCCGATGCGCGCCTGGCCGGGGTCGAAGCCACCGTGCCGCAACTGCAAGCCGAACAGGCACGAGCGCGGCATCGCATCGCCACCCTGCTCGGCCAGCGCCCTGACGCGCTCAGCGTAGACCTGTCGCCCAAGGCCCTGCCGGCCATCGCCAAGGCGCTGCCGGTCGGTGACCCGGGTGAGCTGCTGCGCCGCCGCCCGGACATCCGCAGCGCCGAGCGCCAGCTGGCGGCCGCCACCGCCAACGTTGGCGTGGCCACCGCCGACCTGTTCCCCCGCGTCAGCCTCAGTGGCTTCCTCGGCTTTACCGCCGCACGCGGCTCGCAGATCGGCTCGTCGGCGGCCAACGCCTGGGCGCTGGGCCCGAGCATCACCTGGGCGGCCTTCGACCTGGGCAGCGTGCGGGCCCGCCTGCGCGGCGCCAAGGCCGATGCCGAAGGGGCACTGGCCAACTACGAACAGCAGGTGCTGCTGGCACTGGAAGAGTCGGCCAACGCCTTCAGCGATTACGACAAGACCCAGCAGCGTCTGCTGTCGCTGATGCGCCAGAGCGACGCCAGCCGCAAGGCTGCAGAACTGGCCTCGATTCGATATCGCGAGGGTACCGTGGACTACCTGGTACTGCTCGATGCCGAACGTGAGCGGCTAAGTGCTGAAGATGCACAAGCTCAGGGTGAAGTCGACCTTTATCGCGGCATCGTTTCGATCTACAAGGCCCTGGGTGGCGGCTGGCAACCGGAGACAGTGGCCAGCGCACACTGATTCCACTGTCTCAACGACTCCTTTGGTTGGCTCCTCCCCCAACCGTTTGCCCCGCAGGCCATGGCCCGCGGGGCTTTTTTATGTTTGCCATCGTATTCACCCCAATACGCAGTGCATGGAATGCCACCTCAGGCCTGGCGCCAGGCGAGCGGCGTGCCCGGTTCGGTTGCATTTACCCCCCGGCTGGCCCAAGCTCTGCCCTTCCCGCCCCCACGGATCGTCCGATGCCCCGACGCAACCGCTACCTGATCGCCCTGCTGTTGTCGATTCTGGTATCGGCCCTGTTCGGCTACCTGTGGCGCGACGCCCCGCCAACCCCGCCGACCTTGCCAGCACACAGCTACGCCAAGGCGCTGCGCCAGGCCCACGACGGCCAACCCGGTGCCGCACGGGTGCTGTACCAGCAATTGCAACGTACCGACCTGCCTGCGATCCGCCGTGCGGCGCTGTACGCCGAGTTGCCCAACTACCCCTCGCCGCAGGCGTTGAAACTGGCCCGCCAGGACCTGGAACATGCCGAGCCGCTGGTGCGTCGAGCGGCCATTGCCAGTATCCGCCGCCTGTTACCGCCAGCACAGCGCAGCCTGGTACTCGGCCCGCTGCTGGACGACAGTGAGCAAAGCGTGCGTTTTGCCGCCGTGGATGCCCTGCTGGGCCTCGATCCCGACGCCATCGGCCTCTATTTCGGCCCCCTGCAGTCAGCCCTGGAGCAATACCAGCAAGCCCTCGAGCAACAGCCTGAAGATGCCGACGCCCAAGTGCACCTGGCGCGGCTGTACCTGCACGAAAACGACTACACGCACGCTGCTGTGGCCTTGCAACGTGCGCTCGCGGTTGCCCCAGGCAACCTCGATGCCCTGGCGACTCAGGTACGCCTGCTCGAGCGCCAGGGCCACCACGACGCCTCCCGCCAGGTGCTGGGCAAAGCCCTGGCGCTGAGCCCCGACTCGGCCTTTCTGCAGTATGAGCTAGGGCTTTGGCTGAAGCGCCACGAACAGCGCGAGTACGCCTTGCTGGCCCTGTCCCGCGCCGTCGAACTAGACCCGGACAACGCCGATTACCGTTACACCCTGGCGGTCACCCTGCATGAGCTGGACCAGCTCGACGCCGCCCAGAAGCAACTGGAAACCGTGCTCAATCGCCAACCAGCCAATCGCCGGGCGCGGGTGCTGCTGATCCAGTACTGGAAAGAGTCCGGCCAACTGCAGAACGTGCAAGTATCGCTAGCCGAGCTGGAGCGCCAGAACCCGGACGACCCTGCGCTGCAACAGGGCCTGTAGGCAGTGCCTGGATTCAGTTGAACCCTGAGCCTGTGCCAGGGTCCAGTGGGTATCAGGCCACCCTAAAGGAGAGTCGTTTTGGCCAGTTCGTTGGCGCTGGATGAACGTGCCTTGATCCTCGCACCGCCACAACTGGCGGCGGATACCTCACGTCTGCTGACTTCCGCCGGCATCAACAGCCTCTGCGCGGTCGACCTGGCCAACCTGCAGGCGCGTCTGACCGAAGGTGCAGGCTTGGCGATCATTGCCGAGCAGGTGTTCAGCCAAGGCCCAAGCGCCTTGCTGCAGTCATTCATCGACCAGCAACCGAGCTGGTCGGATTTGCCCATCGTGCTGCTGAGCCAGAGCACCTGGTCGCCCGCTGGCGTGAGTCATCATCCGGTGGGCAATCTGCTATGGCTGGTCGCGCCCTACGAAAATGCCCAGTTACTGCACATGACACGGTCCGCGCTGCGCAACCGGCGGCGACAGTACGTTACACGTGATCAACTCCATGGCCTGCAGCAGCGCCTGGACAGCCGGCCTTCAACGCCGGAAGAAGAGCAGGACCGCGGTGAATTCGCCCGCTGCCAGGCACGCAAGATGGAGGCCATCGGCCAACTGGCCGGCGGCGTGGCGCATGACTTCAACAACCTGCTCACCAGCATCAGCGGCAGCTTTGAACTTATCCAGCGGCGGCTGAGCCAAGGCCGCGGCGAGGGACTGGATGGCGTTCTGTACATGGGCCGCGAGGCCGTTTCACGCGCCGCCCGCCTGACCCACCGCCTGCTTGCCTTCTCTTCCCGCCAATCGCTGCACAGCCAACGTATAGACCTGCCTACCTTGCTCAAGACAGAGCGCCTCGAAGCTTGCCTGAGCCCGTCGATAACCCTGCAAGTGCAAGCGGCCAAAGACCTGTGGCCTGTGGAGGCGGATGACCAGCAGTTGCAAGAAGCCCTCGGCAACCTGCTGCTCAATGCCAGCGAGGCCATGCCCAACGGTGGCCTGCTGCGCATCGAGGCGAACAATCATCACATCGCCACCGAGCAAACTGCTGACGGCGCTTTGCGCACTGGCGACTATGTGCGACTGCGAATCACCGACAACGGCCAAGGCATGGCGCAAAGCACGCTGGAGCACGCCTTCGAACCGTTCTTCAGCACCAAGGCGACCGGCCAGGGCATTGGCCTGGGGTTGTCGATGGTGTACGGCTTCAGCAAGCAGTCCCATGGGCATATCACCCTCAGCAGCGAGATTGGCCAGGGAACCCAGGTGGAGCTGTATTTGCCACGCCATGTCGACCAGGCCCTGCCATCCAGCGAGCCTGTGCCGCCAAGGCAAGATGGCTGCAGCCGACAGGTGCTGATTGTCGAGGACGATCCCCATGTGCGCCAACTGCTCTGCCAGGCGCTGTGCGAAAACGGCTTCCCCTGCCAAAGCGCAGCCGACGCCAGCGAGGGACTGAAGGTGCTGCGCTCGGCACAACCGGTGGATTTGCTGATCACCGATGTCGGCTTGCCCGGCATGAACGGCCGGCAACTGGCAGAAATTGCCCGCAGCCTGCGGCCTCGATTACCGGTGCTGTTCATCACCGGTTACGCGGAAACGGCCATGGCCCGCGAAGGCTTCCTGGGCGCAGGCATGCACCTGATCTGCAAGCCCTTCGAGTTGCAGCAGTTGCAGGCGCGAGTGACACAGATTCTAGGCAAGCCTTGAAGCGCCTTACGCGTCAAGCATGCGTAGCGCCTCATCGGCAAGCAGCGCCAGCGAAAACGGCTTGTTCAACAATGCCGTGCCCGGCTGATCGAGCAATTGCGCTTCAATGGACTGATCCGCATAACCGGTGATGAACAGAATTTTCTGCTGTGCAAGCTGCATGCGCATGGCCTTCGCCACTTGCCGGCCACTGAACCCACCCGGCAAACCGATATCGGTTATGACCAGATCGAAAGGGCCGCCATGGCGGAAGCGCTCCAGTGCGCTATTGGCATCGCCCACATCCGTGACGTCAAACCCACGCTCAGTCAGGTACTCGCGCATGACCGCGCGCAGATCAAGCTCGTCATCCACCAGCAGCAGGCGCTTGCCAAGTGCCATGCGCTGCGAAAGCGGTACCGGCACGGGCTCATCCGGAACCGGCTCATGGCACCTGGGGAAAAGCATGGACACCTTGGTGCCCTGCTCTGGCGCCGACTCGATCCAGGCATACCCGCCCGACTGACGGACGAAGCCATATACCATCGACAGACCAAGCCCGGCCCCACGCCCGAGAGGTTTGGTTGTGTAAAACGGTTCGAAAGCCCGGGCGATATCCGCCGCGGCCATGCCATGGCCATCATCCTCGACATGCAAGGCCACATAGTCGCCTGGCGGCAAGCCACCTTCATCCGGGAAAAAGGCGGTCAGCCGTTCGTTGACGCTGCTGATGGTGACATTGCCCTGTTCCAGGCACGCTTCACGCGCATTGGCACACAAGTGGATCAAGGCATTCTCTAGCTGGGGTACGTCCAGGCTCACTGCCCAAGGTGCAACGTCCAGTTGCCAGTGCAAACGCATCTCTGCCCCCAGCGCCCGCAGCAACAGGGGTTCGCTCAGACGTAACTGCCGATTGAAGTCCAGTGGCCGAGGGGCCAATGGCTGATGGCGGGAAAATGCGATCAACCGATGGGTCAGGTCCATGGCACGCTGCACCGAGTCGCGCGCAACGTCCACGTAGGCCTCCACACGCTCCAGCCGCCCCTCCTGCAGGCGCCGCTGCAGCAGTTCGAGGCTGCCACCGATACCGGACAGCAAGTTGTTCATTTCATGGCCCATGCCGCCCGCCAACTGGCCAACCACCTCCATACGCTCACTGTTGTGCATCAGCGCCTCTGCCTGACGCGCAGCCTCTTCACGGTCTGCGGTGATGTCCCGGCCAACCGCCGTCAGCAGGCTGCCGTCAAACCGCGCACTCCAGCGAAACCAGTGATAGTGACCATCGCGGTGTCGCAGGCGGATCTCCAGCTGCTCCGCGTGGCTGCATTGGAACAGCCCGGACACTGCCAATCGTACTTCGGTACGCTCTGTCGGGTGCACCAGCTCCATCACCGACATCGCCTGCACCTGCTCTTGTGTCCAGCCCAGAATGCGGTACCAGGCCGGGTTGGCAGCATGCAGTTTCAATTCAGGGGTGAGCATCATCATCGCTTCACGCGACAGCAACCAGAACTGCTCTCGCTCGGCCACATGCTGCTCAACCTGGCGTTCAAAGCTCTGCATCTGATCACGCCAATGGCGGTGTGCCTCGACGCTGGCCGTGGTCTCGATCACTGTGTGCAGAAACCCTGCCACGTTACCGAGCTCATCGTGCAGGGGGGCATAACCGAATGCGCACCATAGCGGTTCGGCGCCTTCATTGCGGACGATACGCAGGGGTGGGTCCTCGACAAAATTCGACTGGCCCTCCAGTGCCTTGAAGACCCAAGGTCCCACTGCAGGCCAGATATCACTCCACAGGGTATCGAACGCCATGCCCAGCGCATCCGGCAATGCCCGCAACGCCCGGTAGCCATCGTTATGCACTACACACAGGTCGGGCCCCCAGACCACCGCGCACGGGAAGGGTGACAAATGCATCATGTCCACGGCAATGCGCAACGAAGCAGGCCAGCGCGACAATGGCCCAAGCGAGGTACGCCACCAGTCGAACTGGGAAATCCGCTCCCCCATCGGCTCGATCAATGGCAAAACAGGCGACTGCAGGATGACCTGCGGCGCGGGCTCGCGTGAATTACCGTTAGCGACCAATATCGTGACTCCAGCAATACTCAGGGTTGACCACAGCGCCGCCAAGCCTGGCACGCTCGCCCGGGGATGGGTTCAAGTTAGCACAGCACGTCCCGAACACCATGGCGGACTTGCTGGTGGCAGCTATGCTATTTAGGTTTTCCCTCGGGCCAGGAAGCACCGGCCCATTCAGGTTGCCGACGGGAGCAAGGGTCATGAGCAAGAAAATTCTGGTGGTGTTGACCAATACAGCGAAGTATCCAACCCTCAAACGGGCGACCGGGTTGTGGCTGGGTGAAGCCGTTCACTTTGTCGAGAAAGTCGAAAAGGCCGGCTACACGGTCGACTATGTCAGCCCACAGGGCGGTTACGTTCCCGTCGACCCGCACAGCCTGCAGATGGCCCCGGACCTGGACTGGCAGTGGTACGACGACAAGCGCTTCATGACGCGCCTTGGCAGTACCTTGGCCCCAGGGCAGGTGAAGGCTGACGAATACAGCGTCATCTATTACACCGGTGGGCATGGGGTGATGTATGACTTCGCAGACAACCATGCTCTGCAGGACCTGGCACGCAAAATCTACGAAAAAGGTGGCATTGTCGCAGCAGTCTGTCACGGCGTTGTCGGCCTGCTGAACATCAAGCTGAGTAACAACTGCCTGCTCCTCAAAGACCGCAAGGTGACCGGCTTTTCCAACATAGAGGAAAAACTGGCCGAACTGGACGACGTAGTGCCGTTCTTGACGGAGAACGAACTCGGGGCTCGCGGCGGTGAGTACAGTAAACATGATGAGCCGTGGAAGCCGTACGTGGTCGACGATGATAGGCTGATCACCGGGCAGAACCCCGCTTCCACTGCCTTGCTGGCCGAGACAGTGCTGAAAAAGCTCAAGGGCACTTAGCTACATCAAGGCGCTCGATTTCCTACCGCTTCAACTGCAGCCGGACTACAGCAGCCCGGAAAGCAAATACATAGGCTCAGGGCTCAGCTGTTCACCACGGACAGTTTCAGAGCGGAGAACTATTAGCCTATGTCGAAAATCATGCACGCGGGGCGCAGCATGGTGGAGCTGCTGCTGCTCATTGCAGTGGCGCTGGTGCCTGTGGTTTCCGGTTTGCTGGTGATGGCTTTCCAGCTGGAAGCGAAACTTGCGGAAAACGCCAGCATTTCCGTTCAGGAGGCGGTTTTCAGTGTCGACAATGCACTGGACAGAATGCACGAGACGGCCCTGCGCACCCTGCCATTTGCAGGGGAATCTTGCGATAACGTCAAAAGTGCCTTGCAGGACCAGGTTGCCATTCGCTCCATGGTCAGGTCGCTGACCTTGCTCAAAGACAATCAACCCTACTGCAGCACGGCTTCAGGTTCGCTGGAGCATTATTCATCATTCGCGTCGTCCGGCCAGCGGGTCGCGCTGTCCTACGGCCCCCCTGACACGCGCCAGAAGCTGCTGGTCGACTTTCACCAGAAGGGCAAAAGCCATAGCATCATCGTGACAGCCTATGCCATGCAGATTCGCAATGAACTGGATGGCTTTCTGGATGGGCTGACACTGCTGGTTGAATTTGGCGACCGCTACATATGGAGCAATGGTGACAGCCGTGACCTTGAGCGCCCTTCACAGTCCGAATTCTTTACAAGCGCCATGTCGGCCAAGTATGGATACACGGTCAAAGGTGGCTACCCAGAGGGTTTCACCGCTCAGGAAATCCGCCAGTCGGTGCTGCAGATCGTCCCCTCGCTGATGCTGGTGGGGATCGTGACCGGCTCGATCGTCTACCTGGCCCTGTTCAGGGCACGTGCCAACAGACGGGGTACCGCCGCCGAACAAACATGACGACGACGGTACTCCAGGGGCGGTCAGTCTGTGCTCAGCACGCCGCGGCGTACCTGGTCACGCTCGATGGATTCGAACAGCGCCTTGAAGTTGCCCTCACCGAAGCCATCGTCACCTTTGCGCTGGATGAACTCGAAGAAAACCGGGCCAAGCAGGGTTTCCGAGAAAATCTGCAGCAGCAGGCGCTTGTCTTCGGGCTGCGAGGCACCATCGAGCAGGATGCCACGGGCTTGCAGTTGGTCGACCGGCTCACCATGGCCAGGCAGGCGCTCTTCGAGCATTTCGTAGTAGGTTTGCGGTGGCGCGGTCATGAAGCGCATGCCCAGCCCCTTCAGCGCATCCCAGGTCTTGAGCAGGTCATCGGTCAGGAAGGCCACGTGCTGGATACCTTCACCGTTGAACTGCATCAGGAACTCTTCGATCTGCCCTGCGCCCTTGGACGACTCTTCGTTGAGCGGGATGCGGATCATGCCATCAGGCGCAGTCATGGCCTTGGAGGTCAGGCCAGTGTATTCGCCCTTGATGTCGAAGTAGCGGATTTCACGGAAGTTGAACAGCTTCTCGTAGAACCCGGCCCAGTAGGCCATACGCCCACGGTAGACGTTATGGGTGAGGTGGTCGATGATTTTCAGGCCAGCACCTACCGGGTTACGATCCACGCCTTCGATGAAGTTGAAGTCGATGTCGTAGATTGAACTGCCTTCCTCGAAGCGGTCGATCAGGTAGAGCGGTGCCCCCCCGATACCCTTGATCGCCGGCAGGCGCAATTCCATCGGGCCGGTTTCGATTTCTACCGGCTGGGCGCCCAGTTCCAGGGCGCGGGCATAGGCCTCATGGGCATTGCGCACGCGAAAGGCCATGCCACATACCGACGGGCCGTGTTCAGCGGCAAAGTACGAAGCGATGCTTTTGGGTTCATTGTTCAGGATCAGGTTGATGCCACCCTGGCGATACAGGTGCACATCCTTGGAGCGGTGGGTGGCCACTTTGGTGAAACCCAGTATCTGGAATACAGGCTCAAGTACGCCAGGGCTCGGCGAAGCCAGTTCGATGAACTCGAAGCCCATCAGGCCCATTGGATTGTCGAAGATATCAGCCATGTTCGTGTCCTCATCTGCTGCGAAAATTATAGATTGCGTAGGATGTGGAACAGAAACGGCGGTGAGCACGGGATACCGCGCACGCTGCGGGCGAGGAAGTCACCTATGATCAGCTTGAACCCATGGTATGTCATATGGACCCATTCTCGGCGGGCTTGATCCTTCGGACGTGAAGGACCTTATTGTTGTATTCGTAAATCGATTCTACATTGCGTAAAATGGTTTGTCGCGTTTTAGTTGCTCGTACGCGGCGACAAACGGCTATCCTCTCGTTTTACGCCATGATAGTCAGGTCAGCATGCCCCTTACCGCCAAACGCCGCGCCGCACTCAGCTGGCGCACGCTCTTGCCTTGGGTCGTCGGCCTGCTGCCGGTCATGTGCGGCCTGGCCGTGATGAACTGGCAGGTCGAACGTGAAATGCAGGCCAGCAGCCACGCCACCACCCGCCAGGCGTTGGAACACGTCGAACACATCCTCGACAACCTGTCCCATGCCGCCAATTCGCTACTTCCTCTGACTGACAGTTCATGCGAGCAGGCCCAGCTTATGCTAAGGGCCCAGGTTACCCGCAATGCCTTCGTGCGCTCGACCAACCTGTTCAGGCACAACACCCTTTATTGCACCTCGCTGTTCGGCGAGTTCGAAGAACCGGTCAATCCTGGCGATTACGTCGACGGCAAGTTATGGCTGATGGACGGCAACTCGGTTACGCCGGGCCACCCGCTGCTGGTCTACCGTGCCAGCGACGGCGACCACGGTGCAATCACCACGGTGGATGGCGACCACCTGCTGACAGCACTGCGCCTGATCGGCCCCGATGAAGAACTGCAAATCCGCGTGGGCGACGCCTGGATGGGCAAGGACGGCGTGGTCCACAAAGGCGTCTCCCCTGCTGCCGCCAGTGCCAACGTGCTGTTAGGCTCGACGCGTTACCCTTTCAGCGTGCAGGGCGGCTACAGTGCCGACAAGCAAGGCCAACTGTTACGCAGCCACTACCCTGGCCTGTTCAGTCTGCTGCTGGTACTGGGTGCCCTGGCGGCGCTGGCATGCCGCTGGCAGATTCGCCGCGCCACCTCACCGCGTGCCGAACTGGACCGTGCCCTGCAGGCCGATGAATTCCTGCCGTATTTTCAGCCAGTGGTGCGCAAGGGCGATTACCGCTGGGCCGGTGCGGAAGTGCTGATGCGCTGGCACCACCCACGAGAAGGCCTGGTTCGCCCCGACCTGTTCATCCCCTATGCCGAACACAGCGGGCAGATTGTCGCCATGACCCGCGCGCTGCTGACACATACCGCGCAAAGCCTGGCGCCCTATGCCGGCTTGTTGGAAGACGGCTTCCATATTGGTGTCAACATCACCGCTGACCACTGCCGCGACCTCAGCCTGCTGGATGACTGCCGTACGTTCCTGCAGCACTTTCCGCCCGGCCGGGTGGTGCTGACCCTGGAACTGACAGAGCGCAAGCTGATCGAGCCTACGCCGGTCACCCTTGAGTTGTTCGAAAACCTGCATGCCATGGGCGTGATGATTGCCCTCGACGATTTCGGCACCGGCCAGTCGAGCCTCAACTACCTGCGGCAATTCAAGGTCGACTACCTGAAGATCGACCAGAGCTTCGTTGCCATGATCGGCGCCGATGCGCTGTCAGTGCACATACTCGAGACCATCATCGAGCTGTCGGGAAAGCTGGACCTGGGCATCGTTGCCGAGGGAGTGGAAACCGACATGCAGCGCGACTACCTGGCCGCGCACGGGGTGGACTTCCAGCAGGGTTACCTGTTCGCCAGGCCCATGCCGGCCGCCCAGTTCCTCGAAGCTCTGGCCACTCGCCCGGGTGCAACGCAGTTGCCGCAAGATGCGCCCCCTGAGATCATGCGCAGTTGATCAACCCGCTCAATTCCCGTATTCGAGGCATTCGTGTCAAAAGGCATTGTTTCATCGGTCATGGCGTCCTGCCTGTTCGCTGTGATGTACTTCTATACCTCCCTGCTCAAGCCACTCGATGGCGAAGAAATCTTTGGCTGGCGCACCCTGCTGACACTGCCCTGCCTCACCTTGTTCATGCTTGTCTCGAAAGACTGGAAGCGGGTGGGCGAACTGATGGGCCGGGTAAAACGCACGCCGGTGCTGTTGCTCGGCATGGTCGGCACGTCCTGGCTGATGGGGGTGCAACTGTGGCTGTTTCTCTGGGCGCCTCTGCATGGGCGCAGCCTGGAAGTGTCGATGGGTTACTTCCTGCTGCCACTGGCCATGGTTCTGACCGGGCGGCTGGTCTATGGCGAGCGCCTGTCACGCCTGCAGACGGTAGCCGTGGCCTGCGCCGCACTGGGCGTGGGCCACGAGCTTTACCAAAATGGCAGTTTTGCCTGGGAAACCCTGCTGGTAACGATCGGCTACCCGGTCTACTTCGTGCTGCGTCGACACTGCCGCACCGACCACCTGGGCGGCCTGTGGTGCGACATGTGCCTGCTGCTGCCGTGGGCGCTGTACTTCGTGATCCAGAGCCCACTTTCCAGCGCTGACCTGCAAGCACACCCCGGGCTGTATGTGTTGGTCCCGATCCTTGGCGCGATCAGCGCTTCGGCGCTTATTGCCTACGTGCTGGCCAGCCGCATGCTGCCATTCAGCCTGTTCGGTCTGCTCAGCTACGTCGAACCCGTGCTGCTGGTGGGCGTGGCGTTGCTGCTGGGCGAAACCATCGGCCCGGATCAGTGGCTGACCTACCTGCCAATCTGGGCCGCAGTACTGGTGCTGGTGCTTGAGGGCTTCAAGCACCTGCTACGTCAGCGTCGCCGTTCGGTGTAAGCCGAACCTGGCGTACCCGTCGCTCTTCAACCGCCTCCACGGTCAGCATCCAGCCATTCCAGGCTAGCCGGTCACCGACCATCGGCAGGCGGTCGAGCAAGCTCATCACCAGGCCCGCAAGGGTCTGGTAATCCTCGGTAGCACGGGCGCTGAAGCCAGTACGCGCCTGCACCTGGCTGAGATTCAGCGCACCGCTCACCACAAAGCCTTCGCCCTCCTGAACGATGCCCGGGCCTTCGACTTCACTGGCATCCGGCAGCTCACCGGCAATC
Organism: Pseudomonas sp. Kh14; assembly: GCF_900291005.1. NCBI lineage: Bacteria > Pseudomonadati > Pseudomonadota > Gammaproteobacteria > Pseudomonadales > Pseudomonadaceae > Pseudomonas > Pseudomonas sp. Kh14. The sequence continues at coordinate 61,018 of NZ_OLKJ01000031.1, forward strand.
GACTCAAGGATGTCGGTCATGGTCAACAGCCCGGTGAAGTCACCGAACTCGTTGACCACGAAGGCAATGTGGGTCGATTGACCGCGCATTTGCTCCAGGGCATTGAGGATGCTGAAGCTCTCCAGCAGGTTCAACGGCGCCCGGGCCATGCTTTCCAGGTCGGGCTGGCTGCCCGAGAGCAGTTCTTTCAGCAGTTCCTTCTTGTGCACAAAGCCCAAGGGCTCGTCCACGCGACCATCGCGGATCAGCGGCAGGCGCGAGTACGGCGAATTGGCCAGGGCCTGGGCAATGGCGTCGGCCGGTTGCGCCAGGTCGATCACATCAACCTCGGCACGGGCTGTCATCACCGTACGAATCGGCCGCTCGGCCAGGTTCAGCACGCCGCTGATCATGACCCGCTCACGGCGGTCGAACAGCACCTGTTCCCCGCCGCCCTCGACCAGGTCGGCAATCTCCTCGCCAACCTCGTCAGCCTCGACCCGGCGGCCGCCCAGCAGGCGCAGCACGGCATGGGCAGTGCGTTCGCGCAACGGCCGATGCTGTTGCAAGCTGCGCTTGCGGCGGGCACGGGCCAGCTGGTTGAACAGCTCGATCAGGATCGAGAAGCCGATGGCCGCGTACAGGTAGCCTTTGGGGATATGGAAGCCCAGGCCTTCGGCGGTGAGGCTGAAACCGATCATCATCAGGAAGCCCAGGCACAGCATGATCACCGTGGGGTGGGCGTTGACGAAGCGGGTCAGTGGCTTGCTGGCAACGATCATGATACCGATCGAGAAGATCACCGCGATCATCATCACGGACAACTCATCGACCATGCCGACCGCCGTGATCACGGCATCCAGCGAGAATACCGCGTCCAGTACCACGATCTGGGCAACGATCGGCCAGAACGCGGCATGGCGCAGCGTGCCGCTGGCCTGGGTCACGTGACCTTCCAGGCGTTCATGCAGCTCCATGGTGGCCTTGAACAGCAGGAACACACCACCGAACAGCATGATCAGGTCACGGCCAGAGAAGCTCTTGCCGAACACTTCGAACAGCGGTGCGGTCAGGGTGACCATCCACGAAATGCTGGCCAACAGGCCCAGGCGCATGATGAGCGCCAGGCTCAGGCCAATGACCCGCGCGCGGTCGCGCTGATGGGGCGGCAACTTGTCGGCGAGAATGGCAATGAACACCAGGTTGTCGATACCCAGCACCAGCTCGAGGACGATAAGCGTCAACAGGCCTAACCAGGCCGTGGGGTCGGCTAGCCATTCCATTAGCGGGTACTCACGAGGGGCACGTCACAAGGACGGGAGAAGGATGGCCAGAAAGGCCGAAGACTGGGGGGCTCCGCGAAGGTGCTCATATAGACCTTGATAACAAATTGGGAGAACGATGCTACAAGCACAGCAGGTTTCTGTAGTAGCGCAAAACTATTACAAAACCTGTAACAACCCTGGATCGCCATTAGCCCTGCAGGCGCGAGTCGTGCGCAGGTACTTTTGTTCAATACATCAGAACGCCGGCCACGCGAGGATAACGCCTCCCCAACCACGCGGATCTTCCTCATGAGCCTATACCTGTCCATGGCCGCCTTCGCCCTTGCGGCCTCGATCTCCCCCGGCCCGGTCAACATCGTCGCCCTTGGCAGCGGTGCCCGCCATGGCCTGCGCGCCAGCGTTGCACATGTGGCCGGCGCCACGCTGGGGTTCTGCCTGTTGCTGGTGCTGGTCGGGCTGGGCCTGCATCAACTGCTGTTGCGCTGGCCCTTGCTGGGCCTGATGTTGCACTGGGGCGGTGTGGTGTTTCTGCTGTACATGGCGTGGAAGCTGGCCAGTGACGACGGTAACCTGAACAACGCACAGCCTACCCAAGCCCCTTCAGCCTGGCACGGCGCAGCGATGCAGTGGCTGAACCCCAAAGCCTGGTTGGCAGCCGTTGCCGGGGTGGGTGCCTACACCGGCGGTGAACAGCACTTGCTCTGGCTGTTTACCTGGATCTACGGGCCGATCTGTTTCATCTCGGTGGCCTGCTGGGCCTGGGCCGGCAGCGTGATTCGCCAGTACCTGGACAACCCACGTCACCTGCGCATGCTCAATCGGAGCCTGGCCGTGTTATTGGTCGCCAGCGCGGTTTACCTGATCCTTTAAGGCTTGCACGGCTCCTGCAGGAGCGCCCAGGCTAGCGACGGCATTTCTGTAATGCCCCGGTGTCGCCGCCAGGTGCTGTTTGAATGCCCGCTGCAGGTGTGCCTGATCAGCGAACCCGGCCTCCTGTGCAACTTCAGCAATTGAGCGGCCCTGGCGCAACTGCGCCCGGGCCAGTTGCACGCGCTGGTCTAGCAGGTAGCCATGCGGCGTCAGGCCGAAGCGTTGGCGAAAGGCACGAATCAGGTAGGAACGGGACAGGCCACAGGCCCCGCAGATGTCCTCGAGGCTGAGCGGGTCACTGCGATGGGCGCGTATGAACGCTGCCGCTGCATCCAGCCGTGGATTGCCCTCGCCACCCTCGCTGGCATTACCGCCAAGCATGCCCGGCAACTCGTGAAACAGGGCCACCAGGCGGGCTTCGCGATCAGGCAGCCTGGCATCGAACAGGTCGGCAAAGGCCTGCAACAGCCGCCCATACAACACAGGCGAGCGGCTCCAGGTCTGCGTGGGCAGGGTAAAACCCACTGCCTGCAACCAAGGCTGATCGACAAACAGCATCAGGTAAGACCAGGGTTCCCCGGCAACAGGGTTGCAGGTATGCACCACGCCTGGATTCATCAACACCGTGGTACCCGCCCCAACCTCAACGCACTGGTCACTGTTGATGTAAGTGCTACGTCCCCCCGTGATCACCCCGATGGAGAAACTCTCGTGGGAGTGCGCGGCGTAGCACACCTTGCGCCCGTCCCCTACCCGTCGGGCTTCAACGAACGGCAAGGCAGGGTCGCGCCAAAACCGTGATACCTCGATCATCCTCTACTGCCCTGCCTGCCGCTGATCCATGCACGGATACTACACATTTATCGAGGGAACAGATCCAGCGTGCGCTCCACCTCGTCAATATCGATCCGGAAACCATCGCCGTCCGGCAGGCCTACCACAAAGCCGAAATGCTGGTGATCACGATCCGTCAGGTATTTGTAGTAACTGACGAAACGGTTCGGCGGCTGCAAAGTCAGCAGGCAGCCTCCAGCCTGCAGCACATTCACGCCATGCACCAACTGGCTACCCTCCACCCCGATGACCACTTTAGCCCCGGCGCAGGCCGCGACAATACTCGGTACATCGGACTTCAGCGGGTTGACGATGCGAAAACCGCGGGTCGTGCGCAGGTGTTCGGCAAGCTCCAGCTCGTTGCGCAACAGGCGCAGGTCACCATCACCGCCCCGCAACAGGAAAACCCCCGGGTGCTGCGTGTGCGTCACATGCGACAGCAGCTTGTCACCCATGGCTCGGTAGCGAGCATGCCGGCTGCGGTTGTTGCTCTGGTCATCGAACAGCACCAGCTCGCGAAAGAACGCACTGCGCAGGCGCAAAGGCTTCATGTCCAGCCAGTCTTCATAGGCCGGTGCCTGGGTGAACAGCGGATACCTGGCAGAGGGGGCGCTGGTCACCGGGATGCCCTCGTTGCAGGCCAGCGCATAGGTCGGGCAATCTTCCATCAGCCAGGTGCCGAACCAGGTATTACCGTTTAGCGTGCAGTAGATCGCAGCGCGGTCGATTTCATGGTCGATGAGGATGGTCGGGAAGGTACTCGGCTTCTGTGACAGCCAGTGGCTGGCCTTGCCCTTGTACAATGCCCCATCGACCAGCCATACATCCTTGATCAGGTAGCCGCGGGTTGGTCCTTGCAACGTGTGGACACCTCCCGCCATGGTCTGCGCCGGGTGCACGTAGGGGTAAAACCGCTTGCCTTCCCAGCCCGTCACCCGCTCCAGCTGGCCAGGCAGGAAAATGGCCGGCGGCGAAACCGTGGCTTCGCCCGGGGCAATGTCCCAACTTTTGGTGGCGACGCTCTTGAGATCGATCGCCGATTTGCCGCCCAGCCGTTTGCGCGCCATGTATCGGTAGGCGGCCAAGGTCCAGCTGTGTTGCCTGCCTGCGGGCGATGCACTGAACTGCGAGATGTCGCTTCCCATGAAGCGTCCCCCCTGATGACGAAGACTGGAGCCCGGCGCCCGGCGCCAGATCAAAGCATCCCTGGCAGTTACTCAACTACTCGTGACTCTTTCCATGGTGGGCGGTGACTGCAAGCTGGCGTAACGGCTGCGCAATGTTTCCACAAACGGTTCGCCTGCCCCGCTGCCTCCGTAGAGATAAATCTTGTGCAGGCCACCAAACACCATTTCGTGATAGCGGCTGGCAACTTCCTCATCGCTTGGGCCATCGGGGAGCCCCAGATGCAACGTCAGCTTGTCGCCTTCGACCGCGAACATCGGCGTGTCCCACAGGAACTTTGCCGTACCGGTCTTGGGCAGGCGGACAAACAGGTACGCATGGTTACCCAGCGAATCGATATCACCACCGCGGCGGCGCTTCCACTTCAGCAGGCCGTCGTCCGGGCGCGCCAGACACAGGCCGATGTCGTAATAATCGAAGCCCTGTTCCAGTGCCCATTCAAGCGCCATGAAAGTGGTGATCGAATTCACCTCGCGCAATTTCTTCGCATCGGAAAACACCGCCTCGCAATAGCCAAAGCGCAACGTGCTCCAGTAACGCTTGCCGCCGCGTACCACTTCACACCCCAGGTGGCAGCCGATCACCTCATCGCCCAGCATGATCAAGTCAAGCCGGCCGACACTCTTGGCAATACGGAACACCTCTTCGGTAGGAAACTGCGCGGCATGAATGCCCTGCCGGGCCGAAGCATAAGGGCGCAGCAGATCCCGGTCGGCCATGGCGATTTCTTCGTCCGAAAGGGCTTGGCGCATGTGATAAAGCGGCCGGTTCTTGCGAATGCTGCGCCGCAGTTCGCTGTCGTAGCGGGCAGTGATGTCTTCCAGTGGGCGCCCCAGCGGCACCACGGCGCTCAGGTAGTGGGGGACTGACAGCGACCCCGACGTGGGCATTTCGCTGATGACCACGACGTGGCTGGCAGCCGCCGTGGCACTTGCACCGTCCACGATCGATGCGCTGCCCTGGCCCTTGCCACCGATCAGCAGCTTGGCCATTTCCCGTTGCTGCTTGCGGCCGATGTAGAGGATTTCGTACGGGCTCTCCTGTTGCGGGCGGAACCTGGCGACTTCCCAACGCCAGAGACAGGCACGCGCCAACATTTCTCGCATTTTGCTGGCCAGCAGCCTGATTTCGTAGCGCAGGGAGGGCGACAGGAGCTTGCGCGCCACAGTCGTCAAGGTCTTTTTCATTTCTTCTTCGGCGTCCTTTGAAGTGCACTGTTGGCCAATCGGAACAAGAGAAAAAACCCGGCAAAAAAACTTAACACTCTGATTTTTATTGTTTTACTTGAAACTTTACTATCACATTCAGTAACAATTTAAGATGCCTGCAAACGCTTTGGCAAGCGGCTTCTGGCTGACTTTTGATCAAGTTTCATGGCGTCAAATTCCCCGCATCAAACCAATGCTCAACACAACTTTTGCTATAACCATGCCCATCAAGCGTCCGCTGGCTACTTCGCTATCAATGAGTAAACTTTGATGCCTACTTTGCATCAACGCCTTTCAGTTCGCTGACTGCTTGCCGGGTAGGCATTGGCGGCCATGTTGAACCAGACTGGTGTTTTTCCGGCAGCCAGTGCATGCTCATAACTGAAACGATTCAACTGACTTGAAAACCGCCCTTTGATGTGAGGTGCAGTACCCATGGACCGTTTGCTCGATTCACTCTTCCCCAGCGCCGAGAACATCCCGGACACCTGGCGCCTGGGAGCCCCACTGGAACAACGCGATTACCTGGTCAACGGTGAGCTCAGGCGCTGGGACGGCCCGTTGGCCACGGTGCGCAGCCCGGTGTGGCTCAAGCAAGGCGACGAGGAGCATCAGGTCATACTGGGCAGCGCCCCGCTGCTGGATGCCGAGACCGCGCTTACCGCCCTCGATGCCGCCGTGCAGGCCTATGACAAAGGCCGTGGCGCCTGGCCGAACATGCGCGTGGCCGAGCGTATCCAGCATGTGGAATCCTTCCTTGCCCGTATGCGTGAACAGCGCCAGGCCGTGGTCAAGCTGCTGATGTGGGAGATCGGCAAGAACCTGAAGGATTCGGAGAAGGAATTCGACCGCACCTGCGACTACATCGTCGACACCATCAACGCCCTCAAGGACCTGGACCGCCGCTCCAGCCGCTTCGAGCTGGAACAAGGCACCCTCGGCCAGATCCGTCGTGCCCCGCTGGGCGTGGCCCTGTGCATGGGGCCCTACAACTACCCGCTGAACGAGACCTTTACCACGCTCATCCCGGCGCTGATCATGGGCAACACCGTGGTGTTCAAGCCGGCCAAGTTCGGCGTACTGCTGATCCGCCCCTTGCTCGAAGCGTTCCGCGACAGCTTCCCGGCAGGCGTGATCAATGTCATCTATGGACGCGGCCGGGAAACGGTTAGCGCGCTGATGGCCAGCGGCAAGGTCGATGTATTCGCCTTCATCGGCACCCACAAGGCCGCCAGCGACCTGAAAAAACTGCACCCACGCCCGCATCGTCTGCGCGCCGCACTGGGCCTGGACGCCAAGAACCCGGGCATCGTGCTGCCCCAGGTCGACCTCGACAACGCTGTCGAAGAGGCCGTCACCGGGGCGTTGTCGTTCAACGGCCAGCGCTGCACGGCACTGAAGATCCTGTTCGTGCACGAGGATGTGGTCGAGGCCTTCCTCGACAAGTTTCAGCACAAATTGGCGGCGCTCAAGCCCGGCATGCCGTGGGAACCTGGCGTGGCGCTGACACCGTTGCCCGAGCCTGGCAAGGTCGACTACCTCGATGGCCTGGTTGCCGATGCGACGGCCAAGGGCGCGCGCGTGCTCAACGAAAATGGCGGGCACAGCCGCGGCTCATTCTTCTACCCGGCCTTGCTGTACCCGGTCAGCCGGGAAATGCGCGTGTACCACGAAGAGCAGTTCGGCCCGCTGGTACCGGTGGTGCCCTACCGCGACCTGCAGACAGTGATCGACTATGTGCTGGACTCCGACTACGGCCAGCAACTGAGCCTGTTCGGCAACGACCCGGCCACCATCGGCAGCCTCGTCGACATCTTCGCCAACCAGGTCGGGCGCATCAACATCAATGCTCAGTGCCAACGCGGCCCTGACACCTACCCGTTCAACGGCCGCAAGAACAGCGCCGAGGGCACGCTCTCGGTGGATGACGCTTTGCGTGTGTTCTCCATCCGGACGCTGGTCGCCACGCGCTTCCAGGAGGCCAACAAAGCGCTGATCAGCGAGATCATTCGCAACCGCCAGTCGAGCTTCCTGACCACCGACTACATCTTCTGACCGCCGCGCTTATAGACAATCGATCTAGCATCACTGTCGATTTTCCATCTGGGCGAACGACTCTAAGCAACAGGGCGCCTTTCGGCGCCCATTGCACAGGAGAGTCGAACATGGCAGTCAAACCTATTCCCGAAGGCCAGCACAGCATCACGCCCTACCTGGCCATCAACGACGCCGCCAAGGCCATCGAGTTTTACAAGCAAGCCTTTGGGGCGGTGGAAATGTTCCGCCTCGATGCCCCGGGCGGTCGCGTTGGCCATGCCGAACTGAAAATCGGCGATTCGTCGCTGATGCTGGGCGACCCCTGCGACATGGAAGGCGGCCTCACCGCCAGCCAGAAGCTCAACGGTGCGGGTGTTGGCCTGCACTTGTATGTTGAAGACTGCGACAAGGTCTACGCCCAGGCCCTGGCCGCCGGGGGCATCCAGTTACATCCCTTGACCGACCAATTTTACGGTGACCGCAGCGGCACCCTGAAAGATCCGTTTGGCAACATCTGGTTCGTGTCCACCCACAAAGAGGACCTGACGCCCGATCAGATTCGCGCCCGTGCCGCGAAGATGTTCGGCGGTAGCAAAGCGGCGAGTTGAAAGCCGCGCGACTTTGCTTGAAGCTTGAGGCTCGTAGCTTGGAGCTGCTTCATGCGAATCATCGACAAAACCGCCACCCAGGTGCGCAGCCTGACCCCCGCTGAAGAGGAACTGCTGGTCGGCTTTGCCACCGGCAGCCTTGCCGGCCCGCGCCTGCTACAGGCCAACCAGCTACTGATGAACGTGCGCAACGCCAACCAGTGGCTGGCTTGTGACTGCCGCAACGATGCCTTGCCGGTGCTCAATGTCACTCTCAACGGCAGCACCGGCACACTTTTCCTCAAGAACAACCCGGGCACCGCCGAGCACGCGCCTGGCTGCCCGTTCACCAAGGACGAGCGGGAAGCCGCCGAACGTGAAAACGACCCCGCCCCACCCGCCGCCTGGCTGCCACCCGATACACCCTTGCGCCTGATCAGCGACTTCCGTGCTGGCACGGCCGGTGGCGCCGGCGATGGCAACGACAGACGCGAACAGCAGCGCCTGCTGTCACTGCTGCTGACCTGGATTGAAACCAGCGGGCTCAACCTTTACGCCACCCGCCTGAAGAAAGACCTGACCACACAGTTTGCCGAGTTGCGCAGCGTGGCCAGCCGCTATCCGCTGCTGGAGCGGGTGCCCGCCAGCAACTACCTGGAAACCCGTCTGGACATGAAGCACATGATGATGCTCAAGTCCCGCCTGCGCGAAGCTTCTGTGTTCGGCAACCATCGCCGCCACGGCCTGCTGCTGGACTGCGTCGACCAGATCAAAGGGCGCAAGTTGTTCAACAACCGCAGCGAGGACGGCTTCGACTTCCAGGGGCATCACCTGTACTGGGGCGGGAGCCGCACCACCGGGCCGTTGCTGGCGCTGATGATCTACTCGCCGACCAGCGCCGGTAGCCATTTCTATGAGCTGATCCATGTGGCCAGTGTGCCCGTGCTGTCGCGCGCGCACTTGTTCCCGGTGTACCGCGATGAAGAACGCGAGCCGCTCAAGGCATTGGTGTCGCTGATCGACTGGATGGCCAGTAAAGGGGTGAAAGTGCAGATGCGTCGCCCCGTGATCGGTGGGCAGGTGATGGATGAACTGGTGCTGACCTCGGACCAGGACCGGGTGTTGTCAGTGTCGCTGCTGGAACAGCCCATCGGCCCCGAGCCGGATACCGAGAACTTCAAGCGCTACGCCGACTTCAAAAGCCTGGAAACATTCCGCAAGTTCGTTGCCGGCTTTTTCATGCGCGAGCGTTGAAACCCACTCGCAGGAATCGCCCTGCCCTTTGGGCGGGGCGGTCACGCAGCGAACACAGGCGGCAAGCAGCTAGACACGCTTGCATTGGCCACACAGGCGCGTCAGCCCAGGAACAGCTTGTACGCCGGGTTGTCAGTCTCGTCCCAGTACCGATATCCCATCTCGTCCAGCGTCACCGGCAAGCCCGCCAACTCGTCCTCTGGCACTTCCAAAGCAGCGAACACCCGCGCCTGCGCCGCACCATGGTTGCGGTAATGGAACAGGCTGATGTTCCAACGCTTGCCCAACCGCTCCAGAAACCCCAGCAACGCCCCTGGCCGTTCGGGGAACTCGAAGCGCAGTACCCGCTCATCAGCCCCTGACGCGGCATGCCCACCCACGGTATGGCGCACATGCAGCTTGGCCAGCTCATTGTCGGTCAGGTCCAGCACGCTGTACCCCTGCTCCCGCAAGCTGGCCAGCAACTGCTCACGGGGGTCATGCACCGGGTGGGTCTGCACGCCCACGAACAGGCGCGCCTCCTTGCCGGGGTAGAAGCGGTAGTTGAATTCTGTGATCTGCCGCTTGCCCAGTGCCTGGCAAAAGGCCCGGAAGCTGCCCGGCTGTTCCGGAATTGTCACCGCGATGATCGCCTCGCGCTGCTCGCCCAACTCGGCCCGCTCGGCCACATGGCGCAAGCGGTCGAAATTGACGTTGGCCCCGGAGTCGATGGCCACCAGGGTCTGTCCCTGCACACCTTCACGCGCCACGTACTTCTTGATACCGGCCACGGCCAAGGCCCCGGACGGCTCGGTGATCGAACGGGTGTCGTCGTAGATATCCTTGATCGCCGCGCACAGTTCGTCACTGCTCACCGTCACCACCTCGTCGACGAAGTGGCGGCACAGCTCGAAGCAATGGGCGCCGATCTGCGCCACCGCCACACCATCGGCAAAGGTGCCGACCTGCGGCAGGATGACGCGTTCGCCGACGGCCATGGCAGCCTGCAGGCAGTTGGAATCCACCGGTTCGACGCCGATCACCTTCACGTCAGGGCGCAGGTACTTCACGTAGGCGGCGATACCGGCGATCAAGCCGCCACCGCCCACGGGCACAAAGATAGCGTCCAGCGCCCCCGGGCGCTGACGTAGGATTTCCATGGCCACGGTACCCTGCCCGGCGATCACATCCGGGTCATCGAACGGTGGCACGAAGGTCGCGCCTTCGCTGTCGGCCAGCTTCAGTGCGTGGGCCAGCGCATGGGGGAAGCTCTCGCCATGCAGCACCACATGCCCGCCGCGCGAACGCACGCCTTCCACTTTCAACGATGGCGTGGTGGTGGGCATGACGATGGTTGCCTTCATACCCAGATGCGATGCGGCCAAGGCCACGCCCTGGGCATGGTTGCCCGCCGAAGCGGTGATCACCCCGCGCTCACGCTGCACATCGGTCAGTCGCGACAGGCGGGTGTAGGCCCCCCGGATCTTGAACGAAAACGTAGGCTGCAGGTCTTCGCGCTTGAGCAACACCTGGTTGCCCAGGGCAGCAGACAAGGCCGGGGCCGGTTGCAGGGGCGTTTCAATGGCCAGGTCGTACACCGGCGCCGCAAGAATGCGCCGCACCTGCTCCGACAGCAATTGCTGGGGGGTGACGGTAGTACGAGGGACACTGAAACTGGTCATCGATGACTCCTTGGCTATTTTTACGTTGCCCAGGAGTCAGAGAGAAAAAACCCGCCTCCAGGGCGGGTTCGGTGCACGTACGCGCTAGCCCGCCAAGCTGATAATGGCGGTAATAATAATGGCGTTCACGTGCGGGAATGTATTCATGGGGTAGGAACTTAGCCTGCCTCGCAGCCGAAAGTCAACACTTGGCCTGCTGCGCCGAAAGCGGCACATCGAACACCTTGTCGAAGCCCCACTGGAAGACAAAGGCGTAAACGAAGAAGAACACGAACAACGCCAGGTTGGTCAGCAGTGCGGCCCACAGGCTCACGTCCAGCCAGTACGCCACCAGCGGCAACAGGATCACCACCAGCCCACCCTCGAAGCCCAGCGCATGCAGCAGGCGCCGCAGGAAAGTGCGCTCACGTTTGGGCTGGCGCGCTTCCCAACGTTCGAATGCCCAGTTGTAACCCATGTTCCAGCTCATCGCGATGCCTGACATGAGCACCGACAGCACGGTCGACTGCGCCATGCCGGCGCCGAACGCCAGCTCCAGTGCGGGCGCCACACAGGCGACGGCGATGGCCTCATAGAGAATGGCCTGGACGATCTTGCGGGCCTTACCTTGCATGTTCAGCTCCCTGAATGAACGACCTGTAAAGCTACAAGATGCAGCCCGCAAGAAACAGCCCGAAATTTGGACAATCCCGCATTCGGCTGCTTGTATCTATCCCGTACATGACAGTGACATCTCCTGCACCTTCGTCGAGGGAACGAGCGAGGATAAGACGATGGCCCACTCTGCCCTGCCGGTGGCTGACACATGAGCCTGGTATTCATCGATTTTCTCACTTACCTGCTGTTCGGCCTGAAGCTCCTGGCGATCACCCTTGCCTCGTTGATGTTCCTGCTGGGCCTGGACGACCTGTTCATCGATCTGTGCTATTGGGGGCGCACGCTGATCCGGCGTTTTCGCATCTACGGCAAGTTCGAAAGGGCCGATGAGAAGCGCTTGTACGAAGTCCCGGAAAAACCTTTGGCCATCATGGTCCCTGCCTGGAACGAAGTTGGCGTGGTCGGTGAAATGGCGCGCCTGGCCGCTTCGACCATCGACTACGAGAACTACCAGATCTTTGTCGGCACCTACCCCAACGACCCGCAAACCCAGGCTGACGTGGACGCGGTGTGCCTGCACTTCCCCAACGTGCACAAAGTGGTCTGCGCCCGCCCCGGTCCCACCAGCAAGGCCGACTGCCTGAACAACATCATCGACGCGCTGCTGCGCTTCCAGCAGGACGCCGGCATCGAGTTCGCCGGTTTCATCCTGCATGACGCCGAAGACGTGATCTCGCCGATGGAGCTGCGCCTGTTCAACTACCTGCTGCCGAGCAAGGACATGATCCAGATCCCGGTGTATCCCTACGCACCGGAATGGAAGGGCTTTACTGCCGGCCACTATGTCGACGAGTTTGCCGAAAACCACGGCAAGGACGTGATCGTGCGCGAAGCGCTGACCGGCCAGGTCCCCAGTGCCGGCGTCGGCACCTGCTTCAGCCGCCGCGCCATCAGCGCACTGCTCGAGGACGGCGACGGCATCGCCTTCGACGTTCAAAGCTTGACCGAAGACTACGACATCGGCTTTCGCCTGAAGCAAAAAGGCATGAAGTGCATTTTCGCCCGCTACTCCATTACCGACCCGGCGCTGACCCTGAAGCAGGAATGGCGCCCAGGCATGAGCCGCGAATTCTCCCAGGTGATCTGCGTGCGCGAGCACTTCCCGCGTGACTGGCAGCATGCCATCCGGCAGAAGTCGCGCTGGATCGTCGGCATCGTGTTCCAAGGCACCAGCAACCTCGGCTGGAGCCGCAAGGGCGCGCTCAACTATTTCCTCTGGCGTGACCGCCGCGGGCTGTTCGCCTACCTGCTGAGCTTCCTGGTCAACCTGTTACTGCTGGTGTTGCTGGCCATGTGGCTAGTCACGGTCATTGCGCCGGAGTCGTGGCGCTTCATGTCGATCCTCAGCGACAGCTGGTTGCTGTCGACCCTGCTGTGGCTGAACGGCCTGATGCTGCTCAACCGGCTGTTCCAGCGCGCCTGGTTCGTCACCCGCTTCTATGGCATCGGCGAGGGCCTGCTGTCGGCCCCGCGGATGATGTGGAGCAACTTCGTCAACTTTTTCGCCAACCTGCGTGCACTGCGCCAGGTAATGGAAATGGGCGATTCGCGGCGCGTGGCCTGGGACAAGACCACCCACGAGTTCCCCGCCATCGCCTCCCCGGCTCGCACACCACTGGGCCAGCGCCTGGTGGCCAAGGGCCTGATCACCGACGAACAGTTGCAGCAGGCCATCACCAGCCCGGTTCGTCGGCGCCTGGGCCGCGAATTGCTACTGCGTGGCTGGCTGAACAGTGAGCAGTTGGTGGCCACCCTGGCCGAACAACTGGACCTGCCCTGGGCACCGCTGAACCCGTTCAAGCTCAGCCCGCAACTGATCGCCAAATTGCCGCGCAAGCTGGCCACCCATTACGGCGTACTGCCAGTGGACGAAGACGGCGACACCTTGATTCTGGCCAGTGAAAGCCCGGTCAGCCAGGTGTCGCTGGGTGTGATCAGCCGCCAGCTGAAACGCCCGGTCAAGGCACGCCTGGCCCCCCAGGGCCGGGTCACGCTGGGCCTTCGCTACCACTACCCAAGCCCCTGGCAGCATCAAGAAACCCGAGACATGCTGGCTGTGCTTGAACGCCACCAGGACGACGAAGCGCTGCTGGAGCGGGTCAGCCATCACCAAGTCATGCTAGGCGCGCTGCTGCAGGTGCGCGGCATGGTCCCTGTCACCCTGTTCAACCAGGCGTTGATCGACTTCGACCCCGAACACCAAAGCCTCGGTGAGCACCTGATTGCCCGCGGCATCATCACCAGGCAGGTGCTGGAGCAGGCCCTGATCGAACAGGCCAGCGAACAGCAAGTGGCGATTGATCTGACCCGGGAGGTGGCATGAAGCCGCGTTTTTCCCTCACCTTCACTGGCCTGCTGCTGTGCTCCGCCGCCCTGCCCGTTGCCGCTTCGGCGCCGATGACCGACTTCCAGCGGTTCACCAGCTTTCCGTTCATGGACCGCAGCTATCGCGAGGCCAGGAAAGACAACTGGGCTGAAGTCGAGCGCCTTACCCGCCATGTCCTGGGCCGGGTGCCGAACAACGACGAAGCCCGCGCCCTGCTGGTCGAAGCCCTGGCCCACCAGCGCCGTTACAAGGAGGCCCAAGCGCTGGCTGAGCAGCTAGGCGACAGCCCCGAATACGCCGACGCCCTGCTGGAGCTGCGCCTGACCTGGATCGAGCAGGACCCGCCACCGGCCAGCCAGGTGGAACAATGGCTGGCCGCCAGCGACGGCAACCACCGGGTACAGCTGTGGCAGGCCTACAGCCTGAGCCTGGCCAAGTTTGGTGGCGCCGCCAAAGCGCTGGGCTGGCTCAACCAACTGCCGCCCGGTGGGGACGGCCAGGTCCTGCGCCTGGCCCGGGCCACCTTCGCCGAACAGCTGCGCAACTGGAAAGAGACCATCGAGCAACTGCAGCCGCTGGCCGACACAGGCCAGTTGCCTGCCCAAGACTGGCAACGCCTGGCCAATGCCTATATCCAGCAAGTCGACGAAAAGGGCCTGACTGCGCTGCTGGCCCACGCCCCCTCCTGCGCAGCGGCCAACCTGACGCGGCTGGCCATGGCCAACCGCGCCATTGCCGTCGGCCACCACCAGCAAGCCCAACGCTGGCTGCAGTCGCTACCGCCAGATCAACTGCAGCAACCCGAGCAGCGCCAGCAACTTTGGCAACTGGCCCGCGAAGGCGACGATGCAGCGCTGGTGCGGCGCCTGAGCAACGACCTGCAGCGCCCCTGCCTTGAAACGGTCGACTGGCTGTCACATCAAGACCCGGACCTGGCCCGGGAACAGTTCAAGGCTTGCTCCGCCAGCGCCGACCCTCAGGCCTATGCCGTGCTCAAGCAGCGCTTGTATGGCGCCCCGCCGCCGCCCCCGCAGCCGCGCACCGCCGCTGAATGGGAACAACGCTATCGGCAGACCGGCGACCTCGCCGCCCTGGAACAAACCACCTTCCTGTTGACCGAACAGGGCCACGGCGATCACGCACGGCACTTGCTGGAGCAAGCCTACGACCGCCACCAGGGCCGCCTCGGCCCATCGCTGCTACAGCGTCTGGCCAACCTGTATGCCCGTGACGACGGGCCCCTGGACAGCCGCCGCATGCTCGGCCTGATACCCCGGGTCAACGCCAACACCCGCGCCCAGTTGCTCGGGCGGCTGGCTGAGGCCGGCCAGTGCGATGCCGTGCGCCAGGCAGTGCCGGCCACCCCGAGCGAACCTGGCCAGTACCGCGCCCTCGGCCGTTGCGCCATGCCCGACCAGCCAGGTGAGGCGGTGGTCTACTACCAGGCTGCCGAGCGTTTGGGCGACCCTGGCAACCGTCTACCGCTGGCCTACGCACTCGAAGCGGCCGGCGACTCCGAAACCGCCCAGCCCATCTGGCGCAGCCTGCCAGACAGCGCCTTTACCGATAATGCCCGCCTCACCGCTGCCCGCGGCGCGCTGAATGCAGGCGACGCCGATGCAGCACGCCGCTACTGGGACGCTGCCGCGCACCAGAGCGCTGATGACTGGGCGCTGGGCGCCGCCATCGCCCAGCGCCAAGGTGACCCGCAGGCCGCGCTGGGCTTCCAGCGCCAGGCGCTGGCGCACAGCCCGCGCGCCGACCACTACTACGCCGCGTCCAGCACCGCGCAACTGGCCGGCGACAGTGCGCAGAGCACCGCCTGGCTGGCCGAAGCCGTGCGCCTGGCCCCCAACCAGCCGCGCTATCGCGCCGACTACGGCATGCGCCTGGCTGGCTCGACAGACAAGGCTCAGCGCATGCAATCGATCCCCTACCTTGAACACGCCACTCACGACTTCCCCGAGGACTACCGCCTTGGCGAAACACTCGCCTTGCGCTACGACGAACATGCCGACAGCGCTGCGGCACGCCGCGAACTGCGCCGCATCCTCGACGTAGAGCAGAACCTGGTCGACGGTGATGACGAATACGGCAGCCTGGAGGCCCGCAAATACCGCCAGCGCCGCGCCCACGAGAGCCTGTCACGGCGCGACACCATTACCCTGGCCAGCACCTGGTCGCCGGCCGGCACCTCGACCAACGACAAGTTTCTCGACAACGGCCAGCGCAGCGGCAGCTCGCGCCGGGCGCAATCGCAGAACGTGCAGCTGGCCATGTGGGACCATGCCCTGGGCGAGGAGCCCAGCCGCGATGGCAGCACCCTGTCAGTGTATGGCCGGGTACTGTTCGGTGGCCAAAGCCGCACCGACTATGCCCAGAGCATGGGAACCGGTGTCGGCCTGCGCTACAAGCCGCTCGGCCAGGCCAACCTCAACCTGTATGCCGAGCTTTACCACCAGCGGCAGATCGACGAAGCACACTATCGCGGCCTAAGCCTTGGCCAGTTGCTGAGCCCGGCCAAGGTCGGCGGCAACTGGGGCGATTTGCGCCACCACGCCGAATCGAGCAATGACCTGCTGCTGCGCGCCACCGCCTCGTTCCTCGACCAGGGAGGCTGGCGCAACGATTGGCGCATCGATGAGGACGACTGGAACGAACGGTTCCTCTACCTCGATGCTGCCTGGTGGACCCGCGCCGGCGACCATGCCTGGCTGTCGCGCTACCAGCAGGGCCACGCCTGGAAGCTGCCGGGCAGCTCGCCGCAAACGCTCATGCCCTACGGCTTTGTCGAGTTCTCCAGCCAGGACCCCAGCAACGACTGGCGCCAGGACGCCCGCGTCGGGGTTGGCGTGCGCTGGCAATGGTGGTTCGACGACGACCGCTACAACGCCTACCGCGGCTCGCTGAAAGTGCGTGCCGAGTACCAGCAATCGCTGGGCGGTAACCTCTACGAGCGCGCCAACGGTGTGCTGGTCGGTGCGGAGATGACCTTCTGATGCGTACGCTCATCGCCTTCTGCCTGCTGGCCCTGTGCCTACCGGCCACAGCTGACCAGCGCCTGTTCTACCAACCCCTTAACCGCGATGCCAGCGTCACACCCGCCCAGTGGCAGCAACTGTGGCAAGCCACCGCGGCCAAGGGTGGCAAAACCCTGATCGTGCAATGGAGTGCCTATGGCGACAGCGATTTCGGCGGTGCCCAGGGCTGGCTGGCCAACAGCCTGCGCACCGCGCGCGCCGAGGGCTTGCAGCTGGTGCTGGGGCTGTACATGGACCCGGCCTACTACCAGCGACTCGACGAGCTGGATGGCGAGGGCCTGAACAGCTACTGGAAAGCGCAGCTGGGGCGGTCGCTCAGCCAGTACCAGCAACTGCGCCAGGCCTGGCAATTGCCAGTGGACGGCTGGTACCTGCCCATGGAACTGGACGACCAGCATCTACGCGAGACCGAACGGCGCGATGCGCTGTACAGCCAGTTGCAGGCCTTCAACCGCCAGTTGGACAAGCCGTTGCATATCAGCGCCTTCAGCACAGGCAAGCTGTCGCCGCGGGTCAATGCCGTCTGGCTGGATCAACTGGCCGGCTTGGGCTTGACTGTGTGGTGGCAGGATGGCGCCGGCACCGGGCGTTTGCCGGCGTTGGTGCGTCAGGGCTATGAGCAGGCGTTGCCGTGCCGGGTGGGTGTGGTGCGCGAGGCGTTCCGCCAGGTGAGCGCACCCGAGCAGGCGTTTCGGGCGGAGCCTGCCGAACCCAGGCTGAGTAGCGGGTGCCATGCCGAGGCAGTGTTTGCCTTGCGCTACCGGCCCTGGGCCCGGGGTATCTTGCCACAGCACTGAATCGCCAGGGCCGGCCTCTTCGCGGATAAACCCACGGGTCTCCCGCACCGTACGGCCCCTGTAGGAGCGGGTTTACCCGCGAAAGGTCCAGGCCTGAAAAAGTAGTAGCCTCCGGAGCCAACCGATGTTCAAGACCATCGAAGCCCACGTACGCCAGCAGGTCGCGCCCGCCGCCCTGCGCGCCGAGTTCCGCCAGCACGAATTCGAGTCCATGCGCTCATTCTGCCTGCTGGTATTCTCGATCAGCGTCCTGATCTGGCTGGTCTTCGACCTGATCGTCAGCTTCCTCGGCGACCAAAGCTTCACCTGGCTGTCCTTCCTGTTTATCGCCCTGCTCGGCAGCCTGATCGTAGTGCTGCGTTTCACCCGCCGCAGCCATCACTTCGACGTGCTCAACCTGCTGTTCATTACCGTCATCACCCTGGGCATGCGCCTGGTGATCGAAGGCATCCCGATAGCCCTGCGCCCAGTTTGGTTGGTGCTCGGGGTGTCCACCGTGCTGTATGCCATGTCGGTGCTGCCGGTGCGGCGCTGGTCATTCTTCTGCGCCATGGTCATCACCTGGGTGATGCTTAATCCGTTCTACCACACCCGCATCGAGCCCGATGCGCTCGAAGGCGCCATGCTGATCAGCTATGCCGTGTTTCTAAGCGGCCTGGTCAGCTACAGCTACCTGCAGATCCGCAATGCCAAGCTGCACAATTTCTACCTGTCCAAGGTGTTGCTGGAGCAGGCCTACGTCGATGCCCTGACCGACATTCCCAACCGCCGCTCGTTCATGGCCCAGGCCGACCGCCAGCTACGGATGGCGACGTCCGGGCAGTACCTGGCCATGATCGATATCGACAATTTCAAGCGGGTCAATGACCGTTTCGGCCATGACGTGGGCGATGAAGTGCTCAAGCGCGTGGCCCTGCATATCAAGACAAGCATGGCCGATCAGGCGTTTGCCCGGCTGGGAGGTGAAGAGTTTGCGATCTTCTTTGAAGGGCTGGATCAGCAAGGGGCCGAGCAGCGAGTGGCAGCGCTGTGCCAGCGCGTGCGCGAGGACACTGGCGAGCACCCGGTCACCATCAGCATTGGCCTGGCCAAGATCAACCGGGGAGAGAGCCTGACCACCGCGCTGGTCCGCGCCGACCAGGCGTTATATGAAGCCAAGCACACTGGCAAGGACCGCTTTGTGTCGTGGTCCAGCGAGCTGGCAGAGCAGGATTAGCAGGCCCGTCTCTTCGCGGTTGCAGCGCCCCTATCCTCCGGCGGGTAAACGAATCCTGAACTGCGCCCCACCCAGCGCCGACTGCGCCAGGGTCAAGGTGCCACCCTGCCCCTCGATCGCCCGGCGGCTGATTGCCAACCCCAGGCCAAAACCACCGGTGTTGCGATCGCGGCTGCGGTCCAGACGGTAGAACGGCTGGAAAACCCGCTCGCGCTCCTCCACAGGGACGCCAATCCCGTCATCCTCCACCGTCAGCAGACAGGCGCCATCGGCTTCCAGGCGCAAGCGCAGCAACAGGCTTTCATCGCAATAGCGCATGGCATTGCGCACCAGGTTCTGCACCGCGCGCGCCGTCAGCCGCGGGTCCAGTACAAAGCGCGGCAACTCACCCTCGGCCCGCACTTCCCATTGGATACCCCGGCCATCGAGCTCCTCGGCAAAGCCGCCAAGCACACTGTCGACCAGCTCCAGCAGCGATACCTCCACCCGCTCCCGCGCCTGGTCGGCGTTGTACAACCGGCTATAGGACAGCAGCTCCAGCACCAGTTCATCCAGCTCGCGCACATGCCCGACCAGCTCCAGCAGGCGCTTGCGGCTGGCTGGCGGCACTTCGTCGAACAGCAGCACCAGGCCGAAGTCCAGCCGGGTCAGTGGCGTGCGTAACTCGTGCGATACCGCATTGAGCAGTTCACGCTGCTGGTTGACATGGCGTTCCAGGTCACTGGCCATGGTGTCGAATACCCCGGCCAGTTCACCAATGTTGGAGTGAGGCGAAATGTGCGTACGCTCGGCCATCTGCCCCTGGCCCAGGCGCCGAGCGGTCTCCTTGAGGCGCTCCAGATCACGCCAGTGCGGCCAGACCCACAGCAGCAGGCAACCCAGCATGGCTGCACCAATCAATACGGTCACGCCCCACGACAGCACGTTGATGTCCAGCGGGTCTGGCGGGGAATGCAGGCTTACCAGCCACTCCTTGTCCAGCGGCGCCAGCACCGTCTCGTAATAGCCCCACTCGGCAATGCGCACTGCGTACAGACCATGCTCCAGGCGCGCCTGCTCTTCATCGCTCAAAGCGGCCTGGTCCATGCGCTGCAACTGCAGTTCCAGCGGCGCGAAATCACTGGCCAGCTCCTGCTCCACCGCTGACCACTGCTCGCGCGGGGCCTGGCGGAACTGGCGCACGATCAACGCCTGTACACCCTTGGCCTGGTCCAGGTTGTAGGCCATGAAGCGGTCGCGGAACAGGCCGACGATGGTGTCAGGGATGAACAGCAATGCACCGGCGTAGGCGACGATGATCACCAGGTACAACCGCACCAGGATCTTGAGCATGGCCGATCAGCACTCCCACTCGACACGGCTGAACAGGTAGCCCTTGCCCCACACCGTCTTGATCTTGCGCGCTTCGCCGGCGTTGTCGTCGAACTTGCGCCGCAGTTTGGAAATGGCCACGTCAACGGAGCGATCGGTGCCATTGAACTCGATGCCACGCAGTTGTTGCAGGATACGGTCGCGGTTCATCACCTCACCGGCATTGCGCGCCAGCACCACCAGCAGGTTGTACTCGCCGCTGGACAACTCCACCTCCTCCCCGCGCCAACTCACCGTGCGCTCGGCCAGGTCGATGCGCAGGCCACCAATCAGGATCAGGTCGTTGTCCAGGCGCGGTTCGTTGACACTGCTGCGGCGCAGCAGCGTGCGCACCCGGGCCAGCAGCACGCGTGGCTCACAGGGTTTGGTCACGTAGTCGTCGGCCCCCATTTCCAGGCCAAGCACCTGGTCATGGCTGTCGTCGCGGGCAGTCAGCATGAGGATTGGCAGGGTCTGCGACTCCTGGCGCAGCAGCCGGCACAGTTGCAGGCCATCGATACCCGGCAGCATCAGGTCAAGGATGACCAGGTCAGGCCTTTGCCGACGGTACTCGTCCAGCACATGATCGCCCCGGGCGATCACCTGGACATGGAAGTCGTTGCGTTGCAGGTAGCTGGCGATCAGCTCGGACAGGGCGCTGTCGTCTTCGACCAGGAAAATGTTCGGCATAGGTGCTTGGGCGTCTGGGTTGAAGTAAGCCTGTGGCGAGCACTTCGCCGGTAAACCCGCTCCTGCAGGTCCCCGTAGGAGCGGGTTCACCCGCGAAAGGGCCAGCACAGGCCCATGCAGAATATAGAACCCAACCACTCGAAAGGATCATTCTTCACACTTTTTCACACTCGCCCTACAGGTATTAACAGCCGCCCAGGCAGCGTCTGCCTTAGCATACACACGGTCATCATCGGAAGATCCGCATGCCTACTACCCTCTCCCCATGCCTGCGCCCGTTGGCGCTCATGGCATTGCTGAGCCTGTCCCTGACCGGCTGCAGCGACAGCGCCGAGCCAGACGAACAGGCCCCCACTGCGCAAGTGCGCGTGGAAACCCTGCAACTGCAGCCACTGGCCATCAGCAGTGAACTCAGCGGCCGTATCCTCGCGCCACGCACCGCCGAAGTGCGTGCGCGGGTCGCAGGCGTGGTGCTCAAGCGGGTGTACCGCGAAGGCAGCGACGTCAAGCAGGGTGATGTACTGTTCCTGATCGACCCGGCGCCGTTCAAGGCCGACCACGACAGCGCCCGCGCCACGCTGGCCAAGGCCGAGGCCACCCGGTACCAGGCGCGCCTGCAGGAGCAGCGCTACCGCGAGCTGGTCGACGACAAAGCCGTCAGCCGCCAGGAATACGACAACGCCAAGGCCAGTTTCCTGCAGGCCGATGCCGAAGTGGCCGAAGCCAGGGCGGCGCTGGAGCGCGCCCGGCTGAACCTCGGCTATGCCACCGTGACCGCGCCGATCTCCGGCCGTATCGGCCGCGCCCAGGTCACCGAAGGCGCGCTGGTCGGGCAAAACGAAACCACCCCGCTGGCGACCATCCAGCAGTTGGACCCGATCCATGCCGATGTCACCCAGTCTACCCGCGAGCTCAACGCCCTGCGGCGCGCCCTGCGCGCCGGCGAATTGCAGCAGGTGGGCGACGGCCAGGCACGCGCCACGCTGATCCAGGATGACGGCAGCGCCTATCCGCTGCCGGGCAAGCTGCTGTTCTCCGACATCAGCGTCGACCCCAGCACCAACCAGATCACCCTGCGCAGCGAGTTCCCCAACCCGGACCTCGACCTGCTGCCAGGCAGCTACGTGCGGGTACGCCTGGAACAAGCGGTGCAACCCAAGGGCCTGAGCGTGCCGCAACGCGCCATCCTGCGCGACAGCGCCGGTATGCCCAAGGTGCTGGTGGTGGACCAGCACGCCCGGGTCAGCGACCGTCAGGTAGTACTGGGCAGCGCCCAGGGTGACCGCTGGATCGTCAGCGAGGGCCTGGCGGCCGGTGAGCGGGTGGTGGTCGAGGGCCTGCAGCACGTCAAGGCCGGTGACCAGGTGCAGGTCGACAATACGCCCGCTGCCCCACCCATCGCACAGCATACCGGCCAGTGAGGGCCTGATTCATGCCGCAATTCTTCATCGATCGCCCGGTATTCGCCTGGGTGGTCGCACTGTTCATCCTGCTGGCCGGCGCGCTGGCCATCCCGCAACTGCCGGTGGCCCAGTACCCCAACGTGGCACCGCCGCAGGTGGAAATCTACGCCGTGTACCCAGGCGCCTCGGCGGCGACCATGGACGAAAGCGTGGTCAGCCTGATCGAGCAGGAGCTCAACGGCGCCGACAACCTGCTGTACTTCGAGTCGCAGAGCAGCCTGGGCAGCGCCACCATCACCGCCACCTTCGCCCCGGGTACCCACCCGGACCTGGCCCAGGTCGACGTGCAGAACCGCTTGAAAGTGGTCGAGTCGCGCCTGCCGCGCCCGGTCACCCAGCAGGGCCTGCAGGTGGAGAAAGTGTCCACCGGCTTCCTGCTGTTGGCGACCCTCACCTCCGAAGACGGCAAGCTCGATGAAACCGCGCTGTCGGACATCCTTGCACGGAACGTGATGGATGAAATCCGCCGCCTCAAGGGCGTCGGCAAGGCCCAGTTGTATGGCTCCGAACGGGCCATGCGCATCTGGATCGACCCGCGCAAGCTGATCGGTTTCAACCTCACGCCCAACGATGTAGCCGAAGCCATCGCCGCGCAGAACGCCCAGGTCGCCCCTGGCAGCATCGGCGATCTGCCCAGCCGCAGCACCCAGGAAATCACCGCCAACGTGGTGGTCAAAGGCCAGTTGAGCAGCCCCGAAGAGTTTGCTGCCATTGTCCTGCGCGCCAACCCGGACGGCTCCACGGTCACCATCGGGGATGTCGCCCGGGTTGAAATCGGTGCCCAGGAATACCAGTACGGCACGCGCCTGAACGGCAAACCGGCCACGGCCTTCAGCGTGCAGTTGTCGCCCGGCGCCAACGCCATGGAAACCGCTACCCTGGTACGGGCGAAGATGCAGGAGCTGGCGCGCTACTTCCCGGAAGGCGTCAAGTACGACATCCCCTACGACACCTCGCCGTTCGTCAAGGTGTCGATCGAGCAGGTCATCAACACCCTGTTCGAGGCCATGCTGCTGGTGTTCGCAGTCATGTTCCTGTTCCTGCAGAACCTGCGCTACACGCTGATCCCGACCCTGGTCGTGCCAGTGGCATTGATGGGCACCTTCGCCGTGATGCTGGCCATGGGCTTCTCGGTCAATGTGCTGACACTGTTCGGCATGGTGCTGGCCATCGGCATTCTGGTCGACGATGCCATCGTGGTGGTGGAGAATGTCGAGCGCATCATGGCCGAAGAAGGCTTGCCGCCCAAGCAAGCCACGCGTAAGGCCATGGGCCAGATCAGCGGTGCAATCGTCGGCATCACGCTGGTGCTGGTGGCGGTATTCCTGCCCATGGCCTTCATGCAAGGCTCGGTGGGGGTGATCTACCAGCAGTTCTCGCTGTCGATGGCGGTGTCGATCCTGTTCTCGGCGTTTCTCGCCCTCAGCCTGACCCCGGCATTGTGCGCCACCCTGCTCAAGCCCGTGGCCAAAGGCGAGCACCATGAACGCAAAGGCTTCTTCGGCTGGTTCAATCGCCGCTTCGAAAGCATGAGCAACGGCTACCAGCGCTGGGTGGTGCAGGCGCTCAAACGCAGCGGCCGCTACCTGCTGGTGTACGCGGTGCTGCTGGCGGTGCTGGGCTACGGTTTCAGCCAGCTGCCTACGGCATTCCTGCCCACCGAAGACCAGGGCTACACCATCACCGACATTCAACTGCCGCCGGGCGCCAGCCGCATGCGCACCGAACAGGTAGCCGCGCAGATCGAGGCGCACAACGCCGAAGAACCGGGCGTGGGCAACACCACCTTGATCCTCGGCTTCAGCTTCTCCGGTAGCGGGCAGAACGCGGCGCTGGCCTTCACCACCCTCAAGGACTGGTCCGAGCGCGGCGCCGACGACAGCGCCCAGTCGATCGCCGACCGCGCGACCATGGCCTTCACCCAGCTCAAGGACGCGATTGCCTATTCGGTACTGCCGCCCCCCATCGACGGCCTCGGTGAGTCGACCGGTTTCGAATTTCGCCTTCAGGACCGTGGCGGCATGGGCCACGCCGAGCTGATGGCAGCCCGTGACCAGCTGCTCGAAAGCGCCAGCAAAAGCAAGGTGCTGACCAACGTGCGCGAAGCCTCGCTGGCGGAAAGCCCGCAGGTGCAACTGGAAATCGACCGCCGCCAGGCTAATGCACTGGGTGTGTCGTTTGCCGATATCGGCACGGTGCTGGACGTGGCCGTGGGCTCCAGCTACGTCAACGATTTCCCCAACCAGGGCCGTATGCAGCGGGTGGTGGTGCAGGCCGAAGGTGACCAGCGCAGCCAGGTCGAAGACTTGCTGAACATTCACGTGCGCAATGACAGCGGCAAGATGGTACCACTGGGTGCGTTCGTGCAGGCCAGGTGGGTCAGCGGCCCGGTGCAACTGACCCGCTACAACGGTTACCCGGCGGTGTCGATCTCAGGCGAGCCAGCCGCCGGCTATAGCTCGGGCGAGGCCATGGCCGAAGTCGAGCGGCTGGTGGCGCAGCTACCGGCCGGTACCGGCCTGGAATGGACCGGCCTGTCACTGCAGGAGCGGCTGTCCGGTAGCCAGGCACCCATGCTGATGGCGCTGTCGCTGCTGGTGGTGTTCCTGTGCCTGGCTGCGCTGTACGAAAGCTGGTCGATCCCGACTGCGGTACTGCTGGTCGTTCCGCTCGGTGTGCTCGGTGCGGTGCTGGCGGTGACCTTGCGCGGCATGCCCAACGACGTGTTCTTCAAGGTTGGCCTGATCACCCTGATCGGCCTGTCGGCGAAGAACGCCATCCTGATCATCGAGTTCGCCAAGCATCTGGTAGACCAGGGCGTAGACGCCGTCGACGCCGCCGTGCAAGCGGCCCGCCTGCGCCTGCGGCCGATCGTGATGACGTCGCTGGCGTTCATCCTCGGCGTGGTGCCCCTGGCCATCGCCAGCGGCGCAAGCTCTGCCAGCCAGCAGGCGATTGGCACCGGGGTGATCGGCGGGATGCTCAGCGCCACCCTGGCGGTGGTTTTCGTGCCGGTATTCTTCGTGGTGGTGATGCGCCTGTCCGGGCGACGCCAGGCGCATGACAGTGACGGGCAACCCGTGCCCCGCGAAAGCTGACTGGACAAGCCCCGTGTGAAATGGGAGGGTTCCCGGCAATGACTGCCCGGAACCCTTTTTCATGCCTGACGCACTCCCCCCCTGCTCCATACTCATTCTCGCCGGTGGCCGCGGCCAGCGCATGGGCGGCCGTGACAAGGGCCTGGTGGACTGGCAAGGCGAGCCGTTGATTGCACATGTTCATCGAGCGGTGCGGCCACTGAGCGACGACCTGGTGATTTCCTGCAATCGCAACCAGGCGGCTTACCGGGCATACGCCGACCAGTTGGTGGGCGATGCAGAAGCCGACTTCCCCGGGCCGCTGGCGGGGGTGATTGCCGGGCTCAGGGTGGCACGTCATGGGTGGGTGGTGGTGCTGGCTTGCGATGCGCCGCTGGTTGATCGCGAATTGATCGAGGGCCTGCTGCGGCTGGCAGTGGCCGGTAACAGCGCGGCAATGGTGCGTCAGGGTGGTTTTTGGCAGCCGATGTTCAGCGTACTGCCCAAGCGGGTGTTGCCGGTGCTGGAACAGGCCTGGGCAGCGGGTGAGCGGAGTTTGCAAAAGGCCTTGCTGCGGGAGGCGGTGCAGGGGCTGGAGTGCGCCGAGAGTGATCGCCGGCTAAGCAACTTCAACAGCCCGGAGCGGCTGCAGGACTGAGGGCATGACACCGTTAACACAGGTAATTCACTGGCCAGCAGGACCGGCCCTTTCGCGGGTGAACCCGCTCCTACGGGCGAGCGCGCAGGCGGTTCAAATCTTGAGCAAGGCCGTT
This sequence comes from Pseudomonas sp. Kh14, assembly GCF_900291005.1. Lineage (NCBI taxonomy): Bacteria > Pseudomonadati > Pseudomonadota > Gammaproteobacteria > Pseudomonadales > Pseudomonadaceae > Pseudomonas > Pseudomonas sp. Kh14. The sequence goes on from NZ_OLKJ01000031.1 coordinate 87,309, forward strand.
GCTTTTACCCAGGGCGCGTAAAAGGTCATCTGGCAGACAGCTCTTCGACACTGATCTCGCGCATCCGGAATTTCTGCACCTTGCCCGTAACCGTCATCGGGAACGCGTCGACAAAACGGAAATACCGGGGCACCTTGAAGTGCGCAATCCTTGCCCTCGCCCACTCACGCAACTCTAGCTCACTGACAGCATGCCCAGGGTGCAGCCGCACCCAGGCCACGATCTCTTCACCGTACTTGCTGCACGGCACGCCAATCACCTGCACATCGGCCACCGCCGGGTGGGTGAAGAAGAACTCCTCCAGCTCACGCGGGTAAATGTTCTCGCCGCCGCGAATGATCATGTCCTTGCTGCGTCCGACAATCCGCACATAGCCCTGCTCGTCCATCACCGCCAGGTCGCCGGTGTGCATCCAGCCCTCTGCGTCGATGCTCTCGGCGGTGGCCTTGGGGTTGTTCCAGTAACCCAGCATCACGCTGTAGCCGCGGGTGCACAGTTCGCCGATCTCGCCACGTGGGACAGTGTTGCCTTCGGCGTCCACCACCTTGCTCTCCAGCCGAGGCTGGGTGCGACCGACGCTGGTCACGCGACGCTCCAGGTCGTCAGCGGCACCGGTCTGCAAGGACACCGGGCTGGTTTCGGTCATGCCATAGGCAATCTGCACTTCGGCCATGTGCATCTCGCCAATCACCCGGCGCATCACCTCGATCGGGCAGGTCGCGCCGGCCATGATCCCGGTGCGCAGGCTCGACAGGTCGAATTCACCACGCTGCGGATGGTCCAGCTGGGCAATGAACATGGTCGGCACGCCATACAGCACAGTGGCTTTCTCCTGCGCCACTGCGCGCAGCGTGGCCAGCGGATCGAAGGCATCGCTGGGGTAAATCAGTACGCTGCCGTGGGTCATGCAGCCAAGGTTGGCCATGACCATGCCGAAGCAGTGGTACAGCGGCACCGGCACCACCAGCCGATCGTGCTCGGTAAGGCCCAGGCTTTCACCGACCATGTACCCGTTGTTGAGGATATTGCTGTGGCTAAGGGTGGCCCCCTTGGGGAAACCGGTGGTGCCTGAGGTGTACTGGATGTTGATCGGGTCGTCGCAACGCAATTGTGCCTGGCGCGCGACCAGGGCCTCGCCGCTGACAACCTCGGCACGGGCCTGCAATGCGTGCCAGGCCAGAAACCCCGGCGGTGGCGACAGCGCCAGGCTGACCACGCCACGCAGTTCGGGGAAGCGCTCGCAGATCAGCGCACCCGGTTGGCTGCTGGCCAGGCCCGGGAGCAGGCCCTGCAGCATGGCGTGGTAATCGGAAGTCTTGAATGCGTCGGCACAGATCACCCAGCGGCAGCCGGACTGGCCAAGGGCATAGTCCAGTTCGCTGGAGCGGTAGGCCGGGTTGATATTGACCAGAATCGCGCCAACCTTGGCGCTGGCGAACTGGGTGATGCACCACTCGGCGCAGTTGGGTGCCCAGATGCCAAGGCGGTCACCGGGCTGCACGCCCAGGGCCATCAGCGCGCGGGCGTGCTGGTCGACGGCGTCGGCCAGTTGCCGCCACGTGTAGCGCAGGGCCTGATGGTGAACCACCAGCGCCTCACGGTCGGGGAAGCGGGCCACGGTGGCGTCGAAGGCGTCACCGATGCATTGGGTAAGCAGGGGCTTGTCCTGGTTGCCCTGGGTGTAGCTTGGCTGGGGCATGGGCGTTCTCTTGTTGTTCTTGTGTTTTCTGTGCTGGCCTCTTCGCGGGTAAACCCGCTCCTACAAAAACCTCCACCGGCCTCAAATGTGGCGCCGTCCTTTGTAGGTTTACCCGCGAAGAAGCACACACCGGTTTAGCGAACGAACACCTGCGGCGTCGTGGTAGACATGTCACCACCCGGCAACTTGATGTTCTTTACCTTTTCCAGCGTATCCGGGTTGAACACCGCCAGGTCGTTGAAGGTGCCGCCCAGGTAAAGCTTGTCGCCCTTCTTGTCGAACGTGACGCAGTAGTAGGTGTGCTCCAGATTAGCCGCCTTGATCAGCTTGCGCTGTTTGATGTCGTACTTGGCCAGGCGGTTGAGCACGCCGTAGATCTGGTTCGGGTCCTTGGGCGAGCGCAGGCCGGTGAAGTACAGCTCGGTCAGGTCGGCGAACTCCTGGGTGTGGGTCTTGCCGGTCTTCAGGTCGATGCTCAGGTAGCCATACAGCAGGTCGGCGGTGGCCGGGTCCTGCTTGTCATCCTTGAACCTGGCAATGGTGTACAGCATGGTGAACTCATGGCGCGGGCTCTGGTGCGGCCAGAAGTACAGCACGTCCGGGCCGCTGTAGCCTTTGCGGTTCCAACTGCGCAGCGGCAGGGCCACCGTGTACTTGCCGGTCTTCACGTCCATCTTGTAAATGTCCGGCCCGGCAACGTACAGGCTGCCATCGTCGGAGGCGCGCATCAGGTACACCTGGCGCGGCATCGGGAAGGTACGTACGGGCTTGGCCTGAAGGCCATCAGCGGTGCTGAACACCTCCAGCCGCGGTGGTTTGACCACGTAATGGTCGTTCAGCCTCTGGGTCGGGTTGACCGTGGCGTACACCTCTTTGCCGTCAGGGCTGATGGCGAACGAATAGATCGACCGGCCGACCTCACCGGCTACGCTGGACAGGTTGGCGTGGAAGGTGTTCTTGCAAGTGTCCAGGTCGATGCCGTAGATGTCGCCGTAATGGTTATTGAGCACGTAGGCGGTGCGATTGTCCGGCGCCATCATTGCGGTGCCAGGGCCAAACTTGTCCGGCATCCGGCAGCTCTTGTAGACCGTGTCACTGGCCACATCGACCACATGCAGGTTGTTCGGGTAGTTGGTCACGATCATGTATTCGTGGCCAGCCTTGAGTGCCGGGCCAGTGTCGTCGGCCTGTGCCAGCCCGGCGCAAGCCATGGCGGCGATGGTGAGCGCCAATGGCGCGCAGCGTCCAGCTTTCATGCGGTTTCCCCTTGTCATTCTTGTTGGGCCGTCACTTGTCTTTCGGGAACACGGTGCCGAGGTTGCGCCAGTCCTCTGCCGAGTTGGTCGCCTGGGCGTTCCAGTCCTGGTAGGTGCTCATCATGTCCGGCACCTGGGCCGGCCACCAGCAAGGGTCGGAACAACCATAAAGGTCGGCCTCCATCGGCTGACACAGCGAGCTCACGCCGCCAAAGGCGTCCACCTCCCAGCCTGGGTCGGTAGTGGCCGTGCAGCCGGCCACCGCGCTCATGGCCATCACTTCTTCGACACGGTCTTCGGCGGCGGCCTGCTCCAGGATGCGCGCCTTGTTGTTCAGGGGCTTCAAGTGCTTCATGTCAGTGCGCCTTCCGCGGGGTGATATAGCGATCGATGAAGGCCGGGTTGGCGGCCATGATGCGGCTGTAGACTTCGATGCCGAAGTCCACCCAGTCGCGCATCAGTTCGCAGTAGTGGTATGTCGGGTGCTGCGGGTCACCGTAGCGCGCATAGCTTTCGTGGTAGCAGCCGCCGGAGCACAGGTTGCGGATGCGGCAGCTTTCGCAGCCGGTGTTGCTGCGGTCCAGGCGCTGCGACAGAAAGTCGTTGAGCTGCGCCTGCTTCACGCCCTGGTGCACGTTACCGAAGGTGGGCAGGCTGGAGCCGGTGAAGCGGTGGCACAGGTTCAACTCACCTTCATGATCCACTGCCAACATCTTCAACCCGGCGCCACACGGCAGGGCCTTCTTGTGGCCTTCGTGGATGTCGGTGATCAACTGATGCAGGTTGGAGAACCCGATGTTGCGGTGCTCCAGTGCCGCCTCCAGGTAGCGCCGGCCGAGTGCCTTCATGTTGGCGAAGACTTGCACCAGCTCGTCGCCAGTGAGGTTGAAGTCAGCCATGTCGCCAGAAGTAACCGGGGCAAAGCCGACCTCGGCGAAACCCATTTCGTTGAACAGGTGGTTCCAGATGGTTTCAACGTCGGTAATGCCACGGGTCAGCGTGACCCGCGCGCCCACCGGGCGGCTGGTGTAGCGCGACAGCAGCAGGTCGGCCTTGCGCCGCACCACGTCATAGGTGCCCTGCCCGCCCACGGTGATACGGTTGCGGTCATGCACGGTCTTGGGGCCATCGATGCTGATCGACAGGCCAAAGCGGTGAGCGTTGAGCCAATCAATGATTTCTTCGGTCAGCAAAGTAGCGTTGGTGGTCATGATGAATTCCACCTGCTTGCCCGCTTCGGCGAACCGTCGCTCGCAGTAAGCCACCATGTGCTCGATCAACGGCCGATTGGACAGCGGTTCGCCACCGAAGAACACCACGCTGTAGCGCTGCTCGTTGGGTGATTCCTTGAGCAGCATCTCCACCGAGGCTTCGGCGGTGGCGGTACTCATCTTCTTGCCGGCGGAAGGCTTGTCCAAGTCTTCCTTGTAGCAGTAGGTGCAGCTGAGGTTGCAACCGGTGTTGACGTTGAGCACCACGGTGTTAAGCGCGGTGCGCTCGACTTGCCTGAGGGCGATTTCCGGGGTCAGCGGCGAGCCGTCGCTGACCAGCTCCAGCGCGATCAGCTCGCGCAGGGTGTCCTGGATATCGTCGCCGGCAAACTGCTGGCCAAGGCGCTGCATCAGCTCCTCGGCCGAGCAGCCTTGCTGGCGCAAGGTGTCGATGATGCCGCCGGTCACCGCGTCAGCGGTGAACAGCGAACTGCTGGGGATATGGAACAGCATGCGGTCGGCATCAACCTGTACTTCGTGCAGGTTGCGTTCGACCAGATTCAGTAGTACGCCCATGGCGACCTCCCGATAATCGATCCGTTGGAAAACCGTTGCAGCCTGCCGTTACGGCAGCGGCGGGTTATTCCAGCGCTGTACGGTGACGATCATGTGCCCTTCGCCGGTCTGGCCACCGTCGGCCAGTGTGGCGATGACCTTCAGGTTACCGGCGTTGTTGGTCATCATCTTGCGCTCAGGGTTGGGCCCGGCACCGCCTGGCACGAACACACCGTCGGCCTGCATCTGCCCGGCGAACTTGACGTCTTCATCCTCGACAGCACGCTCGTTGAACGGCTCGACCTTCCAGCTGGCCGGCAGGTAGCCAATACGCAGCGGCTGGCCATTGGCATCCTTACCCCAGGCTTCGGCCTCGAACCGCCCCTGCACTTTCGGCACGGAGGCGCCGTTCTCGCCAATGCGCGCGATGGAGAACGCCGGCACGACCTTCACTTCGTCGACCTTGTCGTAAACCGCCAGGTTCACGCCCTTGAGCGCACCTACCGCCACCTCGCGCAGCCCTGGGCTGGCATCGGCCGCGGCACGGGCCTTGACCCTTACCAGGGTCGGGGTCTGCTCCAGCACTTCGGTCACTTCCACCCCGGCGCCCAGGTCCGGCTTGCCAGTCAGGCCGCTGCCAACCAGGGTGATTTCGCTTTCGCCTCCGGCTTTGATGAACGCCGGTTGTACCGCCAGCAACTGCGCCTTGCCTTCTTTTACAGCGCTGAAGTCCAGGCCGCGCTCATCGTGATCGGCTTCGAACATACGGCCTTTCATTTCGCCATCCAGCGCGGCGAACACCTGGCGCAGGTTGTCATCGCCAACCTTCACATTGCCCCGCCATTCATAACCGTTGTACAGGATGGCCGAGCCGCTGCCGTTGAACGGTGTCCCGTCGGCGTAAGCGCCCTTGACCTCGACCTTGAAGGTATCGCCCTCTCCGGCCGTGACGCTCATCACCCCACGGACATCGCCCTTGGCCAACATATGACCGCTGAATGCCCACTGCCCCGGCAGTACGTCCGCCTTGGGTTTGGCCTTCTGCCATTCGTCCCAGGCCGCGCTGTCCATCGGGAAGCGCTTGGCAAGGTCCGGCACCACTTGCTGCAGGGCGATCGGCAGCCAGTCGCGGTCACGCGCCTGGGCCTGGTATTCAAGGGACGGCCATTGGCCAAGGTGGAAGTGGACCAGGTGTTCCCACTCCTTGGCCGGGCGCCGTTGCAAGGCGACACGGGCACCCGAGTGGCAACGGCCACAGGTCTCGCTGAGCTGGGTGTCGAAGTGCTCGACGGTATTGAGCCGACGCTCCATGGCGTAACGCACGCCATCGGTTTCGCTGGGCGCCAGGCCCTGTTTGTCGGCCAGGTATTTGACCAGCGTGCGACGGTCGTCGTCGCTGATCTGAAGGCCATGCATCACCTGCATGCGGGCGATGCTCATCAGCCAGCCTTCCGGTGTCTTGCGCTGGTGGCTGATGCGGCTATAGGTGTCGTTGCCCTCGGGGATATGGCACCCCATGCACTTGTTCTGCAACAGGCTCGGGCCCTGCTCGGCCGCCATGGCCTGGGTGCTCAGCAGCGCGGCGGCGACCAGCGCCAGTTTGCCCGCATGCCGCCGGAGTCGAGTCGTCTTCAAGGTCAGACCTCCACGGTTGTTGTTCTTATCGTTTTCGCACGCTTTGGTACAGCAGGTGTGCATGTGACGGTTGTGATACAGGAACTGTGCCAGTTAGGGTAAAAACGTTCCCTTTCAACCTGTTAAGCGGTTTTCGGGGCTTGGCCAGGAGCCGGGATGGCCATTTGCAGCGTGCCATTTCGCGACAGGGTGTTTCATGTTGAGACAGGCCCGCGAAGAGGCCGAACAGCCACTGTTTCACCACCGTCTCACACAGTCTCAATGTGCAACAGCGCAACCCGGCAATCGCAACCTTGCGCTCAGGCAAAACCCAACACCCACAACGCTTTGCGGCCATCTGCCCAGGTTGGCACGGCCATTGCGCCAGTGCCCGTCACATCCAATGACAAGAGGCACAGCCCCATGCTTTCCGAACTGCCCATCCTGCCCGCCACCCGCGCCTTTCTCGAACGCAAGCTGAAGATGCGCATCGGTGCCGAGTGGCAGGACGCCGCCAGCGGTCGCACCCTGTCGTTCCGCAACCCGGCCACCGGCGAGGTGCTGGGTGAAGTGCCGGCCGCCGAGGCCGAAGATGTCGACCGCGCCGTGCGCGCTGCGCGCCAGGCCTTCGACGACTCGCCCTGGAGCCGCATGCGCCCGCGCGAGCGGCAGAACCTGCTGTGGCGCCTGGCCGACCTGATGGAACGCGATGCGCGTCAGCTGGCCGAACTGGAATGCCTGAACAATGGCAAGAGCGCCGCCGTGGCCCAGGTGATGGACGTGCAACTGGCCATCGACTTCCTGCGCTATATGGCAGGCTGGGCCACCAAGATCGAGGGTAGCACCGTCGAAGCGTCCATGCCGCTGATGCCCAACGACCAGTTCCACGGCTTTGTGCGTCGCGAGGCAGTGGGCGTGGTTGGCGCCATCGTTGCCTGGAACTTCCCACTGCTGCTGGCCTGCTGGAAGCTCGGCCCGGCACTGGCCACTGGCTGCACGGTGGTGCTCAAGCCTGCCGATGAAACCCCACTGAGCGTGCTCAAGCTGGCCGAGCTGGTCGACGAGGCCGGCTACCCGGCCGGCGTGTTCAACGTGGTTACCGGTACTGGCCTGAACGCCGGCGCCGCGCTCAGCCGCCATCCCGGCGTAGACAAACTGACCTTCACCGGCTCCACCGAGGTCGGCAAGCTGATCGGCAAGGCGGCCATGGACAACATGACCCGCGTCACCCTGGAACTGGGCGGCAAGTCGCCGACCATCGTCATGCCCGACGCCAACCTGCAGGAAGCCGCAGCCGGTGCGGCCACGGCGATCTTCTTCAACCAGGGCCAGGTGTGCTGCGCAGGTTCGCGGCTGTATGTGCACCGCAAGCACTTCGACAATGTGGTGGCCGACATTGCCGGGATTGCCAATGCCATGAAGCTGGGCAACGGGCTGGACCCGGCGGTGCAGATGGGCCCGCTGATTTCAGCCAAGCAGCAGGACCGCGTCACCGGCTACATCGAGCTTGGCCGCGAACTGGGCGCCACCATCGCCTGCGGGGGAGAAGGTTTCGGGCCTGGTTACTTCGTCAAGCCGACGGTGATTGTCGATGTGGACCAGCGTCACCGACTGGTACAGGAAGAAATCTTCGGGCCGGTACTGGTGGCGATGCCATTCGATGACATCGACGAAGTGATCGGCATGGCCAACGACAATCCCTACGGCCTGGGCGCAAGTATCTGGTCCAATGACCTGGCCGCTGTGCACCGCATGATCCCGCGCATCAAGTCCGGCTCGGTGTGGGTCAACTGCCACAGCGCGCTGGACCCGGCGCTGCCGTTTGGTGGCTACAAGATGTCTGGCGTTGGTCGTGAGATGGGCTCAGCGGCCATCGAGCACTACACCGAGCTGAAATCGGTGTTGATCAAGCTCTGATCCTTTTTCCTGTACCGGCCTCTTCGCGGGTGAACCCGCTCCTGCACCAGGTATCACGTGACTTGTAGGCGCGGGTTCACCCGCCAAGAGGCCGGTACAGGCGACACAAAAACAACAATAAAAACCATGGAGCAAACCCATGAGGCACACACTCGCCTGCACATTGGCCCTGCTGCTAACCGCCCCCGCCACCCACGCCTACGAGCTGTACAACCACGATGGCACCACCCTCAACGCCAACCTCGAAGCCCTGTTCGGCGTCTTCCACAGCGACGAAAGCTTCAACCAGGCCGGCAACCGCCAGCCCGGCAGCACCGCCTGGCAGGAAGGCTACGTAAAATACGGCCTCAGCGGCAGCCAGACCCTGGCCGATAGCGGCACCCTCTACGGCGCCTTCAGCCTGCTCAGTTCCGCCACCTGGGGCGATGGCGACGCCGCCGGCCTGACCCTGGGTGACGAACGCCGCACCGCCATCGAAGACCTGTATTTGGGCTGGCGTTCGGCCAACCTGTTTCCGGCGCTGGGCGAAGATGGCGTAGACATTTCCGGTGGCCGCCAGATCGTCACCCTGGGTGATGGGTTCCTCATCCAGGGTGACCCGGTCAATCTGGGCAAGGTCGACCTGGGGGCCAACTTCGACCGCGGCGGTGCCTACTACCTGGCCGCGCGCAAGGCCTTCGACCGCACCGCCGTGCTGCGCCTGGGCGGCAACCAGGGCTGGCGCGGCGACCTGATGTGGTTGAAGTCCGACAACCACTACCAGGCCGACACTTCCCTGGCGGTCGCCAACCTGGAGCACGTCGCCGATACCGGCACCGTCGGCCTGAGCTGGATCCGCGGCCTCGACGTGGACCCGCGCTACGCACAGATCATGGGCCTGGAACACCGCGACGGCATGGACACCGCCAGCCTGCGCGGGCGCGGCAACCTGGGCGTCAAAGACCTGGAGCTGGCCGCCGAGTACGTGACCCAGGACAAGACCGGCGGGCGCGAGAATGCCTGGTACCTGGAGGGCAACTGGACCTTCTCCCAACTGCCCTGGTCACCCACCGCCACCTACCGCTACAGCCGCTTCTCCGAAGGCTTCGACCCGCTGTTCTATGGCCTGAGCCGGGGCTACGGCACATGGTTCCAGGGTGAAGTGGCAGCCAACTATGCCGGGCCCTTCAACAAGAACAGCCAGGTGCACCATGTAGCGCTGAAGGGCAAGCCACGGGACAACCTGACCGTCGGCGCACTGTACTTCGACTTCGACACACTGGACACCGACCAGGGCAACCTTGGCGGGCGCGAGCTGGACCTGTATGTGGAATGGATGGTCAACGACCACCTGCTGATCAGCCCGGTGGTGGGGTTCTACAAGCCGGAGCGCAGTGCGGCCAATGGCGGTACGCAGCTGGGTGGGCGGGATACCGGGACATACCTGCAGTTGATTGTCGGGACCTTCTTCTGATTGGAAATCACAGGGCCGCTTTGCGGCCCATCGCAGGCAAGCCAGCTCCTACAGGTATGCGCAAGATGCAGAATTGCACTGTACCTGTGGGAGCTGGCTTGCCTGCGATGGGCTGCAAAGCAGCCCCGGCAATCTCAAACCAACCCCTGCTCCCCCAGCCACCGCCGCACCATCCTCTGCTGTTCACCCGCAAGCCCCGACAACACCGCCTCAACAGGCCGGCCACTGCGTATTTTTCGCACCACAGGCGCCAGTTCCACCCCCTGCAAATGCCACACCCCCAACGGCTGGTCCGCTGTCACCACCACCTCGGCCGCATCCACCAGCCCATCACGCAGTACAGGCCGCCGCTCAACCCGCACCGCTTGCCAATCAGCCGCCTGATGCAGGGGTTGCGCATCCGGCCAGCCTTGGCGGCGTGACCAGAACGGTTGCCCCACCCGGTTTTGTTCCTGGGCATAGAAATCCCGGCCAATACGGGCAAAACGCAAGAACAGCTGCTCGACCCGCTGCTGGTGAAACTGCCGCGCCAACTCGGCCCGCTCAGGCCTGCGCAGCAACGTATTGATCACCACCGGCGCCTGCAATGCCGAAGATAGCGACTGAAAAATCCCGTTGCCCGACAGCGGGTCAACGGCCATCGCCGCATCGCCCACCCGGATCCAGTCCTGCCCGACACACTCACCCGCCAGAATGGCGGTACTGCTGCGTGCATGCACCGGTGCCGGTATCAATGCCTGATCGTCGAACAGTTCAGCGACCAGCGCGCTACGGCCCCGCAACGTCACGCAGTACGCTGCCAACCCAGCCTTTCCCGGCAGCCCGGCAGCGTCCTGGGTGACTTGCCAGTAACAACGTCCATCTTCCAGCCGTGCCATCCACGCCCAGCCATCCTCCAGGCTCTCCACCGCCGACGCAGGCGCACCGGGGCTACCCTGCCAGACATTGAGCAGGCTGACCGTTTCAGGCCCACGCAGGCGGTCTGCGGCCAGGGGCGCCTGACGGCCTCGGGCCTCGACCAGGAAATCAGCGGTCAGCACCTGCCCATCGTCCAGACGCACATGATGACCGCCCCTCTGCACGACCTCACGCACCCGCCCCTCGACCACACTCACGCCTGCGCGCTGAAGGTCTTCGCGCAGCGCCCGGTCAAAGCGTTGCCGGTCGAGCAAAAACTCCTGGTTCATGTGCAGGTGCTGGCCGTTCCAGTGCACCTGGCGGGTGGCCGGCATGGCCGCCTGGCTCAAGGCCCCGCCCAGGCCTGCGTGACGCAAGCCCTCCAGCACCCGCTGCGAAACGCCTTCAACTGCCGCGAAACGGCGCCACTCCGATATCACCGTCACGGTGTAACCCAGCCGCCGCAAGCCAATGGCCGTGGCGGCACCCGCAGGGCCGGCGCCCAGCACCACAATGCGCGGCTCAACCATGGCTGGCCCCCCGTCGCTCGGGCCCGTTGAAGGCCGCATGCTCACGCAACCAGTCATGCACCTGCTGGCGGTCCATTCCCTGGGCATCACGCAGCAAGGCGGCAATCTTCCCGCTCAACGCCGCGCAACCCAGGCTCGCACCCGCCCGCTCACCCGCGCCCACGTAAGCGCCAAAATCCGCTTGTCGCGTACCCAGCCACGACCACTGGCCCGGTGCACAGCGGGCATCGCCGGTGACCCGAATGACGCCTGGGTAGCTGGCCGGGTAAACCGCCCCCCCCTGCGCCGGGCTGGATGCACACAACAGCACACCTGCGGCCAAAGCCTCGGCACAGGCCTGGTGCAGCACGGGCCGGTCCTGCTGCAAGCCCAGGCTGAGGTTGACCAGCGTGGCCCCCGACTCCACCAGCCACAGCAATGCGGCAGCCACCTGCAACGCACTGGTGCTGGCCTGGACACTGAACACCTGGGCCACCAGCACCGACACAGGACCAGCCTGGTGTTGCAAGCTGGCGAACACCGCACTGCCGTGCCCAAGTTGGTCGGGGAGCATTTCACCTTCGCGCAACTGGCCGTCTTCCAGCCAGAAACGGCGGCCGTCCAGCAAGCCGTTGGCCTGCTGCGGCGAACAGCCGCTGTCGATGATACCAACGCGCACGTCAGTGCCCATGTTTGACCACCTCCTGCGCCAGTACCTGCAACTGGCCGTCATGCAGTTGCAGATGCAGGTCGGCATCGGCCAGGGTCGAAGCCCGGTGGCTGATCAGGATGCGCGTGCGGCCGGCGAACAGTTGGTCGATGGCCGCGATCACTTCACGTTCGGTGGCCTCATCCACCGCCGAAGTGGCCTCGTCCAGCACCAGAATCGCCGGGGCCTGCAACACTGCACGAGCAATGGCGATGCGTTGTTTCTGCCCCCCGGACAACTGCTGGCCACGCTCGCCCAGCAAGCCATCCAGGCCCAGCGGCAGGCTGTCGACCAGGCTGTCCAGCCGCGCCAGGCGCACCACCCGTTCCAGTTCATCACGGCTGGCCTCGGGCACGCCATAAGCCAGGTTCTGCGCCAGGGTGCCACGAAACAGCACGATGTCCTGGCTGACCACGGCGATTCGCCTGCGCAGCGCAGCCAGGTCAAGGTCGCGCAGGTCGACGCCGTCCAGCAGGATGCGCCCGGCGTCCGGGTCGTAGAAGCGCTGCAACAGGTCGATCAGGGTTGACTTGCCCACCCCGGAGGCACCGCTGATGGCGACTTTCAGGCCACCCGGGATGCTCACCTGCACGTTGTTCAGTACCGCTCCCTGGCGCCCCTCATGGGCAAAGCTCAGCGTCTCCAGGCGCAACTCGCCGGGGCCATCGGGGATGGGCTGCGGGTTGGCGGTCTGATGTACCGCTACCGCTTCCTGCTTCAATTCCATCACCCTTCCCAGGCTGACAGCCATGCGCTGCACCGCCACGTACAAGCCCAGCAGGCTCTGCACCGGCCCAACCGCCATGCCCATGTAAGTAGAAAAAGCGATCAACGCGCCCAGTTGCCAGGTGCCCTGGATCACCCACCAGCCACCGACCAGAAACGCACAGGCGCGGCACCACGAGGTCAATGTGCCTGGGATGGCCTGGGTGAAGAATTCGGTCACCTGCACCTTCAGCAACTGGCGCATGTAACCTTGCCCAAGCTGGTCCAGGCGCCCTGCTTCCCGGCCTTGCTGGCCGGCCGCCTGAATGAACTTCATCGCCGGCAGGGTCTCGACCAGGAAAGACGACACATCCGCCGAGCGCTCACGCAAGTTGCGCACTTCGCGCTCCACCTTACGCCGCATCCAGCGCAGCCACAGCACCTCGATCGGCACCAGCAGCACCAGCAACAGGGACAACTGCCACGACAGCATCAGCATCAACGCCACCGCGCCCACCAGGCCGATCACCGCCGACACCGCCGAGAACAGCGAGTCCACGGCAAAGCGCTGGATCTCTGCCACATCGCCATCCAGCCGAGAAAGAATGTCGCCGATTCGCCGCCGCCCGTAAAAGGTCGGCGACAACTGCTGCAGATGGCGGTAAAGGTCGTCGCGCAAGGCGAACAGGATGCGCCCCGACAGGCGCGTGTGCAGGTAGCGGTTGACGCCGGCCAGCACTGTGCCCAGCAGGCCCGCGCCGATCATGATTGCCGCCATGTGCCAAAGCGTTTGGTAATCCTTGGCCAGCAGCCCCTCATCGATCAGGGTCTTGACCAGCCAGGGTTGCGCCAACGCCAGCAGCGATGCACCCAGCGACAAGCTGAGCAAAAGGCCGATGGCGCGCCGATGGGGGCGCACGAAACCATACAGCCAGGCCAACGCCTGGCGCATGAGTACAGGGTCGCTGGAATCCACCAGCCTTGCGAACAGGCCGCCCACGTCAGCCGCGCAACTGCTTGAGCTTGCGGTACAGCGTCGCCCGGCTGATACCCAGTGCCGCGGCGGCGGCCGAGACGTTGCCCTGGTGGCGCGCCAGAGCACCGCGAATCTGTTCCAGTTCATTGTCCTTGAGGCTGCCGGAGGGCGCTGCGCTGCTGGCCAGTTCGTCCAGCAGGCAGTCGGTGAGGTGATCGAGGGTCAGCACCTGCTCGCCATCCTCGCGCATGGCCAGCGCGGTGCGCACCACCATTTCCAGCTGACGGATGTTGCCAGGCCAGTCGAAACCTTCGAGCAACGCGGTCAACGCCGGGTCGAGGGTTACGCCACGCGCATCGGCCTTGTCCAGCAGGCCCTGGATGATCGCCGCCAGGTCCTCACGTTCGCGCAGGGCCGGCAGGCGCAGCGACACGCCGTTGACCCGGTAGAACAGGTCTTCACGGAAGTGCTGCTCCTGCACCAGGCGCTTGAGGTCGCGGTGGGTGGCGCAGATCAGCGCCACGTCGATGTCCTGCTCGTCACCCGCCCCCAATGGTGCTACCCGGCGCTCCTGCAGTACCCGCAACAGGCGTGCTTGCAGGGCCAGCGGCATGTCGCCGATTTCGTCGAGGAACAGCGTGCCACCATGGGCCTGCATCAGCCGCCCGACCATGCCACCACGACGCGAACCGGTGAAGGCGCCCTCACGGTAGCCGAACAGCTCGGACTCGATCAGCCCCTCGGGAATAGCTGCGCAGTTGACTGCCACGAACGGTTTGTCGGCACGCCGGCTGGCCTGGTGCAAGGCGCGAGCGACCACTTCCTTGCCGGTACCGGTTTCGCCCAGCAGCAGCACTGGCAAACCATTGCCCAGCCCCTGGCGAGCCATGCGCAGGTTGCGCGCCAGGCGTTGATCACCACCGGCCAGAGCATCGAGTGCAGGCGCCTGTTTGCTCAAGGCCGGCTTGCTGGATGGTGTGCTGGGGGTTACCCGGCCATGGCGCGGCAGCTGTAGGGCACGGAAATAGAACTCGCCCTTGGCGGTCTGCACGCTGCTGACCCCGCCCTGCCACAGGCGAGCGATAAAGGCCGGGGAACGTTCGCCCAGCAGGTCGGTGCTGCGCCGCCCAATCAGTTCGTGACGCGGCACCTGCAACAGCTGGCAGGCACTGTCGTTGGCAGCCAGCACTTCGCCGTCCAGGCTCAGGGCCAACAGGCCGTGCCAGGCACTGTTGAGGTATTGCGGGCGGCTGTGGAAGGCCAGCACCAACTGGTCCGGGTGGCACTGGCCAAACAGGCGGCTTTCAATGTTGCCGGCCGCCAGCATAAGGGTCGACAGGCTGTCCTGCGGTTGCGCCATCACCCCTTCGCGGGTGATGTCGAGCACACCGATCACCTCGCCGCGCGGGTCGCGCAGCGGGACGGAGGTACAGGAGAACGGGCTCAGGCGGTCAAGGTAATGTTCGCCGCAGTTGATCAGCGTCGGCCGGCCTTCGACCACGGCCGTGCCGATGGCATTGGTGCCGCGCAGCGATTCGCTCCAGCAACTGCCCGGGTGCAGATCGCGCAGGCCTTCGCGTTGCAGCACGTGCTTCTGGCCTTCGATGGCCAGCACGTTGGCCTGGGCATCGCCGAGGATGACGATGCCAGCCTTGCCCTGGCGCGCGACCAGGTAGTCGAGTTCGGGAGTAACGGCATCGATCAGCAGGCGGTTGCGCTCCAGCAGCAGGCGCAGGTCATGGCCCTGCTCCAGGCCCAGGCCGACCTGTTCGCCCTGCAGACAGTCCAGGCCGTGGCCCAGGCTGCGGCGCCAGGAGGCGTCGATCTCGTCGCGCAGCATGCCCAGCGGTAGTTCGCCTTCGCTTGCCAGCTTCAGGCGGGCCTCGCGGGATTCGTGCAGCGGGTCGTGGGCGTTTGTTATAAGTTGTCGCGCCATTTTCTACTCCGGCTGTGCCCCGCGATGTGACGGGGTACGGGCTTGGGAATTTTCCGCAGTGTGCGGGAGAAATGGCTGGGCGTCATCTGGTTGGTGAACGCATCGTGGCTGGGGCATGGCGCGCGGTTTGAGTGGAGGCCCCTGGGTATCGGCGTCAATCAAATGATTGTGTTGCCTGCACCGGCCGCTTCGCGGGTAAACCCGCTCCAACAGAGCTTGCGCCAAGCTTGATACCCGTGCAATCCCGATCAAACCAGGCTCTCCCACTGTTGGAAGCGATCGTCATTCCATCAACCAAACTTAGCCTACGACGTAAATACTGAGCTCGTATTCGGTCGCTTAACTAATCGGGGGTCATAGAATTCTGGATGAGTGGAGCGCACCACGGTACTAATGAGTCGCCTGAGGCTAACCTGCGCGCTGTTATCATCAACATATTTCAACTGCCTCAGCGCATCGCGCCCGCTCCATTTTTTAAAGCTACCGCCACCATTTACAACCTTGTGCTCAATCGCACTTATCAGCAGGTCATCCGGGATTTGACTTTCACTCTTCACCCCTTGTCTCCGCGCCTGTTCAACCATGTTTTTCGCAAATGCCCCCGCGCGCGGTATTTCGTGACTTTTGCTCGTCCAAAACGTCTTGGGCACCGCCAACCCTGACGTCTCCTTTCCATAAGCCCCCAAGTAAAGTGGATGACTGCCATGAACCGGCATCGCGTCAACAGACGCCGACATAGCGGACAGCGCCGTTGGCGTTGGCTTTGGCGCACGTTGAATAGCATGCGACCGCCAGCTTACACCGTAAGGTTGCCGAGATGTCCAAGGGGAAGGTATGACTGGCACTTTCATTCGCCCGTCAGTGTCGAGGTAATTAATCGGATCTCCCTCACAATATGCGTACGCATTGATTCCATCCGCGCCAAATGGACTTATCACGTCAGGTGAAAAAAAACGCATCAACATCGAACTGTAGGCACGCACCCACTACCAAGTAGATCGCATTCAGATGCCACATCTCGATGCTCACCATTATAACCAAGGAGTGATTCTCTGGAGGCAGCCTGATCAAACCCATAAGGACTATAGCATCGAGTGTTTCGGCCCTGAAGTATGGGATTTTGTCGATCTGCAGCCAGAAGCAAATGCGTTTCTTCGCAAATCTCTCCCAATACCAAATTAACATCAGCAAACACACTACAAGTCTTATCAGCACTCACCTTGGCAGCTAATCGCTGCCCCTTGTAAAAAAATTTAAACATTACCTATCCCATTCCCAACCAACCAACCAACCAACCAACCTTTACTGAACAATGGGCATACTTCAACACAGGCGCAACTATCAAAAATATCAGGTCGAAGATAAATCGCCTGCACGGCATCTTCGCTAACAAACCCGCGCCAAGTCCGAGGCAGCGTCAGTTCATAGGAACTGGCTTGCCCGCGAAGACACCTTAGAACCTGATCACTTGCTGCTGATTCTGGCTCAAGAAGGGGATTTCGTTCATCGGAAACTCGGCGAGTATTTGCTTCTTCTCGAATTCAATAGACGATGGCCGAAGCCTGGCACTTCAGGCCGCTGCACTACCACCAATTCATCGGAAGTCAACTGTCAAATTTATCAGTCGCTGAAAATGAATTTCTCGAACATACTCCAAAAAAACCTTGGTAAATCTCGATGAGCAGTCAACGTCACCTCCTGCACTTCTACATGCATACGCACTTACACTCGGTGCTGACAAGCGCTGCCAGCGCTACGTTCTTCCGTGACAGCTCCGTAGTACTGGCCGAATTATTGTGTGAAGCCAATCAGACAGCGACCACGCTTGTAGGCTCTGACATGGCCAGATCACCCATAACACGCAGTACGGAAAGCACCTCCTTACCGCAGGCTTACACCTCATACGGCTACGAGCAACCGCCAGAGCCCACGCTCAAATTAACGGGTTTTACCGGCCAACCCCGATCAGTATCTGCACATTTATACCTGATGGGCAGTGGGCGCCGTGCCTATAATACTGCCCTCATGCGCTTCTGTTCCCCTGACGATCTGAGTCCATTCGCTAAAGGCGGGATCAACGCTTACGCTTATTGTAAAAATGATCCGACAAATTACTCAGATCAATCGGGGCGTACCCCGACATCCAACCTAAGCACAAAAAAATCCCCCACTTCTCCATACAAGCTAAATCCGGCAAGCAAAACCATAAAAAAGACAAACCCCGCATACGATTTGGAATTTGATTTTGTCGAGGACCTTATCAGACGAAAGCCCTCAAGCACCAGCAAAGTCGACCAAGCAGGCAGCGGAGTCGACACCGTTAAAAATTTAACACCTGACGAAATTCAATCCACATTGAGAGCCATCACCCCAAGATCCGAAACACACCCTGACATAAATATCACACTGCCGACCAGTATTACACCTCCTGAGGTAGACGCCTTAGTAGCCTATCAAAAACAAGCAGTATCAAGGGTTACAATCACAGGACTTGATGCCTGGGTAACGGCTCGAACACTCAATCTAAAAATAGAATCCATTATGACGGACGCCGGACTCCCCTACAATGACCTACGCAGAATGCACGGTATCCTGGGCAGGAAACTGCGTATACTCCGACAACAACCTAGCCCTTCACTGACAAAGCGTTAACGTAGCCGAACGCAAACATCGTATATCGCCCCGGCCACCGCATCCATTACCGCTACTGAGCCAGTTGCAGATCTTCCTGGCGAACAGCAAACTCTACCTTAAACTTCAGTGACCAAGTGCCTTGCGCAGCCTAAGGCTAACATCATGCCCGCCTAAAGGCCCTTAACACTCATCAAGGCTGCAGATTCTGGCTCAAGAACTTGTCCACCGTGGCCTTGCCATCAGCTGGATCCCCCGCGACCTGCCACAACCGCCGCTCGATCCCCTGCGCCAGCAAGTGCCCCACCGCCGCTTCGATCGCCGACAGCACGCACAGCTGCGCCGGTTCATTGGTGGTATACCCCACCTCGGCTTCCAGCAGTTTCTTGAACTCGATGAACTTGAATACCCCGGCACTGCGCCCTACCGAGTAGATGGTCTTGCTGGTCATCACGTTGGCCAGCACCTGCCCGGTGCGCACGTCCACGGCGCGCAGGTTGACGGTGACCTGGTCCACCCGGTATTCGCGGGAGATGTCGATCCCCAGGTAGCGGGCACCTTCGCCGCCGCTGCGCACGTTGGTGTCGTAGGCGATGATGCCGCCTTCGAGCATCAGGTTGGCGGCCTGCAGCGGTGGCAGCTCGCCCATGATGTTTTCCGCCACATCCGGCTTTTTCTGCGAAGCACGGATGATCTTGCGCTCGGTCAGCAGGTTCTGCAGCCCTTCACGCTCCAGCACCACGAACCAGCCGCTGGCACTCAGGGCGTCCATCAGCATGCTGGCCGCGCCTTGGGTGACGCTGGTGGAGAACGAGCTGGCCGGGGTCGGCTTGTATTGCCCGGTCTGGTCGCGGAAGCCGTACACCACGGCCATCAGCCGGCCTTTGGGCCGTGGCATGTTGATCAGGTCGTAGTAAGTCGAGGCCCTTGGGGTCAGGGTCGGGGTTTCCGAGTCCTGTTCGGCCGACATGGGTTCGCGCAGGCTGCAACCACTTTGCAGGCCTAGGGCGGTGAGGATCAGCAGCGTGCTCAGCAGACGTTTCATGGTGTTCTCTCCCCAACATAAAAGCCCTTCCCTCTCAGGGGTTCAGGCCGCTGACCTCAATGATCGAAATTTCTCCTGTGGCACGATCGGTGACCTTGATGCTCAAGGCCCCGGAATCGTCGATGACGTCGATGAGAAACGCATCGGTCGCCATGCTGCCGGTGTTGCCGTTGCTGATGTTGTCCAGCAACTGCGACAACATCCGCGACTCCAGCTGGTTGCTGAAGCGCTCAAGGGCTGTGGTGCCGGTAAAGGCCGAGGCACGGTCCTTGAGGTCCGGGTCGTCGTAGTCGTTCTGCGCCTGGGCGTTGTTCAACAGCCAGGTGCCGTTCAACGGGTTGCCGCCAAAGGCCGGGTTGACCGGGGTGTACACCAGCTCGGTGGCCTGGGCAGCACAGGCGCTGGCCAGCAGGCAGGCGGCAATGCAACGTGGAATGTGGTGGTTCATAGCTCGTCCCTCTCCAAGTCGGTGGTGTCCTGTAGCAGGCGTTGCAGCTTGCGTTGAATGATCTGCTGCTTGACCAGGTCGGCGGCGGCGACGGCCTCGTCTTTGAGCTCGGTGGTGTTCGGTGGCAGGAAGCGGCGGTACACCACTTCACGCTCGAACTCCACCGTCACCAGGCTGCCCCAGCGGGCATCGGGGCGTTCGCGTACCACCAGGTTGAAGTCCAGACGGCTGGTGGCACGCAGGCGGTCGGCGAAGTAGTAGTAAAAGTCGTGGCCGATGTGCGAGATCGTGTTGTCGACGATAAAGCCCTGCATCTCGTCTTCAGCACCGGCCCTGGCACAGGTAGTCACCCCTGCCATCAGCAGCAGGCCCAGGCACAGCGCAGCCAGGCGCTTCATGGCGTGTCTCCCGGGCCTGCATTCGTCTGCACACCGCGTGCACTTTCGGTAAAGGCCTGTTCGGCGACGAACTGCCAGTCGCTGTAGTGCTCCATCCCCTCGAATCCGCTCCATTCGGCGCTGAAGCCACTGCGCTTGAAAGGGGTGGCGTCCGAGCGGCTGTACACCCCGGTGATACGGCCGTCGATCGAGCGCAGCAGGCCCCATTCGTCGCTGTTGCTGATCGGGTCAGGGTAAAGCCTGCGAATGTGCCGTTTGGCCTGCGGGTAGCGGTTGTCCTGCAGCAGGTCGGCCAGATCCTGGGGGTACTGGGCCAGCCCTGGCGAGGCGCGATAGTAGCTGCGCAAGGCCTGGGCATACTGGCTGCCGACCCACAGCAACTGGCGTTCGCGGTCGCGCTGGGCGGCGCTCGCCCAGATCGTGCCGGTGGCCGCCAGGGCCACGCTGCTGACCGCAATCAGCAGCAGCACACCCAGGTAGGTGAAGCCGCCGTTGGCCTTACCATTCAGCGAAGAGGCTGCCATCACGCGCCCTCCCTGTGGCACCGCTCTTGATATCGGCCACGCCGCCCGCCACACCCTCGGGCGGTGGCACAAGTTGCCAGGCATCGCTGCGCTCGGTGATCGGGTCGACCGGTGTGTTGCGCAGGTAACGTTGCTCCACCAGTTGTTCCAGCGAATCGGGGTAGTGGCCGGTATCACCGTAGTAATGGTCCAGCGCCTCGCGCAGCACTGCCAGGCTTTGCCGGAGGGTGGCCTCGCGCGAGCTTTCCAGGCTGTTGAAGTAGCGCGGCATGGCGATGGTCATCAGCGTGGCGATGATCGCCATCACCACCAGCAGTTCGATCAGGGTGAAGCCTTTGCTGCGTTTCATGGCTGTCACCATTGCCCGTAAGGGATATTGTTCAGGCCTTTGCCGCGGGCCCTGGAATAAACGTCGAACACGTCTTCGCCCTCGCGCGGGTTGTCGGGGCTGCTGTCGTAGGCGCGCAGGCCCCAGCCGCCTTCGTCTTCATCCTTTGCCGCCACCAGCGGGTCGTGCGGGATGCGCCGCAGGAAGTAGAACTTGGCGCCCTTGGCACTGCGCACATCGCGCACGCCCTCTACCAGCACCTGCAGGTTCGGCGGGTAGCCACTGCTGTCCACGCGTTTCTCGATGTAGCCGGCGTCGAAGGCCCGCTTGTAGGCATCGATGGCGTCGCGAATCTGGTACAGCGCCTCGCGCAGTTGCTGCTCCTTGCCGCGGCGTACCACCGTTTCGGTCAGCGGCGCGGCCATGCTGGCGAGCAACCCGAGCAGTGCCAGGGTCAGCACCACCTCGATCAGGCTGAAGCCGTGCATGCGACGCCGGGCGTTCATGGCCGTGGGCTCCCGTTGACCGGGGCGACCGCCATCTGGCTGTCCACGACCGGTTCATCGGTGGTCGGCGCATTACCAGGTACGTCCATCGGCGGGAGTGGCGCCATCTGGCGCACCTGCATGGCCGACTCGGTGCCCGTGGAAAACTCCATGTCCGACGGGCTCTGGTACGGCAGGTTACGCACGATGCGCGGGGTGATCGCCAGCACCAGCTCACTCTTGCTCATGTCGTCCTTGTTGCTGCCGAACAGCCGGCCCAGGCCCGGGATGTCGCCAAGGCCGGGAATCTTGTTGCCACTGGCGTTGTGGTCGTTGCGCACCAGGCCGGCCAGCACCTGGGTTTCGCCGTCGTGCAGGCGCAGGCTGGTCTGCGCGTTGCGGGTGTCGACCTGGACCGGGATGGTGCCCTGGCGGGTGGCCTCCAGCGGGGTGGCGTTGCTGACCTCGAGCGCCACCTTGATCGCCACTTCGTTGTTCAGGTGCACGGTGGGCTGCACTTCAAGCTTCAAGCCGACGTCCAGGTAGGTGACGCTCTCGGTAATGACCGGCCCTTGAGTCGACGGCACCGAGGTGGCGCTGATGATCGGTACCCGCTGGCCGATGTGGATGCGCGCCTGCTCGCGGTTGCTGACGCGGATCACCGGGCTGGCCAGGGTGTTGATGTCTTTGTCCTGGGCGTTGATCTTGGCCTGCGGCGCCGGCGCAATGCTGATGCGGCTGGAATTGATGCCTTTGAGCTGGTCGAGCACGCTGACCGGGTTGCCATCGTCGCTCAGCACGCCGAAGGTGTTGGGCCATTGCAGGCCAAGGTCGAGGATGCGCGAGGTGGCCACTTCCATCACCTCCACTTCCAGCACCACCTCGGGGTTGGACTGGTCCTGCGATTGCAGCAGCTTCTCGGCCATGCGCACGGCATCCGGAGTATCGCGCATGGTCAGGGTGTTGAGGCGCTCGTCAACGAACACGTCGCGGGTCTTGAGCATGGTCTTGACCATGTTCAACGCGGTGTTGGCGTCGATGCTGGTCAGGTAGAACGTGCGCATGACCAGTTCCTGGTAGTCCTTGGTCTTCTGCGGCGAGTCGGGGTAGACCATCAAGGTGTTGTCGTTGACGATCTTCTGGCGCAGCTGGTTTTGTTCCAGCAGCAGCGCTATCGCGTCCTCGATGCGCACCTCGCGCACGAAGATGGTGGCCTTCAAGTCCGGGCGCAGGTCCTTGTCGAAGATGAAGTTGATGCCGGCCACCTGCGACAGCACTTCGAAGATGGTCTTCAGGTTGGCATCGCGAAACTCCAGGGTGACCGGCCGCTCGAGCTTGCTGCGCAATTGCGGGTACGGCTGCGCGGTGCGTGCCTGCACGTTTTCGATGTCGCTGCGCAGGGTCATGCCCTTCTGGTTCTGCGGGTCCAGACGCAAGACTTCGCGCATGTAGCGTTCGGCCCCGAACAGGTCGCCCTGGCGCAGCGCCGCCTGGCCAAGCGCTACGCGTTCGTCCAGGGTGCGGATCAGCTCCAGCTGGCGAATGCCTTCCTGGGCGCGGCGGTTGTTCGGCTCCAGGGTGAGCACCCGGCCATAGCCCATTCGGGCATTGGCGAAGTCATGGCGGACGCGGTCGCTGTCGGCCTGGCTAATCAAGGCCTCGACCGCCGCCTGGCGGCTGTGGGCCAGGGCGATATTCAGCTCTGTATCACGCGGGTCGTCGCGCAGGGCCTCTTCCAGGCGGGCGATGCCGGCCTCGTACTGGCCCTCTTTCATCAACTGGTCGCTGTCCTGGCGAACCGCACTGGAGCCGCAACCGGCAATGGCCACGCACAGCGCCACGAGCAGAAACGGAGCAGGCTTGCACAGCTTTGACGACTTCATGGTGCGCTCCCGACAGACAAGGTCTGCGACTGGTGCAAAGGCAGGTAGACCAGGTTCAGCTCGCTGGCCGATACCCGATCGAGGCGATAGGTGTCTTCGATCACGTCGCCTTGGCGCACGACGTAGAGTTTTTCGCCGCTCTGCAGGAAGACCTGCAGGTCGTCGCGGTCACCCATGCGGCCGATGAACTGGAAAGGCAGTTCCGGGGCCGTCGGGGCCGCGGCGACGACAGGTGCGGTCATCACGGGTTGTTCGGTGACCGTGGCCAGGGTTTTGGGTTGGGTCCATTGCTGGGTTGGGAACAGGTCGCGGGAGGCCTGTTCCGGCCCTTTCGCGGGCAAGCCCGCGCCTACAATGGGCGCAGCGCTTTCTGTTGTAGGAGCGGGTTTACCCGCGAAGGCCGCGACGCCATCGTCCTGGCCAAACCAATGGTCCGGTGCCCAGGCCAGCGCCGCGCTCACACCGAGGAAGCCGGCCCAGATGACTGCACGTTGTGTGTTCATCACGACCTCGACAGATAAAGGGTCATGCGCAGGCGGGCATTGAGCTCGCTGTCGCCGATGCGCTTGCGTTGCAGCTCAAGGTCTTCCAGCACCAGCGTCGGCAGTTGCTTGAGCAGGCCCTTGATAAAGCCGCGAATCTGCGGGTAGCTGCCGCGCACTGGCAGCACGATCTGGTAGCGGGCCAGCTGGGTCTTGGGGTCGATACCCAACGCGTATTCACCGCGGGCCAAGCTGATGCGCTCGGCGCTGGCCAGACGGTACAGACGCTCGATCAACTCGCTGGCCTGGGGCTGACCGGGCAGTTGCTGGCGCAGGCTGTCGAGGGCCTGCTGCTCGGGCTGGACCGCAATCTTCAGCTCACCCCGCTTGACACGCCCTACCTGTTCGCTGGCCTGCGCTTCGGTGGCACGCAGTTCGCGTACGCTTTGCCATTGCGGCAGCACCCCGGCACACCCCACGCCAATGGCGAGCAGGCCTACGGCTACGGCAGCCAGGCCTACCGGGCCGACAACGCGCAGGCGCTCCTGGAGGATCAGGCTGCTGAACGATTCAAGGGCGCGCATGACCGGTCTCCCAGGTGGCGGTGAGGGTGAAGCGCACCGGGTGCTCGGGCCGCGCAGCGAGCACCTCGTGGTTGAGCAGCGACACGTCGCTGAGCTCATCACTGGCTTCCAGGCGCTGGTGGTACTGCAGCATCGCTTCGAGGTTGCGCGCCTCGGCGGCAATGCGCACCTGGCCCTTGCGCGCATCCGGCGTCAGGCCGAGCAGCGCGACGTCGTCCTGTGGCATGGCTTCAAGCATGGCGAACAGTTGCTGCCAAGGGCGTTGCAGTTGCTGCGACACACTGCGCATTTGTGCCAGGCGCTCAGCCTGCTCCCGGCTGGCAGCGCTGTTCTTGGGTTGTGCGATGGCCGGGCGCCGGCCCAGTTGCAGTTCCAGGCTATGAACGCTGGCTTCCAGCGCCACGTGCTCGGTCTGCAAGCGTTGCTGCAGCAGCATCAGGCCGGCGACCATGGCGCTGGCAAGGACGAGCAGCGACCAAACCAACGGGCCGCTGCGCCGTGGCTGGAATTCCAGGTCGAGGCGGCGCATGTCAGGCCACCGCCCGCCACATGGCGCACAGCGGGTCGGCTTCGCTGGCTGGCTGGCACAATTGCACCGCCGCCAGTTGCGGCACGTCGCAGCGGCCCGGGGCATGCAGGTACACCCGCGGCAGGTGCTCGCCGTACAGCTCACAGGTACGCTCGATCAGCGCTTGCAGGGCCTGGTCGCTGTCAGCGCAGCCTTGCGCCAGCACTTGTTGCCAGGCACCGCCGGCGGCCAGCAGCAATACACTGCGGCGCGGCTCGGCCAGGACGAACAGGAAGTCACCCTGCTCCAGCTGTGACCAGCAACGGTTGTAGGCAGCCATCAGGTATGGCTGCACCGAGCGCAGGCTCAGGCGGCTTTCCCGGCCCAGTGCCTGCAGCCGCTGCAGCAAGGCTTCGGGCAGCGCCGTGGCAATGCGCGCCGCACCGGCAGGCTCCGGTGACAGCACGATGCGCCAGTCGTCCAACGGCTGCCCGTAGAGGTTTTCGAAGCAAGCGCGGGCATAGGCGTCCAGCTCGCGAGGGTGGCCGATGGCGTCACTCCAGGGCACCAGGCAGAAGCGGCTGTAGCGGGCCGACAGCAGCACCCGCAACTGGGCGCCACGTACCGCATGCTCGGCCAACAGCGCAGCAAGTGCATCGACGGCAGCTTCCCAGGCCGGTTGGGTGACGTCGCTGCTGAACGCGCGGCTGCCCAGCCATTGGTGGTGGTTCTTGTGCCAGCGACCCAGGCCGACACCCTCGGCGCCCAATACGGCGCAGTAACGGTCAGATGAATGTGACACGGTTGATCTCCTCAAGGGTGGTGCGGCCATCGCGGACCAGGTCCAGGGCCGAGGCCCGCAGCAGGCGCAGGCCGCGCTGGCAGGCAAGCGTCTTGATCTGCGCCAGCGGGCGGCGCTCCACGATCATTTGCCGCAGGTCATCATCCAGGTGCAGCAGTTCGGCAATGGCACTGCGGCCGCGGTAACCACTGCCACGGCAGTGGCCGCAGCCCTTGACGCGGACGAACGTCCAGCCGGCCACCCCCTCGCGGGTCAGGCCTGAGCCATACAGGGTGTCGTCATCGTGTTCGCAGGGCGTGGCGCAGTGCGGGCAGGCCAGGCGAATCAGGCGCTGGGCCAGTACCGCATTGAGCGCGGAAACGAAGCTGTAGGGGTCGACCTGCATCTGGCTGAAGCGGCCAATCACGTCGAACACGTTGTTGGCGTGGATGGTGGTGAACACCAGGTGACCGGTGAGTGCCGATTGCACGGCAATCTGGGCCGTGTCGGGGTCACGGATTTCGCCGACCAGAATCTTGTCCGGGTCGTGCCGCAGGATCGAGCGCAGGCCGCGGGCGAAGGTCAGGCCCTTCTTCTCGTTGACCGGGATCTGCAGCACGCCGGGCAATTGATACTCGACCGGGTCCTCGATGGTGATGATCTTGTCCACGCCATGGTTGATCTCGCTGATCATGGCGTACAGGGTGGTGGTCTTGCCGCTGCCTGTAGGGCCGGTAACCAGAATCATGCCGTAGGGTTCTGCCGCCAACCGGCGCAGGGCGCGCAAGGTCTCGTCGGCAAAGCCCAAAGCTTGCAGCTGCACGCCGCTGACCCGGTCGGACAAGTCCTGCTTGTCGAGCACCCGCAGCACGGCATCTTCACCGAAGATGCTAGGCATGATCGACACCCGAAAGTCGATTTGCCGGTCGCCCACGGCCACCTTGAAGCGGCCGTCCTGGGGCACGCGTTTTTCGCCGATGTCCAGCTCGGCCATGACCTTGATGCGCGAGATCACCTGGTCGGCGAAGGCGCTGCCACTGGCCTTGCCGGCACCGTTGAGCACGCCGTCGATGCGGTACTTGATGGTCAGGCCCTGGCCGGTCATGCCCAGGTGGATGTCGCTGGCGTGCAGCTTGAGGGCGTCGTACAGGGTGGAGTTAACCAGCTTGACCACGCGGCTCTGATCTTCGCTGATACTGGCCAGCGACAGGCGTTGCAGCGGGTCGCCCTCGCTGCTGGCTTCGGCGTCGTGGTCAAGGGCATCGACTGCGTGGAAGCTTTCTTCATGACGGGCCAGGAAGGTGGCCAGGTCGGCGGCGTGGGCCAGGTAAAGCGGCGCGCCTTGCAGTACGTCGTCGATCCAGGCCAGGCGAGCGGGGTCGAAGGGGTCGGCGAACACGCCCAGCAACTGGCCGCCTTGCTCGATCAGCACACATTCGCGCTTGAGGCACTGGGCCAAGGCCACCTTGTCGAAGCGTGGGGTGCTGGCCAGCAGGCTGTGGCTGTCGAGTACCGGGTAATGCAGGGTCAGGCCAAGGCGCCGGGTGAAGGTGTCGGGGGTGTCGCAGGTCAGGCGTTCCAGGCAGTCGAGCAGGCGCTCGTCAGTGGCTTGCAGGCGGGCCTGGGCCAGCAGTTCGCGGGGGTAGGCGGAAATTTTTGCTGGGTTCTTCGCGGGCATGCCCGCTCCCACAGGTACATCACAGGTCTGTGGGCTGCATACATCCTGTGGGAGCGGGCATGCCCGCGAAGACGTCAGTGCAGGCTTTGCAGATTCCGGGGTTGCATCGAATGCTTCTGGCATGGCCTGCGACTCCGCTCAGGGGCGCGTCGCAGGCTGGCTCGGCCAGGGGTGCGGGCGCCGCTATTCCCCTGTGAGCAGTTGATCGTCGTCGGGCCCTGGTGGCTTGGCGCCGTTACGGCGGCGGTCGGCCAACACCCAGCTTCCATCGTACAACTGCAGGGGGAACGATTCGTTCCTGTTCTGGCGTCGTTCGACGAACCCTTCGGCCGGGTTGTCCGTGGCCCTGCGCCGGCGCTCGATGCCCAGCAGGTCGAAGATCGCACGCGCCAGCTCCATCAGTGGGAACGGCTTGAACAGGACGTGACTCACTCCGAGTTCGGCGGCCCGCTCACGCACCTCGACGGTGGGGTGGGCGGTGATCAGCACGAAGTGGCATTGCCTGTTCTTGCGTACAGCCTCCAGAACCTGAAAACCTTCCATGTCGGGCAGGCGGTAATCCAGCACAACTACTTGCGGTGCCAGGCTTTCAGCCTGTTCGATACCACTGGCACCGTCGTGGGCAACATGAACTTCCAGGCCTTGCGCCTGCAGATACGCTTGCAGGTTCTGCGCAAGAGTCTGTTCGTCATCGACTACCAATACTCTGTTCACCAAGGTCGACTCCCAAGAACTGCCCGGTTTCCCGGTCTGCGAAGTACGCCCTTGTAGAGACTTGAGCAGGCTTCGTGCCAGGCGTGAATAATCATGTTGCACCACTGTAAACCACTGATTTTACTAAGGTGCCTGCCAGCAACCGACAGACGCTGAACAAGCACACCCAACCCGTTCCCCACAAGCGGGGAAAATGATGGCACATTGCCAAACCTTAATTCCCCAGCATTGGGGGAAGCGCCCTCAACGGCCTCAGTCGGCGATTTCCACTTTAGCGGACTCGCGCAAACGTTGGCGCACGGATTGGCGCGCCTGCGCCTCCCGCTGCCCGATGAGCGCTGCCCTGGCCAAGGCCAGGCCGTGTTCGCGTATGACCGATGGATTATCACTTTGGTTCTGCGCTCCTTGCAGTCTCTCCTGGTTGGCATCATAAAATGCCTCCACTTCGCCCTGGCTCGGCGCGTCGACTGCGCTGAGCAGGGCGTACACTTGCTGGGCCGCCATCTCATGCCGGGTGTATTCAGTGTACTGCGCCCTGTCGAAGCCCGCCTCTGCCAGTCGCCTTTCGAATAACGCCGGGCTGCCAAATGCCGCTTCTATCTCGCCAACCTGCGCCGACACTTGTTCATCGCTGACGGCAATGCCTTGGCGTTGCGCTTCCTGCCACAACAGCTCCTTGTCGATCAGCTCGTCCAACGCTTGGTCGCGCAGGCGTTTGTACAGGCCTGGGTTGCGGATGCTGGTCACCGCCCGCCCCTGGGCGTCCAGGTACTCGCTGAAGTAGCGCTCCAGGCGCATCAACCCGATCTCGACACCATTGACCCGCGCCGCCGGTACATCGGCCCAGCTCGCCCTGGTCAGCACCAGCAACAGGCACAACCACACGATCCGCATGACAACCTCCGCTCAAGGGCTGGCCGGCACTGGCCGGTAGGGGCTGACCGAAGTAAAGCGCGGTCCGGGCAGGGCCACCGCCACCACATGGGCACCTGCCATGCCCTGGCGGCGACTAGGGCCAAAGCCCAGTGCCGGGGTCAGGCCGGTGGGCACATCGTGCAGGCCTTCGAGCGCAGCGATCAGTTGCTCGCGGCTGGCATCCCGACCAATCTGCTTCAGCGCTTCGCTCAGCAGGCGCAACGCGCACAGCGTATTGACCTGCAATGATGCCTGGCGCGGATCCAGGCCCTGGCGCTGCTGCAGCCCGGCGAGCGTAGCCAGGCCTTGCTCGGTCCAGTCCTCAGGCACGTAGGGGTAGGCCAGAAACAGCCGCTGCGACCACTGCGCCGGCAAGCGCGCCACAGCGCTGGCAACCTGACTGGAAGCAGCGAACAGGTAGGGCTCGCGGCCGGCCACCTGCAACGCCGCCGCCAACTCGGCAAAGGCCTGGGCGCGGCCAAGGAAGACGATACCCTGCCCGTCCACCGCCTGGCCGTCGAACGCCTGGATAGCGGGTGGCGCCCAGCCCTGCTGTCGTAAACGCTCGCGCACCTGCTCGGCCAGCGCGGCCTGTTCGTTACCGGCATACACCACACGTAACCCATCCGGGGCCAAGCCCAGCGCCACACGGGCATGCACTGCCAGGCTCAGCAATTGCTCGGGCAAGCCGGGTAGCG
This sequence comes from Pseudomonas sp. Kh14, assembly GCF_900291005.1. NCBI lineage: Bacteria > Pseudomonadati > Pseudomonadota > Gammaproteobacteria > Pseudomonadales > Pseudomonadaceae > Pseudomonas > Pseudomonas sp. Kh14. The sequence continues at coordinate 116,848 of NZ_OLKJ01000031.1, forward strand.
GGTCGAAGACCTGTGCGCTGCCGCCGCTGCGCGGGGTGCTGCCGACCATCGGCACGTTCTGTGGCGCCAGCAAGGTCGTCAGGCGCTGGTCGAGCATGGGCGCCAATGGCGTGATCAGGGCGAACACCCGCTTTTGCTCAAGCAATTGTTGCAAGGCGCGTTCGGCACTGACCGGGTCGGAACCTGGGTCTAGTACGACCAGTTCCAGGCGCCGCCCGTGAATGCCGCCTTGCTGATTGAGTTGACCCACGCCGTCTTCCAGCACGGCACGCACCACCTGCCCGGCTTCGGCCAGCGGACCGCTCGCAGGCAGCAGCGTGCCAAGGCGCAGCACGCCCTCCTCCACACCAGGGTCGCGTTCATCGGCCAAGCGTTTGAGATAGGCGGTGAGGTTGCGCTGGTCGGCCAAGGTCAACTCAAAGCGTGGCATGGCCGGGTCGAGGCGATTGCCAGCCGGGTCAATGCCCTGCTGGATGGCCCGCGCCAGGCTGCTGTCGGTGTAGGCCGGATAGCGACGGCCGTTGGCCTCGCGCGGGCCCTGGCCGAGTGCCAGGCGTTGCCAGTCGAGGCCTGGCGGGCGAACACCACCTTCGGCACGGCCACGGCCGTCGTTGCCATGGCAACTGGCACAGGGCAGCACGCTGGCGGGGACTGTGATATCGCTGACGCCTACTCGAGCTTGCAATTGAGCGTCGCTACTGGAAACGCCCTCGCGGTAGAGGCGTTTGCCGGCTTGTTCGTGGTCGGTCAGGTCCAGGGCCAGGGCTGAGGTCGAAGATGCCATGCCAAGCACGCATGTGAGCCATATCGCAAGCCCTGTGGGAGCGGCCTTGCGTCGCGAAAGGGCTGCGCAGCAGCCCCGGCAGTGGCAGCTCAAGCGCAGAAAGAGGGGAGCGCTGCGCGCTCCTTTCGCGACGCAAGGCCGCTCCCACAACAGGTGATGCCACAGAGGCCAATTCCCCAGGCGGCCCATGATACTCACCGACCGGCCAGCGGCTGGGTCAACAGCTGCATGCGCTGGGCAATCGCCGCTGGCGGTGCATCCGGGCGAATCTTGCTCCAGCGTTTACCTGCAACATCACCGGCAATCAGCTGCGTCGAATGCTGCTCGGGACTCGGCAGGAACTGCCCTATACGGCCAAGCACCAGGTCGACATTGGCCTTGTCACCGGTCAGGAACAACCAGTTCGGCCCATCCACCCCTTGCTTGGCGGCGAACGCCTTCAGCGCCTCGGGCGTATCGTTCAGCGGGTCACTGCTGATCGACACGAAGGTCACCTGGCCGGCCAGCGCTGGCCCCATGGCCTCGCGCACCTCGCGCAGCTTGCGGGTGATCAGCGGGCAGGCATCGGTGCAGTGGGTGAAGATCACGTTGAGCATCACCACCTTGTCCTTGAGCACGTCACTGTAAAAGCGCAGCTCGCGGCCATTCTGGTCCTTCAGCACGGTGTCGGTGAACCAGGCCTTGGCGTCGCGGGTACCGCCACCACTGGCCATCGCCTGCGGTGCCGGCTGCGGCTCGGGGGCTTGCGGCGCATGGCCTTCGTGGGCGAACGCCACCGACGAGAGGATCCACAGGCAGCCAGCCAACACCAGCCAGTCGAATGCACGCATGCCAGCGCGGTGGGAGGTTGCAGTGCTCATGGTTGCACCTCGTGATGGTCGGCTATGGCAGTGCTCTTGGCATGCACCCGGCGCGCACTGAGGCGGTTGATTTCTTCGATCAATACGCCCGGGTCGGTGAAGCCGTAGTAACGCGTCCAGTGCCCGCTACGCCCGTCACCCACCAGTATCAGCGGCGGGTGCTGGCTGAGGTCGGCGTTGAAGCTGCCCAGCCCCTTCAGGGTTTCGGTGATGGCGTACGGGGTACCGGTCAGCCAGCTCCAGCCCGGCCCTTTCTGGAATGCCTTGGCATAGTTTTGCAGGCGCTTGGCGTCGTCACGCTGAGGGTCGACACTGATCGACACCAGGCGAACCTCCTCGCCTACCCGGCCGCCCAGCTGCTGCTGGACCTTGCCCATGATCGACGACACCACCGGGCATACCGTGGTGCAGCTGGTGTAAATGAAGCCCATGACCACCAGATGGTCACCCACCAGGTCCTTCTCCAGGCGTACCGGCATGCCTTCCTGGTTCAACAGCGACACATCGGCAAAACGCACACTGGCCTTTTCCTGATGCGCCGCCGGGGGCTGCCCGGCATGGCCGTCATGCTCGTGACCGGCGTGGGCCATGGCCAGGTGACTGGCGAATGCCAGGCTAAGGGCCAACAGTGTGCAAGCAGGCTTGGCGTTCATCGCACATTCCTCACGTCAGTCTGGGAGGCGTTGATTGCAGCAGCCGGCAGAACGCGCAGGCTGGTGTAGTTTTCTTCGGCAAACTTGCGCCCCAACGAGGGCGACTGAACATGCAGGTACCAGGCACCGGCTTCAGGCAAGTTCAGCTCCACCTGGTAGACACCTTCGCCCACCTCTTGCAGCTGCAGGTTGCGCGGCATCGACGATGGCGCCAGGAAGTAGCGCAGGCTCAAGTCGTTCAGGCCCAGGCGCGGCTGCCCGTCGTCACCGACAATCCGTACCCGCGCGGTGAAGTCGCTGTGCTGCGGCAGCGGCTGGTCGAGGCCGATGAACTCGGCACGCGCGCCTTTGCGTTTGCTGGCATCGCTCCCTGCGGCCACCTCGGTGCTGAAGCAATGAATGATTTGCGGCTGGTTGAGCAGGAAGGCAACGTCGAACTTGCCGGCGGCGGGCAGCTTCACCGTCGAGCCATACACCCCGGGGGCCATTTCGCGCAGGCTGCGGTCAACGACGATGGCGGCGCGGGCCTGGTGGCCGCGGTTGTTGTAGCCGGACATCGGCGCATTCATGCCTTCGGCATAGAAGTAGGTGTTGTTGTCCACCGGGTTGACCACGAACACCGAATTGTCATCACGCGATACCGACAGCCCCTGGGCCAATGGCAGGTCACCGGCCTGGCGCGGCGCTGCCGGGCCCGCCTCGAAGCCTTGCACGATGGGCGAACGCCCCTCGCCCAGGCTGGCCAGATTGATCATGCTCACTTTCGGCGAGGCCAGGCCACGCACATAGGCATAGCCTTTGGTGAACGTCAGCTGGTACGGTTCGGCCGCCACCGGGATGTGGTGGATCAGCTTGTCGGTACTGGCGTCGATGACCAGGGCCTGGTTCTCCAGGGTATTGAGCACGATGCCGTAGCGGCCATCATGGCTGAAGCGCATCGGCCCCAGGCCCTGTTCGGCCTGGACCGTGTGGCGCAGCTGATGGCTGCGGGCATCGAACACCCGTACGCTGCCCTCCTCGCCATCGACCACGTACACGGCCTGGGACAACGCCGAATAGCTGACCGACAGCGGGTGCGGGCCCACCTTGATGGTCTTGGCCAGGCGCATTTCCGGGATGTCGATGACGCTCAGAGTGCCGCTGTCGCGATTGCTGACGTAGGCATAGCGCGAGTCGGCGCTGAAGGCGATTTCGTGGTGCCCGGTACCGGTGTTGAAGTGCTTCATGGTGCTGCGCCCCGGCACGTCGATCACTGTTACCCCGCCTTTGCCCGGGTCGCTGCTGTTGTTGCCAACCCACAGCCGATGCTGGTCCGGCTGCAGGGCCACGCGCAGCGGCTGGTCGCCGGCGTCCAGGTCGGCCACGCGGGTAAAGGTTTCGGTATCGATCACCGAGACCTTGCCCCGCTCGGGTATCGACACGAAAACCTGCTTGTCGTCGCTGGTGGCCGCCCAGTCCATGGGCCGCCCTGGTAGCTCGATGCGGGCCATGGTGCTGGTCACGCCCCCCACCGACACCGTCGGGTCGATCACTGTCAGGCTGGCGTCATTGTTCAGCATCAGCAAGAAGTAGCTGTTCAGGTCGAGCAGCGGCCGGGCCCCGATGCTGCTCTTGAGAAACAGCGCCACCCGCGCCTTGCAGCTCTGCTCGCGGTCCCCTGCCGGGGCCGACTGTGCCGGGTCGATCCACGCCCCCGGGGCCATGCCCGACAGCGGTTGGCCACTGGTCTGGTCGCTGAGCTTGAAGCGGATGTTGGCGAAGCCGCCCTCCTTCAGCTCGCCGCCGGCCAATGGCCGGGCCTCGAACTCCACGGTCACGCCGTCCCGGCTGAGCCGGTGCAAGGCCTGCGGGCCGCCCCGTTCCTGCAACAGCTCGCGCGGGTCGCACCATAGCTTTTCGTACGCCACGCCCAGGCCGATCAGCGCTACCCCCAGCACTACCCCCAAGTAAGCAGGGCGAGTCTTTTTATTCATGCTCGCGTTCCCCTTCCGTCACTGCGCCGGGGCCGTTGCCGGCGGCGCTTCATTGGTCACCCGCAAGATCCCCCACAGCCCCGAAACGTTGCCGAAGGCGGCGTAGTCGCGGAACAGGTAGTCACCCGCCACCGCGTTGGCACCGCCGGCACTCGGCAGCATGAAGCTGAAGTGCGCCGCTGGCAGTACGCTTTCCTGCGCGCCGATGTACATGGCCATCGGGTTGTAGCCAAAGCGCACCGAACCGATACCGGACAGTTTCATCGGGTAACCGTCCGCATCGTTCTTCTCGGCCTGGTAGTTGTGCAGGGGCCACAGGTGGCCATCGAGCTGGTAAGTGATACCCCGGCTGCCGCCACTGGGCATCAGCACATGGCTGCGTACCGGCTGGCCAGGCTTGGCGTACAACACCGGGGTTTGCGGGTCGCCACCAACCAAGGCATTGCTGTAGGCCATGTGCGCGTTGGGTACATCGGCGAAGCCAAAGCCATCGGCATGGCCGAAGGGTGCATCCGGCGCCAGGCCGAAGCGCAACCACAGCGGTTCGGTCTTGTAGTTCATGGCCATGTTGCCGTTGTCCTTCGGATCCCCCGGCACGCCGTTCCCTTCGGTGGCGATGCCTTCGACCGGACGGCCGTCAGCCCAGCGCATGTTCATCGAGCGTTGCCACACGGTCACCAGGTCGCGGTAGTCGGGCTGCCCGCTGACCTTCACCGTGGCCTGTGCCCGGCTGGCGGCGTCCTCGGTCCAGGTGGCGGTCTGCGGCAGAATGCTCATGCCACCAACCAGGCCTTTTTGCGGCTGCTTGATGAAATCCGACGGGGTCAGGTTGAGGCCGCCGAACTCGATAGGTGTGGTGTTTATGTTGTCCACCGTGCGGCCCAGCTGCAGGGTCGGCTTGCCTTCACGCTCCAGGTGGCCGGCGTAGTACTGGTACACCCGGCTTGGATAAGCACCGCTGTTGCCAGCTCGCGGTGGCACGGTCTGTACCGGGTTTGCGCCCACATTGGCACCGTCGGACTTGGTGATGTCGTAGGCCAGTAACTGCGCATGCAGGCCGACATGGCTGGACGGCCGCATCAGGTTGTTGTTGAAGGCGGTGGAGCCCTCGCTGTCGAAGCGGTCGCGCTTGACCACGTTCTGCATCACTGCGGTGCTGGGCAGGTCCGGCATGACCAGCGGCAGGCGGTTTTCCAGGGTAATGCTGATGCAGTCGCCAGCATTGGCGCGCAGCACCAGCGGTTCTACCGGTACACCCGCCTTGAGCTTGCCGCTGACCGGGTCAAGGTCGGCCTTGCGCACGTACAGTACGGCAGTAGGATCATGCAGCGGAGCGCTATGGCCGCCCACGGTGAAGGTGGTACCGTCCTCCTCGTCGACCACCGTCGCCTGCGGGATGCTGGTGTTGCGGCTGTTGAACACCAAAGTGCCGCCATTGGCCTTGAGCGGGGCGCCGACATGCTGACCGACACCGGCCGGGTCATTGATGCTCACGCCATTACGGTTTTCGAGGATGTCGTTGGCCAGCGCAGCAACGATCTCATAGCTGCGCTTGACCGTGGGACGCGTACCGATTCCGTTTGCGTTGGCCGTGGTTTTCGGGCAGATGCCGTCGAAGTTCACGGTGTTGCGCATGGCCACTGGCTGCGGGTTGTTTGGCAGCGGGAACAGGTCCTGGCGTTGCGCGGTGTAGTTGCGCATCACCCCCCAGATGCCGTTCCAGTAGCCTTCCAGCGCCGCGTCCATGGAATACAGGTAATCGCCATTGGTAGCCGCGGAACTGGAAATCATCGACACCGGCGACATGAAGCCCATCTGCTCGGAAATGCCGATCATCTGCGAGGCCTTCCAGCCCGAGTTCGAACTGCTGCCAAAGCCCGAGCCGTTCTGCAGCCATTTCACGCCGTGCAGGGTGACGTTGTGCTCCTCTTCATAGCCACCGGCGTGCAGGCGCAGGCGAACGTTATCACCCGAATAGGTGCGCAGCATCGGCGTGAACGGGTCGCCAGGCTCGCTGCCGGCCTTGTTGATGTGCGGCGGGAACAGCGTGGTGCCACCGGTGGGGCCGACTGCCGAGGTGATCGCCGAGGGCGCCATGTTCATGGCTGGGATGGCACGGTCGGTACGGCTCTGCAAGGCGAAGCTGAGGTCGCCACCCAGGCCGTCTGCCTGCATGCCGCGCTTGCCGTCGGGGCCGACCTTGTTCGGGTCGAACACGCGCAGCGCCAAGGGCTCGTTCCGGTAGTTGACGACAAACATGCCAGGGTCATCCACCGAGATCGCCTGCGGGCATGGCCGGCTTGGGCAGCCCGGGCTCAGGCCGCCGCGCGACTCCACCACCGATTCGAGCAGGTTGGAAGCCTTCTGCCGCACGGGCGGGTTGATGGCGTAGCGGAAGCTGTCGGCAGTAGGCGGATACGCCTGGCCATTTGGCACGCCGTCGGGACCGGCCCCCACATACACGCCGGCTTCATAGGCATGCTGGAAGTCGCTGTACTCCAGGAAGAACTCGCGGTAACTGTCGTTCTTGCCATCGCCATCATGGTCGCCGGTCTGCACCACCGCCTGCCAGGAAGTTGGCCCACCATCCTGCCGCGTGGCCGGGTTGTAGAGCTTCTCGCCGGTTTCGGCGTGGAACCAGGTGGAGCCGGCAGGTTCGGCCAATACGGTGGCGTAGAGCCCAAGTTGCTGGTGGGTCGATGGGCCGAGGTGGTCGTGGGTGAAGATGGTGCCCAGCCCACGGTCCACGTTGTGGACGTTCACCAGGGGGTCGGCAAACCAACGCTGCATGGCGGTACGTGCGCCTAGCCAGTCAGCCCGGCCAAAGCGGCCGAAGTACGGGTGCTGCCTGGCTTTCGGGCAGGCAGCAGTGCCGTCACGGCTGTCACCCTCGGTGCAGTCGTTGTAGGCACGGATGGCATGCACCCGTTCCACCACGCTACCGGGCGAGAGGATACCGTCTTCGTAGTTCCAGCCATTGGCCGAGCCGTCGGCGGCGGTCAGGTCCCACTTGGGCAGGTGGATGTGCTGGCCGATCACGTCGGTGGGGGTGCGTACCTGGTAGTCGTCCATTTCATAGACCGACGGGATCAGGTTGGTGTGGGTGTACATCGCGCAGTCGAAGGTGTTCATGCGCATCACCAGAGGCTCTGGCGGGCGCTGCTTGGTGATGATCGGCCAGGCGTCTTCCCACAACGCAAGGATACGCGCCTGCGGGAAATGGTAGCCGACCTTGTTGTACACCGCATCGAACTGGATGTTGGCGCCCTTGTAGATGCGCGGCCGGTCGGCGGTGAACGTCGAGGTGCCACGGAAGTTCATGCCGGTCAGGCTTTCACCGCTGACAAACTCGCCCATGCCGGACGTCTGGGTCAGGCGCTTGCCCCTATCGTCCATGCAGGGCTCGTAGAATGGCGCGCCTGCCGTAGGCAGCGCACCGTTGGTGCGGAATGCCTTGGCTACCGGCTGACTGCCGGGGATCAAGGCGAAGCTTGGGTGTTCGGGCTTGGCGTGGAACTCCATCGCTGCCTGTTCGACATCGGTACCTTCTTCAGGCATGTAGATCGGCTTGGCCTTGTGCACCACCTTGGAGAAGTCGAGCTTGGTGGTGGTGGTCTGCGCTTCGCCGCCGGCAGACACCCCGTCCAGCGCATGCCGGCCCAGGCCACCGTCCCAGCCATCGACCTGGTTCGGGTCAAGGTTGGCCCACAGGGCCTTGCCGCTGTCCTTGAGCTGTTGCGCCAGGGCCGGGTCAAGCATGTCCAGCGGCGGGGTTGGCGGGCGGTTACCGACACTGCTTTCCATGCCACCGATCCAGAACGGATAGCCGGGGTTTTTCAAGCTGCCATCGGCGTTGCGGTTGGCATCGCTGCGGTCGACCAGCGCCAGTGAGCCGACGGCCTTGCGCACGGGGGCGTCATTGGCATGCTCGTCATCGCCCTCGTCTTCGCCGTCCTCGTCATCGTCGTGAGCAGCGACCAGTGCTTCGGATAACTTGGGCACCACCACCACCTTGCCCGGCATCGGCGCCATGGCCTTGCCTGGCAGCGGCACGATGGCCGGAATTGGCGTACCGGCGACAATTTCGCCATCCGGCAGGGCCCGTGCGCCAGCTGCCGGCTTGCCACTGCGCAGGGCGAACGGCGTAGCGTGGAAACCGTTGTCACCCTGCCCGCTCACTTCCAGCCGGGTACCTTCCTCGAAGGTATCGTGTACCCGCCACATTGCCCACATTCCTTGCGCGAAGTGTGGGTAGAAGTGGCAATGGTAGATGGCGTCGCCCGCTACCCGGTTGCGGTTACCCGAACCGCCGTTGGCAATTTCATAGGTATAACCAATGCCCGGCCCGATACCCTGGGCGTCGATATAGTCGGAGTTATCGTCATTGGGGTTGAACAGCCACTGGTGACCATGCAGGTGGAAAATGTGCTGTTCATGGCCATTGTGAGTGTTGCGGAACTTGGTGAAATCGCCGATGTAGCTGTGGTGCACGTTGGCAGGTTCGGCAGGGTACAGCGCCATGCTGGCTTTCACCCCGATGGCGCTGGCCGGTGGAACTTCGCCTGGGCGGATATGCTCCAGGCCGACGTTGGCCGGCACATCCACCAGCGTGCCGATATCGCCCACGGTATGCGCGCTGAGGAAGAACTCTTCGTAGGCGCACGACAGGCAGTCGTGCATCGGGCCCACGCCCAGGCGGTTGGCCACCACCTCGGCGCCCATGCCGCCAGAGCCGTAGTTGATCATGAACGAATCGCGCGTCGGCTCCAGTACATGGCCCATCACCGGGTCCGCCCAGTAGGCGGGGAAGGCCTGGGTGGCGGCCACTTCGTCAGCGAACTGCGAGGCGAAATCGCGGAAGGCTTCCAGGCGATTGGGCAGTGCCGGATTGCGCTTGTTGATATTTTCCAGCGGGTAGGTAGAACGCGGGAAGCTGCCGTCCGGGTTAGGCCCCATGACAATGGCATCGGTTTCGCTGTTGACGATCTCGTTGCCATCGGTCATGGCGATGATCGGCTTGCCGGCCTTGCCCTCGCTCAGCCAGGGCTCGGCCTGCGGATACCGCGCCTGGTAGTCGATCACCGGCTGGCCGGTAGCGGTACGCCCAGTGGTGGCGAGGCGCATTTCTTCTTCGGTGAGGGTATTGCGGTAAGTGCGCCCCCCTTTGGGCACCACCACCACCTGGCCGAACAAGCCATTGGCGACGTTGCCGGCGCCACCTTCGCCACCAAAGGTGGCGCCTTGGCTGGTTGCCGCGAAAGCGCCCTCACGTTCGGCGTAAAGGGTGTAGCTGCGGGTATTGCCCGGGGACACCAGGAAATTGCCGTTGCGCCCGGTGTTGGCGGCGATGTCACCAATGCTGTTGACGGCCTGCATGCCGTTAACCTGGAAGCCCACGTGGCGGTCGCTGACCTGCTCGTCGGCCACGAAGTGCTCACCGCCCTCGTTCTCCACTTCGATTTCCGGCCCTTCCTCTTCTTCTCCTTCGACCTCGGTTTCCTCGTGGTCGATGCCATGCTTGTTGGGGTTGGCCTGGTAGGCCAGCAGGTTGGTCAGGTTGACCGTGAGGCAGTCACCGGCCGCCACGCGCAGCACGATAGGCCGCGGGCGCTTGTCCGGGCGCAGGGTAACTTTGCCCGGCACTGCGGCCCCGCCCATGCTCAGCGGGACGAGCTTGTCGTCCACCACATCCTCGCGCAGGGCAAACATCATGCCGTTGGCGTTTTGCGCGCCAAGGCGGTTGAACATCAGTGGCTGATCCAGTGCCACCACGTTGGCGACCAGGGTGCGCTGGCACTGCACAGCCGCCTCGCTGGTTGCTTCCCAGCCAAGCAAGGCCAGTACAAGTGATGACAGGATGGGGCCTTTGAGCGGCGTCGACATGCTGCACCTCCGGGACACAGGATCTCTGCGGGGAGCTGGAGCAAGGTGTGTGCCAGAAGAAAAATTTCATGTTTATCAGCAAGTTGCATGATCAACCGCAACGGATTGGGGAGGATCCCCCAGCAGGTTCCCCCGAATCGGGGGACGAAATCCCGTGGGGGTAAAGGCTGCTGCACAGGCGCGCGCTGGCCTCACACAAGGTAAAAACGCACGGTACCCTTGCACAATTGTCGATTGTGCAAGGCAAATTCGCATGCCAGGATCCTGCGATCCTCCAGCGAACTCCAGACTTCACTTGGAAAATCAATAACAAAGCAGGGAGAACGCAATGACTGCACACGCTCATACCCCGGCAGCAACCGACCATGTACTGGCCGAGGTCCGCAACCAGATCGGCCACCTGACCCTGAACCGCCCTGCCGGTCTCAATGCCCTGACCCTGGACATGGTGCGCAGCCTGCGTCAGCACCTGGACCAGTGGGCCGACAACCCGCACGTACGCGCCGTGGTCCTGCGCGGCGAAGGCCCCAAGGGTTTCTGTGCCGGTGGCGATATCCGCTCGTTGTACGACAGCTTCAAGGCCGGCGACACGCTGCATGAAACCTTTTTCGTCGAAGAGTACGCCCTCGACCTGGTCATCCACCGCTACCGCAAGCCGATACTGGTAGTGATGGACGGCTTCACCCTCGGGGGCGGCATGGGCCTGGCCCAGGGCTGCGACCTGCGGGTGGTCACCGAGCGCAGCCGGCTGGGCATGCCCGAGGTCGGCATCGGCTACTTCCCGGACGTGGGCGGCAGCTACTTCCTCTCGCGCATCCCCGGCGAGCTGGGCATCTACCTGGGTGTCAGCGGTGCCCAGATCCAGGCGGCCGACGCCTTGTACTGCGGCCTGGCCGACTGGTACCTGGCCAGCGACCAGCTCGCAGCCCTCGACCGGGGCCTCGACCAGCTCGACTTCAGCGACCACCCGCTCAAGAACCTGCAAAACCTGCTGGCCAGGCTCGGTACCCAGACACTGGATGATGCGCCACTGGAAAAGCTGCGCCCGGCCATCGACCACTTCTTCGCCCTGCCCGACCTGCCAGCCATCGTCGAGCAACTGCGTGCGGTGAGCATTGGCGACAGCCACGCCTGGGCAGTGGCCACCGCCGATCAGCTGGAAACCCGCTCGCCTCTGGCCATGGCGGTTACGCTGGAGATGCTGCGCCGGGGGCGCGAGCTGGGCATTGACGACTGCTTTGCCATGGAACTGCACCTGGACCGCCAGTGGTTCCAGCACGGCGACATCATCGAAGGCGTGCGTGCCCTGATCATCGACAAGGACAAGCAGCCCCGCTGGAACCCGCCGACCCTGGCCGCGCTGCAAAGCCAGCGGGTCGAACAATTCTTCGAAGGCCTGTGAGCCCGGGAGTACACAGATGCAAGACCTCGAACTGAGCGAAGAACAGATCATGATTCGCGACATGGCCCGGGACTTTGCCCGTGGCGAAATCGCACCCCATGCCCAGGCTTGGGAAAAGGCCGGCTGGATCGATGATGGCGTGGTGCGCAAGATGGGCGAACTGGGCCTGTTGGGCATGGTGGTGCCCGAGGACTTCGGCGGCAGCTACACCGACTATGTCGCCTATGCCCTGGCCGTGGAAGAGATCGCCGCCGGCTGCGGCGCCACCGGAGCGATGATGAGCATCCACAACTCGGTAGGTTGCGGCCCGCTGCTGGCCTACGGCACCGCCGAACAGCAACAGCAGTGGCTTCCTCGCCTGGCCAGCGGCGAGGTGATTGGCTGCTTCTGCCTGACCGAGCCACAGGCCGGCTCCGAGGCGCACAACCTGCGCACCCGCGCCGAGCTGGTGGATGGCCAGTGGGTCATCAACGGTGCCAAGCAGTTCGTCAGCAATGCCCGCCGTGCCGGCCTGGCGATCGTCTTCGCAGTGACCGACCCGGAGCTGGGCAAGAAAGGCCTGTCGGCGTTCCTGGTGCCCACCGACAACCCTGGGTTCAAGGTTGACCGCAGCGAGCACAAGATGGGCATTCGCGCCTCCGATACCTGCGCAGTGACCTTCGACAACTGCCGCATTCCAGCCGCCAATATCCTCGGTGAGCGTGGCAAGGGACTGGCCATTGCCCTGTCCAACCTCGAAGGCGGCCGTATCGGCATTGCCGCCCAGGCCTTGGGCATCGCCCGCGCCGCATTCGAAGCGGCGCTGGTCTACTCGCGTGACCGCATACAGTTTGGCAAGCCGATCAACGAACACCAGAGCATCGCCAACCTGCTGGCCGACATGCAGGTGCAGGTGAACGCCGCACGTTTGCTGATTCTGCATGCCGCCCGCCTGCGCAGCGCCGGCAAGCCGTGCCTGTCGGAAGCGTCACAGGCCAAGCTGTTCGCTTCGGAAATGGCCGAGCGGGTGTGCTCGATGGCCATCCAGGTGCATGGTGGATACGGCTATCTGGAAGATTACCCGGTGGAGCGCTACTACCGGGATGCGCGGATTACCCAGATCTATGAAGGGTCGAGCGAGATCCAGCGCATGCTGATTGCACGGGAATTGAAAAACTATCCGCTGTAACGCAAAGGCAACGCGGTTCTTGGGGGAGCGGGCGACGCTGTGGCTGGCACCGGCTTTGCCGGTGTTCGCGGGCGCGCCCGCTCCCACAGGAATGTCACCGCGGCAAACTTCTCGCCTCAGCGCCAATACCGCGCATCATCCACTACCCTGGCATGCCCCTCGAACAGCGCCGGCAGCTGCTCCTTGAGGTAGTCGATCCAGGTGCGCACCTTGGCGTCCAGGTAATGGCGTGACGGATACATCGCATACAGCGCACTCTCCCGCAGCCGATACGGTGCCAACAACCGGCACAAGCGCCCCTGCCCGATCGCCTCGCTGGCGGTGTAGAACGGCAGCAGGCCAATGCCCATGCCCAGCTCGCTGGCCACCAACATGGCGTCGGCGACGTTGGTGGAGAAACTGTCGTTTGGCGCGATCACGCACTGGTCAACCCCTTGCGGGAACACCCAGTCGCCTTCGTACATCGGGTAAGCCATGCGCAGGCAGCGATGGCCGTGCAAGTCTTCCGGGCGCTCCGGTACACCGTGGGTGTCCAGGTAACCGGGGGCCGCGCAGGGGATGCTGAAAATGTTGCCCAGCGGTACAGCGATCAGTTGCGAATCCGGTAGCGCACCGTCCACGGTGATCACCACGTCATGCCCTTCGGCCAGCGGGTCGGGGTTGCGCTGCGACAGCGTCAGCTCGATCACCACTTCCGGGTAAAGCGTGTTGTAGCCGGCCACCAGCGGCATCAGCAACAGCCCCATGCCGTGCGGGCAGTGCAAACGCAGATGGCCGCGAGGCGTAAGGTGCGCCCCTCGCGCTTCACCCACGGCTTCTTCGGTCAGCAGCATGATCTGCCGCGCACGCTCCAGAAACCGCTCACCCGCCTCGCTCATGCGCAGGCGCCGGGTGGTGCGGTGCAGCAGGCGAGTCTGCAGCTGGTTCTCCAGCTCGGCTACGATGCGCGAAACCTGCGCTGCAGAAATATCCAGAGCATTGGCAGCTGCAGCGAAGCTGCCACATTCCACCACACGGGTGAAGGTACGCATGGCATGCAGCATGTCCATGAAGGGGTGCTCCTTGTTTTATTCCTGCATTAAAGGCAGGAATCTATCACGGTTTAGCCCATTTATTGTGGATGACCAATGAATAGATCATTAGCCATCCATTAAAAAAAGGAGCCTGTCATGAAACGCTCGATCGCTGTCCTTGCCATTACCGCTGCCTTCACCTCGTTCGGTGCTTTTGCCGGTGCAGGCGAAAACCAGCCCGCAAGCAGCACCTATGAATACGGCATGCCGCTGGACGTGGCCAAGGTCATCTCCATCACACCGGCCAGCAACACCGCCGACTGCCAGGTAGGCACCGCACACATGGTGTACGTCGACCATCAGGGCCAGAAGCGCGAAATCGACTACCGGGAAATGGGCAACTGCTCGCAGCAGTGAGTCAGGCCAGCACCTGGGTGATCCAGCCCACCTGCTGATTGAAATCGTCGATCTTCGCCTGAGGCACCGCATCGCGGGCCCGCTGGAAATTGGCCAGGGTCTGCTGCTTCTGCCGCAGCATGCGCCGCCACTTGACCACAAACGCCTCGCTTTTTTCCTGCATCAACACGGGGCCGAAGTACAGCTGTTCAGCGCTATACACCCCCCTGCCCGGCTCGGCGACGATGATCTCGTAATCGAAGCGGTTCTCCCGCAGCAGCTCCTCGCTGACGATCTGGTAATCATTGCCCGCCAGCCACTGGCGCAGTTCGCGCTCACCGCCATTGGGCTGCAGTACCAGGCGCGTGACGCCGCCAAGGCGCTGCTTGCCGGCTTCGAGTATCTCGCACATGGTGTCGCCGCCCATCCCGCAGATGCTCACCACCGAGATACGGTCTTGCGGCTCGACCGCTGCCAGCCCATCGGCCAGGCGTACGGTTACCTGCGCTTGCAGGCCGTTTCTGCGCACATTGCGCTGGGCCGAGGCGAACGGCGTCGGTGCCACTTCACCCGCTACCGCGGCCTCGAGCACGCCACGCAGCATCAAGGCCACCGGCAGGTAGCCGTGGTCCGAGCCAATGTCGGCCAGGCGCGCGCCCTGCGGTACATGGGCGGCCACGCGCTCCAGGCGCCTGGACAAAGTCTGTTCGTTCAACGTAAACCCCTGGTTTTGCAATCGCCTGCGATTCTGACGGTGAACGCCGCGCATTTCAAACGCCGAGGCACGCTCGACCGGGCAGGTGCGCTCGCGTAGGCTTGCCGTTTTCCTTCCGTTGCAAGGCAGACACACCATGGCACATGCAGACATCATCTACACCCCGGACCCGGACGCCGAGTCGATTTCCTCGGACGTTGCCGAGTACAACGGCGTGCTGGTCACCACGCAAATCCCGACCCACGCCGACGGCAGCCTGGAACTGGGCGGCATCGTCGAGCAGAGCGAATGCACCCTGCAGGCGCTGAAAGTGGCCCTGGAAAAGGCCGGCAGCGGTATGGACCGCGTGCTGCACCTGACCATCTACCTGACCGACATGGCCGACCGCGCAGCGTTCAACGAGGTGTACCAGCGCTTCTTCAGCAAGCCCTGGCCGGTGCGTGCGGCGGTGGGTGTGGCTTCACTGGCCTT
Organism: Pseudomonas sp. Kh14; assembly: GCF_900291005.1. Classification (NCBI taxonomy): domain Bacteria; kingdom Pseudomonadati; phylum Pseudomonadota; class Gammaproteobacteria; order Pseudomonadales; family Pseudomonadaceae; genus Pseudomonas; species Pseudomonas sp. Kh14. The sequence continues at coordinate 132,166 of NZ_OLKJ01000031.1, forward strand.
TGAAGGCATGCGTGTGGAAGTGACGGCGATGGCTGCCAAGCGCTGAGCTGCGCTTGTGGGGGTGCGCAGCGCCCCCGACATCGTTGATTGGCCGCAAAATCGCCGGGGCCGCTCTGCGGCCCTTTCGCGACGCAAGGCCGCTCCCACAGTTGCGCGTACCCGCAGTCAATCCCGCACCTCTCGGCACCCCAATGATGCCGCCAGCCCGTTTCACCGCTACAATGCCCGCCTAAACCGTGACAGCCCGAAAATATAACGACATGTCCCTTCCAAAGAATCACCTGGAACTGCTCAGCCCTGCCCGTGACGTGGCCATCGCCCGTGAAGCGATCCTGCACGGCGCTGACGCCATCTATATCGGCGGCCCGAGCTTCGGCGCGCGCCATAACGCCTGCAACGAAGTCAGCGATATCGCCGAGCTGGTCGAGTTCGCCCATCGCTACCATGCACGCGTGTTCACCACCATCAACACCATCCTGCACGACAACGAGCTGGAACCGGCGCGCAAGCTTATTCACCAGCTGTACGATGCCGGCGTTGACGCGCTGATCGTGCAGGACCTTGGGGTGATGGAGCTGGACATCCCGCCGATCGAGCTGCATGCCAGCACCCAGACCGACATCCGCACCCTGGAACGGGCCAAGTTCCTCGACCAGGCTGGCTTCTCGCAACTGGTACTGGCGCGGGAGCTGAACCTGCAGCAAATCCGCGCCATCGCCGCCGAAACCGATGCCGCCATCGAGTTCTTCATCCACGGCGCGCTGTGCGTGGCGTTCTCTGGCCAATGCAACATTTCCCATGCGCAGACCGGCCGCAGCGCCAACCGTGGTGATTGCTCGCAAGCCTGCCGCCTGCCCTACACGCTGAAAGATGACCAGGGCCGCGTGGTTGCGTTCGAGAAACACCTGCTGTCGATGAAGGACAACAACCAGACCGCCAACCTGGCTGACCTGGTCGAGGCCGGCGTGCGCTCGTTCAAGATCGAGGGCCGCTACAAGGACATGGGCTATGTGAAGAACATCACCGCCCATTACCGCAAAGAGCTCGATGCCATCCTTGAAGACCGTCCTCAGTACGCCCGCGCGTCCAGCGGCCGTACCGAACATTTCTTCGTGCCCGACCCGGATAAAACCTTCCACCGCGGCAGCACCGACTACTTCGTGACCGACCGCAAGGTCGATATCGGCGCTTTCGACTCGCCAACCTTCACCGGCCTGCCGGTGGGCGTAGTGGAAAAGGTCGGCAAGCGTGACATGCAAGTGGTGACCGACGTACCGCTGACCAACGGCGACGGCCTCAATGTGCTGGTCAAACGCGAAGTGGTGGGCTTCCGCGCCAACATCGCCGAACCGCGTGGCGAATTCGAAGAAGACGGCCAGAAGCGCTACCGCTATCGCGTCGAGCCCAACGAAATGCCCGAAGGCCTGCACAAGCTGCGGCCCAACCACCCGCTGTCGCGCAACCTCGACCACAACTGGCAACAGGCCCTGCAACGCACCTCCTCCGAACGCCGGGTCGGCGTGGAGTGGCACGCCGTCCTGCGCGAGCAACGCTTGATGCTTACCCTGAGCAGTGAAGAAGGCGTGAGCGTGCAGGTGGCCCTGGACGGCCCATTCGGCGTAGCCAACAAGCCGCAGCAGGCACTGGAGCAGTTGCATGACCTGCTCGGCCAGCTGGGCACCACCCTGTACCACGCCGACCGCATCGAACTGGATGCCCCGCAGGCGTACTTCATTCCCAACTCGCAGCTCAAGGCCCTGCGCCGCGAAGCCATCGAGGCACTGACTGCAGCACGCGTGCAGGCGCATCCGCGTGGCGGGCGCAAGGCCGAGACCACGCCACCGCCGGTGTACCCCGAGTCGCACCTGTCGTTCCTGGCCAACGTATACAACCAGAAGGCCCGCGACTTCTACCACCGCCACGGTGTGCAACTGATCGATGCGGCCTATGAAGCGCATGAAGAACACGGCGAAGTGCCGGTGATGATCACCAAGCACTGCCTGCGCTTCTCCTTCAACCTGTGCCCCAAGCAGGCCAAGGGCGTGACCGGTGTGCGTACCAAGGTGGCACCGATGCAGCTGATTCAGGGTGACGAAGTGCTGACCCTGAAGTTCGACTGCAAGCCGTGCGAGATGCATGTGATAGGCAAGATGAAGAGCCATATCATCGACCTGCCGACCCCGGGCAGCGCGGTGGCCCAGGTGGTGGGGCATATCAGCCCCGAAGACTTGCTCAAGACCATCCCGCGCGGACCGCACTGAGTTCGCCGGGCAGGGCCTCTTCGCCGCTAAACCGATGTGTGTCCACCCCGATCAGGTGTAGGAGCGGGTTTACCCGCGAATACGGTAGCCGCGACAACAGTGAACGGCGGGTGGACATTGGCCAGCAGGCCCGGCCCTTTCGCGGGTAAACCCGCTCCTACACAGGCTTGTGCTTTCCCTGTAGGAGATCACCCAGCCCTTCCGGGCTGCGCTGTCGCGCAGCAAACATTGAAGTACACGACTTCAGATTTGCAGTGGCGCTGACATTTTGTAAAAGAAAAGGCGGCTGGCCCGGTAGGGCCAGCCGCCTTTTGCTTTGTTA
>NZ_OLKJ01000032.1:0-50279 GCF_900291005.1 Pseudomonas sp. Kh14
ATCAGGTAGTGGCTGCGTGAGGCTTAAAAAAACAATGGGTTGCATTTTGTTTGATGAGAGCGGGTTTACCCGCGAATACGGTAGCGGCGACAGCAGTGAACGGCAGGTGGAAATTGGCCAGCAGGCCCGGCCCTTTCGCGAGTAAACCCTTCCTACAGGGGGCTTGTGGTTTCCCTGTAAGAGCGGCTTCAAAGAGCGCCGCTCAGCGTATCTGGTGCTTGTGCAGCAACCGATAGAACGTCGGCCGTGAAATGCCCAGCACCTTGGCCGCCACGCTCAGGTTGTCGCTGTGCCGGTTGAGCACATCGCACAGCGCCTGGCGCTCGGCGCGCTGCTTGTACTCTTCCAGCGTGCCCAGCGGCTGTTGTTCCGGGTCGAGCAGCTGCAACCCCAGGTCCTGCGCCTCGATCTGCCGCCCTTCAGCCAGCACCAGCCCGCGGCGCACGCGGTTGGCCAGCTCGCGCACATTGCCCGGCCAGTCATGCCGCCCCATCGCCGCCAGGGCATGGTCGCTGAACGATCGTGGCCGACGCCCGGTCTCCACGCTGTAGAAATGGGCAAAATGGTTGGCCAGCATCGACAGGTCACCATGCCGGTCGCGCAACGGCGCGGTCACCACCTGCAAGACGTTCAGGCGGTAATACAAGTCTTCGCGGAAACGCCCTTGCTCGATGGCCCGCTCCAGGTCCACATGGGTGGCCGCCAGCACCCGAACATCCACCGGTATTGGCTGGCTGCCACCCACCCGCTCGATGTGCTTCTCCTGCAAAAAACGCAGCAAGTTGGCCTGCAACTCCAACGGCAAGTCGCCGATTTCATCAAGGAACAGTGTGCCGCCATCGGCCGCTTCGATACGCCCGGTCTTGCGCTGGTGGGCACCGGTAAAGGCGCCCTTCTCATGGCCGAACAGTTCGGACTGGATCAAGTGCTCAGGGATCGCCCCGCAGTTGATCGCGATGAACGGCTGCTCGCTGCGTTGCGACTGGCGGTGCAGTGTGCGCGCCACCAGCTCTTTGCCGGTGCCGCTCTCACCGCGGATCAGCACCGGCGATTCGGTGGGTGCCAGTTTACCCAGCAACTTGCGCAACTCGCGGATAGGCCGGCTTTCGCCGAGCAACTCATGGGTCGTCTCATCGACCTTGACGGCCCCCTTGCCGCGCAGGCGTGCCATGCCAAAGGCCCGGCCCAGGGTTACCTGCACGCGGGAGACGTCGAACGGCAGGGTATGGAAGTCGAAAAACCACTCACACACAAAATCACCGAACGCCGGCATGCGCAGTTGGTCGGCGCTGAGCACGGCAATCCATTCGGTGTTGCTGCGCTTGATCATGTCCTTGACCGCGTCCGGGTGCCTCAGGTGCGAAGCCTGCAAGCGCAATAGCCCGACATCGCACGTGTGGTCCAACGCGGCCCCGAGCATACAGCTGTCCACATCCCAACCTGCGTTGCGCAGACCAGGTAGCAAGCGGTGACAATCGTCGCAGGGGTCGACGATAAGCAAACGGCGTTGAGCGGCAGGCTGCTGCATAACCGATCCTTGGCGCCAGTTTTTGGTTTTTTGAAATAAAACAGCAAGTTGTGGCGCCCGTTTAACAGTAGCAACGAAGTTGACGGTGCCCAGTACCGTCTGTCTGCCGAATCATTTTTTTACAAACCGCCATGGGAATTTTCGCACTTTATCGACATCACATGGCGGCGCCGGCAAGAACTGCGTCGACGCTTAAAAAAAAATTTACAGCCAATGTGTGACTTACCCACGAACAACGAGCATCAGTAGACATAACCCCGCGCTGCACTTCGCGATCAATGAGGCGACTTTGAAGCAACGCGGACTTCACTTCGATGTTTGGGACCATAGAGAGACCGAACCATGAATGCCCCGCTCCGTGTCAACGAAGCACTGCTGATTGCCGACCACGCCTTCGAACCTTTCCAGTGCGTAGCCTGGGATGCACCCAACGGTACTGGTGAACTGAGCCTGGCAGTGATCGACCGGACCAGCACCCGCATCGGCGCCAAGCAAGTGTCGTCGCGCATCTACTCCGACCCGGCCCAGTGGGCCAGCCTGATCGAAGAAGTGCGCGCCGAATTGTCTGAAAAGGGCTACGACCTGCAACCGTGGTCGATGCCAAAGTAATATCGGCCGGCACAACAAGTGCGTGCATGGTCACGCACTTGTACAACTTCTCTGTTGCTGTTGTGGCAACTTTCCCAATTGCGACAGAGTGTCGCAACCTGCCAGTTCAATCCACCACCTTGAATTGTTGCAAGTGCTGGTAATCGGCCCGCAATTGTTCTGCCAGACGCTGCGCGCGTCCCAGGCGCACTGGCGCCAGTTCCATATCGACCAACAACGTGGCGCATGGCATCGGCTGCACGGTATTGCTGTGCTGCAGGCGCCCGTCGGTGAACACCAGGCAACGCAAGGCCTCTTGCGGGTGGGCTCGCTGCCGCGCCTGTAGCCAGTGCCGCGCCTGTTCCAGTGCGGCGATCAGCGGCGTGCCCCCACCTGCTCCCAAGGCCTGCAGCCAGGGTTGCAAGGCAGCGGATGCCTTCAGCCCGTGGCGCTGCCACTGCGGCGTGCGGCCGCTGGCAGTCAGCAGGGCCAGGCGGGCGCGCTGGCGATAGGCCTGGTCGAACAACGCCGCCAGCAGCCCTTTGGTCTGCGCCAGCGCCTGATGGCGCCGGGTTGAAGCCGAGGCATCGACGATCACCAGCCACAATTCTGCCGGCCTGCCTTGGCGCTGCTGCCAGCACAGGTCCTGTCGCTGACGTGGCCGTCCTTTGAGCAAGGTTGGCAGCCAGGCTACCCGGCCGGCCGCCGCACTTCGCACGAGGCCACGGCGGCTACCGTTCTGCTTGCCTATGCCCGCTCTGGCATCCGCCCCTTTGGCTGGTGGCTGGGGGATGCTCAGGGCTTTTTTGCCCAGTTCGGCACCTCACGGCGCGCGCCGCTGGCCACCGGCTGTGCCGGTAATGCCCCCCAGTCGCCCTGCCCACCCTGTTCACCCGGGTTGCCGGCACCAGGCTGCTGGTCAGGCGACTGTGGCGCCGACGGCGGATTGGCCTGGGGCGTCATACGGCGGCGATGGCGCAAGGCGAATTCGGCCACCGCCTCGACATCCACTTCTTCGATAGCTGCAGCCCCCCGCCAGGCACAGTGGGCGCGCGCAGCGCGCAGCCACACCAGGTCGGCGCGCAGGCCGTCCACGCCGGCGGCGTAGCAGCGCTCGGTGATCCAGGCCAGCGCCTGGTCATCCAGGGCAATGTCGGCCAGGGCCTGGCGCGCCGCCTGGCAGCGCTCGCGCAGTTGCGCCTGGGCCTGGGCCCAGTGTGCGCAGAACGCCTGCGGGTCACTGTCGAAGGCCAGCCGGCGGCGAATGATCTGCTGCCTGGCCTCGGGCTCCGGCAACCCCTCCAGCGCCACGTTCAGGCCGAAACGGTCGAGCAACTGCGGGCGCAGCTCGCCCTCTTCCGGGTTCATGGTGCCGATCAGTACGAAGCGGGCGCTGTGCCGATGCGAGATACCGTCACGCTCGATGCGGTTTGTGCCGCTGGCAGCCACGTCAAGCAACAGATCGACCAAGGTGTCGGGCAGCAGGTTGACCTCATCGACATACAGCACACCGCCGTCGGCCTGGGCCAGCACGCCCGGGGAAAACTGCGCCTTGCCCTGCCCCAGCGCGGCATCCAGGTCGAGGGTGCCGACCAACCGCTCTTCACTGGCGCCCAATGGCAAGGTGACGAACGGGCCTTCGCCAAGCAGGTCGGCCAGGCCACGGGCCAGGGTACTCTTGGCCATGCCACGCGGCCCTTCGATCAGCACACCACCGATCCTGGGGTCGATGGCGGTCAGGCACAGCGCCAGCTTGAGGTCGTCTGCACCGACCACGGCCGCCAGCGGAAATTGTACGGGTTCACTCATTTCAAGCCTGTTCCTCGCCGTCGAGCAATTGTTCCTCAAGGGCTTCGCGGTAGTCGCCCGGCGCCTGCCACAAGCCGCGCTGCTGGGCCTCCAGCAGGCGCTCGGTGAGGTCGCGCAGGGCCTCGGGGTTGTGCTCGCGCATGAAATCGCGGGTCGCCGGGTCGAGCACATAGGCATCGGCCAGCCCCTGGTAATGATGGTCGTCTATCAGGTGCGTGGTGGCGTCGAAGGCGAACAGGTTGTCGACTGTCGCGGCCATCTCGAAGGCACCCTTGTAGCCGTGACGCTTGACCCCGTCGATCCACTTGGGGTTGAGCGCACGGGCGCGGATCACCCGGTTCAGCTCTTCCTTGAGGGTACGGATGCGCGGTCGGTCGGCCTGGCTGTGGTCGCCATGGTAGCTGGCCACCACCGCCCCGGACAGGGTTTCCGAGGCCGCCAGCATGCCGCCCTGGAACTGGTAGTAATCGTTGGAATCGAGCAGGTCGTGCTCGTGGTTGTCCTGGTTCTGCAGCACCGCCTGCACCTTGGCCAGGCGCTGGGCGAACTGGGCGCGGGCCGGGGTGCCGTCGTCGCTGCCGCCATAGGCATAGCCGCCGTGGTTGAGGTAGACCTCTGCCAGGTCGTCGCGGCTGTGCCACAAACGCCCGTCGATGGCGTTCTGCACCCCGGCACCGTATGCGCCGGGTTTGGCACCAAACACCCGCCAGCCAGCCTGGCGTGCGGCCTGCTCGGCATCCACACCTTGAGCCTGCAGCGCGGCCCGCTCGCTGCGCACACGGGCAGCCAGGGGGTTGAGGTCGTCAGGTTCGTCCAGCGCGGCCACGGCCTGCACGGCGGCGTCGAACAGGCGGATCAGGTTACCGAAGGCATCGCGGAAGAAGCCGGAAACGCGCAAGGTCACGTCCACCCGCGGGCGGTCGAGCAGGCTCAACGGCAAGATTTCGAAGTCGTCGACGCGCTGGCTGCCGGTAGCCCAGACAGGCCGCACGCCCATCAGCGCCATGGCCTGCGCGATGTCGTCGCCGCCGGTGCGCATGGTTGCCGTGCCCCACACCGACAGGCCGAGCTGGCGCAAGTGATCGCCGTGGTCCTGCAGATGGCGCTCGAGGATCAGGCTGGCCGAGGCGAAGCCCAGGCGCCAGGCTGTGGTGGTGGGCAGGTTGCGCACGTCCACGGTATAGAAGTTGCGGCCGGTGGGCAGCACATCGAGGCGCCCTCGACTTGGCGCACCACTGGGGCCGGCGGGCACGAAGCGCCCGGCCAGTGCCGCCAGCAGGCCATGCATTTCAGCCGTGCCGCAGGCGTCCAGGCTGGGTGCGACCGCTTCACGCAGGGCTTGCACTACAGCGTGCACCGGTTGCCACTCACTCAGGTCGGGTAACTGTGCTGTGCCTTCCAGCGCCTGCCCGATCACCTGCAGTGCCAGCAGCTCAAGGCGCTCGCGGGTGTCGCCACAGGTGCGCCAAGGTTCATTGCTCATGGCCTGCAGCTGTTCAGGGCGCATGCCCTGCCACGGCTGCCCAAGGTCGCAATCAAGCGGGTCCCAGCCCGGTATCAGTGCCTTGGCCAAAGCCCGCAGCAAGCTGGCATTACCGCCACGGCCGTCGCCACGCTCAACCCGCAACAATGCCAGCAGCGTATCCAGGCGTAGCCGCCCTTCAGGTGACTGACCAAACACGTGCAGGCCATCGCGAATTTGCGACTCCTTCAGGTCGCACAGGTAGGTATCCAGGCGCGGCAGCCAGAGCGCCGCATCGTCCAGTTGCCCTTCCAGTTGCAACTCACGGTCAATGTGGTTGGCCTTGACCAGTTCGAGGATGTCACGCTGCAACTCGCGGGCACGCCTTGGGTCGAGCAACTGCGCTTCGTAGAATTCGTCGGCCAGTTGTTCCAGGTGGCGCAGCGGGCCATAGGTTTCGGCACGGGTCAGCGGCGGCATCAGGTGGTCGATGATCACCGCCTGGGTACGGCGCTTGGCCTGGGCACCCTCGCCCGGGTCATTGACGATGAACGGGTAGATGTTCGGCAGCGGGCCCAGCAGCGCGTCCGGCCAGCACTGCGCCGACAGCCCGACGCCTTTGCCGGGCAGCCATTCGAGGTTGCCATGCTTGCCGACGTGGATCACCGCATCGGCGGCAAATGCGTGACGCAGCCAAAAGTGAAATGCCAGGTAGCCATGCGGTGGCACCAGGTCAGGGTCGTGATACACCGCGCTGGGGTCCACCTGGTAGCCCCGCGCCGGCTGGATACCGACGAAGGTCAAGCCAAAGCGCAGGCCGGCAACCATCAGCCGGCCGCTGCGGAACATCGGGTCCTGTTCGGGCGGCCCCCAGCGTTCCAGCACTGCCTGGCGGTTGGCCTGCGGCAGGCGCTCGAAGGCCACCTGGTAATCGGCCAGGCTCAGGCTCTGGGCACAGGGGCGCTGGTCGAGGTGGTCGAGGTCGTTGGTCACCCCACCGAGCAGCTGGTGGATCAGTTGCGTACCGCTGCCCGGCAATTCGGCCAGCGGGTAGCCTTCGGCCTGCAGCGCCTTGAGGATGTTGAGTGCGGCGGCGGGCGTGTCCAGGCCGACGCCATTACCAATGCGGCCATCCCGGGTCGGGTAGTTGGCCAGCACCAATGCCACGCGCTTCTGGGCGTTGGGCAGACGGGCCAGCTCGACCCAGCGGCGGGCCAGCTCGGCGACAAAGTCCATGCGCTCGGGGTGGGCGCGGTAGCAGACAACGTCGGATTGGCTGCGCTCGCTGCGCCAGGCCATGTCCTTGAAACTGACCGGGCGCGTGATGATGCGCCCGTCCAGCTCCGGCAATGCAATGTGCATGGCCAGGTCGCGCGCGCCCAGGCCCTGCTCGCTGGCTTCCCAGCCGGGCTGGTTGTCCTGCGCGCAGATGGCCTGCAGCACCGGGATGTCGCGGCGGAACGGGCGCAGGTTGGGGCGCTCGGGGCTGGACAAGGCGAAACCGGTGGTATTGACCAGCACTTCGGCGCCGGCCTCGTCCAGCCAGGCTTCGACCTGTTCCAGGCAGGCGCTTTCCTTGAGGCTGGCCACGGCGATCGGCAACGGGTTCAGGCCGGCAGCCTGCAGGCGCTGGCAGAACACGTCGATGAAGGCGGTATTGGCCGCTTGCAGGTGCGAACGGTAGAACAGCAGCGGCGCCACTGGCTGCTCGGGGTGCCAGTGTGGGTACCAGTCCTCGAGTGTCGCGCTGCCCTTGGCGGGGTGATACACCGCCGTGCGCGGCAAAGGCTGCGGCTCGTCCCAGGCATAGTCGCGGCCCAGCCATTGGCTGGCCAGGCAGTTGAACAGGTTGATGGCGTTGGCCTTGCCGCCCTGGCGCAGGTAATGCCAAAGCCGCTCGGCCTGCTCACCGCGGACGTTGCCCAGGCTGGTCAGCTCCGGGTCCGGGCGGTCATCGCCCGGCACCAGAATCAGCTGCACGCCACGGGCGGCCAGCTCGACCAGTTGTTCGACGCCGTAACGCCAGTAACCAACGCCACCGTGCAGCGACACCAGGATGACCTTGGCGTGGCGCAGCACCTGGTCGACATACAGGTCGACCGAGGCATGGTTCTGCACCTGCATCGGGTTGGCCAGGCGCAGGCTGGGAAAGTCTTCGGGCAATTGCTCGGCGGTGTCGGCGAGCAAGGCCAGGTGTGAATCGCCGCTGCAGAGAATCACCAGCTCGGCGGGTGTCTGGCCGAGGTCGGCAATGCTGTCATCCGGTACGAAACCACCGGGCTGGGTCCGCAGCAGGTGCATGGGTCAGGCGCCCAGTGCCTGGCGCAGGCGCGCTTCCAGTTGGGCAGCATCGAGGTCCTGGCCGATCAGCACCAGGCGGGTGATGCGCGGCTCGTCGGCGCGCCAGGCGCGGTCGAAGTGCTTGTCGAAACGGGTGCCCACGCCTTGTACCAGCAGGCGCATCGGCTTGCCCGGGATGGCGGCGAAGCCTTTGGCGCGCAGGATACCGAACTCCACCACCAGCTGGGTCAGCGCATCGAGCAGCAGGCTTTCGTCGGCTTCCGGCAGGTCGATGGAGATGGAGTCGAAAGCGTCGTGGTCATGATCGTCATGATCGTCGCCGTCGTGGTGCGAATCGTGGTGGGTTCGGCGGCCATCGATATGCGCCTCGGACTCGGCACCCACGCCCAGCAGCACCTCCAGTGGCAGCTTGCCGCTGCTGGCCTCGATCACTTTCACCGCCGGCGGCAGTTCTTCGGCCAACTCGGCACGCACCTTGGCCAGGCCTTCGGCATCGATCAGGTCGGCCTTGTTCAACACCACCAGGTCGGCGCTGGCCAACTGGTCAGCGAACAGCTCGTGCAGGGGCGATTCATGGTCCAGGTTAGGGTCGAGCTTGCGCTGGGCATCGACCTGGTCCGGGTAGGCAGCAAAGGTGCCAGCGGCCACGGCCGGGCTGTCGACCACGGTGATGACCGCATCGACGGTGCAGGCGTTGCGGATTTCCGGCCACTGGAACGCTTGTACCAATGGCTTGGGCAGGGCCAGGCCGCTGGTTTCGATGAGGATGTGGTCGAGGTCGCCACGGCGGGCCACCAGCTCACGCATCACCGGGAAGAACTCTTCCTGCACGGTGCAGCACAGGCAGCCGTTGGCCAGCTCGTAGACGCGGCCGCTGGCTTCTTCCTCGGTGCACCCGATGCTGCACTGCTTGAGGATTTCGCCATCGATGCCCAGTTCACCAAACTCGTTGACGATGACCGCAATGCGGCGGCCCTGGGCGTTGTCGAGCATGTGGCGCAGCAAGGTGGTCTTGCCCGAGCCGAGGAAGCCGGTGACGATGGTGACGGGGAGCTTGGCCAGTGTTTTCATGTCGCATTGCCCTTGGCAGTGTGGCGCGGGCATGCAGGACGACAGCCGCAGGCCAGGCCGGCCGGGCTTGTTCGCCACCGGATCACCCCGCCCGGTTGAAAGTCGAAAACGTGACGAGGCAGGTCTCCTGGCTTGCACCGTTCCATGTCCCCGTTCAGTCGAACAGCGGGCTGGCGGGATGACGCCTTCCCGCGCGCTGGCGCAGTGGCTGTGTCGATCCGTTGTCGGTGCTTACAGTTGCGGGGGCAGCCGCGGCTTGTACCGCGTTCCCGTCTTAGCTTCGGCCAGGCCGAAGAACCTCGAAGTGGGCAAGGCTACGCAGTGGCTGGCGGGTGGTCAACCATTGCTGCCGGCTGGTCGACCATAAGGGGAGCAACTGCGCTACAGTGGCACCTTTTCAACGGACAAGGACGCACCATGCCCCTCGCCCCCGCCATACCTGTCCTGCGCATATTCTCGATCGACAAGGCCAAGGAGTTCTACCTCGATTTCCTGGGTTTCAGCCTGGACTGGGAGCACCGCTTCAGCCCGGACTTGCCGTTGTACATGCAGATCCATCGTGATGGCCTGATCCTGCACCTTTCAGAGCACCATGGCGATGCCTGCCCTGGCTCGACCGTGTTCGCCCGCCTCGACGACCTGCACGCGCTGGAGCGTGAATTGCAGGGTAAACAGTACGGTTTCGCCCGGCCCGAGGCCGAGCGCCTGGATTGGGGCCTGCAGATGCAGGTGTGGGACCCGTTCGGCAACCGCCTGCGCTTTTGCCAGCAGATCGATGACGAGGCTAACCCGTGAAGGCATTGGGCAAACGCGAAATGGGCCGCCTGGAGCGGGAGTTGGTCGCGTGCCTGACCGATGCCTGCGAAGCCGCCAAGGCGGAGATTGTCGGCTTCAGTTGGCTTACCCATCGCCTCCACCCCGAGGACTTTCCGGGCAGCCTGCGTATTACCTGGGTATTCGGGCAAGAGGCTGACAAGGCAGCGGCCGTGGTCGGTGATGCGAAGGCGCGCATGTTGGCACTTACCGCTCTGGCGCTGGAGCAAGCCGGCATTCAGCTGGACCATCCGGCCTGGCATGTGCGATTCGACAGTGAAGAAGCCTGCGCGCACGGCCACGGCGGAGACTGGGCCAAGCGCTTGCAGACGCAGCGCTAAGCCTCAACCGGCAGCCGGTGCTTTACCCGGCCCCAGACGGTCCGTTAGGCTACGCATTCTCTAAATTACGAGGTGTTCGTCCAATGCGCCATTGATGCCGCCGTCCGTTCGACGGCCAGTCTTCAGCCTCCGGTTCGTTCCGGAGATGTCGCGGCATTTGTGGAGTTGTGCATGACGAACACGTCGATTCTGACGCTGGACAGCGTCTCCTTGGCCTTGCCTGATGGCAGGCCGCTGTTTAGCAACCTCAACGAAACCTTCGACCAACGCCGCACCGGCCTGGTCGGGCGCAATGGCGTGGGCAAAAGCCTGCTAGGGCAGATTCTTGCCGGCCGGCGTGAACCGAGCAGCGGCCATTGTCGGCGCCTCGGGCTTGTCCATTTGCTGGACCAGCAAGTCATCGCGCGCAGCGCCACGCTGGCCGACCTGGCCCAAGTGGGGCCGGTGATTGCGGCGCTGGAGCGCATCGAGCAAGGCAGCATCAAACCCCAGGATTTCGACACCGTTGGTGAGCGCTGGGATATGCGCGAGCAATTGCAGCTGCAGCTTCAGGGCCACGGGCTGGGTCAACTCGACTGGCGCCAGCCCGCACGAACCCTGAGCGGTGGCCAAGCCATGCGCGTGGCGCTGATTGGCGCGTGGCTCAGCGATGCCGATTACCTGATCCTCGACGAGCCAAGCAATCACTTGGACAGCAACGCCCGAGCCCAGTTGCTGAGCATGATCGAAGAATGGGACCGTGGCTTGCTGGTGATTAGCCACGACCGCAGCCTGCTGGCGCACATGGCACGCATTGTCGAATTATCCAGCCTGGGCTTGCAGGCCTACGGTGGCAACTACAGCCTCTATAGTGCGCAAAAAGCCAACCAGACGGCGCAGGCGCAGCAGCAACTTGCCCGGCTGAAGCAGGAGCAGCAACGCCAGGCCCGTGAACTGCAGCGCCAACGCGAAGACCTGGAGCGCCATCAGGCCCGGGCCGGGCGCCAAGCCAAGCACGCCAACCAGGCCAAGATTCTGGTCGACCGCAAGCAGGAGCGCAGCCAGGCCACTGCTGGCAAGCAGCGCCGCGACCATCGCGATGCTCGGCAAACGCTACTGGGCAAAGTGCGTGACGCCGCCCGCGAGGTGGAGCAAGACAGCGCCATTACCTTGCACGCGCCCGCACCTCAGCGTCATCCGGGCCGTGAAGTGTTGGCCTTGCAGGCACTTTGCTTGCCCCATGGCACCCGCAAAGCGCTTGACCTGCGCTTGTGCCTGGGCCAGCGCGTAGGGCTGATCGGCGCCAATGGCAGTGGCAAGTCCACCCTGCTCAGGCTGCTGAATGGGGAATTGCCGGCATCGCCCGACAATGTGCACCTCAGTGGTGAGACCGCCCTGCTCGACCAGCACTGCAGCACACTGGCAGGCAACCGCAGCGTGCTCGAACACCTACGCCAAGCCAACCCGACGCTGGCCCAGGGGAAATTGCGCAGCCGCCTGGCGCAACTGGGCCTGGATGCGGCCCGTATCGAACTGCCCAGTAGCCTGCTTAGCGGCGGCGAGCGTATGAAGGCGGCGCTGGCCGCCGTGCTGTACCGCGAACGGCCGCTCGACCTGTTGCTGCTGGACGAACCCGGCAACCACCTGGACCTGCCATCGCTGACAGCCCTGGAACGTATGCTCGGGCAGTTTCGCGGGGCGCTGATAGTGGCGTCCCATGATGCAGTATTGCTGGAAAACCTGGCGCTGGATGAGTACTTGCTGTTGTAGAAACCGAAAAAAAAGCATCGCAGCCTATCAATTCGTGACTGGCCGTTCCCGATCCGCGTGGGATGTATTAAGGTGGCATGGTGCGCATACAACAGCAGCCCGAGCGATCGGGCACTTGCAAGACAATGAGGGTGTCATGAGCAACGAAAGCATTAATTGGGACAAGCTGGGTTTCGACTATATCAAGACTGACAAACGCTACCTGTCCGTATGGCGCAATGGCGAGTGGGACAAGGGCACCCTGACCGAAGACAACGTACTGCACATCAGTGAAGGCTCCACGGCCTTGCACTATGGCCAGCAGTGCTTCGAAGGCCTGAAGGCCTACCGTTGCAAGGACGGCTCGATCAACCTGTTCCGCCCGGACCAGAACGCGGCCCGCATGCAGCGCAGCTGCGCACGCCTGCTGATGCCGCACGTGCCGACCGATGTGTTCATCGAAGCGTGCAAGCAAGTGGTCAAGGCCAACGAAAAGTTCGTGCCACCGCACGGCAAAGGCGCCCTGTACCTGCGCCCGTTCGTGATCGGCACCGGCGACAACATTGGCGTGCGCACCGCCCCCGAGTTCATCTTCTCGGTGTTCGCCATCCCGGTTGGTTCGTACTTCAAGGGCGGCATGAAGCCGCACAACTTCCAGATTTCCAGCTTCGACCGTGCTGCCCCACAGGGCACCGGCGCGGCCAAGGTCGGCGGCAACTACGCTGCCAGCCTGCAGCCGGGTGCTGAAGCGAAGAAGGCCAACTTCGCCGACGCCATCTACCTCGACCCGCTGACCCACACCAAGATCGAGGAAGTCGGTTCGGCCAACTTCTTCGGCATCACCGCCAACAACGAGTTCGTCACCCCGAAATCGGCCTCGGTACTGCCAGGCATCACCCGCCTGTCGCTGATGGAACTGGCGCAATCACGCCTGGGCCTGACCGTGATCGAAGGCGACGTCGAAATCAGCAAGCTGGACCGCTTCATCGAAGCCGGCGCTTGCGGTACTGCTGCGGTGATCACCCCGATCGGCGGTATCGAGTACAACGGCAAGCTGCACGTGTTCCACGACCTGGAAAAGGTTGGCCCGGTTACCCAGAAGCTCTACAACGAGCTGACCGGCATCCAGAGCGGCGATGTTGAAGCACCGGCAGGCTGGATCGTCAAGGTCGACTGAGGCGCATCAGATGTATGAAAACGGGGCATGCCAGCGATGGCATGCCCCGTTTTTCATGGGTTTACGCGGCCACCTTGAGGTGCGGGTTTACCCCGACGGCAACGGTGAACGGCGTGTAGAGATTGGCCAGCAGGCCCGGCCCTTTCGCGGGTAAACCCGCTCCTACGACGGCCTGTGCCCAACCCCGACCTGTGCCCACCCCCGATCAATGAACCGCGCCGGGTGGCCGAATCATGCCAGGCGCCGCTGCACCAGCAGGTGCCGGGCTTTGTCGAACGCCCAGTTGTACAGCACCGTGTAGGGCAGGATGATCACGAAGAAGCCCAGCTCCACCATGAACGCCTGCAGCAGCGAAATCTCCAGCATCCAAGCCGCCACCGGCAGGCACCACACCACCAGGCCGGCTTCGAAGCCAAGACCGTGCACGAAACGCGTACTGGCCTTCCAGTTGATGCGTTCGGTTTGCACCCAGCGATCGACCAGTGCGTTGTAGACCATGTTCCACAGCATGGCGATCACCGACAGGGTCACCGCCAGCGCGCCCGCCGTTGCCAACGACTTGCCCATGATCCAGGACAGCAGCGGCGCACACAGCAGTACCGCAAAAACTTCATAGCCAACGGCGTGGACCAGGCGTTCGGTGAAAGACACGTTTTTCATTGCAAATTCCATCCATTGCGGGAGTCGTACTTCCCATTTTCTTTGATAGAACTGATACTCGCGACATAGCTACCATCGGTTTTATCAATACTATGCGTTACTCTCCCGAAGCTCTGGTCGCCTTTACTGAAGCCGCCTCGCTAGGTTCGTTTTCTGCGGCGGCGCGCAAGCTGCACAAAAGCCAGTCCACTGTCAGCATCGCCATCGCCAATTTCGAGGCCGATATCGGCTGCCAGCTGTTTGACCGCAGTGGCCGACACCCCACGCTCAATGAGGCGGGCAGGCAGGTGCTGAGCCATGTCGAAGCAATTCTCGACGCCAGCGCCCAGCTCGATGCGCTGGCAGTGCGACTGGCGCAAAATGTCGAGGCGCTGGTATCTGTGGTGATGTCGGACAGCTACAGCGTAACGTTCCAGGGGGCGGTGATGACTCGTTTCGCCCAGCACTACCCTCATACCGAGCTACGCTGCGGCCCGGCGGAGGACGCTGATGTGATCGAGATGATCCAACAGGGCCTGGCCCATGTCGGCATCCTTGCCACACAGCCCGGCTACCCCGCCGACGTGGCCGTGGCGCGCTTGCCGGAGCAGGCAGAGTTCGGTGTGTATGTCGCCAGCGAGCATCCGCTGGCGAGCCTGGCGCAGGTAAAGGCGCAGCACCTGGAGAACGCACGACAGCTGTATATCAAGACCTATGCCCCCAGCCTGCACCATGGCCGTGGCCAAGCGTGGTCGGCACCGGATTACCTGACCCTGCTTGAGTTCGCCGTGCGCGGGTTTGGCTGGGCCGAGCTGCCCAGGGCGCTGGTAAAACGGTTTGGCAACGAGCTGGTGGAGTTGCAGATAGCGGGCTACCCCCGGCGGGTGGATATGGATGTGGCCTGGTCGAGCCGACGTGCCTTGGGGCCGGCCGGGCAATGGCTGGTGCGACAGATGTTGGGCCAATAGTTGTGTCGCCTGCCCGAACTTGAAGTGCGCCCAGACACAACAACCGGTACACCCAGCGACAAGCCTTCCCCCCACCCCGCCCCTTAGCCTGTCACCACGCGCCGCCCCGCTGCGGCACGCACCCAAAGCACAAGAACAAACGTTGGTGACCTATGCAGACAGTAGATCCGATCACCCTTGCGGTTGTCCGGGGTGCGCTGGAGACAGCGCAACGCGAAATGACCCTGACCCTGGAAAAGACCGGGCGCTCCAGTGTGTTCAACCTGGCCCACGACTATTCCAACTCGCTGTTCGACCACTTGCCGGAAATGATCCTGCAGGGCCAGGACATTCCCATCCACCTGGGCTCGCTTATCCCGGCCATGAAGTGCGTGGCCGAGTTCTTCGGCGACGACATCGCCGAAGGCGACGTGATCTACCACAACGACCCCGCCTACAAGGGCAGCCATATTCTCGACTGCTGCATGTACAAGCCGGTGTACTACCAGGGCGAACTGGTGTTCTGGACCGTGTGCAAGGGCCACCTGACCGACATCGGCGGCCCTGTACCCGCCGGTTACAACCCCGACGCCAAGGAAATCTACGCCGAAGGGCTGCGCATTCCACCGGTCAAGCTGTGGGAAAAGGGCAAGCGCCGCGAAGACGTGATCAACTTCATGCTCACCAACATGCGCGCCCGCCCCTATCAGGAAGGCGACCTTAATGCCCAGTACGGCGCCTGCAAGGTCGGCGAGCGGCACTTGCTGGAGCTGCTGGACAAGTACGGCGTGGCCCAAGTGCGTGCCTGCATTGCCGAGCTGAAGAACATGGCCGACCGGCACATGCGCGCGCTGTTGCGCGATGTGCCGGACGGTGACTACAGCGGCACCGCCGTTCTTGAAGATGCCGGCCACGGCCTGGGTGAACTGGCCATCACCGCCCATGTGCGGATCCGTGGCGACCAGGCCCATGTACGCATCGAAAGCCCGCCGCAGGTGCCGTACTTCATCAATTCCTATGAGGGCAACTCGGTATCCGGGGTATACCTGGGGCTGATGATGTTCGCCCAGGTGGCGCCGCCTTACAACGAAGGCCTGTATCGCTGCGTAACGGTCGATGTCGGCCCCAGGGGCACGCTGTGCAATGCCGAGGAACCCGCGCCCCACGTCAATTGCACCACCACGCCGATGGAAACCCTCGCCGATGCCGTGCGCACGGCGCTGGAACAGGCCTCGCCACAGCGGGTAACGGCCTCCTGGGGGCACACCAGCGGCATCAACATCGCCGGCCACGACCCGCGCAACGGCAACAGCGAGTACGTGACGATGGTGCTGGCCTCGATCATTTCCGGTGCCGGTGCCAACCAGGTGATGGATGGCTGGCACGCCTGCGGCCCGCTGTGCTGCTTCGGAGCGCTGATGAGCGGTGACATCGAGCTGCTCGAACACGCTTATCCGGTGCTGATCCACCGCTACAGCCTGATGGCCGACAGTGGTGGCGCCGGTGAGTTGCGCGGAGGTTCGGGCACCCGCCTGGAGATCGAACCGCTGGACCACGCCATGACCGTGGTCGGCTTCGGCGAGGGCCGCCAGCTGCCAACCGCCGGGGCCGCCGGGGCTCGCAATGCCCTGCTCGAGCCCAAACTGGGCCGGCTGATCCATCGCCACGCCGATGGCCGCGAAGACCACTACACGCAGAACCCCATGCTCACCCTGCAGCCCGGCGAACGCATCATCAACATCAACCCCGGTGGTGGTGGCTACGGCGACCCTCTGCGCCGCCCGGTCGCAGCAGTACTGGAGGACGTGCGCAACGGCCTGGTCTCGCCTCAAGGCGCAGCCCTGGAATATGGCGTGGTCCTCGATGCCGATGGCCATCTGGACGAAACAGCCACCCGCCTTGCCCGCGCCCCGCGCTAACCGGAGAACCATCATGCGTAACCAATATCGCCTGGGCATAGACGCTGGCGGCACTTTCACCGATTTCATCCTGACCGACCGCGACGGCGGCGTGCAACTGTTCAAGGCTCCCTCCACGCCGCAGGATGGCACCCTGGCCATTCGCGCCGGCCTGGCACAGATCGCTGACGCCACCGGGCGCAGCCCGGCCGAACTCATCGCCAACTGTGACCTGTGCATCAATGGCACCACCGTGGCCCTCAACGCGCTGATCGAACGCACCGGGGTCAAGGTAGGCCTGCTGTGCACCGAGGGGCACGAGGACAGCCTGGAAATCCGCCTGGGCCACAAGGAAGAAGGCCACCGCTACGACGCCCATTACCCGCCGGCACACATGCTTGCCCCACGCCACCTGCGCCGCCCGATCGGTGGCCGTATCCTTGGCGATGGCCGGGAGCACAGCCCGCTGGACGAAGCCGCCATCCATGCCGCCATCGACTACTTCCGTGCCGAAGGCGTGCAGGCCGTGGCCATTTCCTTCCTGTGGGCGGTACGCAACCCCAGCCACGAACAGCGGGCCGCCGAGCTGGTACGGGCTGCCCTGCCCGAGGTGTTCGTCTGCACCGGCTGCGAGGTGTTCCCGCAGATTCGCGAATACACCCGCACCTCCACCACCGTGGTCAACGCCTACCTCAGCCCGGTAATGGCACGTTACGTGGCGCGCATCGACAGCCTGTTCCAGGAACTTGGCGCACAGCAGCCGGTACGCTACTTCCAGTCCAACGGCGGGTTGGCGCCCGGGCACCTGATGCGTGAGCGCGCCGTCAACGCGATCAACTCCGGTCCGGCCTCAGCGCCACAAGCCGGGCTGGCAGTAGCCAAGCCGTTCGGTATCGACAACGTCATTACCGTGGACATGGGCGGCACCTCATTCGATATCACCCTGACCAACGCCGGACGCACCAACTTCAGCAAGGACGTGGACTTCCTGCGCCAGCGCATCGGCGTGCCGATGATCCAGGTGGAGACCCTGGGTGCCGGCGGTGGCTCCATCGCCCACCTGGACGAATTTGGCATGCTCCAGGTCGGACCGCGCAGCGCCGGCGCCATGCCTGGGCCGGTGTGTTACGGCAAGGGTGGCCACGAACCCACGGTCACCGACGCCAACCTGGCACTTGGCTACCTGCCCGACGGCGCACTGCTGGGCGGCAGTATCCGCCTGAACCGCCAGGCCGCGCTGGACGCCATCCAGAGCAATATCGCCGAACCGTTGGGCATCAGCGTGGAACGCGCTGCATTTGGCATCACCACCCTGGTCAACCTGAACATGGTCAACGGCATCCGCCGCGTATCGATCGAACGCGGCCACGACCCGCGTGACTTCGCCCTGATCGGCGCAGGCGGTGCGGCGGGCATGCACGTGGTGCGCCTGGCCGAAGAAATCGGCATGCACACCGTGCTGATCCCCAAGGTAGCCTCGGGCTTGTGTGCGTTCGGCCAGATCCTGTCCGACGTGCGTTACGACCAGCTCACCAGCCTGTCGATGCGCCTGGACGCCGGGCACGTGGACCTGGCGCAACTCAACCAGACCCTTGCCGAGCTGCGTCAGCAAGGCCTGGCCAACCTGCGCGAAGACGGCTTTGGCGACCAGGCCAGCAGCTGCCACTACACCTTGGAGATGCGCTACCTGGGGCAAGTTCACGAATGCAGTGTGGACCTGCAGCAGCACAGCCTGGACGAGGCAGGCCTTGCCGCGCTGATCAGCCGCTTCCACAGCCGCCACCAGACGCTGTACTCGTACAGCGAACCCGACAGCCCGGTGGAGCTGGTGAACCTGGAGTGCTCGGTGATCGGCCACCTGCCACGCCCGCCGCAACCCGAGCTGCTGGGGCCGGCCGAGCCCCCCGCCCCCACCGCGCAATCCGTCCGCCCGATGCTGTTCAGTGCCGACGGTGAATGGCAGCCCACACCGGTGTTCAACGGTAACCACCTGTTGCCAGGGCAGACCGTGCATGGCCCCTGTGTGATCGAGGAAGACACCACCAACATTGTCCTGCCACCCGGCTGGCAGGCTCGCCTGGAGCCTTCGGCCACCTACCGGGTGACACGCGGGGGTTGATCTTGCGGTCGGCGCGCGCCGATCATGGGCCTGATAACCGCCCGGCAGTTTTGCGCTGCCGGGCGGTTCGTACAATAACAAGAGCTGCTTGAGTAGCTTGCCTGCAGTTCCTTTTTTCAATGCTGCCCTCTTTGAAAAAGGACCCACCATGCACACAGAACTCTCGACCCACGGCTGGCCACAACCGGAACGCCAGGTACGCTGGGCCGAAGCCATCAGTGACACCTATTTCCCCTTGAGCCTTGAATTTGCTGCCGGACAGCCGTTCGATGGCCACCTGCAGCGCTGGAGTACGCCGAGCACGCCACTGAGCCTGTCGCGCTTGCGGTCCAGCCAGCTGGGTTACTCGCGCAGCAAAGCGCATATCGGCCAGGACCATGAAGCGTTCTACCTGGTGACCGTGCCGCATGGCAGCGAAGTGCACTTCGAACAGGACGGCCACCAGATCAGTTGCAGCCCGGGCGGTTTCATCGTCGAGCGCGGCGATGCACCCTACCGCTTCCACTACGGCACGCAGAACGACTTGTGGGTGCTCAAGCTGCCCGAGCGTGCGCTCAAAGCCAACCTGCTGGGGCACAAGCGCTATACCCGGCATTGCTTCGATGCCCGTCAGGGCCTGGGGCGCATCTTCGTCGAGCAACTCGACCTGTGTGCCCGCCATTTCGACACCAGCCCCGCGGCAGCCCGGCATTTACTGCTGGAACAGGCTTCTGCCACCCTGCTGCTGGCCTTGCAACAGGATGAGCGCGTGCTGGGCAGCGAAGGCAGCAACCTCAGCACCCTGCACCTGACGCGGGTCGAGCAGTACGTGCAGCAAAACCTGGGTGACCCCGAACTGTCGCCACAAACCATCGCCAGCGCCTGTGGGCTGTCACTGCGTTATCTGCACAAGCTGTTCGCGATCACGCCTTACACCCTTAACGAATGGGTACGCCTTCAACGCCTGGAGGCCGTGCACCGGCAACTGCGCGACCCGCATTGCCACCTGGCCATCGGCGAACTGGCATTTCGCTGGGGTTTTGCCGACCAGGCGCAATTCACCCGCGCGTTTCGCCAGCAGTATGGGTGCACGGCGAGCGAAGTGCGGGCTACGCGTACGCACTGATAAAAGCAACGGAAACGTGCCCGCTTCCACAGGGGCCGCAGCTGCGTTGGCTGTGCGGGCTCAATCCCCCGCCGCCACATCCACCACTTTCCAGCTGTCATCCGGGTCGAAGCGTTTCATCTCCTTCGCCAGCCTGTCGCCATTCGGCCCGAGGTCTTTTTCGAACACTTGGCCGTCATGGCTGATCATGAAGCTCATCACCCCGGTGTCGTCGTATTTGGCCGGCCAGGCGACCATGGCGAAGCCACGGCTCATCGGGTTACCGATCAGGTAGCTGTAGGCACCGCCCGGGGCGGACGGGCCCTGTGCATCCAGGATGCGGAAGTGGTAGCCATACCAGGCGTCACCGACCACATCCTGGCCGAACAGCGGGCCCAACGGGCTGACGTCACCGTCGCCATCGTCATCCCAATACAGCCCGTCATGCTTGCCCGGCTCGCTGAAAATCTTCTGTGCGTACTCCAGCGCACCATTGCCGTTATGGTCCTGGGTGGCGTAGTCCATTTGCGCATCGTGATAGGCCAGCAGCGACTGCAGAACACCCAGCTCGTTGCGCCCGATACGACGGGCGCGGATTTCGGCACTGCCCGCCTTGAGGTCGAAGCGCCAGCCCTGGCTGGTTCTGGTCAGCGGTATGGGCAGGGTCCAGTGACCGGTGCCCACCGCCAGGATGGCCTTGCCCTCGCCTGACATGTCGATGCTGTGCTGTGCGCGATACTGCTCGAGGAAGGTATCCACATCGCTGCGTTGCACACCACCGCGCGGTATGTAGGTGCGCCAGTCATCGCCCAGCAACTGGGCCAGGCGGGCTTCATCAGGTTTTTCCTGGCCCAGCGCCGCGACAAAGGCTTCCACGGCCTTCTCCGGCGTTGAGAAGGCTTGCTGGGCAGCGGCCATGAACGACCAGGCCAGACCTGCCGTCAGCAGCAATGCAGCGAGTGTCGGGCGCTTCATCGACGGCCTCCTGCGCCGCGACGCGCGGGCGCACTGGGCCGGGAGATCGGGTGCCCGGCGGCACGCGACGCACCAGGCCGCTGAGCGAACGACTGGCTGGTACGGCCGCGGTTGGCCTGCGCGCTGGTGCGCGACGGTGAGCGCACGCCGTCGAAAGCATTGTTGCGGGCACGGCCTGCCGTATTGGCAGGACGGCTCTGCGCCGGCTGCCGCGCCTGGCCGTCGCCCTGCCGGCGTTGATTGGCCAGGTTGCCGTTCTGCTGGCGGCCTTGGTCATTGCGGGTTTCCTGCCGACGGTCAGTAGCCCGCGCGCCATCATCACGGGACGGCATGCGGTTGCCGCCAGGATTGCCTGCCTTGACCTCGCGCATTTGTTCGCGGGCCTGACGGTTACTGGTAGCCGGCCGTTCGATACCTGCGCGATCCATCGATGCCCTGGCTTTGTCTCGGGCCTGGGCCCGTTGGGCGTCGTCGCCACGGAACGCGGTGCGCTGAGTCGCACCGTCCAGCTGGCGGCCATACTGCTGACGGCTGCGAGAATCGCGGTATGGCACCCCGTCCCGGTTGGCGGCATTGTGCTGCCATTTGTTCTGGTTGTTGGTGATGCGGTTGTTGACGTTGAGGTTGTTGTAGCGGTTGACGTCAATGTCGATGTCATTGTTGTCCCAGTCGCAATCGCCCCACAACGAGGCAACGATCGCCACGCCGGTACCGAAGGCCAGGCCGGCCACCAGCGCGGAACCGGGGTAGTACATGGGCGGCGGCGGATAATACACCGGCGGCGAGGCCGGGTAGGCCCAGGTGCCATAGGTGGTGGTCGGGTTATAGCTGGGCACATACACCACTTGCGGGTCGGCCGGTTCGATGACGATGGTGGTGGGCGGGCTGCTGGCCGCTGCCCCTTGGGTGCTACTGCCGCTGGCGGCTGGCGCAGGTGCGGTCTGCACGGTTACGTTCTGGTACTGGCTGCTCTGCAGATTGCCGGCGGCCTGCGCCTGGTGGCGCAAACGCTGCACGCTGCCCATGACATCATCGGGCTGGGCGAGGAAAGCATCGCCCAGGCGCTGCACCCAGACCGGGTCCTGGCCAAGTGTTGCCAGCACCTGCGGGAAGGCCACCAGTGCCTGTACGCTAGGGTCCCAAGGCTGCTTGGCCACTTGCCTGACTGCATCGTCGCCGGTGGCCTTGGGGTTGGCCTTGGACCAGGTCACGGCTTCATTGACCTGCCCCGGGTAGGTTGACGCCATCAGCACCTGAGCCAGCAACTGATCAGGGTACAAGGCAATGGGGGCCAGCATCTGGTCCAGTTGCTCCTGGGAGAACACCGGGTCCTTGGCCACGGGCGTGGCAGCGGATGGCGCCGGATCCGGCGCGGGCACGTCTTCGGCCAGCACCAGGCCCGGAGCAGCGCTCAGGCAAAGCAGTGCCGACAGGACAGCAAACAATGGCATGCGCATCGCTTATCCCCACAAGGTCAGACCGCGTGGGTTAAGGGTAGCAATGGCGGTGCCGTTGACCAGACGAGGGGACGCAAACTTTTCGCGCTTCAACGGTGGGATGGTTGATGCGTTTGAGTCTAGGTGGGCTTCGCCGGAACCGTCGATAGTCACTATCGAGCAGGGCAATTTCTACCGAGCACTGTGGCCGCATAACCTAGCGCCATCCCCACGCTACCTCCTAGACCGCCCTGGAGCTAACCGATGAATACCTTGGCCCGCCAGCTGTCCGCCACCCTTGTCGTTTTTGCCATCGCCGTGATCAGCGGCTGTGCCAGCCACCCTGAACTGCGCCCGTACACCGCAGAAGAAACCCGCCAGTTGCAACTGGAAGCCTTACAGCGCCGCGGCCTGTCGCTGGACAATTACGAGCAGCAACGGCGGGTGATCCTGCGTGCCGACAAGCTGCCTGTAGTGACCGAGACCGCCGACGCTGAACGTTCGACCAAAGGCTGAACGGGCTAGCCGGCGGTTCCCTCCCTCCACTTGCGCAGGTATTCTCTACCGCTCAACCGCAAGCCTTCCAGGACGGAGACCATGATCAGGCCCCTTCTGTTGCTGAGTGCTGCACTGCTTTTCAGCCCCGTGTTACCAGCCCAGCAGATGAAACGCCAGCTGGGCGATTTCGACTTCACACTCGGCACCACTCCCTCGCGCAGCATGGCGCAAGGGCTTATCTCCCCCAGCGCCGTCGGCGCGTTCCATGGCGGGCTCGACCTCAGCCACCCCAGTGGTTGGTACCTGGGCCAGTACGCCCCAAGCATGGGCGTCACCCCCAACTCGACCCTGCGCCTGGACAGCTACCTGGGCTACAAGCACCATTTCGACAGCAGCCTGGGCTACGAGGTAGGGTTGATCCATTACAGTCAGCCCAATATCGCAGGCCCCGACAGCTACGCCCTGTATGGGGGGATTTCGGTGCTGGGCAGCCGCTTCGGCGGGGCGCTGCGCGACAACCCCGACAACCGCACGGGCACGCTGTTCGCCGACTTCGGCCATCTGCCGATGTTCGACGTCGACTTTACCGTCAAGCTCGCCCACCACCGCCTGGGCACGCCGTTCACCATTGGCGATGGCAGCCAGGTGAATACCTTTTCCGATTGGTCACTGGAGCTGTCGCGGCCCTGGCTGGGCATCGACCTGAACCTGATCTACAGCAACTCCAGCCTGAGTGGCGCGAGCTGCGATGCCTATGCGGGCATCAATACCTATTGCGACAGCGTGGTCACACTCAAGGCCCAGCGCAGCTTTTTTTAACGGCGCGGCGCCAACGCCAGGGCAATACCGCCCAACACCACCACACAGGCGATCAACAAACGCAACGACACCGACTCGCCGATCAGGGCAACCCCGCCCAGTGCAGCAATCACTGGCACGCTGAGCTGCAGGGTCGCCGCCTGTTGCGCACTGATCTGCCTGACCACGCCATACCAAACGGCATAGCCTGCGCCAGAAGCCAGCACACCGGAACCCAAGGCATACAACAAGCCAAGTGGCGTGAAGTGCGGGTCGGCCCCCAGCAACAGCATCGGTAGCAGCAGCACCAGGCACGGCAAGCTACGGGCAAAATTGCCGGCAGTGTCGGCCAGCGGCCTGGGCGAGCCTTTGCCCAGTAGCGTATATACCCCCCAGGCCACACCGGACAGGGCCATCAGCAAGGCACTGGCCAACGGCGGCGCGGAAACGCCGGGCAACAGCAGCACCAGCAGGCCGGCAAAGGCAATCAGCATACCCAGCAGCATGCGTACAGTGATGTGTTCGCCCCTGTACCACGCGAAGCCGAACATGGTGATCTGCACGGCACCGAACAGCAACAACGCCCCCACCCCTGCCCCCAGTTGCAGGTACGCCGCAGAAAACAGGAACGCGTACAGGAACAGGGCCAGACCGCCCCACCAACTGCCGCCCATGGTATGCACCGGCCTGCGCAGGCGAATCAGCAACAGCAGAAACAGCGCACCACTGGCCAGGCGTACCACGGTGAAGGATACCGGGTCGATGGCCCCGTCTTTCAGCGCCAGCCGGCAGAACACCGAGTTGGCAGCGAAAGCCACCAGGCTGAACAGAGCAGGCCAAAGCCAGGCTCTGGTCTTGCGTTCAGCAAGCGTGGTCGTGCCGGTGCTCATGGTGGGGTCACCTCTGAGTGGAAATTGTTGTTAAAGCGGCAGTGCCGATGCCTGACCGATATACAACAGAGTAATTCCCTGGCGCCACCACTGATTTCACCGCACTACACCGCGGCTACAGCCTCGATTTCCACCAGCATGCCGTCCAGTGCCAGCCGGGGTACCGGTATCAGCGTGCAGGTCGGTTTCATGTGCGCCCCCCAGGCCCTGTCGGCTTCGGCCACCCATTGGTGCAGCCGTGCTTCGGAGTGTTCGACAATCAGCAGGGTCAGCTTGAACACCTGGGCCAGGCTGGCACCTTTCGACGCCAGGGCCAGTTCCAGGTTGGCCAGCGCCTGGCGGGCCTGTTCGGCGAACACGGGTGACAACTGGCCCTGGCTATCCTCCCCACCCTGACCGGCGATGAACAGCAGACGGCTGTCAGCGCGCACTTCGGCGACATGGGAGTAGGCATTGCCACTGGGGTCGTAGAGGCCTTCGGGGTTGCTTAGCTGGAATGCGTTTGATGGGGTCATGACAAGCCCTCGCTCGGTGGGAAGAGCGCAGGAGTATCGGACCTTAAGTTAACTCGAGGTCAAGCGCAAAGTAGGACATTTCGTACAAAGCATCGTCATGCCAGAACCACGCGTGTGTTTGCGCCGTGGCTGTCAGGCCGTAGATTGCAAAGCCCGGCATGGAGGCCTGTAACCAACGGGGAATACCGATGAGCAAATTTGATTTTCAGCTGGCTTACACCATCAAGCCACACAACCCTGCATACGATGAAACCGATGCGGCACAGGCACGTCTGCACCTGCGGGAAAAGCTCGGCCTGGACACCGTTGAGCACATTGAAACCACGCTGCTTGGCATGATCACGCTCAATGGCCCCACCCGCGCTGACCGCAAGCGGGAAGCTGAAAAGCTGGTCCGTGATTACATCCATGACGCGCTCAAGGAACTGCGCGTACTGTCTACCGTGAAGTTCTACGGCTGCCTGATGGTGGACGGGCTGGGTCCTGCCATGCGTTTCGACATCCTGCCCAAATGACCCTCGACGGCCTCAGGCGCCCCCGCGCCCGAGGCCGCAAACCGTCATTTTTCCTGCAACACCGCCCTGCCCTTCACCGCCCGCGGCCCGCGCCAGGCCCAGAACAGCAAACCTGGGAATGGTGCGTAGACCACGAAGACGATCCACAGCATCTTGCGCTCGGCGCGCCGTTCACTGCCGATGATGTGCCAGATGGCCCAGATCTCCAGCAGAATGACCAAGGCCGCGATGATGATCCAGATCGTACCGATTTCCATGAGCGCTCTCCCAATGGCATGTATTGGGTTGGGTTGCTGCAAGCGCTGAGGGTTCAGATTGATTTGACTCACCGCGCCTCTTTGCAGACGCGGCGATAGGCCTCATCGCCGTGGTGCATTCTCCAGTGCAGCCTTCAACGCTGCTGCATCGGTGAACGCCCGTTGGCTGACCAGCACGCCCTGCTGCAGTTGCAACCACTGCACCTGGCCCTCCTGCCCGGGGTAACGGCTGGCCACTCGCCCATCACGGTCGAGCAGCACCCGGTAGCTGTAATCGCGCATGGCCGGGACCGCGAACAGTTTGCTGATCAGCGCAGGCATGCGCTGAATGTCGGCCACGAATACAGCGGCCCGTGCTTCCAGGTAGCCCTTGGGCTGCTCGGCCAGTGCCGCCTTGACCAGCTTGGCACCGTCCATATCGCGCGCCACCAGCAGAATCTGCGTGTCGGCACCAAGGCTGTAGGCCTGGTCGTACTGGTCGAGCAGCGTGAACGGGGCGAGCTTGTCGCCCTGCTCCAGGGCGTTGGCCAGCAACGGCAACAGGCTGAGCAACACTACAGCGGCATATCTCATCAGGGGCATCCTCAATGACGGAACGTCAGCATAGCGGTATAGCACCAGGACAGGCTGGTTTGCCTGAACACGACCTGTAATACGACACAGCCACCCGGGAGATTGTCTTTCCTCCGGGCACCGTCCACACTCTGCGAGCCAGCCAGGAAGCGGAGTTCAGAGTGCCCACGCCACGCCAGTTCAGCCAAAAGACCAGCACCAGCAACATGCTACGGCTCAAAACAAGCAGCGCCAATGCCCAGGCGCCCTATCGGGTCGACTTTATCCTGCTCGAACACTTCTCGATGGCCAGTTTCACGGTGGCCATGGACGTACTGGTCACGGCCAACCTGCTACGTGCCGACAGCTTCCGGTTCACCCCGCTGTCGCTGGACGGCGACCGGGTGCTCAGCGACCTGGGACTGGAACTGGTAGCCACCGAGCTGTCCGCTGCGGCGCTGAAGGAACTGGACCTGTTGGTGGTCTGTGGCGGCTTGCGCACACCACTCAAGTACCCGGAACTCGATCGCCTGCTGAACGATTGCGCTGCCCACGGCATGGCCTTGGGCGGCTTGTGGAACGGCGCCTGGTTCCTTGGCCGTGCCGGGGTGCTGGACGACTACGGTTGCAGCATCCACCCCGAGCAACGTGCCAGCCTGTCGGAGCGCAGCCCGCAAACCCGCATCACCCCGGCCAGCTTTACCCTCGACCGTGACCGCCTCAGCGCCGCCAGCCCCAATGGCGCCATGGAGCTGATGCTGGGCCTGGTGCGCCGGCTGTACGGTGATGGCCTGGCCGAAGGCGTCGAGGAAATCCTGTCATTCTCCGGTGCGCGCTACCGCCAGGTGGGTCCTGGGGCGAAGAAGTCCATGAGCCTGCACCTGCGCACCATTGTCGAGCTGATGGAGAACAACCTCGAGGAAACCCTCAGCCTCGACCAGTTGGCCGCCTACAGCGGGCGCTCGCGGCGACAGATCGACCGCCTGTTCCAGGCCCAGCTGGGCACGTCGCCCCGGCGCTATTACATGGAGCTGCGCATCACCAAGAGCCGCCGGCTGCTGCAGTACTCCGACCTGTCGGTGATGGAAGTGGCGGTGGCCTGCGGGTTTGTCTCGGTGTCGCACTTCAGCAAGTGCTATGCGGCGTATTTCGGCTACCCGCCGTCGCGCGAGCAACGGCTGGGCGAGTGACCCAGGCTTCGAGTCAGCCCAGGCGCTCGAGCAATCTCAGGTACGGGGCTCGAGCTGGATATACCGCAACACCGCATCACAGATCATGGCTTTGTGGCGCAGCTTTATTTGCTCATCAGACAGGTCGATCTGGAAGATCTCGCCAAACGTATGGCGGTTCGACACCCGGTAGAAGCAGAACGAGCTCATCAGCATGTGCAGGTCGATGACCTCGATGCCAGCGCGGAACACGCCTTCCTGAACGCCACGGCGCAGGGTGTTGCCCAAGGCCTCCAGCACCAGGCTGCTCATTTCGCGAATGGCCGGCGACTGCTTGACGTACTCACCATAGTGGATGTTTTCGGTGCAGATGATGCGCACGAAATCGACGTTGCGGTCATGGTGATCGAAGGTGAACTCCACCAGCCGGCGGATCGCCTGCTCAGCCGGCAACGACTCCAGGTCCAGGCTCTGCTCGGTCTTGCGGATATCCCCGTACAACTTCACCAGGCACTCGCAATACAGCTGCTCCTTGCTGCCGAAATAGTAGTAGATCATGCGCTTGGAAGTGGCGGTGCGTTCGGCAATGGCGTCGACGCGGGCGCCGGCCAGCCCCTGCTGAACGAACTCGCTGATGGCGGCCTGGAGGATGTCCTCGCGTGTTTTCTCAGGGTTGTTCTTGCGCGTTTTGCGCACCCCTTCGGTTTCAGGCTGGCCGAGGCCGACTACGGAATCACTCATACCCACTCACAGGCTGTTTATTGGAATGCGGGGGATTATCCGTTAGCGCGGCCATGCAGGGAAGCACGCTGTTGGTCGGGTAGCCATCATGCCTTGGCCATTGGCAAGCCTTTCGCGCCCCATAACCCCTCCTGCAACGATAGACGCCAAGCCCAAAAAACAAAAGGATATAAAAATAACAAATCAATCTAACAAATAGGAATATATAAATTGAAAGCCAAACGCCACCTCCTTAGTCTGGGCAGATCGCCTCTCACCCGATTCAAGGAGCAATGCCCATGCCCAAACATGCCTTCTCCCCACTACGCCGTCTGCTGATCGGCGGTTTACTGGCCAGCGTCGCCAGCGCCCTGCTGCCCTGGTCCGAAGCCATTGCCGACGACGCCAGGACACTGCGCATCGGCTACCAGAAATTCAACAGCATCAACATCCTCAAAGGCAGCGGCGCCCTGGAGAAGGCCCTGGCACCGCAAGGTGTGAAGGTCAGCTGGCATGAGTTCGCCGCAGGCCCCCAGCTCCTGGAGGCACTGAGCACCGGCGCCATCGACCTTGGCCACGCAGCCGATGCGCCCTCGGTGTTCGCCCAGGCCGCAGGCAAGCCTGTGGTCTACCTGGCCGCCGAACAACCCTACCCACGCGGCATTGGCCTGGTCGTGCGCGAGCAGGACCACCTGGCCAGTGTGCAGGACCTGAAAGGCAAGCGCGTGGCCACCGGCCGCGGCTGGAATGCCCAATACCTGCTGGCCGTAGCCCTGCAGCAGGCTGGCCTCAGTTACAAGGACATTACCCCCGCCTACGTCAACAATGCCGCCGATGCCGTGGCCGCCCTGCAATCGGGCAGTGTGCAGGCCGTGACCCTTTGGGACCCGTTCCTCGCCGCCGCAGAAAGCCAGCCAGGGTTGAAGAACCTGCGCGACGGCAGCGGTCTGTCCAACAACCGCACCTTCTACCTGTCCACAGCCCGCTATGCCGACCAGCACCGTGCACTGCTGAAAACCTTCTTTGCCGAGCTGGGCAAAGTCAGCCAGTGGGCCAACGCCAAGCCCGCCGAAGTTGCCGCGCTGCTGGCACCGCAGCTGGGGATCAGTACCCAGGTGCTGGAAGTGGCCAGCGAACGGCGCAACTACAACGCCGTCGCTATCACCCCGCAGATCGTTGCCGAACAACAGAAGCTGGCGGACACCTTCCAGGGCCTGGGCCTGATTCCACGCAAGCTACAGGTGGCCGAAGCGGTCTACCCGGCTTCCGTGCTGCCTTGAACGGAGCGCGCTGACCATGCCTCGCCCGATCCGCTTCAACGCCTTCAGCATGAACGCTGCCAGCCACCAGTCCCCTGGGCTGTGGCGCCATCCGCGCAACACCAGTGTGGCGTTCAACCGCCTGAGTTACTGGACCGACCTGGCCCGCCTGCTCGAGCGCGGCCTGTTCGACGCCCTGTTCATCGCCGATGTGCTGGGTATCTACGACGTCTATCAAGGCAGCCCGCAAGCCGCCCTGCGCGGTGGCGTGCAGGTGCCGGTCAATGATCCGCTGCTGCTGGTGCCGGCAATGGCCGGGGTGACCGAGCACCTGGGTTTCGGTGTCACCTTTTCGCTGACCTACGAACACCCCTACCCCTTCGCCCGGCGCATGTCCACGCTCGACCACCTGAGCAATGGCCGGGTCGGCTGGAACATCGTCACCGGGTATCTGGACAGCGCTGCGCGCAACCTCGGCCTGGCGCGTCAACTGGGCCACGACCAACGCTACGACCTGGCCGAGGAATACCTGCAGGTGCTGTACAAACTGTGGGAGAAAAGCTGGGACGACGACGCCGTGCTGCTGGAGCGTGAAAGCGGGCGCTATATCGAACCCTCGCGGGTACACCCGATCAACCATGTGGGCGAGCACTTCCAGGTGCCCGGCATGCACCTGTGCCAGCCGTCGCCGCAACGCACCCCGGTGTTGTTCCAGGCCGGTGCGTCGGCACGCGGCCAACAGTTTGCCGCACGGCATGCCGAATGCGTGTTCATCAGTGGGCCAACGCCGACGGTGTTGCGCCGCTACGCCGACGGCATCCGCCAGGCCTGCGAAGCGGCCGGGCGTGGCCGTGACGAAGTGCTGATCTACGCCCAGGCGCTGTTGATCATCGCCCCCACGCGGGAAGAGGCCGAGGCCCGCTTTAACGACTATCGCCGCTATGTCGACCTGGACGCTGCCCTGGCGCTGCTGTCAGGCTGGACCGGTATCGACTTTGCCGGCCTCGACCCTGATGCACCGATCGAGTACGTCGAGAACGATGCTGGCCGTGCTGCCCTGGCAGCCTTCACCGCCGCCGACCCCACTCGCCGCTGGACCGTACGCGAAGCCGCCGAGTTCGTTGGCCTGGGCGGTCGCGGCCCCGTGCTGATCGGCGCTGCCAGCGAGGTGGCCGACCAGCTGGAAACCTGGCTGGACCCTACCGGCATCGACGGTTTCAACCTGACCTACGCCGTGCAACCGGACGACCTGGCCAATGTAGTCGACCTGCTGGTGCCCGAGCTGCAACGGCGCGGCCGCTACCCGCTGAGCTACACCGAGGGCCCCCTGCGCCACAAGCTGTTCGGCCGCGGCGGCCAGCTGCCCGAACGGCACGTTGGGCGCCAGGTCAGCATTCAGTGATCAAATACCGGGTATTCCAACATTTAATTTGTGGATAGCACGTACTCGACCCTATTCTGTGGCCACATCCCCTGCGCCGCACCGGCCGGTGCGGTTCAAGGCATGGGGAGAGAACAACAAGTCGAGATCGTCCATGTCGAACCATTCGTACTTCGCCCCCCACGGTGGGCACCCGGCTCAAACCGAGCTGCTGACTGACCGTGCCATGTTCACCGAAGCCTATGCCGTCATCCCCAAAGGCGTGATGCGTGACATCGTCACCAGCCACCTGCCCTTTTGGGACAAGATGCGCATGTGGGTCATCGCCCGCCCGCTGACCGGTTTTGCCGAAACGTTCTCTCAGTACATCGTCGAACTGGCCCCGGAAGGCGGCAGCGAGCGCCCTGAGCTGGACGCCGATGCGGAAGCCGTGGTGTTCATCGTCGAAGGCGAACTGGACATCACCGTCGAAGGCAAACACCACACCCTGGTACCTGGCGGCTACGCCTTCCTGGCCCCGGGCGCCGAGTGGAGCCTGCGTAACAACAGCAAGTCCAACGTCACCTTCCACTGGCTGCGCAAGCACTACCAGAAGGTTGAAGGCCTGGACGTACCGGAATCCTTCGTCACCCACCGCGACAACGCCACCGTCATCGAGATGCCGGGCACCGAAGGCCGCTGGAAAACCACCCGTTTTGTCGACATGGCCGACATGCGCCACGACATGCACGTGAACATCGTCACCTTCCAGCCGGGCGGTGTGATTCCGTTCGCAGAAACCCACGTGATGGAACACGGCCTGTACGTGCTGGAAGGCAAGGCAGTGTACCGTCTGAACCAGGACTGGGTCGAAGTGGAAGCCGGCGACTTCATGTGGCTGCGCGCCTTCTGCCCGCAAGCCTGCTACGCCGGCGGCCCAGGCAACTTCAGCTACCTGCTGTACAAGGACGTGAACCGTCACGTACACCTGACGCTGAACCCCAAGCGCTAAGCCCAGGCTGATGCCCGCAAGCCCGCCAGCCTGGCGGGCTTTCTGTTTGCCGCGCATACTGAAATACCCACCCTTGCAGGGTACCGGCCATGAACCGCTGCCTGCTGATTGCGACCTTGCTGCTGTGCACCTCTGCCCTGGCCACCAATGGCTGGAATCTGGCCTACGACCGCGAAGGCATTCGCGTGTACCTGAAAGACCCAAGCGCCTCGCCCTACCAGCAGTTTCGTGGTGTCAGCACCATGAAAGCCAGCGTGCGCACGCTCACTGGCCTGCAGGATAACCTGCGCGTAGCCTGCAAGTGGCTGTACGCCTGTGACCAGATGCGGCTGCTGGATGTGGAAGGTGACAGCACCTGGATATACCTGACCACCAACCCACCATGGCCGACGAGGCCGCGGGACATCGTGCTGAAAGTGACCAGCGAACGCCTGGCCGACGGTACCCTGGTGCGTCACCTGAGCGCCGAGCCCGACAGGATCCCCAACGTTGACGGACTGATCCGGGTACGGCACCTGAGTGGCAAGTGGCGGATGAAGCCGCTGGGTGAACGGGTGACCGAGGTGACCTACCAGTTGCAGGCCGCCCCTGCCGGGGATGTGCCGAGTTGGCTGGCCAACCGGTTCATGGTGGATACAGCGGTGGTCACGCTGCGTACGTTGCGCGCGGTGGCTGAGCGCCAACCTTGAAGTGCCGGCAGGCCGCAGACCGACTGCAGCAGGGCCGGCAGCCTTTTATGCAGTACACCTGGCAAAAGGCCTGGCTCAGCGGTCACATCTTGTAGGTCGAAAGCAGGATGCTGGTCTCGGTGTTCTCGATATGCGGGATCGAGCGGATGGCGTTCAGCGCCCGGTCGAACGCTTCGAGGGTGTCGGCGCGCAGCTCTGCCATCAGGTCCCAGCGGCCATTGGTGGTGTGGATGGCCACTACATTGGGATGCCCGCGCAGCGCGTGCTTGACCTCTGCGGCATGGTGGCCGCTGATGCCGATGCTGGTGATTGCCCGCACCCCCTGGTCCAGCGCATCGGAGCGCAAACGTACCGTGTAACCGATGATCACACCTTGTTCTTCAAGCCGGGTGATGCGGTTGTGCACCGTTGCCCTGGCCACCTTCAGCTTCTTCGCGAGGGTCAGCACAGGGGTACGTGCGTTGTCCCGCAACAGTGCAATCAGTTCCCGATCGATCGTGTCCATAAGCCTGCCAAATAATCAGATTGCTACGTTGGGTTAGCAGATTGTCCAGAAGCCTGACAAAACTGACAACCTGCATGCTTCCGATTGACGCAACCTGTCATCAAAATGTTCATGCGGCTTCACTTCGATAATCCCAAGCGCTTACCCCGCACTGCTGGGCAAGCGCACAATAACAAGGTGCAAGAGCATGACGTATTTCATTGATGTTCCAACCATGTCGGACTTGGTGCATGACATTGGCGTAGCGCCGTTTATTGGCGAGCTTGCCGCTGCCCTGCGGAACGATTTCAAACGCTGGCAGGCGTTTGACAAGTCCGCGCGCGTTGCCAGCCACTCGGAAGTGGGCGTGATCGAACTGATGCCGGTCGCCGACAAAAGCCGCTATGCCTTCAAATACGTCAACGGCCACCCGGCCAACACTGCACGCGACCTGCATACGGTGATGGCCTTCGGTGTGCTGGCCGATGTCGACACCGGTTACCCGGTGCTGCTGTCCGAACTGACCATCGCCACCGCCCTGCGCACCGCAGCGACTTCGCTAATGGCAGCCCAGGCACTGGCCCGCCCGAACGCGCGCAAGATGGCGCTGATCGGCAACGGCGCGCAAAGTGAATTCCAGGCCCTGGCCTTCCACAAGCATCTGGGCATCGAAGAAATCGTCGCCTACGACACCGACCCGCTGGCCACCGCCAAGCTTATCGCCAACCTCAAGGAATACAGCGGCTTGACCATCCGCCGGGCCAGCTCGGTAGCCGAGGCAGTGAAAGGCGTGGACATCATCACCACGGTGACGGCCGACAAGGCCTACGCCACCATCATTACCCCCGACATGCTGGAGCCTGGTATGCACCTGAACGCCGTGGGCGGTGACTGCCCAGGCAAGACCGAGCTGCACGCCGATGTGCTGCGCAACGCGCGGGTGTTCGTCGAGTACGAACCACAAACCCGTATCGAAGGTGAGATCCAGCAGCTGCCAGCGGACTTTCCGGTGGTCGACCTGTGGCGCGTACTCTGCGGAGAAACGGAGGGCCGCCAAAGCGACAGCCAGGTCACTGTGTTCGATTCGGTGGGCTTCGCCCTCGAAGACTACACCGTACTACAGTACGTACTACAGCAAGCCGAAAAGCGCGGGATGGGTGCCAGGATCGACCTGGTGCCGTGGGTTGAGGACGACCCGAAAGACCTGTTCAGCCACACCCGAGGCCGCGCTGGCAAAAGGCGCATCCGACGGGTTGCCTGACATTGAATCGGGCTGGACGAAAGTGTGTGGGCTTTGTTTCATGTGCAAGCGCATCGCCCACAGATCGTCAGATCCCACCGCCCGCCAGCAACTGCGTCATCACCTCAGCCAACGCCTTGACCATCACATCCGCCGTCGGCCGATGCACGATGACGATCTCATAGCTGTCGACCTCCGGCAGCCCTTGCCCGCCCCCCAGCACCCTGTGCTCGCCGGTGGCCGCCCTGGGTGGCAGCAGGCTGATACCCATGCCATCGGCGACCGCAGCCTGGATGCCACTGAGGCTGGAACTGGTAAAGCTGATGCGCCAGCGCCGCCCCATGCCTTCGATGGCGTTGATCATGTCCTCGCGGTACAGGCCGCGCGGCGGAAAGGTGACCAATGGGATCGGGTCCAGCTCGAAGGCGGGCGTGCGCGCGCTGTCGATCCACTGCAGACGCTCTGGCCAACAGGCCACGCCCTCACGGCTGTTGCGCCGCTGCTTGAGCAGCACCAGGTCAAGTTCGCCATTGTCGTAGGCCTGGCTCAGGTCACGGCACAAGCCACTGGTCACTTCGAGCTTCACCTGTGGGTGCAGCCGGCTGAATGCCGACAGCGCATTGGTGGTACGCCCGCCAACGAAGTCCTCGGGCACGCCAAGGCGTACCGTGGTGCCCACCATCGCCCCGGCCAGGGCTTCAAGCATCTGGTCGTTCAGGGCCAGCATGTGCCGGGCATAGCCGAGCAAGGTCTGCCCGGCGTCGGTCGGCAGCACGTCACGGTTGCCCCGCACCAGCAGGCGGTGGCCGACCATGTCTTCCAGGCGGCGCACCTTCTGGCTGATCGTCGACTGGGTCGAATGCAGCCGCGCGGCAGCGGTGGTAAAGCTGCCGCAGTCTGCCACCACGACAATGGCGCGCAGCAGGTCGAGGTCGAACAGAGCCCTATTCGATTTAACGCTGATAGACATCTTGGTATTCAACTACTGAATGGCAAGTCTGCGTTCTATCACGGCTAGTCACCGAGGGCCACTCCTTCCCGCCGAGGATCGGCACCGCCTGACCAACCCTCGCCGCTGCGCTGGATGATCTGCATGCCGCTGGTCATGGTCATCGGTGTCACCTCATGGCCCCAGGCTGCCAACTGGCGGATCAGCGCCGGGCTGCTCAGCCCTGCTTCCACTTCGGTGCCGGCATTGCGGCTGCCGAAGTTGGGCAGACCGGCGGCCTGCTGGGGGTCGAGCTGCCAATCCAGCAGGCCGATCAGTGCCTTGTTCACGTAACCGATGATCTGCGAACCACCCGGCGAACCGAGGCTCGCGACAAACTCGCCCGTGGCACGCGAGAACACCAATGTTGGCGCCATGGCCGACAGCGGCCGTTTGTCCGGCTGCACCCGATTGGCCACCGGCTTGCCGTGCTCGTGGGGGATGAACGAGAAGTCGGTCAGCTGATTGTTGAGCAGGAAGCCCTTGACCATCAGGTGCGAACCAAATGCGGCCTCCACCGAGGTGGTCATGGCCAGGGCCTGGCCGCTGTCATCCACCGCACTGAGGTGAGAGGTGGAGATGCGCAGTGGCGAGCGGTCGGGCGCAAGCGCCAGGTCCGCTCCTTGCGGCTGACCCGGGTGGGCGCGCTTCATGCTGTGCTCGCCGATCAGCGCCGCGCGGCTGGCCAGATAAGCAGAATCGGTCAGGGCCTTGACCGGGACGGGCACGTAGTCGCTGTCGGCCAGGTACTGAGCGCGGTCGGCGTAGGCCAGGCGCTCGGCCTCGGCGATCAGGTGCACGGCCAACGGCGGGGCCTCCAGGCGGGCGGGGGACGAGGTGGCCAACGGTCGCAGCGCTGCCAGGTCGCGTTGCGGCGCGGTGCGCTGCACGGCTTCGAGCAGGCCCAAGGTCTGCAGCACGGTCACCCCACCCGAAGACGGTGGCGGCATGCCGCATATTTGCCAGGCCTTGTAGGGGCCGCACAACGGCTCGCGCTCCTTGGCCTGGTACTGCTGCAAGTCCTGCAACGACAGATACCCGGCATTGGCATGGCCACGCACCTTGGCGACGATGGCTTCGGCAATTTCACCGCTGTAGAACACCTCGGGCCCCTGAGCGGCGATCTGCTCCAAGGTATGTGCCAGCTCAGGGTTGCGCAGGATCGTACCCACGGCCAGCGGCCTACCCTGTTCATCCAGGAAGTAACGGGCCATTGCGGGTGAGCGGGCAATATAGGGGTCCCCGGCCAGTAGCGTGTGCAGGCGCTCGGAAACCGCGAAGCCGTTGCGTGCCAAGGCGATGGCCGGGGCGAACAGGGTGTG
Source organism: Pseudomonas sp. Kh14 (assembly GCF_900291005.1). NCBI lineage: Bacteria > Pseudomonadati > Pseudomonadota > Gammaproteobacteria > Pseudomonadales > Pseudomonadaceae > Pseudomonas > Pseudomonas sp. Kh14. The sequence continues at coordinate 36,185 of NZ_OLKJ01000032.1, forward strand.
CCAGGGCAACTTGCCGTGCTGCTCGTGGGCCTGTTTCAGGGCACGCAGCACCCCGGGCACACCCACCGAACGCCCACCGATCTGCGCCACCCGGAACGGCATGGGTGTGCCATCGGCTTGCAGGAACAGTTTTTCCGTCACCGCCGCAGGTGCGGCCTCACGCCCGTCGAATGCCTGCACGCGCTTGCCATCCCAGTACAGGATGAACGCCCCGCCACCGATGCCACTGGACTGCGGCTCGACCAGTGTCAACACCATTTGCATGGCGATGGCGGCGTCAATCGCACTGCCGCCGGCACGCAACATCGCCCGCCCCGCTTCACTGGCCAACGGGTTGGCTGCGGCGACCATGTGCCGGCTGGCGGGCACCGGCTGCAAACCGCTGCGGTAGCCGGAGGCCAGTTCCGGTGGGGCGGGCAATACCTGGTCGGCACCGGCCCAGTTACTGGTAACCAGCAGGCACAGAGCGCCGATCAGCGGGGTGGGGTATTTCATCGTCATGCATCCTGCCATCACCTGTTCAGCGAAGCACTGTCGGTCATACCCAGTCTCGACTTCAAGCCTTGCTGTAATTACCGGCAAGCCATTCGCTGACCAATGCAGCCCTTGCTCTCTGCGTGAGTGCCAGGTATGCGCAATGACAGATCAGGTCACTTCTTCGAACGGCAGCCCCACATAGTTCTCGGCAATGTTCGCCAGGCCCGCCGGCGAGGTCAGGAAGTACTCGCGGTCAGCTTCCTGCATCTTCTGGTCCCAGGCATCCTTGTGGCTTCCGAAGTCATGCAGCAGTTGGGTCATGAACCAGCTGAAGCGCTCGCCCTTCCACACGCGGCGCAGGGCCAGCGGCGAGTATTGCGCAAGCAGGTCGACGCGCCCTTCGTGGTACACCTTGACCAGAATGCGGTACAGGTAGTTGACGTCCGAGGCCGCCAGGTTAAGGCCTTTGGCACCGGTGGGTGGGACGATGTGCGCAGCGTCACCCACCAGGAACAGGTGGCCATACTGCATGGGTTCGACCACCAGGCTGCGCAGCGGCGCAATGCTTTTTTCCAACGCGGGGCCTGTGACCAAGTCCGCCGCCACCTCGGCGGGCAAACGGGCTTTCAGTTCGTCCCAGAAACGCTCGTCAGACCACTCCTCGACACGATCCTGCAAAGGTACCTGCAGGTAGTAGCGGCTGCGTGTTTGCGAGCGTTGGCTACACAGCGCGAAACCGCGCGCATGGTGGGCGTAGATCAGCTCGTGATTGACCGGCGGTGTGTCCGACAGCAGGCCCAGCCAGCCAAACGGGTAAACCCGCTCATACTGCTTCAGCACGCCCTCCGGAATGCTCTGCCGCGAGATGCCGTGGAAGCCGTCGCAGCCGGCGATATAGTCGCAGTCAACCCGCTGCACCCGGCCATCCTTTTCGAACGTCAGGTAGGGCTTCTCGCCTTTCAATTCATGCGGCTGAACGTTGGCGGCTGAATAAATGATCGGCGCACCACTGGCTTCGCGGGCCTGCATCAGGTCACGGGTGACTTCGGTCTGGCCGTAGACCATCACCGTCTTGCCACCGGTCAGCGCCTTGAGGTCCAGGCGTTGACGGCGCCCGCCAACCAGCAGCTCGACCCCCTCGTGCACCAGGCCTTCACGGTCCATGCGCTCGGCCACGCCGGCCTCGCGCAGCAGGTCGACCGTGCCTTGCTCCAGCACGCCGGCGCGAATGCGGCCTAGTACGTACTCGGCGGTCTGGCGTTCGACGATGATGTTATCGATACCGGCCTTGTGCAGCAGTTGGCCCAGCAGCAGGCCAGACGGACCTGCACCAATAATTGCAACCTGAGTTTTCATTGTTGTTGTCTCTGTTCGGACGATACCGGCCCAGGACTGGCAGCGGGGCGGCATCTGCTGTTAGGGTTTGCCATTGCATTTTTAATGGCAAAAAAAGCCGCTTAAGTGTGCTATTCCATAAAAAACCTGCACTTTTACGAAAAGCGTTCGATTAACGGACAGGTCAGCCCTGATGAAATCCACCCTCCCCGGCGTCCCGTTGTTCAAGCTGTATGGCGAAAATCAGGCCTGGCCCGGCACCGACCTGCTGCACTGCGAATCGATCCCGGCACGCAGCCGGTTGCATCACTGGGAGATCAAACCGCACCAGCATGCCGAGCTGTTCCAGCTGCTGTATGTACAGCGTGGCCAGGCCCAGGTGGCGATCGAGGGGGTGCGCAGTGCCATCGGCGAAGCGGCGATCCAGGTCGTGCCACCGATGACCGTGCATGGCTTTCGCTTCAGCGCCGATATCCAGGGCTATGTCCTGACCTTTGGTACTGCCCTAGTAGCGAACCTGGAACAGCGGTTGGGCGCGCCACTGACGGTGCTGGCACAACCTGCGTGTTATCCGTTGGGCCCTGACCGCGTGCACCTGCGCAGCCTGGTCGACACCTTGCAGCGGGAGTACCAAGGCAACGCCCCGGCACGCGCAGCGATGCTGGAAGCGTTGGTGACCGCGCTGATTGTGTGGATCAGCCGCCGTCAGCAGCAAGGGCAGGCACCGCGTAACCGTGATGAACGTGACCGGCAGTTGCTGGGGCAATACTTGCGCTTGGTCGAAGCGCATTACCGCGAACATCTGTCGGTTGAAGACTTTGCCGCGCGGCTTAACGTTCCGAGCTTGCAACTGAACCAGCTGTGCCGGGCGCTGAGTGGCCAGACTGCGTTGCAGGTGGTGCACCAGCGGTTGTTGCTGGAGGCGCGGCGCAACCTGATCTACACGCGGATGAGCATCGGGCAGTTGTCGGATAGCCTGGGGTTTACCGACCCGACCTACTTCGCCCGGTGGTTCAAGCGCTTGAGTGGGCAAACGCCCAATGGGTATCGCAGATCAGGGTTGTCGGAATAATCCTTGGCGGCCTCTTCTTGACGTATACGTCAACCTGCCCTCAGGATATCCGCATACCCCACGCCGAGCCCGAGCATGAGCACTCAGACCTACAGCATCTCCGACCTGTCCCGCGAACTGGACATCACCACCCGCGCTATCCGCTTCTACGAAGAACAGGGCCTGCTCAGCCCTGAGCGTCGTGGCTTGGAACGTATCTACTCACCGCGCGACAAGGTCAGCCTGAAGCTCATCCTGCGCGGCAAGCGCATCGGCTTTTCCCTGGCCGAGTGCCGCGAGCTGATCGAACTGTACGACCCCACCAGCGGCAACCTCAAACAGCTCAACAGCATGCTGGCGAAGATCGCCGAGCGCCGCGCCCAGCTGGAGCAGCAGATGCTGGACATTCACCAGATGCAACTGGAACTGGACACCGCCCAGGAACGCTGCGAACAAGCCCTGGCCGCCACCCTGAACAACAAAGACAACCGCTGAACGCCACAGGAAACCCGCCATGTCCTTGCCCAAACACGTCCGCCTGGTCGAAGTCGGCCCCCGCGACGGCCTGCAGAACGAAGCCCAGCCCATCAGCGTCGCCGACAAGGTACGCCTGGTCAACGACCTCACCGAAGCGGGCCTGACCTATATAGAAGTGGGCAGTTTCGTGTCACCCAAGTGGGTGCCACAGATGGCCGGCTCTGCCGAGGTATTCGCCGGCATCCAGCAGCGCCCCGGCGTGACTTATGCCGCACTGGCGCCGAACCTGCGTGGCTTCGAGGACGCCCTGGCTGCCGGGGTGAAGGAAGTAGCGGTGTTCGCTGCAGCCTCCGAAGCGTTCTCGCAACGCAATATCAATTGCTCGATCAGCGAAAGCCTCAAGCGCTTCGAACCCATCATGGACGCTGCGCGCAGCCACGGCGTGCGCGTGCGCGGGTATGTGTCGTGTGTGCTTGGCTGCCCTTACGAGGGCAAGGTCAGCGCCGAGCAGGTGGCCCCGGTAGCCCGCGCCCTGCACGACATGGGCTGCTACGAGGTCTCGCTGGGTGACACCATCGGCACCGGTACCGCAGGCGACACCCGACGCCTGTTCGAGGTGGTGTCGGCCCAGGTACCGCGCGAGCAGTTGGCCGGACACTTCCATGACACTTACGGCCAGGCCTTGGCCAACGTCTATGCCAGCCTGCTCGAAGGCATCAGCGTATTCGACAGCTCGGTAGCCGGGCTGGGCGGCTGCCCTTACGCCAAGGGGGCTACTGGCAATATCGCCACCGAGGATATTGTGTACCTGCTGCAGGGGCTCGGCATTGAAACCGGCATCGACCTGGGCCGGCTGATAGCCGCCGGCCAGCGCATCAGCGACGTGCTGGGCCGCGACAACGGGTCGCGGGTAGCACGGGCGTTCAGCGCACGCTAGGTCACACGGGTGTCACATTGGTGTGGGTGAAGTGTTACCTCCCGCACATTTCACAGCAAAAAATCGGGTAACAGGGAAACAAATCGGCAGAATTTCAGGCTGGGTGGTGTCGACCAAAATTCTTAACTCATTGATTTTAAAGGGTTTTCAAAAGTTGGCACGCACCCTGCTATATCTCTGGTACAACAACAAAAAAAACGCGATACCCAATAAAAACAACAGGTAACGGCTCTGACATAACAAGAACAACACGGCAGAGGCGTAGCAAGCAGATTTTTTTGGAGTCGACACGCTTTTCAGGGGTTCGCCCCGCGGTCTGGCACAGAACAATAAAAACTACCTCAAGGTAGCGGCAGCCAGGTTCGGATCAGCAATGATGAAAGCAGGTCAGCGCTCAAAAAAATACGTTTGCTCTTGACCCCGCATGGGGGTCGCCCGCAACACCAGGACAAGCCGACAAAAACAACAATAGGCCGGTCCCAATAATAAAAAAAGAGCAGGCAACAACTCTTTGAGGGGAGCTTCGGCTCCCCTCAGTGCTTCCTGCCCTCTTCCTCCTTCTGCTTCTCCTCATCCTGCCCTTCGACCTTCTCCACCAGCAACGGCATCGTGCCCAGTACCAGCAGGGCCAGTACCGTGCTGATCAGCGCCGTGGCTTCGCGTCCCATGCCAGCCGCCGTACCGATGGCAGCTGTCATCCATAGCCCGGCAGCGGTCGTCAGGCCCTTCACATGGCTGGTGTCCTGGCCGTTACCCTTCAGAATGGTACCCGCACCGAGAAAACCGATACCGGCAACGATGCCTTGGATCACCCGACTGAGTGCCTGTTCGTCGGACCCCGCCATACTGGGCGACAGAACGAACAGGGCGGCCCCCAGCGACACCAGCATATGGGTACGCACCCCGGCAGACTTGCCCTTGTGTTCGCGCTCGAAGCCCAGTACTGCGCCGAGCACAGCAGCCATCAGCAAGCGCACAAGGATTTGCGTGACCTCGCGCTCATCGGTGACATCGGCGAATTCCGCCTGGATTGCTTGCCAGATGACGTCCATCGCAGTTGTTTCCCTTGCTTGAGCTTTATGAATCCGCCTGCCACGTCGGCAGGCCTGCCCTATGCAAGGTTGACCGTCACACGTACTGCAAAGTGCCGCTCAGCTTGCTGATGCAGCAACTGGCCCCTGGCCGTGGTCCACCCTGTAATCACCCCGGGAGGACCCCACCATGCCCATTGAAATCGACGAAACCACCCGCCGCTGCACGCTGATCGGTGAAGACCTGCGCATCGAGGGCGAAGGCCCGGACATCGAGATCATCACCGACGAGCAGTTGCGCATGTCGGTGGCCATACTGGCCGGCCAACGCGTGCCCATTACCGAAACCGAGGCCGATGCACTGACCGTGGCGGGTGCGGTGGATAGCCGCAGGCATCTGAAGGCCAGCGCGCCAGGCTCGGTGATATGAGGCCTGGCGAGGGTATGCGGCAAATCTGATATGGTTTTTATCGTAAAACCTGAACCTGTGCTGATAACAGCTTCAGCGCCATAGTGCTCATGCCTGATCGAGGCCTGATGAGCACCGAACCATGAACGATAGAATCCCTTTTACAGAGATCGCCACCGCCCCAGCCAGCATCCAAGCGCGACGCACCGACAGCGGCATCCATACTCGCAGCTTTACCGGGCTTTACCGTAACCTGCGCATCGGCTTTGCCGGCGCCCTGTTCGTGCTGTTCTTCGGCACGGCCTGGCTGAACTGGAACGGCCGCCAGGCCGTACTGTGGGACCTGGGCAACAGCAAGTTCCACATCTTCGGCGCCACCTTCTGGCCACAGGATTTCATCCTGCTGTCGGCGCTGCTGATCATCTGTGCCTTTGGCCTGTTCGCCATCACCGTCTACGCCGGGCGCGTCTGGTGCGGTTACAGTTGCCCACAAAGTACCTGGACCTGGCTATTCATGTGGTGCGAAAAGGTTACCGAGGGGGACCGCAACCAGCGCATCAAGCTGGCCGCGGCGCCCTGGAGCCTGAACAAACTGGCCCGTCGCACGCTCAAGCACAGCCTGTGGTTGGCCATTGGCGTGCTCACGGGCCTGACCTTCGTCGGCTACTTCACCCCGATCCGGCCACTGGCCACAGAATTGCTCACCTTGCAACTGGGCGGTGTGGCACTGTTCTGGGTGCTGTTCTTCACGGCCGCTACCTACATCAACGCCGGCCTGCTGCGTGAAGCGGTGTGCCTGCACATGTGCCCGTATGCGCGCTTCCAGAGCGTGATGTTCGACAAGGACACCCTGGCGGTCGCTTACGACCCGCGTCGTGGCGAGGCCCGTGGTCCGCGCAAGAAAGGCAGTGACGTCGGTGCCCAGGGACTGGGCGACTGCATCGATTGCACCCTGTGCGTGCAGGTGTGCCCCACCGGCATCGACATCCGTGATGGCTTGCAGATGGCTTGCATCGGCTGCGCCGCGTGCATCGACGCCTGTGATGGGGTAATGGACAAGATGGGTTACGCCCGCGGCCTGATTGGCTACAAGTCCGAGCACAGCCTGCAAGGCGGTACCACTCACTGGCTGCGCCCGCGCCTGTTGGGCTACGCTGCCGCTCTGCTGGTCATGATCGGGGCACTGGTGGTGGCCCTGCAGATGCGCCCGATGGTATCGCTGGATGTGATCAAGGACCGCGGCCTGTTCCGCGAAAACGCCCAAGGCCAGATCGAGAACATTTACCTGCTCAAGGTCATCAACAAGACCGAACGTACCCAGCACTATCAATTGCGCCTGCTGGACGCTGACGGTTTCTCCCTGCAGGGCAATAACGCACTGGTCATCCCTGCTGGCGAAATGAGCGAACTGCCGGTGTCGGTGGCGATGCTCGCCGAGCGCCCGACCAGCAGCTCGCAGACGCTGAGCTTTGAAATCAGCGAGCGAGACGACCCCGCTATCCGCAGCGTCGCGCACAGTCGCTTCGTCGCCCCCATGAACCGCTGATCCCTTACACTCACGCCACCGTGCCTGCCAGGCTTGGACAGAAGGCCAGAATGAAACGCTACGAACGCTTCGCCGATGACATTGCCGAACTGATCCGCTCCGGGGTGCTGGGCCCCGGCCAGCGCGTACCGTCCGTGCGCTACGCCAGCCAGACCCATGGGGTCAGCCCGTCCACCGTTTTCCAGGCCTATTACCTGCTGGAACGGCGCGGGCTGATCCGCGCCCGGCCGCGCTCCGGGTATTTCGTCAATGCCCACGTCCCGCGCCAGTTCAGCGAGCCGCAGGCGCTGCAGCCGGTGAGCGAGTCTACCGATGTCGACGTTAGCGCCTTGGTATTTTCGATCCTCGACTCGATCAAGGACCCCAACACCATTGCCTTCGGCTCAGCCTTTCCCAGCCCTGAGCTGTTCCCGCTGCAACGCCTGTCACGCTCACTGGCCAGTGCCAGCCGCAGCATGGACCCGCGCATGGTGGTGACCGATCTGTCCCCCGGCAACCCGCAGCTGCGCCGGCAGATCGCCCTGCGCTACATGGTCGGTGGGCTGATGCTGCCGATGGAAGAGCTGTTGATCACCAACGGCGCACTGGAGGCCCTGAACCTGTGCCTGCAGGCCGTGACCCAGCCGGGCGACCTGGTCGCCATCGAGGCCCCGGCTTTCTATGCCTGCCTGCAGGTGCTGGAGCGGCTCAAACTCAAGGCCGTGGAAATCCCCGTGCATCCGCGTGAGGGCATGGACCTGGGGGTGCTGGCGCAGACCCTGGAAAAGCACCCGGTAAAGGCCGTGTGGTGCATGACCAACTTCCAGAACCCGGTAGGTGCAAGCATGCCGGAGGCCAAGAAACAGGCCCTGGTGGAGTTGCTGGCGCGCCATCAGGTGCCGTTGATCGAAGACGACGTGTACGCCGAGCTGTACTACTCGCAACAGGCGCCCAAACCCGCCAAGGCCTTCGACACCCAGGGCCTGGTCATGCACTGCGGCTCGTTCGCCAAAAGCCTGGCACCGGGCTATCGCATTGGCTGGGTGGCCGCCGGGCGCTTTGCGCAGAAGATCGAGCGGTTGAAACTGATGACCTCCCTTTGTGCCTCCATGCCGGCCCAGGCGGCCATCGCCGACTACCTGCAACACGGCGGCTACGACCGCCACCTGCGCAAGCTGCGCTACGCGCTGGAGGGCCAGCAAGCCAACATGCTGGCAGCCATCGCCCGCCACTTCCCGGCGCAGACACGGGTCAGCCAGCCCTCCGGCGGCTACTTCCTGTGGCTGGAACTGCCCGAGCAGATGGACGCCCTCAAGCTGTTCCACATGGCCCTGGCCCAAGGCATCAGCATCGCCCCTGGGCCAATCTTTTCGCCCACCCGACGCTTTGGCAATTGCATCCGCCTGAACTACGGCAGCCCCTGGCATGACGGCGCCGAACAGGCCATGGAAACCCTCGGGCGGATCATTCGCTCGTTCTGATAGCCGGGGGCCCGAGGGGCGACTATAGTTGCTCGATCCGATCATCAGGCCCTCGTCATGTCGCCAGATACGCTTGCGTCCTTTGCCCAGTTGCAGGCGCGTGTCGCAGAACTGGAAGCACGCCTGGCAGAGCGCGAAGATAGCGTTCAGGCGCATGACAGGCTGCTTGGAGAACTGCTCGACAACAGCGTGGCCAACGTGTTTGCTGCCGACCGCAGGATGCGCCTGTTGGCCATCAATCGCACGGCGCGCGAAACCTTCAAACGTTACCGAGGCTTCGTACCGCAGATTGGCGACTACGTACCCCAGTTCCTGACCGATCAACCCGACATCATGGGCCGCCTGGCCCCGATATGGCCGCGCATACTGGCAGGGGAAGCGTTCATCGACACCGTCACCTTCGGGCTGGACGACGCACCACGCCACTACGAAATTCGCTACCACCCGTGGCTCGATGCTCAGCAGCGAATTCAGGGCGGCTACCTGTTCGCCTATGACATCACGCAGCGCGTGACCGAACAGGAGCGCCTGCAGCAGGCCGAAGAAGCACTGCGCCAGGCGCAGAAAATGGAGGCGGTCGGCCAGTTGACCGGCGGGATTGCCCATGATTTCAACAACCTGCTGGCCAGCATCCTTGGCGCCCTGGAACTGGCCGGGCAACGTCTGGTGCAGCAACAGCTGACGGATACTGCGCAGCTGCTTGAAATCAGCCGGCATAATGCGCAACGCGCCGCAGCCTTGGTGCAGCGCTTGCTGGCATTCTCACGGCAGCAGACGCTGGTCCCGCAACGGGTCGATGTGCAGCAACTGGTGGCCGGTATGCACGACCTGATCAGCAGCTCCACCGGCCCCTATGTCGACTACCACGACCAGACACATGCCGGACTATGGCCTATCCGAATAGACACAGCAACTGGAAAGCGCGCTGCTCAACCTGTGCATCAACGCCCGTGACGCCATGCCGCTTGGCGGCACCTTGAGCATCGGTTGCGCCAATGTCGAAGTGCAAGGCGCCGAAGCCAGACAGCTGGGCCTGGCCGCTGGCCGGTTTCTGCGTATCCGCGTTGAAGACACCGGCATGGGCATGTCCAAAGCAGTGATGCAGCGCGCCCTTGAGCCCTTCTTCACCACCAAGCCGCTCGGCCAGGGCACTGGCCTTGGGTTGTCCATGGTCTACGGCTTTGTGCGGCAATCCGGTGGCCAGCTGGTCATCGATAGCGCACCTGGCCAGGGTACGGTCATCAACCTGTATCTCCCCCACGATGAAAGCATAGACGCCGCTTCACCCAGCCCCGACGTCGAGGGGCCTGCCCCTGCGGTCTCACATCAGCGGCGCGTGTGCAAGGTGATGCTGGTGGAAGACGAGCCGGCCCTGCGCCTGGTCATGCTGGAGGTATTGATAGATCAGGGCCATGAAGTTCAGGCATTCGAAGATGGCCGCCAGGCCTTCAAGGCCTTGCAGGAAGCCCCAGCGCCGGACTTGCTGATCACCGATGTCTGCCTGCCAGGGGGTATCGATGGGCACCGACTCGCGCAAGCCTGTCGAAGTATTGCACCACATGCAGCGGTGCTGCTGATTACCGGCCCTGACGCTGCGCACAGTACGGCAAAAGCGTGGCCCGACCAGCGCACAGAACTGCTGGCCAAGCCATTCGATCTTCAAACACTTGCCCAGGCGCTTGAACGGCTGCTGGGGAGCACCGCCCAGTCGCACTGAGCGGCTATTCGCCTACAGGTGAACACGTTAAAGTCATCACTTTCATTTGCCGGACGCAGGCATGTCTTCTAGTGATCTGAACTCACTGCGCCAACAAGTCGAAGACCTCCAGCGACAGAACACACTGCTGGAGCAACGGCTTGCAAGCAACCAGGCGCACGACCAGGACTTCTATCGCTCACTGTTCGACACCATGGACGAAGGCTTCTGCATCATCGAGTTCTTCGATGGCCCTCATGGCCCCCTGAGTGACTACGTGCATGTGCTGGCCAACGCAGCCTATGCCAAACACGCCGGCATCCCTAACGTGGTCGGGCAAAAACTGCGCGAGATGGTGCCCGATGAGGCGGATGACTGGGTGGCCCGCTATGGCGCGGTGCTTCGCACCGGCGAACCGCTGCACTTCGAGCAGGAACTGATTGCCACGGGCCACGTGCTGTCGGTGACCACGTTTCGCATAGAACCTGCCGAGAAACGTCAGGTAGCAGTGTTGTTCAAGGATGTGACCGAACGCCGGCGTGCAGAGCAGGCTCTGCAGCGCCTGAACGAAGAGCTTGAACAAAGGGTGAATGCAGCGCTGGCGGAGCGCCGCTTGTTTGCCGAGCTGGTCGATCACAGTGTGGTCAATGTGCATGTGGTCGACAAGGACCTGCGCTGGCTGGCTGTCAATCGCCAAGCCAGGCATGACTTCCACCTGCTGTACGGGAGGACACCCGAAATCGGCGACTACCTGCCCGGATTGTTCGAGGATGGCGCCGCCGGCCAGACGCCTGTTCTGCCGATGTGGCAGCGCGCCCTGGCAGGCGAGCAGTTCATCGAGATCGGCACCTTCGGCAAGCCCCCCGCGCTGCGCCATTATGAGTTGCGCTTCAACGCCTTGCGCGACCCAGAAGGCGAGGTACATGGCGCGTTTCTGTTCGCCTATGACATCAGTGAGCGCGTGCAAGAGCAGGAACGCTTGGCCAAGGCAGAAGCGGCGCTGCGCCAGGCACAGAAGATGGAAGCCGTAGGCCAGCTCAGTGGCGGCATAGCCCACGACTTCAACAATTTGCTGGGCGGCATCCTGGGCGCCCAGGAGCTGATGCGGCAACGCCTGGAGCAGTCACGCTTCGACGCCCTGGCGCCTTTGCTGGAGCTGTCCAGCAGCGCGGCGCAGCGGGCCTCTTCGCTGGTGCACCGGCTGCTGGCGTTCTCCCGCCAGCAGACCCTGCAACCCTGCTCCACGCAAGTGGCCACCTTGGTGGCCGGCATGGAAGACCTGCTGCGCCGCACCATCGGCCCGGCGATTACCCTGAGCAGCCGCTTCGCCAGCCAGCTGTGGCCGACCTTCATCGACCCTCCCCAACTGGAAAGCGCCTTGCTCAACTTATGCATCAACGCGCGCGATGCCATGCCTGCCGGTGGTGTGATCGAGATCATTGGCGACAACCTGCAGCTTGACGACAAGCAGGCCGTGGCACTGGAACTGCCGGCCAGCGAGTTCGTGCGGCTGAGCGTCGTCGACAACGGTAGCGGCATGTCGGCCGAAGTTGTCGAGCGCGCTGTCGAGCCGTTCTTCACCACCAAGCCGATGGGCCAGGGCACCGGCCTGGGTCTGTCCATGACCTATGGCTTCGTGCGCCAGTCGGGTGGGCAATTACGGGTGCTGTCGGTGCCTGGCGAGGGTACCCGCATCGAGCTGCTGTTACCCCGCCACCACGAGCAAGCCCAGGCGCCAATCAGCAAAGCTCCGCGCGCGCCCTTGCGAAGAAGCAGCGAGAGTGCAAAACGCATTCTGTTGGTTGAAGACCAGACTGCCTTGCGTCTGGTGATTGGCGAAGTGTTGGAAGAGCTGGGCTATCGGGTGGACGCCTTCGAGAACGGTCCGTCTGCCCTCACCCACCTGCAAGGCGGCGAACGGCCAGACTTGCTGCTGAGCGATGTCGGCCTGCCTGGCGGCCTGAATGGCCGCCAGTTAGCCGAACGCTGCCGTGAGCGCTACCCGGACCTCAAGGTGCTGTTGATCACCGGCTACGATGAGAGCGCGGCGCTCAGCGACGGCCAACCGCTGCAAGGTACGTTGGTGTTGACCAAGCCGTTCGAACTGGAAGCACTGGCAGAGCGGGTTCGCGAGCTGCTGGAACCTTGACGGGCGCTCAGCGCCCGCCGCCCAGGTCGATGAAGCTGCCGGTGGCATAGGAAGCTTTGTCCGAAAGCAACCAGAGGATGGCCTGGGCCACTTCCTCGGGATACCCTCCTCGGCCCATGGGCAAGCCAGATTCAAGCTTGCTGACGCGGTCCGGGTCGCCCGAAAGCGCATGGAAACCGGTATGGATATAGCCTGGTCGTACGCCATTGACGCGCACGCCCTCGCCTGCCACTTCTTTGGCCAGGCCGATGGTGAAGGTGTCGAGCGCGCCCTTGGAGGCGGCATAGTCGACATATTCGTTGGGCGAACCCAGGCGTGCGGCGACCGATGATACGTTGACGATGGCCCCGCCTTGCCCGCCATGCCGGCGTGCCATGCGCAGCAGGGCGTGCTTGGCGCAGAGCATGGGGCCGACGACGTTGGTCTTCATGACGTTCAGCAGACGGAACTCGGACATGTCCTCGACCCTGCTCTGCTGGCCGATGGTGCCGGCGTTGTTGACCAGTGCGGTGACCGGGCCGAGCTCATCGTCGACGCGCAGGAACAGCTGGATGATTTCATCTTCGACGCTGACGTCGGCGCGCACCGCGATGGCCTCGGCGCCCAGGGCGCGGACCTGGCTGAGGATGGCTTCGGCGGCCTGGTCATCGGCGTGATAGTTGATGCAGATGCGGTAGCCCTGGCGGGCGGCCAGCAGCGCAGTGGCGGCGCCGATACCGCGGCTGCCGCCGGTGATGACAATGACGTTCTCCATGGATTTGCCAATGGTTTTGGGAAGGGAGCATCGACAATAGGCGAAATGGCGCTGCGTTGGAATGACGAAGATCAGCACAGCCAACCCTCTGCTGTTGATGTGGCTGTTGATCTGGCTTTTGATCTTGATCTTGATCTTCGCGACTTCAGGAGGCCGAACGCAGGCCTTGCGGAGGCAGGTGACGGGCATGGATGCCCGTCAAGCGCTGAGGCCCCAGGATGGGGCCTTCGGCGCGGTCCTGCCGGGAGCAAGGCCGGAGTGAGGGAACCCCGGAGCGTAGCGCAGGGGCCGGATGATGGGAGCGCAGCGTTTTTTGGTTACTTTTTGTCGCGTTTGANGAGGGAACCCCGGAGCGTAGCGCAGGGGCCGGATGATGGGAGCGCAGCGTTTTTTGGTTACTTTTTGTCGCGTTTGACAAAAAGTGACTCGCCGTAAGGGCGAAAAGGTGAGTCAGCGTCGCCATCGCAAATGGACTGTTCGCTGAGTCAAAACAGACAAGTTCGCTTCTTGCTTCTTGCTTCTTGGATGTGGGCATTCACATCGAGTAGGTATTCATTCACGCAAGTGGCGCATAGTCACCTTTCCGCCCTTACGGCGGGTCACTTTTTGTCAAACGCGACAAAAAGTAACCAAAAAACGCTGGCTCCTATCATCCGGCCCCTACGCTCCGCTCCGGGGTTCCCTCGCTACGGTCTTGCTCCCGGGAGTACGCGCTGCAGGCCCCATCCATGGGGCCTCAGCGCTTGACGGGCATCCATGCCCGTCACCTCCCT